>NZ_JBITGL010000016.1:0-244157 GCF_044456985.1 Nonomuraea sp. NPDC050663
TGGCCCGCGCGACCCGGCCCCCCCGCGCCGGTACCCCCCGGGGGGGGGGGGGCCCGGGGGCCCCCCGGGGGGGGGGCCCCCCCCGGCCCCCCCCGCGGGGGGGGGGGGGCGCGCCGGGGCCCCCCGGACGGAGGAGCGGATCAGGCCAGGTCGAAGCGGTCGAGCTCCATGACCTTGGTCCAGGCCGCGACGAAGTCGGCGACGAACTTGTCGCGGGCGTCCTGCGAGGCGTAGACCTCGGCGAGCGCGCGCAGCTGCGAGTTGGAGCCGAAGACGAGGTCGACCGCGGTGGCGGTCCACTTCACCTGGTCGGTGGCCACGTCGCGGATCTCGTACACGTGCTCCTCGGACTCCGACGCCTTCCAGCGGGTGCCCGGGGAGAGCAGGTTGACGAAGAACTCGTTGGTGAGCACGCCCGGCTGCCCGGTCAGGACGCCGTGCCCGGCGCCGCCGGCGTTGGCCCCGAGGGAGCGCAGGCCGCCCAGGAGGACGGTCATCTCCGGCGGGGTCAGGTTGAGCATGTACGCGCGGTCGAGGAGCAGCACCTCCGGCTGGGTCTTCTCGCCCGCCCGCAGGTAGTTGCGGAAGCCGTCGGCCCGCGGCTCGAGGACCGCGAAGGAGTCGACGTCGGTCTGCTCCTGTGTGGCGTCGGTGCGGCCGGGGCGGAAGGGCACCGTGACCGTGGCGCCGGCCTCGCGGGCCGCCTTCTCCACGGCCGCGGAGCCGGCCAGGACGATCAGGTCGGCGAGCGAGATCTTCGCGCCGCCCGCCTCGTTGAACTCGCGCTGGATGCCCTCGAGCACGCCCAGGACGGTCGCGAGCTGGCCGGGCTGGTTGACCTCCCAGCCGCGCTGCGGCTCCAGGCGGATCCGGGCGCCGTTGGCTCCGCCGCGCTTGTCGGTGGAGCGGAAGGTCGCGGCCGACGCCCAGGCGGTGGAGACCAGCTGGGCGGTGGTGAGGCCGGAGTCGAGGACCTTCGCCTTCAGGGCGGCGATGTCGGACTCGCCCACGAGCTCGTGGTCGACCGCGGGCACCGGGTCCTGCCACAGCTGCGGCTCGGCGACCCACGGGCCGCGGAAGCGGCTGACCGGGCCCATGTCGCGGTGCAGCAGCTTGTACCAGGCCTTGGCGAAGGCCAGCGCGAACTCGTCGGGGTTCTCCAGGAAGCGGCGGGAGATCTTGAGGTACTCCGGGTCGACGCGCAGCGACAGGTCGGTCGTCAGCATCGTCGGGCGGTGCTTCTTCGACGGGTCGAAGGGGTCGGGGATGATGGCCTCGGCGTCCTTGGCGACCCACTGCTTGGCCCCGCCGGGGCTCGTGGTGAGCTCCCACTCGTAGCCGAAGAGGATCTCGAAGAAGCGGTTGCTCCACTGGGTGGGCCGGTCGGTCCAGGTGACCTCGAGGCCGCTGGTGATCGTGTCGCCACCCTTGCCGGTGCCGAAGCTGCTCAGCCAGCCCAGGCCCTGCGCCTCCAGCGGCGCGCCTTCGGGCTCGCGGCCCACGTGGTCGTCGGCGATGCCGGCGCCGTGGGTCTTGCCGAAGGTGTGGCCGCCGGCGATGAGGGCGACGGTCTCCTCGTCGTTCATCGCCATCCGCGCGAAGGTCTCGCGGATGAAGTGGGCGGCCGCGGCCGGGTCGGCGTTGCCGCGCGGGCCCTCGGGGTTGACGTAGATGAGGCCCATCTCGGTCGCGCCGACGTTGGGCGACATCGTGCTCTCGGTGACGTAGCGCTCGTCGCCCAGCCAGGCGTCCTCGGGACCCCAGAAGATCTCCTCGGGCTCCCAGACGTCCTCGCGGCCGAAGCCGAAGCCGAAGGTCTTGAAGCCCATCGACTCCAGGGCGACGTTGCCGGCGAGCACGAGCAGGTCGGCCCACGAGATCTGCTGGCCGTACTTCTGCTTGACCGGCCACAGCAGGCGGCGGGCCTTGTCGAGGTTGGCGTTGTCGGGCCAGCTGTTGAGCGGCGCGAACCGCTGGCCGCCGTCGCCGGCTCCGCCGCGGCCGTCGTGGATGCGGTAGGTGCCCGCGGCGTGCCAGCTCATCCGGATCATCAGGCCGCCGTAGTGGCCGAAGTCGGCGGGCCACCAGTCCTGCGAGGTGGTGAGCACCTGGATGATGTCCTGCTTGAGCGCCTCGACGTCGAGCTTCTCGAGCTCCCTGGCGTAGCTGAAGCCCTCGCCCAGGGGGTTGCCCTTGGAGGAGTGGGCGCGCAGCACCGAGAGGTCGAGCTGGTTGGGCCACCAGTCGCGGTTGGTGCGCGGGCGCCCGCCGGTCTGCGGGGTCGGCGAGTCGATCGCCGGGTTCTCGCTCTCGCTACCATGAGCGGTCACGGAGTCGGGCGCTACCGGGCAGCCGCCCGTTCCAGTGACGTTCGCGTCGTGGTTCTCGGTCATGGGAATCCTTCCGGATCAGCTGGCGGTGGAACAGGTGAGGCATGTGCCCCAGTAGATGACCTCTGCCTCGTCGATCACGAAACCGTGATCGTCGGACGCGGTCAGGCAGGGCGCCTCACCGACCGCGCAGTCGACGTCGGCGACGACACCACATGATCGGCACACGATGTGGTGGTGGTTGTCGCCGACGCGCCCTTCGTAAAGGGCCGGACTGCCCGGCGGTTCAATTCGGCGGACGAGCCCGGCGCCGGTGAGGGCGTGCAGGGCTTCGTACACGGCTTGGAGGGAGACATGGCCGACCCGGTCGCGCACGCCTGAGGCGAGGGCCTCGACGCCGAGGTGGTCACCGTTCCTGACGGCCTCGAGCAGCGCGACACGAGCAGCCGTCACCCGCAGGCCGGCGCCACGCAGTTCCTCGGCGGTGGTCGCCGGCTGGGATGAGGTCATGACTCCAACGTACACATCCAAAAACATGAACAGTTAAAGGAAGTGAATGACGCAGGCCTGAACTCGGCATGTCACCAGGTCACAGGAGGAACGTGAAAAGCGGCGAGCCCGGCGGGATGCGCTCCACCGTGAGCGGGCTCGCCTTCATCCTGTGCAGCAGGCTCTCCAGGTCGCCTGCCCGCTCCAGCTCGATGCCGACGAGGGCGGGGCCGGTGTCGCGGTTGTTCTTCTTGACGTATTCGAAGGCGATGATGTCCTCGCCCTCGCCCAGCACCTCGTCGAGGAAGTGGCGCAGGGCGCCGGGACGCTGAGGGAAGGTGACCAGGAAGTAGTGGCGCAGCCCGATGTGGACCAGCGAGCGCTCCAGCACCTCGCCGTAGCGGCTGACGTCGTTGTTGCCTCCCGACACCACGCACACCACCGGGCCCGCCGAGCCGTACGGCATGAGCTCGCGGGCGGCGGCGCCGGCCAGCGCGCCGGCGGGTTCGGCGATGATGCCGTCGCTCTGGTACAGGTCCAGCATCTCCGTGCAGATCGCGCCCTCGTCGACCGCCACGATCTCGTCGACCAGATCCTTGACCAGCGGGAAGGTGGACTCCCCCACCCGGCCGACGGCGGCGCCGTCGACGAAGCTGTCGATCTCGGGCAGGGCGACGGGGCCGCCGTGGTCGAGTGCGGCGCGCATGCTGGCCGCCCCGGCGGGCTCGGCGCCGATGATGCGGGTGGCGGGCGAGTGTTCGCGCAGCCAGAGGGCGACGCCCGCGATCAGGCCGCCGCCGCCGACCGGCAGCACGACCGTGTGCGGGCGGTCCTGCGACTGGGCCAGGATCTCCAGGCCCACCGTGCCCTGGCCGGCCATGGTCCGGACGTCGTCGAAGGGGTGCACGTAGACGGCGCCGGTGCGGTCGCTGTCGGCGTGCGCGGCGGTGCTGGCCTCGTCGTAGGTGCCGCCGCCGACGACGACCTGCACGCGGTCTCCGCCCAGCGCGGCGATGCGCTCGCGCTTCTGCCTCGGGGTGGTGGACGGGACGTAGACGCGCCCGTCGATGCCCAGCCGCGCGCAGGCGAAGGCGACGCCCTGGCCGTGGTTGCCCGCGCTGGCGCAGACGACGCCACGCTGCTGCTCGGCCTCGGTGAGCGAGGCGATCAGGTTGAACGCGCCCCGCACCTTGTAGGAGCGGCAGATCTGGGAGTCTTCGCGCTTGAGCAGCACCTCGGTGCCGAGCAGGTCGGACAGCCGCTGGTTGGGCTCCAGCGGGGTGCGCCGGACGACGGGCCGCAGGCGTTCGGCCGCCTGGCTGATCATCGCGGCGGTGAGGCGCTTGGTCATCCACGGATGCTAGCAATGGGGCGGATGTGGCTTGTACGGATTCAGCGCCAGGTCAGCGGTTCCTGTCGCGTGGTGCGATCACGAAGGTGAGGCCGTCGAGGAGGCGTTCGAGCCCGAAGGTGAACAACGATTCCAGGTCGAGCTCCGCTTCGGCCCCCGCGATCCTGGCGATCAGCGGCCCGTCGGCCGGGAGCCTGGCCCTGCCCCACTGCTTGCTGGTCATCCCCGTGTCGAGTTCGGCGGCGGCCTCGCTCTCGATGGTGAACGCGGTGCCGCGCACGTAGTTCACGAGGGCGGCGTAGACGTGCATGCGGGTGGTCGGGTCGAGCGCGAGGCCGTCGAGCGCGCGCAGGGTCCACTCCCCGTAGGCGAGCTGGCCTGGCAGGACGGCCGGGCGGGTGATGGACACCAGCCTCGGCAGCCAGGGGTGGCGCTGGTAGGCGGTCCACTGCAGGCGCGCCGCGACCCGCAGGTGGGAACGCCAGCCCGGCGGCGGCTCCGGGTAGTCGATCTCGGCGAAGGCGGCGTCGGCGATCAGCTGCGTGAGCTCGGCCTTGGCCTCGAGGTGGCGGTAGAGGGTCATGGTGGCGACGCCGAGCTCGGTCGCCACCGCGCGCATGGACAGCCCCGCCAGGCCGTCGGCGTCGGCGATCGCCATGGCCACGCGGACGACCCGGTCGCGGTCGAGGCCCCCGGCCGAGCGCGAGGGCAGCCGCCGGGAGGCGACGACCGCGCCGACGCGGGAGGTCGACTCGATCGCGCCCGACTGCTTGAGCGCGGCCAGGGCCTTGCTGGCCGTCGCCATCGCCACGCCCCACTCGCGCATGATCGCCCTGGTGGTCGGGACGGGCTCGCCCGGCCGCAGCTCGCCCTCGGCGATGCGCCGCTCGATGTCGGCGACGATCCGGAGGTACGGCGGTTGCGGATCGTTCACGAGGCCCATGCTGCCAGCTCCGGCGGTGCCGCCGCGCTTCAGTTGTCGGGCAGCCAGTTGCCGTGCAGGCCGAGCGGCACCCTGCCGGGCAGGTGGACGCGGGCGACGGGCTCGCCGGTGAAGTCCTGCGCCGAGAGGATCACCAGGTCGCCGGCTCCGCGCGAGGGGTTGTGCACGTAGGTGAGCAGGAAGCCCTCGTCCTCGCCCTCGCCGGTGGCGGCGAAGACGGCCTCGCCCGCCGCCTCGTCGCGGCCGAAGGCGTGCACCTCGGCCGTCCCGCGCTCCAGGTCGTGCTTGACCAGCGCGTTGACGAAGGCGTCGTCCGGGGGCGGGCCCTCGGGGGCGAACGGGATGCCGTAGAGCGCGGTCGCCGCCGAGTAGCCGTAGCGATGAGGCCGGGTGAGGCGCGCCTCGTTCACCCTCGGGAAGTCCTGGGGCCGGTCGTCGATGCGCCGCTGGTGGACCCGGTCGGGGCCGATCGTCCAGCGGTCAAGCACCGGCCTGATGGCGCCCGGGTCGGCGGGGTCGAACGGACCCTCGGCGGTGATCAGGTCGACCACGACCGTGTCGCCGTCGTCGTAGGCGTTGAGCGTGTGGCTGACGTGCACCGGCCCGATCTCCTGCCAGCGCACCGGGCCACCGGCCCGCGGCATGACGCCCACCCGGGTCGGGTGCTCCGGCAGCCACCGGCACTCGAACCCGTCGAAGCCGAGCGGCGTGTCCCACACCACCACATGGTTCTCGGTGAGCGCGAAGTCGTGCATGAAGGGCGTGCGCGTCATGGGGATGGAGGTGGTGCGCACGACCTGACCCCCGGCGTCGGTGACGATGTGCTGCACGAGGTCGCGGCCGACCATGTACGACAGCGAGTGCAGCTCCCCGGTGCGGGGGTCGTGCTTGGAGTGCGCGCCCGCCGTGAAGCCCTCGGCGGTGCCGCCCAGCGCGCACGGGCCCACGGTGTTCAGCTCGTCGTCCAGCTCGGCGGGGGGCAGGCCGCCTTCGGCCAGGGCGAAGGTACGGCGGGCGTGCTCGATCACGTTCACCATGGGCGCGAAGCCGGGGGTGCGCACGAAGCGGTTGCGGTACCACTCGGCCCGGCCCTCGCGCAGCCGTACGCCGTGCACCATGCCCTGGCCCATGCCCCAGATGTGCACGGCCGGGTCCTCCAGGCCCAGCGCGTTGGGCCCGTTGCGCAGGTAGCGGCCGTTGAGCTCGGCGGGTATGCGGCCCGTGACGGGCAGGTCGAACGCGGTGATCTCTTCGGTGACGGGGGCGAACGCGCCTTCCAGGTATCTCATGTGGACACCGTACGCACGAGGGCACCGGATGCCCTTTCCATAAGGAGAAACGGCGTGCTGTGCACTAGTGCAGGAGGTTACGGCCAGCCGACCGGGCCGGTGCCGTCGGCGGGCGGTTCGCCTGCCGCCTCGTTGAAGGCGGCCATCGCGTCGATCAGCGCCTCCCGGTGCTCGGGCGCCATCCGGGAGACGATCGTGTGGATCTCCTCGCGGCGGTGGGCGTTGACCCGGTCGACCACGTCCTGGCCTTCGGGGGTGAGCCGCATCAGCGTCTCGCGCCGGTTGCCCGGGTTCACCGTACGGACGATCAGCCCGGCCCCGGCGAGCCGGTCGGCCATGCGCATGGCCGTGGAGGAGTTGACGGCCAGCTGCTCGGCCATGGTGACCAGCTTGGTCTCGCCGCGCGCCGACAGGACGACGAGCATGCGCAGCTGCGGGAGCGTCACCCGGTGCTCGACGGCCGACAACGAGCGTACGGCGATGCCGACCAGGACCCGCGAGCCGGTCAGCACCGCCGAGCTCACCGGGTCGAGCCCTCGCGTGTGGCCGTTGTCGTTCACCTCAGCTCGGCCAGGGCCTCGTGCGTGGTGGGGAAGATCTGGAAGTGCGAGATCAGCCCGGTGACCTCCAGGACCCTGGTCAGCCGCCCGCCGACGCAGCTGAGCGCCAGGTGTCCCCCGGCCGCCCTGGCCAGTCCGTAGCCGCTCAGCAGCACCGAGACGCCGCTGGAGTCGCAGAAGGTGAGCTGGGAGGCGTCGACGACCACGGTCGGGGCGTCGAGCTCCGACAGCGCCACGGCCAGGCAGTCGCGCAGGGTCGGGGCGGTGCGCAGGTCGAGTTCGCCGTTCAGGCGGATGACGACGATGTCGCCGTGTCGATCGAGGTCGACGGTGAATTCGTCCATGGGGATTCCTCAGTAGCCGTGCCGTCGCAGGAGCAGCATGGCCGCGTCGTCGGCCAGCGGGCCGCCGGCGAAATCGATCAGGTCTTCGCGCAGGGCGTCGAGCGCCTGCTGGGGATCGCCCTCGTTGAGCAGCTCGGCCCGGTCGATGAGCGGGTAGAACGCCCCGTCCGGGTCGCGGGTCTCGATCACTCCGTCGGTGTAGAAGAGGATCTGGTCCTGCTCGCCGAAGGTGCAGCTGTAGGTCTTGGGGGTGGCCGAGGTCATCGCCGAGAGGCCGAGCGGCAGGCTCTCCTCCGGCGGGGTGATCAGCTCGATGTGGCCGTCGCGCCTGAGCATGAGCGGGGCGGGGTGCCCGCAGTTGAGCAGGGTGAGCTCGCCGTCGCCGATCTCGGCCAGGATGGCCGTCACGAACGATTCCGCGCCCAGATGGCGGGTGAGGGTGGCCTCCACGCGCTGCGCCACGCAGACGAGGTCGGGCTGGTCGTAGGCCGCTTCGCGGAAGGCGCCGAGCACCCAGGCCGCGGTCTCGACCGCGCCCAGGCCCTTGCCCTGCACGTCGCCGACGATCAGGCGCACGCCCATCGGCGTGGTGACCACCTCGTAGAGATCGCCGCCGATGTGCGCCTCGGCGGCGGCCGAGGTGTACGACAGCGCCAGGTGCACGTCACCGGCCCGGCGCGGCACCGGCCTCAGCAGCACCCGTTGCGCGGCCTCGGCCACCAGCCGGACGTTGGCCAGCTCCCGTTCGCGCCGCAGGCGCAGGTGGGCGGCGAGCATGCTGGCCCCGGTGACGCTGATGAGGGTGGCGAGCGTGAGGTTGTTCTGCCACGTCAGCAGGGTGCCGCTGTAGGCGGACAGCGGGATGCAGATGACCAGGGCGAGCACGCCGACCGCCGCGGTGCGGCGCACGCTGCCGGAGACCGACGCGAAGGTGGGGCCCAGGGTGAGCAGCGAGAGGAACGCGAGCGAGGGCCCGGCGACGAGGTCGGCCACGGCGACCAGAGCCATGGCCGCGAACGGCAGGCCACGCAGCACGAGCTGCGACCGTGTCCCGGCGCGCCTGCGCGAGGTCGCCATGGATCAGCCTCTCTCCGTCGTCGCGGCACGTTGCCGACCAGACTTCCCGGCACCCCGACCCACCGTAGCAAAATCATTGCCCCGTGCAAGAGTCAATTCCGCAGCCTTCCCGTGCTGTTCCTCACGCAGTAACGTCGTTTCCACAGCCGCCCGCGCAGGGAGACCGACGTGCCCATCCCCCGCTCGATCCTCACCAAGGGCGACCTGCCCGACCTCGAGCTCACCGTCGTCGGCGGAACGTGGCCGCACGACATCCGCGGTCACCTGCTCATCAGCACCTCGGACCAGCGCACCCACCCGCTGCACGCCTTCTTCGGCGACGGCGTCATGGTGCGGCTGTCGCTCGGGCCCGGTCCCGGCGGGGGATTCTCCTGGACGCCCCGGGTGATCGACTCGCCGTCCGTCCGGCTGCGCCGCGGGCGGCCCGACCTGTTCCGCGCCGGACCGGTGGGGACCCATTCGCCCTTCGGAGGAGTCAACGCGGCCAACACCGCTCCGCTTCCCTGGGGTGACCGGCTCTTCGCCACGTGGGACGCCGGCCGCCCGGTCGAGGTGGACCCGGCCACCCTCGCCTTCGTGGCCGAGGTGGGGCACCGCGACGACTGGGCGCCGGTGCTGGACGCCCCGGCGCTGCCCTCGATCCTGACCACCGCGCACCCGGTCATCGACCCGGAACGCCACTGCCTGTGGTCGGTCACCCGCGACCCGGTCACCGGCGCGATCTCCGTGGTGCGCTACGACGGCGACGGCAGACACGTCAGCAGGTGGCCCGTGGCCGGGGTCACCTTCCCGCAGGCCACGCACACGATCACGCAGACCCGCGACTGGCTGGTCCTGGCCGACACCGCCTACAAGGTCGACCTCGACGAGGTGCTCGGCTCGGGCGACCGCCGCGTCGCCAACAACCCGGACGGGCCGCTCGTCCTGGTGCGCAAGGACCACCTGGAAGCGGCGCCGGGCGGCTCCGCCGTACCCGGCCGGGTCCTGCGCCTGGCGCCCGAGGTCAACCACTTCTACGCCGCCTACGACGACTCCGGCGGCATCCGGGTGGTCATGGAGCACACGCCCGGCGTCGACATCGGGCTCTACCTGCGCGAGGACGACGTCGACGTCTTCGGCCGGCCCGTCGACCCGGCGCTGCGCGGCATGTACTGCCACGGCGCGAGCCCCGCCGTCGTGACGCTGCTGGAGATCGACCCGGACTCCGGGCGGATCACCGACCTGGCACGGCTGCACGATCCACGGCGCTACTGGCAGGCCGAACTGTCGGCGATCGACTGGTCGTTCGAGGGACAGCTCGCCCCGACCCGGCACCACCTGGTCTTCCAGGGATTCCACCCCGAGGCGATCAGCGGGCGGCTGCTGCGCAACTACGGCGACCGCGTCGACCCCTCGCTCTTCCCCGCCGAGGAGACACCCTCGACGCTGGTCACCCTGGAGCGCGACACGCTCAAGCCGCTCGCCGAGTGGACCTGGTCCCTGGACGACTACCCCACCTCACCGACCTTCGTCCCGCGCGGTCAGGGCAGGACCAGGTACGGCGGGGCCGAACCCGGCGGGCACGACGGCTACCTTGCCGTCATCGTGCACAACGACGCGCGCTTCCGCGTCGAGCTGTTCGACGCGGCCGACGTGTCGCGCGGCCCGATCGCGGTCCTGGCTCCCCCGCCGGGAACCGTGATCCCCTTCATGATCCACTCAGCGTGGATGCCGACCGCCCTGCCGTACGACCGCTCGATCGAGCGGTTGAGCTTCGCCGACGACCTCGACGAGCGCCTCGACACGCTCGACCCGGAGCTGCGGGCGCTCGCCCACGAGGTCGCGGCCTCCTACCGGCCGTAACGGGTCATTCGTCCGCGCAGACCGCCTGGGCCTGCGTGCTCCACGACTCCTGCGTGCCGTCGCTGTCCTCCATGGCGAACACCGAGACGGAACGGGCCGACGGCACCAGTACGTTCAGGACCACCTGGGCGTACGGCAGGGTCGCCGTCGTCCGCCCGCCGACGCCGAGCACCCGCTGGCCGGCCGGGCACGCGGGGGTCTGGAATGGCTGGAGCGGCGGTGAGCCCGGCTGCGTCGTGTGGCTCAGCACCTGGTAACCGGGGAGCGGGTCCGCGCAGACGGCGTGGACGCGCACGCCGTAGGCCCGGTCGGTGCCGTCGCCGTTCTCGGCGCCCGTGACGTGGGCGGAGGCCGCGCTGGTGCCGGGCATCGCGGCCCTGACCCAGGCGGAGGCCAGCACGACCTCGCCCGCCGCGCCGTCCACGCGCCCGCCGACGCCGAGCACCTGCGTGCCCGGCGGGCAGAACGCGCTCACGGTCTTGCGCTTGGTGGAGTCGTACAGCCCGGTCACGGTGACCAGCTGCAGGCCGGGAAGCGGCTCGGCGCACACCGCGTACGCCACGACCGGCCACTGCTGGGAGGTGCCGGAGGAGTCCTCGTGGCCGGTGACGGTGACGGAGGTCAGCGCGGGGTCGATGGTGACCTCGGTGAGGATGACGCCGGTGAAGAAGGCGCCTGCCGCACCACCCGCGCCGACCACGCGCTTGCCCGGCGGGCACAGTGCCTGCACGGTCTTGGACGCGCTGGAGTCGGCGGGGCCGGTCGCGGTCACGACCTCGATGCCGGGCACGGCCGCGCTCGCGTGGGCGGCGGGGTGCACGAAGGCGAAGGCGAGAAGGAAGGCGGGTGTCAGGGTCCTGAGTGATCTCATACCGGAGCTCCGGGAAACTGGCGCGCCAGGGCCGCGACGGCGGCGGCGGTCTGCCGCGGATGGTCGGCGTACGGGGCGTGGCTGCCCGGCACCTGCTTCACCGTGGTGCCCAGGCGGCGGGCCAGGCGGCGGGCGGCCTGCTGCTGGGGCGCCCTGCCGTCCTGGCTGACGAGGAGCCGGACCGGCACGGCGATCCTGGCCAGCGCGCTGTCGTCGGGCAGGTAGTCCTCGAACGTGCCCAGCTCGACCTCGGCGAAGGTGGCCGCGGTGTCCCGCATGCGTGCGCGCAGCCCGGGATCGAGGGCCTCCCAGCCCTCGTCTCCGGCCACCATGCGCCAGAACCGCTCCATCAGCAGTGCGGCGCCGCCGCCCTCCTCCAGGGTGCGGGCCGCCAGCGCGGCGGCGGCCCCGGCCGCCGACGGGTCGTCGTAGAGGGGCGCGATCACCGGCTCGTGCAGGATGCAGCCGCGCACCACCCCGGGATGGTCCACCAGCAGGCACAACGCGAACGTGGCGCCGCTGCTGGTGCCGAACACCGCCACCGGCCCCAGCCCGAGCGCGCGCACCAGCGCGGCGGCGTCGGCGGCCTGCTCCTGCGGCGTGGTGGTCGTCCAGCCCTTCGGCCGCGGGCTGCGGCCGTTGCCGCGGCGGTCGTAGGAGACGACGGTGAACTCCTCGGCCAGCAGGCGCGCCATCGGCGCGAAGTGACCGCCGTCGCCCGAGGCGCCCATGACGAGCAGCAGCGGGGGGCCGAAACCCTGGATCTCGTAGTGCAGGCTCGCGCCGTTGACGTCGATGATCGCCATGAGCACTCCTCGCTCGACGCGCACAGTCTCGGACCGCTGGGGCCGGGCGACCACGGAAAAGTGCACAGAGCGCCTGTTTCACACGGCCGCCTGCGCGGGCTCGCAGGGGCCCTCGACGCCTCTGGTGATCTGTACCATCCTGGGCGGAGGAGATCCCGAAGGGCGGATGGTGCATCACGTCGAGCTGCGACTACTGGGGCCCGTCCAGCTGCGCGCGCATGACCGTGACATCGACCTCGGCAGCCCCAGGGCCCGGGCCGTGCTGGCGGCGCTGGCGGTGCGCGCCAACCACGTCGTCACCGTCGACCAGCTCATCGCGGATCTGTGGGGCGAGTCGGCCCCGCCCACCGCGCGCAACACTGTGCAGGTCTACGTCTCCGCCCTGCGCCGCCACCTCGCCGGCGTGGCCGCCGAGGTGCGCCTGACCCGCCAGTCGCCCGGCTACCGCCTGGACATCGACCCCGACGGCATCGACTGGAAGCGGTTCGAGACGTTGTCGGCCCAGGGCCGCCACGCGGGCCGCGACGCGCGTCACGACGTGGCGGCGGGCCTGTTCCGCCAGGCACTGGAGCTGTGGCGGGGAACCGCCCTGGCCAACCTGCCCGACTCCCCGATCAGGCAGGGGGCGGGCACGCGCATGGAGGAGGCCAGGCTGGCCGTCCTGTCCGAGCGCATCGACGCCGACCTCGCGCTGGGCCGCCACGGTGCGATCGTGGCCGAGTTACGGGAGCTCGTGCGCGACCACCCTTTCGACGAACGCTTCGCCGCCCAGCTGATGACCGGCCTGCACCGGCTCCTGCGCCGCTCCGAGGCGCTGGAGGTCTACCGCGACACGCGCCGCAGGCTGATCGGGGAGATGGGCCTCGAACCCGGTCCCCAGCTGCGCGAGCTGCACGCCTTGGTGCTCGCCGACGACCACCCTGCCCCGTCGAGCTCCGCTGTCCTGGGCCCTGCCGTCCTGGGCCCCGCCGCCACGGGCACCGCAGTCCCGGGTCCCGCCTGGCCGTCCGCCGCGCCGTACGCCGTCCAGTCCTCCGCGCCGGCCGCGGGCCTGCGCAGCCGCTTCGTCGGCCGCCGGGCCGACCTGGGCGCCGTCGCCGAGCTCCTGGAGCACACCCCGCTGGTCACCCTGGTCGGCGCGCCGGGAGTCGGCAAGACCCGGCTGGCCGCCCAGCTGGCCCTGGAGTCGGAAGGCCGCTACCCGGACGGCCGCCGGCTGGTCGAACTCGACGCGCTCACCTCCCCCGACCTGCTGGCGCAGACCATGGTGACCGCGCTCGGCCTGACGGCGACCCACCGGCGCGCCCCTATCGCCCAGATCCGCGAGTGGCTGGCCGGCAAGCGCGCCCTGCTGATCCTCGACACCTGCGAGCACCTCGGCCCCGCCTGCGGCGAGCTGGCCAGACAGCTCATCGACGATCGCCCGCTGCTGCGGATCATCGCCACCAGCCGCCAGCCGCTGGGCGTCGACGGCGAGGCCGTCTACCGCCTGGATCCGCTGCCCTGCCCCGACGCCGGATCGACCGGGCTGGAGGAGATCTCCCGCGCCGAGGCCGTCGAGCTGCTCCTCGCGCGGGCCAGGGCGGTCCAGCCCGAGTTCCGGCTGTCGGAGAGCAACGCCGAGGCCATCGTGAGAGTGTGCCGCGGCGTGGACGGGCTGCCGCTCGCCGTCGAGCTTGCCGCTTCACGGCTCAGCGTGCTCACCGTCCGCGAGCTGGCCACCCGCCTCAGCGACCAGCTGAGCCTGCTGGCGGCCCGGCCGGGAACCGCCGCGCAGCGCCACCGCTCACTGCGCGCGGCCCTCGACCTGAGCTGCGAACTGCTCACCCCCGACGAGCTGCGCTTCTTCCGCGCCCTCTCGGTCTTCGCGGGCGGGTTCACGCTCGAGGCAGCCGAATCGTGGATGGCCGAGGAGACCGAGGCGCCGCTCGACATGATCCACAATCTGGCCGACCGTTCGCTCATCGCCGTCGACCTGACCGGCGAGCAGACCCGTTTCCGCCTCCTGGAGCCCGTGCGGCAGTACGCCGAGCAGCTCCTCGCCGCCGCCGGAGAGGTCGCGCAGGTCCGGGCCAGGCACGCCACCTACTTCCTGGACCTGGCCCGCAGGGCGGCGGGCGAGCGCCGGGGCGAGCAACGCCAGCACTGGCGGCGGCGGCTCGACATCGAGCGCGAGAACCTGTACGCGGCGCTGGAATGGGCGGCGGCGGCCTCCGCCGGATCCGCGCTGGCCCTGGCCGCGGAGTTGTGGTGGTGGTGGATGAACACGCCACGCGAAGGGCTGCACTGGTACCGCCGGGTCCTGGCCGCCACCGCCGGCGAACCCGAGCCCGCCCGGCTGCCCACGCTGCTGTCGGCGGCCGTGATCGCGTCGTACACCTCCCACGAGGAGGCGATGAGCCTGGCCAGGCAGGCGCTGGCCGGCGCCCAGGAGCCCCTCGGCCGGGTGCGCGCCCTCCAGCAGATCTCCGACATCGCCCACGAGCAGGGCGACATCGCCACCGCCGTCGACACCGCCGACAGGGCTCTCGCGCTCGCCGAGGAGCTGGGCCACCCCTACGCGGTGGGGCGCTGCCTGCTCAGCGTGGCCTACAACCGGATGGCCGGCGGCGAGGTGGAGCAGGCCCAGGAGACGGCCCACGCCGCGGCCGCCGCCTTCCTGCGGGCGGGCGACGAGGGCGGGGCGGCCGAGGCGCGGCTGGTCGCCGCCGAGGTGCTGACCGTGTCAGGAGGCCTGGACCAGGCCGCCGGTCTACTGGAGGACGCCACCGCGGTCCTCCGGCGGGCCGACAGCAGGGAGTACCTGGCCAGAGCCACGACCCTGCTGGCCTGGGTACGGCACCGCCAGGCCCGCCCGGTGGAGGCCGGCCCCCTGCTGAAGGAGGGTTTCGCGATCCACGCCCAGATCGGCCAGCACTGGGCCATCGCCCACGATCTCGACATCGCCGCGGCCATCCACGGCGAGCTGGAGCGGTTCGAGGTGGCTGCCCGGCTGCTGGGCGCGGCCGGTGCCGTACGAGCTGACTTCGGCGCCAAGGGCACGGTGTGGAGCGGGCTGGTGCGCGACCCCGTCGAGGAGCGCTGCCGCCGGGCGCTCGGACGCGAGCTGTACGGCGCGGCCTTCCAGCGCGGCACCCGCCTCACTGCGGATGCCGCGCTGGCCCTGGCCTGCCCGTGAATCAGAGGCAGTCGCCCCAGTGGTTGGGGTTGGGACACCAGACCACGCCCGGCCGGGTCACGGCGTTGGACGGGCTGACGGTGAAGGTCATCCCGGGCTCCGCGGCGGTCGGCTGCGAGCCGAGGCTCGAGCAGGCCGTGATCAGGATGGCGGGCGTCACGAGGGCCGCGATCATCAAGCGCTTGGCTGCATCGGTGCTCATCTGCTCTCCTTCGGGTCTGGCGTCACCGTAGGCAGCGGCGCTGAAGGAACGCTGAAGGGCTCAGTGCCCGGCGAACTTGCAGGCCACGGTGGCGGCGATCATGCTGCCGGTCACCCACGGGTTCCCCTTTCCTCTGGTCGCGATCTGCTTCGCACCGTCGGCGACGCCCGAGATGTCGACCAGGTCACACGCGGTCTCGGCGTCGATCAGCGTCCGGTTGGGCTCGAACCTCCACAGGTTGGGCGGGACCCGCTCGTAACGAGTGCCCAGCCCCGTCGGGAAGGTGTCGACGTTGAACTGGTTGTCCAGCGTCCCAGGAGGCGGGCCCATGATGTAGCCGCCCGGTATCCACCGCACCGGTGGCCCCAGCGGCTCGCGGCGCGGCGGGTCCTCGTTGAAGTGGTTGCGCAGCGGGTTGGGCCGGTCGCGCGTGCAGAAGCACGGCAGGGAGGCCGCCGTCCACGTCATGGCGTCGACCGCCGCGAGCTGGGCGTCGGCGCCCGACCCGTAGATGCGGCGGAACGTCGGCTCGACGACCTGGAAGCGCAGGTAGTTGTACCTGCCCTGCCAGTAGTAGGCCTGGCTTCTCCAGTGCACCGCCCTGCCGTACCAGTACTGCGCCCGCCCCTTCCAGTAGGCGACCTGCGCCTGGAGCTGGGCCACGCGGGCCGACAGGTGGCGGATGATCGTCTCCTGCTGCCGGATGAAGCTGTGCAGCGCGGAGATGTGGGTGAGCAGGTTGTTGATCGCCCTGTCCTGGTCGCGGATGATCCTCTGCAGGCCGTCGATGTGGCCGAGCAGCTGGGTCACGTACCCGGTGAGCTGCTGGTTCTGGTGGCGCAGGGCGGCGTTCTGCTGCTCCAGGCCGTAGCTGTAGCTCGGGGTGAGCCCGCTGGCGTCGGAGAAGCTGACGGGGTCGCCCGTGCTGTAGCCGTACGGGTTGAGGCTCGCCGGCGTGGTGGTGGAGTAGAGCGGGTCGGTGGAGATGAAGATCGCGCTCGCCGTGTCGTAGTAGCGGGCGTTGAGGTACGACAGGCTGGTGGTGGCGTCTTCGATCTGGCCGAGGAAGCCCTGGTCCGTGGCGAGGTCGCCGGTCTGGGCGCGAACGCCGCCGTAAGGGTCGTAGGCCCTGGTGGCGGTGGGCGCGCCGCCGTCGGGGATGGCCGCTTCCACGGATCCCGCCGGGTCGCCGGTGACGAAGTCGACGCCGCCGGGGCCGCGGGTGGCGACGAGTTCCCCGTCGAAGGTGTAGGAGCGCACGGCGCTGACCGTGCCGCCGTCGGCGGAGGCCGTCACCTCGTGTCCGGGCAGGTAGAGCGTGCTGCCCGTGCTCGTACGGCGCAGCAGGCGCTGCCCTGAGGCGCCGTAGGCGAAGCTGGTGCTGCCGCCTCCCCCGCTGACCGAGGTCAGCAGGCCTTGCACGTCCCAGGAGAAGGTCTCGGTCCGCCCGCCGGTCGAACGGGAGGCGAGGTTGCCCCTGTCGTCCCACTGGTAGGACGTGCCGCCGGCCGACGTTGGAGCGTGCGGCCGGGCTCCGCCGGACGGCGGGTAGGCGTAGGCGGTCCGTGTCCCCTGCTCGACGCGCTCGGTCATCCGGCCGGCCGGGCTGAAGCGGTAGCTGTGGGAGTAGGGCTGGTCCCCGGTGCCGGGCGTGCCGTCGGCGCACGTCGCGGTCCTGGCCACGGTGTAGGCCTCGACGAGCCTGCCCCGTGGGTCGTGGTCGTAGCACTCGCGGCGCTGGGCCCCGTTGAGCGTGCCGGCGCGCTCGACGACGGTGCCCTCGGCGTCGTAGGTCAGCTCGTGGCGGGCGGTCTGCCGGTAGGCGCCGCCGTTCTCGACCAGCACCTCGGTGGAGGCCAGCCGCTGGTCCAGGGGGTCGTAGGCCCAGCTCTTCAGCATCCAGCCCTGCAGGACCTGCTTGCTGCCGAACGCTGCCGCGCTGCGGCGGCCGCGATCGTCGTAGTTGGTCTGGCGCACGTAGGTCTGCAATCCCTTCATGCTCGTGGCCAGGCCAAGGCTGGTGTAGGCGGTGGTGACGGTCTCCCCGGCCAGCCCGCCCACGGCGGGGTGGGTGACCGAGGTGACGCGGTCGGCCCGGTCGTAGGTCTGGGAGGTCTCGTACGTGCCGGTCAGGCCCGGCAGGCCGGAGGGCACCGTCAGCCGCCCGCCCAGGGCCCGCGACCGCTTGTCGTAGCCGGTCACCTGGGTCGTCCACGCGCCCTCGGCGCTGGTGCTGACGCTGGTGTGGGGCAGCCCCTTGCCCAGCGTGGCGCCGTCGTAGGTCCACGACGCCAGCACCCTGGAGCCCGACCTGCGCTCGATGCGCCGGCCCAGGGCGTCGTAGGCGGTCTCGATGGTCGCGCCCGAGCCGTCGGTCGCCCTGGTCAGGTTGCCGGCCAGGTCGTAGCCGAAGGTGGCGCTCCCGCGGTCGGGGTCGGTCTGAGAGGTGCGCCATCCGGCGAGGTTGTACTCGTAGCGGATGCGGTTGCCCTCGGGGTCGGTGACGGTCCGCAGCCGGTCGGCCAGGTCGAAGGCGTATCCGGCGGTGGCCCAGCCCTGCCCGTCGTGCTCGGCCACCTCGACGGTGCGGCCGAGGCCGTCGACCCGCTGGCGCACCCGGCTGCCCTCGGGGCCGGTCACCTCGACCGTGTCGACCCCGTAGGAGCTGCGGGTGGAGTGTGCGGGGGTGCCGGAACGCAGCCACTGCACCTCGGTCTCGCGGCCGAGGGTGTCGTACAGGTGGCGGGTGGCGTTCTTCCAGCCGATCCCGGCGAGATACGTGCCCGGACTGCCGGTCACGGCCTGCTCCACGGTCTCGTCGCGGACGTTGCCGCGGTTGTCGTAGGTGGTCTCGGCGACCAGTACCTTGCCGGAGGCCGGTGAGAGTGCCTGGGTCTGACGCGGCCGCCAGAATCCGTCGTGGACCGCCCAGGAGTCCTGGTGGACGGCGTCCTTGCCGGAGTCGAGGCTGCCGCCCACCCGCTGGCGGGAGCGCACGGACCGGGTGGCGACGTCGTAGGAGAACTGCCAGGAGCGTGAGGCGTCCTCGCACGGTGAGGTGGTGCACTGCTCGGTGGGCAGGCGCACGCCCGTCGTGCGGCCGAAGGCGTCGTAGGTGTAGCTCGTCCTGTTGTTGTTGGCGTCGAGGGTCGCGCTGGGGATCCCGAACTCGGGGTGCAGGTCGGTGATCGTGGTGTGGCCCAGCGCGTTGGTCACGGTGGTCCTGATCGGGATCTGGCCGGCCGGGGCTCCGGCGGTGACCGTGTAGGCAGTGGTCGTGGCCGCTCCCCTGGGGGCGGTGACCTTCGTGGGGCGGCCCAGGACGTCGAACTCGGTGGCCGTCTCGCTCCACGTGGAGGCGTCGATCATGGTCCGCCGGCGGGTCGGGTTGCCCCGGGTCGGCGGCTCTCCGGTCGTGGCCGAGCCGTCGTAGCGGGTCTCGGAGGCGGACAGCACCTCGGTGGAGTCGCAGTTTCCCGCGAGCATGCGGTTCGACGCCGGATAGGCGAACATCCACCGGTCACGGTTGACCGCGTAGGTCGTGATCGAGCATCGTTCGTCGCCGGTGACGTGCAGCCAGCCCTCCTCCAGCGTCCTGGAGGGCTGCGGGGGCGTCATGGCGTCGCCGGTGTAGGACATGCGGCTGCGCCGCTCCTGGAAGGCGCCCGGTCCGGCCGCCACCCTTTCGGTGATCTCCGTGACCCCGGCCCACTCCGCGTCGTACAGGTGGGTGGGAGGCGCGTCCACGGTCGTGCGCCTCTCGTAGCCGTAGATCGTCGACTGCAGGACCTGGCCCGCCTGCTCCCCGAGGCCGGACTCCTCCAGCGTCCGGCCGGCCAGGATGCGGTGATCGGTGAAGAGACGGCCGTCGGAGGCGCGTACGCCGACCCTCCGCTCGCCGTGCTTGGGCCCGATGTTCCCGCTGCCGTCGTCGACGGCCAGGGCGTCGCCGTCCCAGCCCCTGAACGAGGTGATGCGGCTCTTCGACCCGCCGCGGGTGACCAGGACGCTTCCGTAGCCGCGCCACTGCGACCAGCCCCACAACTGCCGGTTGCGCGCGAAGGAGCCGTGGTCGAAGGCCCAGGCGGGGTCGCCCTCGTAGGCGTAGGAGGTGGTCGCCTTCGGCCCGCCGTCGCCCGGATCCTCCTCGACCTTCGTCACCAGCCACTTGTGATAGGTGCCCGTGCGCTCCGTCCCGCCGTCGTACACCTCCTGCGGGAAGCAGTCCATCGTGTGGTTGTCCCAGTGCGGCCCCGGGCTCGGCGCCGGAGGTTGCGGGTTGGGGCACTTGCGGTTGAACCCGTAGGAGACAGTGGTCCTGCCGCCGAACGGCGTCGTGATCACGTCGAGGCGGTTGTGGCGCATCGCGGTGGGGATGTGGGCGGCGTTGTCGGCCCTGTTGTCCAGCGTGTGGTAACCGAAGGTGGTGTCGGGGTAGGCCATCAGCCCGCCGAACGCGACGCCCGCGTGCTGGATCGCGGCCAGCTCCAGCTTCCTGGCCTCCCCCGCCGTGCCGTCGGGGAAGCGGTGGATGAGGTTGTACTGCACGACCGGCTTCCACGCCGTCCCCACCTTCACCTCCGCCAGGGCGTGGGCGTAGCGGACTCCGCTGAAGAACGCGGGCGAGTACGTGGTGCACGTGTCGGAGGCGGCGCAGATGAGATCGGTGGGCACGTCCAGGAAGCCGCCGTGGTCCTTGGTCGGCTCCGGGCAGTTGGGATGCAGGTAGACGCAGCGGTACTGCGTCCCGAAGGTCACGCGTGCCGAGTAGGAGTTCGCGTCCCATCCGCGTCCGCCGTAGATGATCTCCTTGAGCCAGGCGCCTCGGTCGTACTTGGAGTTGGCCGGATTGCCGTAGCCGTTGAGCGGCTTGTAGTGGTTCGTCTCCGGCTGGTACAGGTACGACTGCACGTTGCCGTCGGGGTCGATCACGCGGTCCAGATACCAGCGCCAGCCCTGGCGGCACGATCCGATGGTGTCCCCGGCCGCCCGGCAGGGTTCGCCCGGATCGTCGGCGACCACCGTCACACCCAGCACCGACGCGGTGTATCGGCCAGGCATGTGGCCGAAGCCGAAGAAGTAGACCGTCCCGTCCGTCGCCGTGACCTTCCAGTGCTCCCCGCGGTGGACGGCGGTGCCGGGAGCGGCGGTGGCGTCCCAGAGCCGCTCGATCTTCCAGCCGGGATCGCTCTCCAGCCGGTACTCGCCGTCCGAGCCGCTGACCGGCAGCAGGCGGCCGGACACGCCGTTGAGCGAGAGCGTGGCGTTGGCGCCCTTCCAGCACAGGTCGCCGGTGCGCAGGCGGAGGTTCTGCGAGGCGAAGCAGGGCTCGAAGCCGCGCTCGACGAATCCGCCGGGGATGTCGCCCCACCCGAGCCCCACGGGACCGGCCTGCGGGTTGGTCGCCACGGTCAGGCCGTCCACGGACGCCGACGAGTAGCCCAGGCCCAGCGCCGGGGCCGTGCCCGCGCCGGGGGCGGGCAGCGTGAACGGGTAGGAGTAGGTGAAGCTGCCCGCTCCTGGCGAGGCGTTCCAGGAGCCCGTCGCTCCCATGCTGCTGGCCGCGAAGGTGCCAGGGTCGCCGCCGGGGGCGGCCATCACCGCGAAGACCGCCGAGCCGCGGTCACCGGCGGCAGGGCCGCTGCCACTGGTAGCAGGGCCGCTGTCACCGGCGGCTGGGCCGCTCCTGTCCTCCAGCCCGAGGCTCGCCGCGTCCACCCGCGCGTCGGCGGCGAGAGCGGCCAGATCAGGCACCGTGACGGTCAGCTTCCTGCCCGCCAGATCGTTCGTGGAGGGCAGCCGCACCCCGGCCGGGTCGCATCCGGCCGGCACCGGCCGGATCAGCGCGCAGTCGGGCAGCGCGACCACCTGCAGCCGGGCGCCGTAGTCCGCGCCGTAGGCACCGGCGAAGGAGGCGTAGTCCACCGACAGCTCGGCGGGCACCCCCTCCCGGCCCGCCGCGCGCGTCAGCACCTTGCGCTGCTCCGCCGTACCGGCGTCGACCTCGGAGATCCGGAAGAGGAAGCCGGAGACCCCCGCGTTCCGCGCCGCCGTACGGTCGAGCACCTCGACGCGCATCAGCCCGCCGTCCGTGCTCCGCGCGCCGCCCTTGACGGCGACCGGCACGTCCTGAGTCGCCTCGCCCTTCGCGCCCAGCACCACGTCCCAGCCGCGGGCCGGTGGGAAGGCGGCGGGCTGCGGGGCGGAGGGTGCGCTCTTCGAGAGCGGGACCGAGGTGGAGTCCCGCCACGGGACCGCACCGGGAGTCCCTTGCGGTTCGGCCAGTTCCTCGGCCCATCGGGGAGGGTCGGGCGCGGTGGCGCCGGTCGGTACGGCCACGCCGCCGAGGGTCACCAGCGTCGCGCCCAGTACCGATAAGAGGCGGCCGCGTCCCCGTTGTCGTTGTCGTGTCATGTGCCTCGTCTCCTGCCGCGTGCGGGTTTTCCGTCACCGTGACAGGGGGCGCTTCAGGACTCTTGAAGGCTTCCTGAAGATCGTCGAGGCGGGCCTTCAGGCGGGGTCAGGGCGCTGCCGGGGCCGGGGTGTCCGTGGTCAGGGCGGCCTGGACGATGCGGAGCGCCTCGCCCGCGTCGATGCCCACGCTGGCGATCACGGCCGCGTAGTCGGCGGCGGCCCGGCGGGCTCGTTCGCGTCCCTCCTCGCCTGAGGACGACACGAACGACCCCGCCCGCCCCCGCGTCTCGATCAGCCCCGCCTCCTCCAGTTCCCGGTAGGCCCGGCCGACCGTGTTGACGGCCAGGCCGAGGTCGGCGGCGAGGTGGCGGATGGTGGGCAGCCGGGCGCCCACCGCCAGCGTGCGGTCCTGGATCTGCCGGGCGAGCTGGGCGCGCAGTTGCTCGAAGGGCGGCACCGGTGAGGCCGCGTCGATGACGATCATCGGGTGCCCATCGCCTGCCGGGCGGCCGTGGCGCTCGACGGCATCCTGGAGTGGATGGCGACGAACGCGGCCAGCCCCAGGAGCACGTAGGCGACCGCGGCGGCGCTCCACCAGCCGGGCGCGGTGCCGAACAGCAGCACCATGGGCAGCGACCACTGGACGCTGGGCATGGTCAGCTCGCGGGCGTCCTCGATGCGCATGATGACGTCGGCGGTCAGCGACTCCTCGTCCTCCGCCACGACCGGGCGTCTGAGCAGGTGGCGTAGCTGCATGACGATGACGGCCGTCCCGCCGAGCAGGCCGATCAGCAGGACGACGGCCAGTTGCCGCACGGTGGAGTCGGGGACGGCCAGGGCGCTGCCGGTCAGCATCATCGCGCCGGCGAAGGTGGCGAGGGCGAAGACGGCGTAGGGCCGGCCGAGCACGTCCTGCCAGCCGGGCTGGATCGAGTGGGCGGCCCGGCGTGACAGCGTGGCGCCGGCCCGCTGGTCGACGCGCCGCACCCACCAGTCGAGCAGTGTCTGCCCGACCAGCAGTCCGGCCACCAGCGCGGTGAGCGCGAGCAGCGGCACGGGGCGTTGCGGCCGGAAGCCGCTGAGTGCGGCGACGAGGGAGCTGCCGAGGATCAGGACGGCGAGCATGATGTGGGCGAACAGGCGGGCGCGCCTGCGGACGGCCAGCCTGCTGGCCAGCACCGGGGTCACGGTGGTGCCGGTCAGGTGGTGCCGGGTCAGCCAGTCGCCCGCCGAGCGCAGGTCGGCCTCACTCGCGAGCGGGCCGGGGCCAGGACCAGGGCCGGGGCCGGGGCCAGGACCAAGGTCGGAGTCGGGGCCGGGGTCGGGGGTACTCATCACAGCACGCCTCCTTTGTCGCAAGCTTTGTAGCAACATGGTGCGACATAACTTGCGACAAAGTCAACGCTCATTCTCCTGCGCGCAGCCGGGCGTTCTCGCGTTCGAGCTCGGCCACCCGATCGCGCAGGTGCCCGAGCGCGTGCCCGACGGCGTCACGGGAGAACAGCTGGGGGATGTGCTGCGGGCAGTTCCAGTCGAACCCCTCGACCCGGATGGAGACGGCGCGCTCCACCCTGGCGGGATAGCCCGCCTCGGCCAGGGACAGGTCACCCTCGATCACTCGGGCCCTGCCGAGCACCTTGAGCCTGACCTGGTTCGCGTAGTCCATGAGGAACAGCGAGACGCGGTCGTCGTGGTCGAGGTTGCCGCGGGTGATGTACTGCCGGTTGCCGCGGAAGTCGGCGAAGCCGAGCGTCCTGTCGTCCAGCACTCTCAGGAACCCGGGCGGCCCGCCGCGGTGCTGGATGTACGGCCAGCCGCTCTCGCTCACCGTGGCGATGTAGAAGCTGTCGCGCTCGGCGATGAAGGCGCGCTCGCCCGGCCCCAGGCGATCGCCTTCCGCGGGCCCTTCGAGAGCCCGGCGGTAGGCGCGATGGCTGCCGTGGGCCTTCTGGTGCGCCTGGACACCCTCGGTGAAGGCCAGCTGGGCGAACCTGCTCACGTCAATACGATTCTAATGGTCACGCTCGCCTTTAACCATTAGTCGGCGGCGATGATTCCCGGCTTCCACCGCCCGATCTTCTTGGTGACCAGCTCGGCCCCGATGCGCAGGTAGAAGCGCTGCGCGGCGACGTTGGCCTCGGCCACCTCCCAGCGGATCAGCCTGCCCTCGGCCGCGTCGGCGGCGGCGAGCATGAGCCGTTCCCCCACGCCCTGTCCGCGCTCGGCGCCGGACACGAACAGGTCGTCCAGCGCGCAGTAGTCCTCGCCGGACCAGAAGCTGACCCGCTGCAGCCAGGAGACGTAGCCGACGGCCCGGCCCTCGCGCTCGGCGAGGAGGTAGGTGACGTCGGGGCGGGCCAGCAGCCCCTCCAGGATCTCGACGGTCACGCCGATGGCCCAGGCCTGGTCCTGGGTCTCGGCCAGGGCGCGCATGAGGGCGTGCACGGTGGCGGCGTCTTCCGGTGTGGCGCGGCGGATCTCGATCACGACTGTCCCTCCAAGGGCCGAACTCGTCCGGGCGTCACCAGGGCGGCGACGACGATGCCGATAGCCGCGGCGACGGCCGCCACGGCGAATCCCCCGGCGAAGCCGCTCAGGGTATCTCCTACCAGGCTCGCGGCGGCGACGCTCGACACGACGGCGGCGCCGAGCGAGGCGCCGAACTCGTGGAAAGTGCTGACGATGCCGGAGGCGATCCCGGCCTCCTGGGGCGCCACCTGGCCAAGCGCGGTCGCCGAGGCGACGACGAACATCGCCCCCGTTCCGGCCGCGGCGACGGAGACGCCGGCCACGACGCTGACGGGATGCATCGACAGAGCGGGGACGGCCATGCCTGCGGCCGCGACCGCCAGACCGGCGACGGCCAGGGCCCGCCCGCCCCACCGGCCGATCAGGCGTCCGGTGAGGTTGGCCCCGATCATCGTGGCCACCGCCACCGGCAGGAACAGCAGCCCGGTCCGCAGGGCGCCGTAGCCGAGCGCCTGCTGGAAGTAGAAGGTGCCCAGGAAGAACACCGCGATCATCAGGGCCGTCGCCATGAGGATGAGGAAGGCGCCGGTCGCCACCGGCCGCCGCACCAGCATCCGCACGTCCATCAGCGGCGAGCGCGCCCGGCGCTGCCACAGCACGAACAGCGCGTATCCGGCCACGGCGGCCAGGACGAGCCAGCCCGTGAGCGGGGTGAGCCATCCTCGCTCCCCCGCGGCGATGAGCGCGTAGATCAGCGACGCGGAGGACGCGGTCACCAGGACCGCGCCGAGGACGTCGAGCCGGGGCCGGTCGGAGGCCCACGGCCGTACCTTGGGCAGCAGGACGGCGAGCACGACGGCGATCACCAGCCCGATGGGCACGTTGACGTAGAAGACCCACGACCAGCCGGGTCCCGCAGTGAGCAGGCCGCCCAGCAGGACTCCGAGGGCGGCGCCGCCCCCGCCGAGCGCCGACCACACGCCCAGGGCCCGGTTGCGCTCCTCCCCGTCGAACAGCGCCACCACCAGCGACAACGCGGCGGGTGACAGCAGGGCGGCGCCGACGCCCTGCGCGATGCGGCCGCCCACGAGCATGGCCGCCGATCCCGCGAGCCCGGTGGCCAGCGACGCGGCGGTGAAGACGAGGAGCCCGGCGAGCATGACCCCCTTGGCGCCGACGAGGTCCGAGATCCTGCCGCCGAGCAGCATGAGCCCGCCGAAGGTGAGCGTGTAGGCGCTGACCGTCCAGGTCATCGCCTCGCGGGTGAGGCCGAGATCCGTCTCGATGTGGGGCAGCGCGATCGCGACGACGGTGACGTCGAGGATCAGCATCAGCTGGGCCACGCCGAGCAGTCCGAGGATGCGCCATCGCGCGGGGTGCGCGCCTGACTGGTTCATGGGTGCCTCCGAGGGGATAACTCGTACTCCATGTACGAGCTTTAGCCAGACTATAACTCGTACATCGCGTACGCGTTAGAGTGTGGGCATGGTCGATTCAGCCGCACGCCCCAAACGCCGGGCCGACGCCGAGCGCAGCATCGCCCGCATCGTGGCCGCCGCACGCGAGCTGCTGAGCGCGGATCCGAACGCGAAGACCGACGACATCGCCAGGGCCGCGGGCGTGGGGCGGATGACCCTGTACGGCCACTTCGGCACGCGGGCCGAGCTGATCGACGCGGCCCTGGTGGAGGCGCTGCGGACCGGCGACGCGGTCCTGTCGTCGGTCGACCTCGGCGGGAACGCCCGCGAGGCCATGGCGCGGCTGCTCGACTCCAGCTGGCAGGTGGTGGCCCAGTCGGCGGCGCTGCTGGCCGCGGCCGAGGAGGTCCTGCCCACGGGGCGGGTGCGCGAGCTGCACGAGGAGCCCGTGCGCCGCATGACGGAGCTGATCCGCCGGGGCCAGGAGCAGGGCGTCTTCCGCACCGACCTGCCGCTCGACTGGCTGGTCAACGTGGTCCACTACCTCCTGCACGGGGCGGCGGCCGAGGTGCGAGCGGGACGGCTGGCATCCTCGCGGGCCGCCGACGTGATCACCCGGTCCGTGCAGTCGGTGCTGGCCGCCCCGCAGGAGAACCCGTAGAAAAGAAGCAGATAATCCAGAACGAAACCAGTTGCTAGACTCGGTCCATGACCGCCATGGCACCCGCGCGCACCGAGCCGGACCTCTCCTACCTGCTGGACCACACCAGCCACGTGCTGAGAACCCAGATGGCGGCCGCGCTGGCCGAGATCGGCCTGACCGCGCGCATGCACTGCGTCCTCGTGCACGCCCTCGAAGAGGAGCGCACACAGATCCAGCTCGCCGAGATCGGCGACATGGACAAGACGACCATGGTGGTGACCGTCGACGCCCTGGAGAAGGCCGGCCTGGCCGAACGCCGCCCGTCCAGCACTGACCGGCGGGCCAGGATCATCGCGGTCACCGAGGCAGGCGAGGAGGTGGCCAGGAGGAGCCAGGAGATCGTCGACGGCGTGCACCGGGCCGCCCTGGGCGCCCTGCCCGACGACGAGCGTGAGGTGCTGCTCCGGGCGATGAACCGGCTGGCCGGAGGCCATCTGGCGAGCCCGGTCGAGGCCTCGCAGGGAGCGCGGCGGGCACGCCAGAAGGGATAAATAAGACCGACATAGATAGTCTGCAACGAAACTATCTGTTAAGGTCTCTCCTGTACCCCTCAAGAGGTCAGGAGTAGCCCCATGTCACCTCGTTCACCCTGGTCGGCCCTCGCCGTCCTGTCGGCCGCGATGCTGATGACCATCCTCGACGGCAGCATCGTCACCGTCGCCATGCCCGCCATCCAGCGTGACCTCGGCTTCTCCCCCGCCGGGCTGAGCTGGACCGTCAACGCCTACCTGATCGCCTTCGGCGGACTGCTCCTCCTGGCCGGCCGGCTGGGCGACCTGATCGGCCGCAAGGCGATGTTCCTGGCCGGGAACGCGGTCTTCACCGCCGCATCGGTGCTGGCGGCCGTGTCGACCGGTCCTGGGATGCTGGTCGTCGCCCGGTTCCTGCAGGGCGTCGGCAGCGCGATGGCCTCCGCCGTCATGCTGGGCATCCTGGTGACGCTCTTCACCGGCGCCAGGGAACGCGCCAAGGCCATCGGCATCTTCAGCTTCACCGGCGCCGCGGGCGCCTCGATCGGCCAGGTGCTGGGCGGAGTCCTGACCGACCTGCTCAGCTGGCACTGGATCTTCCTCATCAACCTGCCCATCGGGCTGGCCACGATCGCCCTGGCGATCCGGGCGCTGCCCGCCGACCGCGGCGCGGGACTCGCGGCCGGAGCCGACGTCATCGGCGCCGTGCTCGTCACCAGCGGACTGATGCTCGGCATCTACACCGTGGTCAAGGTCGAGGAGCACGGCTGGCTCGCCACCCACACCCTCGTGCTCGGCGCGGTCTCGCTCGCCCTGCTGGTCGCCTTCGTCCTGCGCCAGGCGAGCGCCAGGACGCCCCTGATGCCGCTGCGGATCCTGCGCTCCAGGAACGTGTCCGGCGCCAACCTGGTCCAGATCCTCACCCTGTCGGCCATGTTCGCCTTCCAGATCCTCGTCGCCCTCTACATGCAGAAGGTCCTCGGCTACGGCGCGCTGGAGACCGGCCTGGCGATGCTGCCCGCGGCCCTGGCCATCGGCGGCGTCTCCCTGTTCGTCTCGGCCCGGCTCAACACCCGCCTCGGCGAGCGCGCCGTCCTGCTGACCGGTCTGGCGCTGCTGCTCGGCGCGATGCTGTGGCTGTCGCGCATCCCCGTGGAGGCCGACTACGTCACCGACCTGCTCCCGGTGATGCTGCTCATCGCGGGCGGCGGCCTGGTCCTGCCCGCCCTGACCTCGCTCGGCATGTCGGGCGCCAAGGCCGACGACGCGGGCCTGGCGTCAGGACTGTTCAACACCACGCAGCAGATCGGCATGGCCTTCGGCGTCGCCGTCCTGTCCACCCTGGCCGCCACCCGCACCGAGGAGCTGCTGGGCGGCGGCCGGAGCCAGGCGGCCGCGCTGACCGGCGGCTACCACGTCGCCTTCGCCGTCGCCGCGGCCCTGCTCGTGGCCGCCTTCGTCGTCGCGCTCCTGGTCCTGCGCCAGCCCGGCCGCGACACGACCGCCGCGCAGGCGCCGCAGCTCACCCCCGTAGCCTGACCACTCGTTCCGCCCTACAGACAGGATGTGATCCCCATGACCTCCAGCCCCGCCGAGCCGCGAGTCCTCACCGACGCCGAGCTCAGCGCCTTGCTCGCCGATCAGCAGTTCGGCGTCCTGGCCACCGTCAAGCGCAGCGGCCACCCGCACCTTTCTACCGTCCTGTACAACTGGAGCCCCGCCGAGCGCATCGTGCGGGTCTCCACCACGGCCGACCGGCTCAAGGCCCGCCACGTGCGCGCCAACCCCCACCTGTCCCTGCACGTGAACGGGCCGAACATCTGGTCGTTCGCGGTCGCCGAGGGCCAGGCCGAGGTGTCCGAGGTGACCACGCAGCCGGGAGACGCGGTCGGCAAGGAGCTCCTGGCGCTCGTCCCGGCCTTCGACGACCCCGCCGCGCAGGCCGCCTTCCTGCGGCAGCTGGTGGACGAGCGCCGCGTGGTGATCAGGCTGCACGTCTCACGTCTGTACGGCACGGCGCTGGACATCGCCGGCGAGTGAGCCCTGACGAGGAAGGCTCACCTGGGCTGGTAGCGGCACAGGCGCCCGGTGTGGATGGTGACGTGCAGCTCCCCGCCCAGGATCGCGTCGGCGGAGGCGATCCTCTCGATGGCACGGCGGATGGCCTTGCCGACCGAGATGCGGGCACGCTCCTCGTTGCCGGTGAAGCTCCTGATCCGCCCGTCGAGCCCGGTGGCCGACGCCAGCCCTTCGAGCAGCCAGTCGCGTTCCACCCGCAACTGCTCGGCGCGCACGGTGTCGTGGGCCGCCTCGTGGTCGTCGATCTCCTCCTGCAGCTGCGACAGCCGTTCGCGATAGGCCCTGACGGCGGTCTCGTCGAGCGTCGGCTGGGTGATCCCGGCGGCGGCGACCGCCTCCTGGCTGGGCACCGGCCCGGCGGCCAGCTCGATGGCGGGGACCTCGTAGCGGGGGTTGGCCAGCAGGACGGCGAGGTACTCCATGCCCAGGCTGTGCTTGACGTCGACGCTCCTGGCGCCGAGCCCGACCCGCCACCACCGGCCCTCGCGTCGGCATTCGATGAGCGGCCGCTGCGCCTGCGGCACCGCGTTCATGATCGCCGCGTGCAGCTCGCGCTCCCCCGGCACGGTCATGCCCAGCCCGGCGGCCTCGCAGGCGGCGACCTCCAGCTGGCGTCCCGCCTCGGCGGCGTCGCCGGTCCTGGCCCTGAGCATGAGCGCCTGGGCCCAGCGCACGCGCGACAGGACCGCCGCCGGCCAGTGCCCCATCGCCAGGTTGCCCCTGACGGCGAGCTTGAGGTGCTCGATCGCCCGCTGCGGGTCGCCCGTGGTCAGCGCGGCCACGCCGAGCGCGTGCTGGGCCGAGCCGAAGCACGTGACGCCGAGGCTGGCGACCAGGGGCAGGTGGGCGTACGGCATGAGCAGCTCGTAGGCGGCGGCCGCGGTCTCGGCGTCGTGTAACAGGTTGGCCGCCTCCACGACGCCGAACATGGTCGCCAGCCAGGTGCTCGATCGGGGCAACGAGGCCAGGCCCGATCGGCGCAGGCGGGCCAGCGCCCCCGCGGCCTGCCGGTGCTCCCCGGCCTCGGCGGCGGCCACGGCCAGCGCGGCCAGGTAGGAGTTGTCGACCGCGCTGAGATCGGGGGAGGCCGCCACCTCGGCGAGCAGGGGCACCAGTTCCGCCATGCGGCCCTGGTACCAGCGGATGGCCACCATCTGCCCGCCGTACCAGCTCGTGGCGTCGGCGTCGCCGACCAGCCTGCCCCGTTCCGCGCACGCGGCGGCCCTGGCCTCGGCCTCGCCCAGGCGTCCCGCGCGGATGGCGAGCATCACGTCGATGGCCTGCAGCACGAACCCGATCGCCTGGTGGTCCTCGTGTTCGAGCTGCGCGCGCAGCTCCGCCAGGGACCGTTCGGTGTGCGGGTGGGCGTCGAGGATGTGGCCGACGGTGCGCCACAGCAGGCCCATCAGCAGGTCGCTGCGGCACGAGGTCTGGAAGCCCGCGGCGAGCAGTTCCCTGGCCAGCTCGTGACGGAGCGGGGCGTGGCCGGGGCCGAGCAGGCACTGGTGGGCCAGGCCCGCCGCCTCGGCCAGGGCGGCGCAGTCGCCGTACGCCCTGGCTTCCTGCAGGACGGCGAGGACGGCCTGGTGCTCGCCCGACCGGTAGTCGGACTCGGCGGCCAGCCGGACCCGGAGCCGGAGGGCGAGCGGGGAGCCCGGGTCCACGGCCGACAACGCCCGCCGCAGGCGTACCTCGATCGACGTGCCCGCCGTGAAGCCGCGATGGTCGTGGATCCACAGGCCGGCCAGACCCAGTGCCGCCACGGCCATGGCGGGACCGTCGCCCGCGGCCTCGGCCGCGAGGTAGGCCGCCTCGAACCGGTCACGACCGGAGCGCAGGTCGTCGCCGGCGTACCAGGCGTGCACGTCGCAGTGGCGGCTGTGTCGACGGGCCATGCGCCGCTCCCAGGTTCTTCCGGTGGTTCATCAAATTTTGAACCACCGTAGGAATCCTGTCTTGAACATTTCTTGCGAGGGCCCTACCAGCGGCCCTTGACCACGTTGGAGCTCTTCGACATCCGCGGGTATCCGGGGCCCTCGAAGACGACCTTGACGTAGATCTCGTCCCCTTCGGTGTCGAAGTTCTCGGGACCGTCCTCGTCGAGGCGGACGCACGGGACCGAGGGCTGGCCGGTGATGATGAGGCCGCCGTCGTACCTGCTGGCCGTCATGGCCGTGGGCAGCGCCTTGTAGAGCCGGTTGTCGTAGACGAGGTCGTCGGCCCAGACCTCGATCCTGGCGCTCGCGCCGTTGTCGATCTGGTACTGCGCCTGGGCCTGCGACATGCCGATGCTGGTGATGACGGTCAGCCGGCACTGGCCCGCGCTCTCGTTGACGGTGAGGCGGGGCTTGGCCATCGCCCCGGGCTCGGTTCCGGCGTGGGCCGGTGCCGTACCGAGGCCGAGGGTCACGGCCGCCGCGAGGGCGGCCACACGCGTGGACATCTTCATTTCTCCTCCGTTGACAGATGATCGGCCAGCCATGCGACGGCCGAGGGGGCTCCGGCGAAGGCGCCGGAGAGATGGTCGTCGGCGACGACGTCGGCCCAGCTGACCCGCGCGCCGAGCGCGGCGTAGTCCGCGTACAGCTCCCGGCCCAGGGCGGTGGGCACCAGCACGTCGTCGGCGACGTGGTAGAGGCGGACCGGCACGCGCGGCGCGCGGCGGCCGTTCTTCTCCCGGTCGAGCAATGCGCGCCAGACCGGCTCGTCCCACGGCTCCTCGCGGACGGTGTGATGGTGCATGGGCTCGGGGAACTCGATGATGAGCCCGACGACGTCGAGGGTCGCGGCCCGCGCGGCGGCCGCCTTCCCCCGGTCGGTGAGGATCGCGTCGAGGGCGGGATCGCGGTGGGCGTGCGACAGGCCGACGAGCACGGCGAGCCCGAGCCCGGAGAAGGGTCCGCCGTCGATGGCCTTGGCCACCGCCCGCAGGTCGGAGGGGACCCCGCCTGCCGCCACGGCCCGCAGATCCATTTCGGGGGCGTAGGAGGGCTGGAGCTCGGCGGCCCAGGCGGCGTAACGCCCGCCCTCCGAATACCCCCAGACCAGCACCGGCCCGGCCAGGTCCCGGCCGAGGCCGGGAGCGGCCCTGACGATGTCCAGCATCGCGTGGCCGCCCGACCGGCCGGCCCCGTAGGTGTGGGGCCCCGGCATGCCGAGCCCTTCGCCGTCGGTGACCACGACCGCCCAGCCGCGCGCCAGCGCGTGCTCGATCATCGTGATCTCGATCTCGTCGCCCGAGCGCAGCAGGTAGCTGGGGGCGGCGTCGCGGCTGAGGCCGTGCACGCCGACGCCGTAGCTGAGCACCGGCCGGGCGCCCGGTCCCCGCCAGGGCGCGGCCGGGAGCAGGACGGTGCCGGAGACCGCGACCGGCCTGTCGCGCGAGTCGGTCGACACGTGGACGACCTGCCAGGCGACGGAGACCTCCGCGCTCTTCACCTCGACCTCGCGGGTCCTGAGCAGTTCGCCGGGACGGCCGAGACGCCCGGCCGGCGCGTAGAAGGGATCAGTACTGGGAACGGGAATGGACACAACGCACCTCTCTTGACATGTCATGACGTGGCCACGGCGACGGCGAACGCCACCGCGGCCAGGACGCCGGCGATGGCGAACCCCTGCGCGAACCCGGCCATCAGCGCCTCACCCGGCGCGACCGCGGACGCCAGCGCCGCCTTGGTCTCCGAAGCCGCCTGGGCGGCCAGCACCGCGACGCCGACCGTGCCGCCGACCGCCTGGAAGGTGCTGAGCAGGCCCGAGGCGATCCCGGCGTCGGAGTCGCCGACATCGGTCATGGCCGAGGCGGCGTTGGCGACGAACGTCGTCCCCACCCCGGCGCCCAGCCCGACGAGCGCGGGCAGCAGCAGCGCCGGATAGGAGCTGCCGGTGTCGAGCATCACCAGGCACAACGCCGCGACCGCGGTGACGGCGGTGCCGCCCAGCACCAGCGCTCTGGACCCGGAGACGTGGACGAGCCGCCGCGTGACGAGCGCGAAGACGAGCACCCCTGCCCCGATCGGCAGGAACCTGAGCCCCGCCTCGATCGGGTCCTGGGCGAGCACGTCCTGCAGCGCCCTGCTGAGGAAGAAGAACGACGGATACAGGCAGGCGAACAGCAGCGCCGCGATGAGATAGGCGCCCAGCCGCCGTCGATGGGCCAGCAGCCGCAGCGGCAACATCGGCTCGGCGACCGTGCGCTCGATCCGGACGAAGGCGACCAGCAGCAACGCCGAGACGCCGAGGGCGACGGAGGAGACCAGGTCGCCCCAGCCGTCGGAGCCCGTGCGGATCACGCCGTACACCAGGAACCCCAGCGCGCCGGTCCCCACGACCGCGCCCAGCACGTCAGGACGCCGCCTGACGCCCGTCGACTCGGGCAGCACGCGCCGCGCGCTCGCCAGCAGCACGACCCCGATGGGGACGTTCACCAGGAACACCCAGCGCCAGGACGCCAGCTCGGTCAGGAAGCCCCCCAGCACCAGCCCGAGCGTGATCCCCAGCCCCGCCATCGCGCCGTAGGCGACCATGGCCTTGGTCCGCGCCGCCCCCGGCGCGTAGAGCGTCGTGATCAGGGACAGGGTCGTGGGGGTGGCGAGCGCCGCCCCGACCCCCTGCCCGGCCCGCGCGGCGAGCAGCAGCCCGGCGTCGTGGGCCAGACCGCCGAGCAGGGACGAGACCGTGAAGACCAGGATCCCGATCATCAGAGTCCGGCGATGACCGGCCAGGTCCCCCATGCGCCCGCCCAGGAGCAGCAGGCCCGCGTACGCCAGCGTGTAGGCGTCGATCACCCACGCGAGACCCGCGTTCGACAGGCCGAACTCCCGCTGGACGGCGGGCAGGGCGAGATTGACGATCGTCACGTCCAGCGTCGCCATGAGCTGGGCTGTGCAGATGAGCGGCAGAGCGAACGGGCTCAGCCGGATGGATAAGTGAGCAGTGGAACGTGACAAGGTGACCCCCGTGGGAAGCGTCGCGAGCGATGACTAACCCTGGGGTGTTCCATCCCGTTCCACCGATGTTCCAGGACGGTAAGAGATCGGTAAGTCCTCCGCGCCACAGTGAGGGCAATCACCGAGGAGGAACCCCATGAAGCTCACCGTGACCATGTTCATCACGCTCGACGGCGTCGCCCAGGCCCCCGGAGCCCGGGAGGAGGACCGCGAGAACGGCTTCGAGCTCGGCGGCTGGCTGGTGCCGCACCTCGACGAGGACTTCAACGAGGCCACCGAGCGCTGGGCCTCCACCGTCGACGCGTTCCTGCTCGGCCGCAAGACCTACCAGATCATGGAGACCTACTGGCCGCACGTCGACCCCGAGACCGACACGATGTCCGACCAGCTCAACAACCTGCGGAAGTACGTCCCCACCCGCACCCTGACCGAGACCTCCTGGGCCAACACGACCCTGCTCACCGGCGACCTGGTCGCCGAGGTCACCAAGCTGAAGGAGCTGCCCGGCCGCGACCTGCAGGTGCACGGCAGCCCCACGCTGGTCCAGCAGCTGCTGCGGGCCAGGCTCGTCGACGAGCTGCGCCTGCTGGTCTTCCCCGTCGTCCTGGGCACCGGGAAGAACATGTGGCACGACATCGCGCCCACGGGACTGCGGCTGGCCGAGTCGAAGGCGAGCGGCACCGGCGTGATGCTGCAGGTCTACCAGGTCGCGGGCGAGCCGCTGACCGGCGCCCTGGACCCCGCCTGACGGGGGCCGCTGGTGTAGATTCCGGCCATGCGTGCCGGAATCCTGATCCTCCCCGACCAGCGGTGGCAGGTCGCCGCGGACCGCTGGCGGCGCGCGGAGGAGTACGGCTTCGCCCATGCCTGGACCTATGACCACATCGGCTGGCGTGACCTGGTCGACGGCCCCTGGTTCGACGCGGTGCCGACGCTGGCGGCCGCGGCGTCGGTGACCTCCCGCATCCGGCTGGGCACCATGGTCGCCTCCCCGAACTTCCGGCATCCGGCGCATTTCGTCCGCGAGATCATCGCGCTCGACGACGTCAGCGGCGGCCGGTTCACGCTGGGCGTGGGGGCGGGCGGCGTCGCGGGACACGACACCACGGTGCTCGGCCGGGAGCCCCTGACGGCCCGCGCCCGCTTCGAGCGCTTCGCCGAGTTCCTCGGCCTGCTGGACCGGCTGCTGCGCGGCGAGCACGTCACCGAGCGCGGCGACCATTTCACCGTCGCCGACGCCAGGAGCACTCCCGGGTGCGTGCAGAGCCCGCGCGTGCCGTTCGTGGTCGCCGCGCGCGGCCCGCGCTCGATGCGCCTGGCGGCCAGGTACGGCGACGCCTGGGTGACCACGGGTCTCCCGGCCGGCGACATGCCCGGCTGGTGGGCCACGGTGGAGACGGCGGCCGGGCAGTTCGACGAGGCCCTGGCCGCCGAGGGACGCGACCCGGCGACGGCCGGGCGTTTCCTCCTGCTCGACCCGGCCGCACCGGTGTACTCCCTGTCGAGCGCCTCCTTCTTCGCCGACGCCCTGGCCAGGGCGTCGAGCCTGGGCTTCACCGACGTCGTGACCCACTGGCCGCGCGAGTCGGGCTGGTTCGCCGGGAAGGAGGCGACCCTCGAACGGGTCGCCTCCGAGGTGTTGCCCGCCCTCTCGTGAGCCGGGCTCAGTCCACGTCGGCCACGGCCTGGGCGAACTGCGCGGAGTAGAGCCGGGCGTAGGCGCCCTGCGCGGCCAGCAGCGACTCGTGCGTGCCCTGTTCCACGATCCGCCCGTCCTCCATGACGAGGATCAGGCCGGCGTCGCGGATCGTCGACAGCCGGTGGGCGATCACGAAGCTGGTGCGCCCCTCGCGCAGCGAGCTCATCGCCCGCTGGATGAGCACCTCGGTGCGGGTGTCGACCGAGCTGGTGGCCTCGTCCAGGATGAGGATCGCCGGCTGCGACAGGAACGCGCGCGCGATCGTGATGAGCTGCTTCTCGCCCGTGCTGACCGTCGCGCCCTCCTCGTCGATGACGGTGTCGTAGCCGTCGGGCAGGGTGAGCGCGATGCGGTCGACGTGGGCGGCCCGCGCCGCCTGCTCGATGCGCTCGCGGGTGGCGTCCTGCGCGCCGTACCCGATGTTCTCCGCGATCGTGCCGCCGAACAGCCAGGTGTCCTGCAGCACCATGCCCGTGGTGGCGCGCAGCTCCTCCCTGGACATCTCGGCGATGTCGACGCCGTCCAGCGTGATCCGGCCGCCGGTCACCTCGTAGAAGCGCATGATGAGGTTGACCAGCGTGGTCTTGCCCGCCCCCGTCGGTCCCACGATGGCCACGGTCTGGCCGGGCTCGACGGTGAGCGACAGGTTCTCGATGAGCGGCCGGTCCTCGGCGTAGCGGAACGACACGTTCTCGAACGCGACCCTGCCCCTGACCTGCGCGGGCCGGGCGGGCTCGGCGGGCTCGGGCGACTGCTCTGGCGCCTCCAGGAGCTCGAAGACACGCTCGGCCGAGGCCACGCCCGACTGCACGAGGTTGGCCATGCCTGCCACCTGGGTCAGCGGCTGGCTGAACTGCCGGGAGTACTGGATGAAGGCCTGCACGTCGCCGAGCGAGATCGAGCCCGAGGCGACCTTGAGCCCGCCGACGACGGCGACCAGCACGTAGTTGAGGTTGCCGATGAACATCATCGCCGGCTGGATGATCCCGGAGATGAACTGGGCGCGGAAGCTGGAGGTGTACAGCGCCCGGTTGTGCTCGGCGAAGGTGGCCGCGGCCTCCTCCTGCCTGCCGAACACCTTGACCAGCGTGTGCCCGCCGTACATCTCCTCGATGTGGCCGTTGAGCTTGCCGGTCGAGGACCACTGCTTGATGAACTCGGGCTGCGACCGCTTGCCGATCACCGCGGTGATGTAGACCGACACCGGTACGGTGACCAGCGCGATGAGCGCCAGCAGCGGCGAGATCACGAACATCATCACCAGCACCGCCACGACGGTCAGCAGCGAGGAGATGAGCTGGCTCATGGTCTGCTGCAGCGACTGGGCGATGTTGTCGGTGTCGTTGGTGGCGCGGCTGAGGATCTCGCCGCGCGGCTGGCCGTCGAAGTAGCTGAGCGGCAGCCGCGACAGCTTGGCCTCGATCCGTTCGCGCAGCCGGGCCGCGGCGCGCTGGACCACGACGGTGGTCAGCCGGAACTGCAGGATCCCGAAGGCCGCCGCCACCAGGTAGATCACCAGCACCCAGGCGAGCACGTGGGCCAGCGAGGCGAAGTCGATGCCCTGGCCGGGCACCACGTTCATGGAGGCGACCATGTCGGCGAAGGTGCCCTGCCCGGAGGCGCGCAGGTCGGCCACGGCCTGGGCCTTGGTGAGGCCCGCGGGCAGTTGCGCGCCGATGATGCCGGAGAAGATGAGGTCGGTGGCGTGGCCGAGCAGCTTGGGCCCGGTCACGGTCAGCGCGACGCTGACGATGCCGAGCGCCAGGACGACGACCAGCAGCCCGCGCTCCGGCCGCAGCAGCCGCATCAGGCGGCGCAGCGTTCCGCCGAAGTCGAGCGCCTTCTCGGCGGGGCCGCCCATCATCCTGGCCGGCCCGAAGCCGGGCTGGGGGCGGCGGGCGGGTGTCTGCGTGGTCATGCCGCCTCCTGTTCGGTGAGCTGGGACAGCACGATCTCCCGGTAGGTGGGGCAGGTGGTCATCAGCTCGGCGTGGGTGCCGGTGCCGACGACGCGGCCCTCGTCGAGGACGACGATGAGGTCGGCGTCGCGGATGGTGCTCACCCGCTGGGCCACGATCACCATCGTGGCGTCGCTGATCTCCTCGGCCAGCGCCGCGCGCAGCCGCGCGTCGGTGGCGTAGTCGAGGGCGGAGAAGGAGTCGTCGAAGAGGTAGATCTCGGGCCGGTGCACGAGGGTGCGGGCGATGGCCAGGCGCTGGCGCTGGCCGCCGGAGACGTTCGTGCCGCCCTGGGCGATCGGCTCGTCGAGGCCGCCGGGCATCGCCTCGACGAACTCGCGGGCCTGGGCCACCTCCAGCGCGCGCCACAGCTCCTCGTCGGTGGCGTCGGGCTTGCCGTACCTGAGGTTGGAGGCCACCGTGCCGGAGAACAGGTAGGGCGCCTGCGGGACGAGGCCGACGGCGCGCGAGAGCGCGGCCGGGTCGAGCTCGCGCACGTCGACGCCGTCGACGAGCACCTGGCCGGCGGTGGCGTCGAACAGGCGCGGCACGAGGTTGAGCAGCGTGGTCTTGCCGCTGCCGGTGCTGCCGATGATCGCGGTCGTGCGGCCGGGCCGCGCGGTGAAGCCGACGCCGCACAACACCGGCTCCTCGGCGCCCGGGTAGCGGAAGTCGACGTCGCGCAGCTCCAGCTCGCCGCGGCTGTGCAGCGGCGCGACCGGCCGCTCGGGCCGGTGGACGCTGGGCTTGGTGCCGAGCACCTCCTCGATGCGCTCGGCGCACACCTCGGCCCGCGGGATCATCATGAACATGAACATCGCCATCATCACCGACATGAGGATCTGCATCAGGTAGGAGATGACGGCGGTCAGCGCGCCCACCTGCATGTCGCCGCCGGCGATGCGGTCGGCGCCGAACCAGACCACGGCGACGCTCGACAGGTTGACCACGAGCATCACCGAGGGGAACATGATCGCCATCAGCCGGCCGACGCGCAGCGACACGTCGGTCAGCTCGTCGTTGGCCACGGCGAAGCGTTCCTGCTCGTGGCGGTCGCGGACGAAGGCCCTGATGACCCGGATGCCGGTGATCTGCTCGCGCAGGACCTGGTTGATCCGGTCGATGCGCACCTGCATGGTGCGGAACAGCGGGCGCATCCTCACCACGATCACGCTCACCAGGGCGATCATCACCGGCAGCGCGACGAGCAGCAGCGACGACAGCGCCACGTCCTGGCGCAGCGCCAGCACGATGCCGCCGACGCCCATGATCGGGGCGGTGACCACCATCGTGAACGTCATGAGCACCAGGAGCTGGACCTGCTGCACGTCGTTGGTGGTGCGGGTGATCAGGGACGGCGCGCCGAACCTGTTGACCTCCTGCACGGAGAAGTCCTGCACCCGGTGGAAGATCGCGGCGCGCAGGTCGCGGCCCAGGGCCATCGAGGTCCTGGCGCCGTAGTAGACGGCCACGGTCGAGCAGACGATCTGGACGAGCGTCACGCCGAGCATCACCAGGCCGATGCGCATGATCGTGGCGGTGTCGCCCTTGACGACGCCGTCGTCGATGATGTCGGCGTTGAGAGTGGGAAGGTAGAGCGTGGCCAGCGTCTGCACGAACTGGAAGAGGACGACGAGCGTGATCTCTTTCCCGTACGGCCTGAGCTGGGCCCGCAGCAGGCGCATCAGCATCAAGTGGGGCTTTCTGTCGGATCGGTGACGACGGGCGCCACGAGCAGCCCGTCGAGCAGGGTGGAGACGATCTCCTCGTCGTCCATGTCGTCGAAGTCGCCGCCGTGGCCGAAGCCGCGGTGCACGGTGACCGAGACCAGCATGAGCAGCAGTTGCGCGGCGGCCTCCGGGGAGCGGCGCAGCCGGTGGCGGTCGGCCTCTATCAGGGCGGCGATCCCGCCCACGAGGCGGCGTCTGCCGTCCATCATGCGCTCGCGGAAGTCGGCGTCGTCGGCCATCAGGTCCCGGGGCGCGGCCATGAGGTTGGCGTTGGCGCTCATCCTCGCCCGCAGGAGCGTGACGGCCTCGCGCAGCCGGGTGCGCAGCTCAGCGGGCTCCGCGCGGATGGCCTCCAGCGCGTCGACGGCCGGTTGGGGGTCGAAGGCGCTCACGACCGCGGCGCGCAGGAGCGACGCCTTGTCGGGGAAGACCCCGAAGATCGTGCCCTCGGCCACGCCCGCGGCCTCGGCGATCTGGCGGGTGCTGACCGCGGCGCCGTGCTCGCGCAGCAGGGGGATGGTGGCGGCGATGAGGGCGGCACGGCGCTCCTCTGGCGCCATGGCCGGGATACGTCGCCTTTTCGTCATGCTTCGACTGTAATGAGCGAGTACTCACTCAGACAAACCGTTTTCCATCTTGGCGAGAGACCGACCGGCCGGTATGTTCCACGGCATGCCGACCTTCACCGCCGACGACGGCGTCGAGATCGCCTACGAGGTCTGGGACGGGGACCCCGGGCAGCCCCTGGTCCTGCTCCACCACGGGTTCATCGCCAACGGCCACGTCAACTGGGTGGCCCCCGGCGTGGTGGCCGCCCTCACCGCGACCGGACGCCGGGTCGCCGCCATCGACGCCCGCGGCCACGGCGCGTCGGGCAAGCCCCACGACCCGGCCTTCTACGGCGAGTCGCGGATGGCCAGGGACGTGAGCGCGCTGGCCGACGTGCTGGGCGAGCCCCTCTACGACCTGGCCGGCTACTCGATGGGCGCGATCGTCTCGCTGCTCACGGCCGTCTCCGACTCCCGCGTCCGCCGCCTGGTGATCGGCGGCATCGGCGCCGGGGTGGTGGAGCTGGGCGGGGTGGACACCCGCGTCGTGCGCCGCGACGCGCTGCGGCACGCGCTGACCACCGAGCATCCCGCCACGATCGCCGACCCGTCCGCGGCGGCCTTCCGCGCCTTCGTCGAGGCCGTGGGCGGCGACAGGACCGCGCTCGCCGCCCAGGTCGCCGCGGCGCACGACCGGCCGATCCCGCTCGGCGAGATCACGGCCCCGACGCTCGTGCTGGCGGGCGAGCGTGACAACCTGGCCACCAGGCCCGAGGTGCTCGCCGCCGCCATCCCCGGCTCCGTCCTGCGGATGGTGCCAGGCGACCACCTCGGCGCGGTCCGCGAACCCGCGCTCACCCGGGCGCTGGTCTCCTTCCTCAACACCGGAGCCCCCGTATGACGATCACCCTCGACGTGCGTACCCGATCCGGACGGGTGCGCGGCCTCGAGGTCGACGACGGCGTCCTGGCCTGGCGCGGCCTGCCGTACGCCGCGCCGCCCGTCGGCGACCTGCGGCTGCGCCCGCCCCAGGAGCCGCCGTCGTGGGAGGGGGTCAGGGACGCCACCCGCTACGGCGCCCCCGCCCTCCAGCCTCCGCCCGCCGTACCCCTTCCCGTCCCGGGCGGCGCCGAGATCCCGCCCGCGTCGGAGGACTGCCTCTTCCTCAACGTCATCGCACCGGCGGGCGGCGAGCGCCGCCCGGTGCTGGTGTGGTTCCACGGCGGCGGCTACCAGATCGGCCACGGCGCCGACATGGCCGGCGACGGCGGCGCCTTCGTGCGCCGCGACGGCCTGGTGGTGGTGACCGTCAACTACCGGCTCGGCGCCCTCGGCTTCCTGGCCGTCGAGGGCGAACGGCCCACGGGCGCCCACGGCCTGCACGACCAGATCGCCGCCCTGCGCTGGGTCCGCGACAACATCGCGGCCTTCGGCGGCGACCCCGGCCGGGTGACCGTCTACGGAGTGTCGGCGGGCGCCAAGGCCGTGACCAACCTGCTGGCCTCGCCGCAGGCCAAAGGCCTGTTCCACCGGGCGGCCTCGTCGAGCGGCGGCTCGTTCGTGGCCACCCCCGAGCAGGCCGCCGCGGTGGCCGGCCGTTTCCTCGACGTGCTCGGCGCGAAGGCCGGCCAGGTACGGCAGGCGCCCGCGGAGGACCTGCTCGCCGCCCAGATCGCCACCGGTGACGGTCTGGAGACGACGTGGTTGTGGCGCCCGATGATCGACGGGGTGACGCTGACGGGCGAGCCGCTGGCGGCCATCGCGGCCGGGTCCGCGGCCGGCGTGCCGCTGCTGGTGCAGACCTGCGTCGAGGAGTGCTCCCTCTACCAGCTGCTCGCCCCCGACGCCGCCGACCAGGCCGAGCGGGTGCTGACCGGCTACTTCGGCCCCGACCGCGCCGGGCGTGTGCTGGCCGCCTACGCCGCCGCCCGCCCCGACCTCGACCCCGTACGGCTGCGCGTCGAGGTGATGAGCGACGAGCGCTACGTCATCCCCACCATCCGCCTGGCCGACGCGCAGGCCGCCCACGCGCCGGTCTGGCGCTCCCGCTTCGACGGCCCGGTGAGGGGCTTCCCCGGCGGCCCGCTGCCCGCCATGCACGGCACGGACGGGACGGCGATCTGGAGCGGCGCGGGCGGGATGGGCAAGCGCATGAGCCAGGCCTGGGCCGCGTTCGCCCGCACCGGGAATCCCGGGGTGGAGGAGCTGCCGGACTGGCCCGCCTACGACGGCGGGCGGCGGAGCACCATGATCTTCGACGCGGCCGGGCCGTACGTGGCCGACGATCCCCTGGCAGAGCAGCGGGCGGCGTGGGACGGGCTCGGCTGGCAGCCGGGCACCTGGTGGCCCTGACGCGGAGGATGCCCGATTCGCGGGCTTTTTGGCGCTGTGTAAGGTCATGTCGTGATCGCACGTGCGGGCCGGATCGTGTCACCGATGCTGGTGGCGCGCGAGGCCGAGCTGGTCAGGCTGGCGGAGGCGGTGACCGCGGCGCCCTCCGTCGTCGTGGTGGAGGGCGAGGCGGGGATCGGCAAGACGCGGCTGGTGGCCGAGCTGGCCCTGCTGCCGCAGGCCGCCGGGCGGCGATGGCTGAGGGGCGGCTGCGGCCAGGTCCGGGAGCCGTTCCCGCTGGGTCCGGTCGTGGAGGCGCTGCGCGGGCAGGCCGCCGCGCTGGACGGGGCGGCACTGTCACCGGTCACGGGCGCGCTGGGCGCGCTGCTGCCCGAGCTGCAGGCCGTCCTGCCGCCGGCCCCGCCCCCGCTGGAGGACAGGGCGGCGGAGCGGCACCGGGTCCTGCGCGGCCTGGTGGAGGTGCTGTCGGCGCTGGGTCCCGCGGTGCTGGTCCTGGAGGATCTGCACTGGGCCGACCAGCAGACGGTCGAGTTCCTCGCCTACCTGGTGCGGGCGATGCCGGCCGGGTTGTCGGTGGTGCTGACCTACCGGGGCGAGCAGGCCGATCCGGCGTTGCGCGCGGCGACCGCGCGCCTGGCCGACACCCTCACCTGCGAGCACATCGCGCTGAGGCCGCTGGACGTGGCAGGCACCAGGGCGCTGGCCGCGGCGATCCTGCAGACCGAGGAGGTCTCCCCCGAGTTCGCCGAGCACCTGTGCGCCCGCTCCTCCGGGCTGCCGCTGGCGATCCAGGAGCTGCTCGCCATGTTACGGATGCAGGGCAAGCTCATCCGCTGGAAGGGCGGCTGGGCCCGCCGGGCCCTGGACGAGCTGGACGTGCCGGAAGGCGTGCGGGCCCCGGTGCAGGAACGCGTGGCCAGGATGTCGCCCGCCGCGCGCTCGGTCATGGAGGCGGCGGCCGTCCTGCGGCTGGCCGTCCCCGCCGCCACGCTCGCCGGGGTGGCAGGGGTGAGCGGCGCCGAGGCGCTCGACGAGGCCCTCGACTCGGGACTGCTGATCGAGCAGGGCACCCTGGTGGCCTTCCGTCACGTGCTGGCCGCCGAAGCCGTCTACGAGGGAGTCCCGCTGGGCCGGCGGCAGGCGCTGCACGCCGCCGCGGCCACGGCCACCCGCGGCCTGCGCCCGGTCCCGCTCGGTCAGGTCGCCCACCACCTGCGCCACGCCGGCCGCCCCGAGGAATGGGTGGCGGCCGCGGTGGCGGCGGCCGAGCACGCGACGGGGCTGGGCAACGACGCCGAGGCGGCGCGCCTGCTGGAGGAGGTGCTGCGGCACGCCGGCCTCGATCCGGTGCGGCGGGCCGAACTGACCATCCGCCTCGGCTGGGCGGCCACCTACACGCTGCGCATCCCCGCCATCGGCGAGCTGCTCGACGAGGCGCTCGGTCACGAGCTGCCGCGCCGTCTGCGCGGGGAGCTGCGCATGCTGCGGGCCCTGTATCTGGACACCATCAGGGTCGACGACCTGCGCGTACGGCAGGCGTTCGCGGACGCGGTGCCCGACCTGGCCGAGCTGCCGGAGCTGGCCGCTTGGGCGATGGTCGGCCTGGGCGTGCCGACCACGACGGACGTGCCCTTCGCCGAGCGCCTGCCCTGGCTGGAGCGCGCCCTGGAGACCGTGCCCGCCGACGGCGAGCCGGGGCCGAGGGTGTTCGTGCTCGGCAAGATCGCGATGATCTTCGTCAGTTCCGGTGATCCCCGCTGGTGGGCGCTGACCGAGCGGATCCTGGCCGAGACCGGGGGCCGCCCCTCCAGCCGTCAGGAGGTGGGCGCCTACCGCTCCATCGGCGGCGCGGCCGTCGACGCCGGGCACCACCAGGTGGCCGCGCGGCTGCTGGAGGCGGCGCTCGACGCGGGAAGGGGCGCGAGCGGCTCGGCGCGCGACGATCTGACGCTCCGCGCCAGCCTGGCCATGGCCCGCTACTACGGCGGCGCGTGGGCGGGGCTGCGCGAGGAGCTCGCCGCGCTGCGCGAGCAGTGCGACAACCGCCCGTACGAACGCCTGCACATCGACCTCATCGCGGCCTGCCTGGCCCCGGCTCCCAGCAGGCTCGACGCCGCCAGGGAGATGCTCGCCGGGCTGATCCGCGACCTGCGCGTGCGCGGCGACCTCGACATGGCGGCGGCTCCGGTGACCACGCTGCTGCGGCTCGCCCGCGCGCGCGACGAGGCGGGGGCGGCGCTCGCCGAGACGGCCGACGTGGTCGCCGGGTGGGAGGCCAGGGACCTGTGGCCGATCGGCGTGCGGGCCGTGGCCGCGGTGACCGAGGCGCTGCTGTCGGCGGGCCGCACGCAGGAGGCCGCCGACCTGGTCGGCCGCTACGAGGTCCGCACGCGCGGCCTGGACGCGCCGCTCGCCGTACCCGCTCTGGCCCTGGCGCACGGTCACCTCGACGCTCACGCCGGGCGCTGGGCGCCGGCCGCGCGCCGCTACGGCGAGGCGGCGGACGCCTATGCGAGGCTGCCGGCCGGCTACGACGCGGCCCAGGCGGTCGAGCACCAGGCGTCCTGCCTGTTCGAACTCGGCGACCCGGAGGCGGGAGCCACGCTGACGCGGGCCATCGACACCTACACGCGGCTCGGAGCACGCTGGGACCTCGATCGGGCCACGCAACTGGCCCGCCGCCGGGGCCTGCGCGCCACCAGCCGGATCCGGGCGGGCGAGGACGGAGAGGCGGCGGGCCTGTCCGCCCGGCAGGCGCAGGTCGCCAGGCTGGCCGCGGACGGGCTGACCAACCAGGAGATCGCCCGGCAGATGTTCCTGTCGCCCAAGACGGTCGACAAGCATCTGGGCGCTGCCATGCGCAAGCTGGGCGCGCGCTCGCGCACCGAGCTGGGGCGTCACCTGGGAGGCACCCCAGGGGCCTGATCCGAAGTTGGGGTGTTCACCCCATGCCCGCCCCATACCTGCGTTTCGTGGGCACGCGCGACCCTTACCTCATGCCCGACGACACGCCGGCAGGCACCGGTCACGTGCCCGGTCCACCGCACCCCGAGCTCCCACCGGACGAGCCCGAGAGCGCGCAGGAGGTGTCCGAGGACCCCGCCGCCGAACCCGCCGAGCCACCCGACGGCTTCGAGCCGCTCTGACCCGACCCCGAAAGGCGAACCCCCCTCATGAGCAGCAGCACCACACGGGGAGGTGCGGCGTGAACCGGCTTCGGCGCGGATCGCTCGCGCTCTCCTCGGTTCTCGCGCTGGTCACCGCCACGCTGGCGGCCCAGCCCACCGCCTCCGCCCAGGCGCAGACCCAGACGTCCCCGCCGGTGACCCTGAAGGGCGTCGGCAAGGGACCCCACACCGTCACGCTCATCACCGGCGACAAGGTCACCCTGACCGCGACCGGCACCGGCCAGTACACGATCGACCGGCTGGGCGCGCCGAGGGCAGACGGCCGCACCGCCTCGCTGTTCGTCCGCACCGGCCCCGACGGCGTCTACGTCCTGCCCGACGACGCCTTCCCCGCGATCCAGTCAGGCCTGCTCGACCGGGAGCTCTTCAACGTCAGCTACCTGGCGGAGAACGGCTACACCGACGCCGAGACCCGTCAGCTGCCGGTCATCGTGCAGTACCCGGAGGGCTTCGCCTCCGCCAGGAGCTCGGCCGACGCCCTGCCCGCCAGCGCGCCGACGGCGACCCTGGAGAGCATCGGCGGCGCCGCGCTCGACGTCGCCAAGGACGAGGCGGGCACGTTCTGGGCCGCCCTGTACGGCAAGCCGGACGCCCGCGGGACCGCGCGGCTGCAGGGCGGCGTCTCCAAGGTCTGGCTGGACCGCAAGGTCAAGGCCGACCTGGCCGAGAGCGTCCCGCAGGTCGGCGCGCCGCAGGCGTGGAAGGCCGGGCACGACGGCGCGGGCGTGACCGTCGCCGTCCTCGACACCGGCGTCGACGCGGGCCACCCCGACCTGGCCGGCAAGATCGTCGAGGCGCGCTCGTTCGTCCCCGGCGAGACCGCCAAGGACGGCCACGGCCACGGCACCCACGTCGCCACCACCATCGCCGGCTCCGGCGCCGCCAGCGACGGCGCGAACAAGGGCGTCGCGCCCGGCGCGCGGCTGCTCGTCGGCAAGGTGCTCGACGACGGCGGCTCCGGCGACTCCTCGGGGATCATCGAGGCGATGGAGTGGGCCGCCGCCTCCGGCGCCAAGGTCGTCAGCATGAGCCTGGGCGCCAACGCCACCGACGGCACCGACCCGATGAGCCAGGCCGTCAACGACCTGACCGCCGCCACCGGCGTGCTGTTCGTCATCGCCGCGGGCAACGACGGCGGCCAGGAGACCGTCGCCACGCCAGGCACCGCGGACGCCGCGCTGACCGTGGGCGCGGTGGACAAGTCGAACCAGCAGGCGCCCTTCGCCAGCCAGGGCCCGCGCGTCGGCGACGGCGCTCTCAAGCCCGACATCACCGCCCCCGGCGTCGACATCGCCGCGGGCCGCGCGGCGGGCACCGCGATGGGCGCCCCCGTCGACGACTTCTACACCAAGGCCTCCGGCACCTCGATGGCCACGCCGCACGTGGCGGGCGCGGCGGCGATCGTCGCCCAGACCCGCCCGGAGTGGACGGCCCCGCAGCTCAAGGCCGCGCTGATGTCGACCGCCAAGGACATCGGCGGCACCGTCTACGAGCGCGGCGCGGGCCTGCTCGACGTGGGCCGCGCCGCCTCCCAGACGGTCGTCGCGACGACGCCGAGCATCGACTTCCGCCTGGTCGACACCTCCGGCAAGCCGCTGACCCGCGAGCTCACCTACAGCAACCAGGGCGACCAGCCCGTCACCCTGACCCTGAAGCCGGCCATGGAGCGGCTCAGCGTCGCCGACGCCACCCTGACCGTGCCCGCGAAGGGCACCGCCACCACCACCGTCACGCTCACCACCGAGGGGCTGCCCGTCGGCATGTACGGCGGAGCCGTCACGGCCGAGGCCGGGGAGCTGCGCCTGACCACCCCGGTCGGCGCGGTGCGCGACGTGCCCACCGTCGAGCTGACCATCCGCACGGTCGGCCGCGACGGCAAGCCGATCACCCCCTTCGCCCAGGACGTCATCGACCTCGACGGGCGCAAGGGCCAGCTCGGCCCGCACATGATCGTCGAGCACGGCGTCGTGGTCACCCGCGTCCCGCAGGGCACGATCAGCGTGCTGCAGATCGTGGAGTGGACCGACGCCGACAGCAGGCGCAACCGGGCCTGGCTGTTCGAGCCCGAGCTCACCGTCACCGGCGACACCGAGATCACCTTCGACGCCCGCGACGCCACCCAGGTGCGCTTCAGCACCCCCAAGCCGGCCGAACCGCTGAACAACGGCTACAACGCCTTCTACCAGCGCACCAACGCCAAGGGGCAGGCCTTCTCCGGCTTCCTGGTCAACGGCGTGCCCACCGGCTCGTGGGGCAAGCTGTGGGTGACGCCCACCGAGAAGGTCACCAAGGGCTCCTTCCGCTTCTCCTCCCAGTGGACGCTCGGCCGCTCCGAGGTCGCCATGAGCGTGCTCGGCCGCCGCGGCGCGACCGACCTGGACCCGGCCGTCAACCTGCACTGGCAGGGGAAGGTCAACAGCCACCCCGATTGGAGGCCATTCGCCGGCACCGCCGACCTGCGGGTGGCGGACGTCGGACGGGGCACCCCCGAGGAGATCGCCGGGCGCGACCTGCGCGGCAAGCTCGTCCTGATGGCGGCCGAGGGCGTCGTCGACATCTTCGGCAACCCGGAGTGCGGGGTGCAGATTGACCGCATCGGCCCCGTCAGGGACGCCGGAGCCGCCGCCCTGCTGGTCTACCCCACGGCCGACGTCGCCTGCCCCGTCCCGCTGCCGATGTGGCAGCCGCCGTTCACCGGCGAGCCCAAGCCGATCGGCGTCCCGGTCGCCTACCTGTCGACCAAGGCGGGCCTGGCGCTGCAGGCGCAGGCCGGGCGCGGCACGGTCACCGTCCGGGTGGAGGGCCACAGGTACTCGCCCTACACCTACGCGCTCACGCCGTACGAGGAGGGGCGCATCCCGGCCTCCATGCACTACACGGTGCGTGAGCGGGACGTGGCGCGCGTGGACCTGGACATCCGTGCGCCCCAGGCGAAGGGGTTCTGGGAGTGGACCTACGCCTACAAGGTCGACGACGCCGCGCGCTGGGGCATCTCGCCCTCCGAGTCCGACCTCGTCGGCGTGGCGCCGCAGGTTCGCACGGAGTACGTGTGGCCGCTCGACCCCTCGATCCTGCGGCTGCGCGGCATGGCACCCGATCCCGCGGGCACCGAGGGCGTGAACAGCCGCTACGTGACCGAGGTCTTCACCCGGCCCGGCCGTACCCAGCAGGTGTGGTTCGCGCCGGGCACGCCGGGCGCCGGGACGGTGTCGGACGCCACGGCGTCGCTCCACGACCCGAAGGGCGGGGTGCTGGAGCAGCAGCCGCTCGGCATCAACTGCGCGATCTGCGTGCAGGGCGACAAATTGTGGGCCGACTTCTCCGAGGTCTCCGGCGTCGGCGCGACCCGCGTCGACAGCGACGCCTACTGGTCGACCGCGCAGCCGTTCACCCCGAACTACGAGACGCGCCTGTACGTCGACGGGAAGGAGATCGCGAGGGAGGGCGTGGAGCCGCAGGCTCCCAACGCACCGCGCTACACGGTGCCCGGCACGGCGGGCGTGTACCGGCTGACGGCCAAGAACGCCGCGCACGACGTCGAGTGGACCTTCACCGGCCCGCCCGCCGCCGACGCCGTCCAGCCCGGCGTGGCGTGCAACTCGTGGTTCATCGAGGGATTCGGTGAGCAGTGCCGTCCCACGCCCGCGGTGTTCGTCAGCTACGCCTTCGGCGGCGGCCCCGACAACGCCGTGCGGGCGGGCCACCGGCACACCTTCCAGGTCGAGGCCTACCACTCGCGGTCGACGGCGCCGATGCCGAAGATCGCCGGGATGAAGCTGTGGGCGAGCACCGACGACGGCGCCACCTGGCGGCCCGTCACGCTCAAGCGCGACGCGGGCGGCCTGTACACCGCCGACGTGCGCTACCCGCACCTGCGGGCCACCACCGGAGCGGTCAGCTTCCGGGTGGAGGCCTGGGACCAGGCGGGCAACCGGGTCAAGCAGACCAGCACCCGCATCCTGCCCCTGCGGTAGCCGGCCGCCCGGGTCCGCTCGCCGAGCGGGCCCGGGCATCGCCGGGAGGTGCGGTCCGTCGGGCTCAGCCGCGCACCCGGAGCAGGGTCTTGCCGATCGTGGCGCGCGACTCGATCGCCCGGTGCGCCGCGGCCGCCTCCTCCAGCGGCAGCACCTGGCCGATGACCGGCCGCAACTCCCCCTTGGCCGCGAGGTCCAGCGCGTCGGCGATGAGCGCGCGGGTCTCGGCCGGGCTCGGCGGCGCGGTGAGACCGATGACGGCGACGGAGCGAGCACGAAGCTCGTCCTCGTCCAGCTCGGCCGCCGCGCCGCTGGCCATCCCGTAGACGCTCACCCTGCCGCCCTCGCGCAGCGCACCCACCGCCTCGGCGCCGATCCGGCCGCCGACGCCGTCGAAGACGAGGTCGAGCCCGGCGCCGCCGGTCGCCTCCACCACCTCCTCCAGCCAGCCGGGCCGGGAGTAGTCGACGTAGCGGGCCGCGCCGAGCGAGGTGACCAGGTCCGCCTTGCCCGCGCCTCGCGCGGATCCGATCACCCGGGCGCCCGCCGCGGCGGCGAGCTGCACCAGCAGGCTGCCCACGCCTCCTCCGGCCGCCTCCACCAGCACGTGCTCCGACGGCCTCACCTCGGCCTGCCGGTGCAACAGCAGGGCCGTACGCCCGTCGGCCAGCAGCGCGACCGCGTCCTTCAGCTCCAGCCCCTCGGGCACCGGGACGGCGTCCTCGGCCCTGGCCAGCGCCCGTTCGGCGTATCCCCCTTCACCACCCGTCGTGGTGACGACCACCGCCCCCACCAGGGCGGGGTCCACACCAGCTCCGACGGCCACGATGCGGCCGCCCACGCCGTTGCCCGGCGTCCGGGGAAGGGCGGGCCTGCCGAAGGGCCCCTCACCCGAGCGCACCTGCGTCTCGACGAACGTGATGCTCGCGTACTCCACCTCGACCAGCACCTGGCCGGCCCCCGGGACCGGATCGCCGACCTGCCGCACCCGCAGCACCTCCGGCCCGCCGAACTCTTCCATCACCACGGCTCGCATGACTCACCTCAAACGGATAGATTCGCTTCGTTTGGCAAGCTATAACGGAGTGAATCGCTTCGCAAGGCGGCTACAGTGAGCGGCATGACCCGCAAAGCCCCCCGGCACGCCGAGGCGGAACGCAACGACCAGGCCCTCCTGGAGGCCGCGAAGAAGGTCCTGGCCGTGGACGGGGCGCACGCGTCGGTGGCGGCGATCGCGGCTCGCGCCGGAGTCGGCATCGCCAGCCTCTACCGCCGCTACCGCTCCAAGGACGAGCTCTTCCAGCACCTGTGCGCGCTCTCCCTCGACCAGTGGATCCAAGCGGCCGAACGCGGCCTGGCCCACGACGACCCCTGGGAGGGCCTGGCTCACTACGTCGGCGCGTGCGTCGAGTTCAGCGGCGGCTCCCTCGGCCCGCTGGCGGGCACGATCGCCGTCACCGACGAGATGGCGGCCAGATTCACCCGGTCCGACGAGCTCATGCGGGAGCTCGTGGAGCGGGCGCACCGGGCCGGAGTGCTCAGGGCCGACGCGGGAACCATGGACATCTCGCTGCTGATCGAGCAACTCGGCAAGTCGTCCCTGATCGAGCAGCTCGACCGCCAGGGCCGCACGGACCTCGTCGACGCGGCCCGCGAAGCCCGCCGCCGCACGATCGCCATCGCCCTCGACGGCCTGCGCGCCGGCCATCCCCCGCTGCCGGGCGGCGAACCGGACCCCGCCCTCCTGACGGGACGCTGGGACCACTCACCGCCGGACGGGACTTTGGTCCCTACCCGCCCATCCTGACGCGAGATAGCGTCCAGGCATGATTCGCGTGTTCCTGCTCGACGATCACGAAGTGGTCCGGCGGGGCGTTGCCGCCCTGCTGGAATCCGAGGAGGACATCGAGGTCGTCGGCGAGGCCGGGACGGCCGCGTCGGCGCTCGCCCGCGTCCCCGCGCTCCGGCCGGACGTCGCCGTCCTCGACGTCCGCCTGCCCGACGGCAGCGGCGTCGACGTCTGCCGCGAGGTGCGCTCCAAGCTGCCCGGGCTGAGCTGCCTGATGCTGACCTCGTACGCCGACGACGACGCCCTGTTCGACGCCGTCATGGCCGGGGCATCCGGCTACGTGCTCAAGCAGATCCACGGCTCCGACCTGGTCGGCGCGGTGCGCACGGTCGCCTCGGGGCAGTCGCTGCTCGACCCGCAGACCACCGCCGCCATGCTGCACCGGCTGCGCGAGCAGGCCGCGCGCAAGGACCCCCTCCAGGCGCTGTCGGAGCAGGAGCGGCACATCCTGGAGCTGATCGGCGAGGGCCTGACCAACCGGCAGATCGGCGAGCGGCTGTACCTGGCGGAGAAGACCGTCAAGAACTACGTCTCCAACCTGCTGGGCAAGCTGAACATGCAGCGCCGCACCCAGGCCGCGGCGATGGTGGCCCGGCTCAAGGCCGATCGCCACGACTAGAAGGGGAAGGCGTATGGAGTACGACGCCTCCGGTCTCCAGGTCCTGTCGCGGCCCGAATGCCTGGAGCTGCTCTCGACCGTGCGGATCGGCCGGATCGTCTTCACCGACCGCGCGCTGCCCGCCGTCCAGCCGGTCACCTACCTGCTCGACGGCCAGGCCATCGTCATACGGACCGCCCAGGGATCCAAGCTCGCCGCCGCCACCCGGCAGGCCGTGGTGGCCTTCGAGGCCGACGAGTTCGACGCCGACGAGCGCACCGGCTGGTCGGTCACGGCCGTCGGCCACGCCAGGGCGGTCCTGGAGCCCGGGGAGCTGGCGCGGCTGGCCGGGCTGCCCCTGCGCGCGTGGGCGCCCGGCGGGCGCGACCACTACATCACCGTCACCATCGAGCAGGTGACCGGCCGCCGCATCACAGCGGCACGTGCCAGCGGATCCGCGTCCCTCCCCCGCTAGGCGTCTCCAGCTCCACCGCACCGCCGAGCTGCGCCGCGCGGTCGTCCAGGTTGCGCAGGCCGCTGCGCCGCCGCGACTCGCCGATCCCCACGCCGTTGTCCTCCACGACGAGCGTCAGTTCGCCGTCGGCGACCTCGGCCAGCACGTCGGCGCGACCGGCCCTGGCGTGCCGGACGACGTTGGACAACGCCTCGCGCAGGACGGCCAGCAGATGCGCGGCGTGCGCCTCGGGGACCTGGTGGTCCAGTTGCCCCTCCATGCGCAGGCCCGGCATGAAGCCCAGGTGGCCGCGGGCGCCCTCGACCAGGTCCACGATCTGGGCGCGCAGGCTCGGCGAGTCCGCCTCGCGCACACCCTGCAGCGCGAAGATGGTCGAACGGATCTGCCGGATCGTCACGTCCAGCTCGTCGATGGCGTGCTGCAGCCGGCTGGAGGCCTCCGGCCGCTCGACCAGGCGCACCGCGCTCATCAGCGTCATGGCGATGGCGAACAGCCGCTGGATGACGACGTCGTGCAGGTCCTTGGCGATCCGGTCACGGTCCTCCAGCAGGCCCAGGCGTTCGGCGTCCTTGCGTGCCTCGGCCAGCTCCAGCGCGATCGCCGCCTGACCGGCGAACGCCTCCAGCATCTTCTGGTCTCCGCTGGAGAACGGGATGCGGCCCGGCCGCTTGGCGAGCATCAGGGCCCCCCGTACGGCAGGCGGCGCGCCGAGCGGGATGACCATGCCAGGACCGAAGCCCAGCCGCTTCAGCGGGGAGTCGGCGTAGGAGGAGTTCTGCAGGTTGCCGTCGCTCACCGACTCGCCCCGGGCGAAGGCCACCCCGGCCAGGCTGCCCTCCATGGGGACGATCAGGTCGGCCGGGACGTCGCCGTCGGCGATCTCCACGCGCAGTCCCCCGTTCGACGGCAGCAGCACGGCGGACAGGTCGGCGTCGGTCATCCGGCGGGCGCTGGCGGCCATCATCCGCAGCACCTCCCGCGACTCGACGCCGGACAGCAGGCTGGTGGTGATCTCCGACGACGCCCGCAGCCAGGTCTCCCGGCTGCGGGTCTCCTCGTACAGGCGGGCGTTCTCCACGGCGACGCCGGCGGCGGTGGCCAGGGCGATGACGATCGCCTCGTCCTCCTCGTCGAACTCGGCGCCGCCGCGTTTCTCGGTCAGGTAGAGGTTGCCGAACACCTCGTCGCGCACCCGGACCGGCACGCCGAGGAAGCTGCCCATCGGCGGGTGACCGGGCGGGAAGCCGTACGACTCGGGATGGTCGGAGATGCGGGCCAGCCGCAGCGGCCTGGCGTCCTTGATGAGCAGGCCGAGCAGCCCAAGGCCGTGCGGCCAGTGCTCGATCGCGGCGATCTCCTCCTCGCTCAGCCCGACCGGGATGAACTGCAGCAGCGTGTGCTCCTCGCCCACCACGCCGAGCGCGCCGTAGCTGGCGTCGACGAGGCTGGTGGCGGTCTGCACGATCCGCCGCAGCACCGTCTCCAGATCCAGGTCGCTGCCGACCGACACGACCGCGTCCAGCAGGGCGTGCACCCGGTCGCGGGTGGCCAGGACGGCGTTCAGCCGCACCTGCAGCTCCGACAGCAGTTCGTCCAGGCGCATGTTCGGCATCAGCGGATTCGACACATCAGCGAGTGTGGCACCCACGCAGGCGAAACGCCCATCCCCGCCGGGGATGGGCGCCAGTGGTGACTCCAGCTACTTCAGGTACGGCCGGCGCACGTACCCGCCCAGGCCGAACGTCCGGCCGGCGCCGGCCAGGGCCAGGCCGATCAGCACCAGGGCGTAGACGAGGTGGTCGTCCATGAACGGGTTGGTGTCCAGCGGCAGCCCGGCCGCCCACATCATCACCAGCAGCAGCCCGCCGGCGACGGCGGCCACCCGCAGGCCGATGCCCAGGATCAGCGCGGCTCCGATGCCGAGCAGACCGGCCATGAACAGCCAGTCCACCCACGCCTGCCCGGCCAGGCCCGAGAAGAAGCCGCCCAGGGCGTTCTCGCCGGCGCCCTTGAGGAAGCCGGTGGTGGGGCTGGCGCCGTTGACCCAGGCGCGCTCGGCGGGGGTGGCGAACCCCCAGCCGAAGGTCTTGTCGAGGAAGGCCCACAGGAAGATCCAGCCGAGGCTGATGCGGGTGGCGGCCCACACGTAGTCGACCGGCCTGGCGATGGCCGCCCGGGGCGTGGTGTCCGTGACGTGGCGGGGGATGGTGGTCATGACGTCCTCCTTCTTATGGCTCCATCACATCGGTCGGGCCCGCGTACGGTTAGAGACCTTGGTCCCGGACTTCGAGGACCTCCGGCAGGGCCCGCCGGGTGCCGGCGCCGTCGTCGAAGGTGATCCCGAGCCGCATGATCATCTGGGGGAAGCGGCCGGCGCACAGCTCCGTGCGCAGCAGCTCGCGCATCGGCGGCAGTTCGAGCGCCTGGGTGTGGAAGGCGGCGCTGATGCCGTACCCGGAGGCGTGCAGCAGGACACGTTGCAGGGCCTGGCCGGCGGCGACCCACTCGCGCCTGCTGTCGCCGGAGGTCGTCAGCAGCGCCACCACGCCGGGTGAGGTCGACATGCGCTGGTCGGTGGGCGCGCCCCAGCCATGGGCGCCGCCGTAGTCGCGCTGCGCGAAGGCCGGTTCCGTGCGCGGCGGCGTGTCGGGGTAGCCCCCGGCTGGGACGCCGTCGCCGCGCGGGCTTCCCGGTGGGGCGGCCCACCTGACCAGCTCCAGGGTGAAGCGCCGGTCCACCGATTGCAGGGCCTGCGCGGCCGTGGTCAGCGCCGACAGGACCTCGATCGCCCGCGGATGCTCCACCGGCGTCAGCAGCGCGCCCTCCGCGCCGGCCTGCTGGACCAGCGCCTCGATCGTCCTGCCCGGGACGGGCAGCGTGGTGAATCCGGCCCGGTGGGTACGGCGGACGCGGATCTCGCCGCCCAGCCGCAGGACGTACTCGTCGGGAGTGACCCGACCGCCCACGCGCACGATCGCCAGGAGCGCGGGCCTGTCGGGGTCGGGCAGCACCAGGACCTCGGGCTCGTAGCCCTTGCAGCGCACCATCGTGCGCAGGGTGAACAACGACGCTCCGCCGCTGATCAGCATCTGCCTGCCGGCCGGGTCGCTGACGCGCAGCCGGCGGTCGCTGTCGGCCCTGACGCTGATCTCCTCGCCCGCGACCGCGAAGGACCACGGCTGCGTGTTGTGCACGGAGGGCGCCCAGCGGGCGGCGTCCACCGCCTCGCGGATCGCGTCGGACCTGGTCACGGCATCGCTTCTCATGCCCTCCAGCGCAGCAGCCACCCGCGCGGGCGTGCAGGGTCTTTGGTCCCTGGATCTCGGGGCCGACGACCGTGCCGGGCGGGCCCGGCCCGCGCCTACAGTCGGGGCATCAGGAGGTGGCGACCATGTCCGACCGAGGCGACCTGGCCCAGGGAACGGTTCATCGACGTCAGGACCGCGGGCCCGAGCCGCGGCTGGTGGAGCTCAGTCCCGAGGAGTGCCTGTGGCTCATCTCACCCGGCGGGGTCGGCCGCGTCGCGTTCGCCGGCTTCGACGGTCCCGTGGTGTTCCCCGTCAACTACCGCGTGCACGACGGCGACATCGTCTTCCGCACCCGCGAGGACGGCGTCATGGACCACGACCTGCGCACCGGGCTGCCCGGCGTGGACGTCAAGATCGCCTTCGAGGTCGACCGGGTCGACGACACCCTGCGTGCGGGGTGGAGCGTGCTCGTCCAGGGGCCGGTGCACCACCTGCCGCGCGGCGAGGCGCCCGCCGACGTCGAGTCGTGGGCGGGCGGTGAGCGCGAGCTGGCGGCGCGGATCCGGCCCCAGAAGATCACCGGGCGCCGGATCGTCGCCGGCTGAGACGCCAGAAGCAGGACACGGTCGCCGGTTGAGCCTCTAGAAGCAGGACACCAGGGTGTCGGTCAGCGCGGCCGCGTGGCGGCCGTCCTCGTCGAGGTCGGGGTCGAAGATGGCGACGGTCAGGCCCAGGCAGCCGGGGTCGGCCAGCAGCGGCGCGAGCAGGTCGCGCAGCTCGCCGTGCGACAGGCCGCCGGGGTCGGGGCTGTCGACGGCCGGCATCACCTCGGGGTCGAGCGCGTCGACGTCGAGGTGGACCCAGAAGCCGCGGGCGCCGCCGAGGTGGCCGAGGATCGCGCCGGCCGCCCCTTCCCCGGCCTCGCGCAGCCGGGTGGTGGTCCAGGCCGGGATCTTCAGCTCCGCCAGCTCTCCCAGGTCGTCGTCGTAGTCGCGGATGCCCGCGACGACCAGGTCGCTGTCGAGGATGTACGGCTTGCGCCCCTCCAGGTCGGTGAGGTCGTCCTGGCCGCGCCCCGTGACCAGGGCCGCCGCCTCGCCCCCTGCCGCGCCCACGCCTGTGGAGTTGCCCGGGTGGCGGAAGTCGGAGTGGCCGTCGACGTAGACCATGCCGTGGCGCCCCCGCCTGGCCAGCGCCAGCGCGGTGCCCAGGTCGATGCTGCAGTCGCCGCCCAGCACGACGGGGAAGCGGCCGTCGTCGAGCAGCGCGCCGACGCGGTCGGCCAGCCGCAGGCTGTAGGCGGCCAACGCGGCCGCGTTGAACACCCCGTCGCCCTCCTGCCACCCGGTCCTGTCGTAGCGGGGCGGTGTCACGCAGCCGCCGTCGGCCGCGCCCAGCCGCGCCACGATGCCCTGATCCCGTAGCGCGCCCGCGAGCTTGTAGCAGCCCGGGACGGTGCCGGGGGCGGGCGGGCGAAGCCCGAGGTTGGAAGGGGCGTCGATCACGGTGCGGTCGGTCATGGACTCACCCTACGCGGCGGCCAGTTCGAGGCTGTCGCGCCCGACGAGCGAGGCGTAGTGGCCGCCGAGGGCCAGGAGCTCGTCGTGGGTGCCGAGCTCGGCGACCCGGCCGTGGTCGAGCACGACGATCTGGTCGGCGTCGCGGACCGTCGACAGGCGGTGCGCGATGGTGATCGTGGTGCGGCCCCTGGCGAGGATCTCCAGGGCTTCCTGGACGGCGTGCTCCGTCTGGGTGTCGAGGGCGCTGGTGGCCTCGTCGAGGACGAGGATCGGCGGGTTGCGCAGCAGCGTGCGCGCGATGGCCAGCCGCTGCTTCTCGCCTCCGGAGAAGCGGTAGCCGCGCTCGCCGACCACGGTGTCGTAACCCTCGGGCAGCCCGGCGATGTGGTCGTGGATGCGCGCGGCGCGCGCCGCCTCGACGAGCTCCTCGTCGGTGGCCGACGGCTTGGCGAAGCGCAGGTTGTCGGCGATGGAGGCGTGGAAGAGGTAGGTCTCCTGGGAGACCATGCCGACGGTCTCGGCGAGTGTCTCGAAGGTCAGCTCGCGCACGTCGGTGCCGTCGATGGTGACGCTGCCCCCGGTCACGTCGTAGAGCCTGGGCAGCAGGTAGCTGAGCGTGGTCTTGCCCGAGCCGGTCTCGCCGACGACGGCCAGGCTGCCGCCCGCCGGGATCGTCAGGGAGACGTCGTCGAGCGTGAGCGCCTCGCCGTACGAGAAGGAGACGTTCGACAGGCGCACGTCGCCGCGCACGCGCTCCAGGGAGCGGCGGCCGGGCGTGATGTCGACGGGCAGGTCGAGGTACTCGAAGATGCGGCCGAACAGCGCCAGGGAGCTCTGCACCTCCACGCCCGTGCGCAGCAGCGACACGGTGGGACGGAACAGGCTCATCTGCAGCGTGGTGAAGGCGACGACGGTGCCGATGGACACCAGCAAGGTCATGCCGGAGACCCAGTAGATGACCGCGGGCATCGCGGCCATGATGATCTGGATCGTCGACTGGCGCCAGCGGCCGGCCATGCTGGAGCGCACCTCGAGGTCGGCGAGCTCGTGGGAGGCGCCGGCGAAACGCCGGGTGAGCTCGGGTGACTGGCCCATCGTCCGGCCGAGCAGGATGCCGCTGACCGACAGCGACTCCTGGACCATCGACGACATCGCGGCGAGCTTCCTCTGCCGCTGCGAGGTGATCTTCCTGCGTTCGGCGCCGACCTTGCGGCTGATCCAGACGAACAGCGGGAGCAGCAGCAGCGAGACGAGGGTCAGCCGCCAGTCGAGCACCAGCATCGCCACGATGGTGGCCAGCACGGTGGTCAGGTTGGAGACGATCGAGGTGGCCGTCGAGGTGACGACGGACTGCATGCCGCCGATGTCGTTGGCCAGGCGCGACTGCACCTCGCCGGTGCGGGTGCGGGTGAAGAAGGCCAGCGACATGCGCTGGAGGTGGGCGTAGACGGCGGTGCGCAGGTCGTGCATGACTCGCTGGCCGACGCTGGTGGAGATGAAGGTCTGCATCACGTCGAACACGCTGGTGGTGACCGCGACGGCGATCATGCCGAGCACCAGGAGCGTGAGCAGGCCGGTGTCGCCGGAGGGGATCGCCACGTCGAGCAGCTCGCGCAGGAGGAACGGCGAGGCGAGCGCGACCAGCGACGACAGGGCGATGAGGCCGAGCACGACGGCCAGGCGTCCGCGATAGGGGCGGAAGAGCTTCACGATGCGCCGTAGCGGCGCGCGGGGTTCGTCTGTCATAGGGCTCCTTAATCAGATGCACTCTCAAACAGAGGTTACCTCATAATAATTCCCAGCAACAATGAGTTAAGCTCCTACCGTGGAGACCGACCTGTCCGAGCTCATCCATCGCATCGCCCACCGGCTGCGCCACGGCTACCGCCACACCCTGGAACCCCTGGGTCTCAGCCCAGGTCAGGGCCGCGCCCTGCGGGTGCTCGCCGAGGCGCCCGAGCCGCTCAGGATGGTGCAGCTGGCCGAGGCGCTGCGCATCGTGCCGCGCTCGGTGACGCCCGTCATCGACGCGCTCGAAGAGGCGGGACTGGTCCGCAGGCAGGTCGATCCGGCCAACCGGCGCTCGACGCTGCTGACGCTCACCGACCGCGGGCAGGAGGTCTACGCCCGGGTGGTGGAGGCACGCAAGGAGGCGGCGCGCGAGCTGTTCTCCGTGCTGACGCCGGAGCAGCAGGCCCGGTTGAAGGAGTTGCTGGCCATCGTCGAGGAATCGCCCTTTACGATGTAGATCTCGTCATGTGGCCGAGCCGGGCGTCGCAGATCCATCTGATCGCCTTCTCACCGCGCGCCATGTCGTACGGGTCGCCCCGGTGAAGCGCGTCGAGCAGGTCCCTTCCCAGCGTGTGGAGGCCGCGGCTGTCGGAGGCCATGGCCGCCTGCGACAACTCGAGCAGGTAGGCGTGGTAAGCGGCGCCCTGTCCCTGGTCGCCGCTGCGCCACCGGATCCACGAGCAGACCTGCAGGGCCGGCTGGGGCCTGGCCGGGACCGCGGGCCGCACCTCGGTGTACCTGGGCGTTCCCGGAGCGTCGACGGGCGCCATCCATCCGTTGACCTGCAGCGAGACCACTCCCCCTGTCGCGATCAGCAAGCAGGTGAGCACCGCGACGATCGTCCCGGCGGTGCGTATCCCCTTCCGCGTGACCCCGGTCTGGCCGCGCCGTACCATGCCCAGCGCCGCCCCCACGGCCCCGCCCACCAGCGCCGACGGGACCAGGAGGAGAAGCAGCCCGCCCGCGTAGCCCGCCGCGAGACGCGGCTCGCACACCGGGGCGGCCTGCAGGCAGGCGGCTCCCATTGCGTGGATCGCGCCGACGAGGGACAGCACGAACCCCACCAGGTAGGCGGCGAGCAGCCCGTGCAGCGGCCGGGTGAGAAGCGACGTCACCAGGGCGACGACGAGCCCGATCGCGGCCGTGGCGACCTCGACCGCCAGGAGCGGGTTGGGTTCGGCCGCCAGCCCGGGCACCAGCACGACTCCCAGCTCGGCCAGCAACGGCCGCGACCGCCACGGCGTGGCCTCGGCGATCACCGCCGCCACCGCCACCACGCCCACCGGGACGAACACGGCGCCCATCGGCAGCCCGCCGGTCCCCCGCCGCAGGCGCGGGACGAGCGGCCACAACAACGCCAGCACGACCGGCACAAGCGTGGTGAAGTACGCCAGCCCGGTCACGGTCTGGAAGACCAGCTCGAACAGCGGCGGGTCCACGGTGCCGTCCGGCGCCCCGCCGACCGACGCCGACCAGTGGCCGAACAGGGACCCGAACGCCGCACCGCCCACGATCACCGTTACCGCCAGCGCCCTGACCGGCCGGGCCGAGACTTCCAACCACGCGTCGGCCGCCAGCGCGTGCCACCGGCACAGCCCGGCGCACAACACCAGCAGGATCACCGCCGAGGCCAGGGCCAGCGGCAGGTTGTGCGCCATCGCGGCGGCCAGGCTGCCGTCGGTGGTGGTCAGGGTGCCCGCGATCCCGATGAACAGGCCGGCGGTGAGAGCGGCCCCTGACACCAGCCCGCTGGGCGGCCGGCTCCCGAGCCCGCGCGTGCGCAGCGTGTCACGCCACATCGCGGTGCCGGTCACCGCGGCCACCAGCACGCCGATGGCGACGCCCGCCTGCACCCGGCCGTCGCGAGGCTCGCCGCCGACGAAGAAGCCGGCGAAGGCCGCCAGGTACGGCTGGGCCAGACCGGCGGTCGCTCCGGTGAGGACCGCCTCCAGCGGGCTGGGGCGGAGCAGGCGGGCCGGGTCGCGCACCACCTGCTCGCGCACGCCGACGGGCGGATGCCAGGCGAGCAGCCGCGACCACCTGCGCGACTCCGGCTCGACCGGCGGGAACGCCGGATCCCCCGCCGCCCGGTTGGCGTCGGCGGCGCGCAGGTCGGCGTAGTGTTCCCGCACCCTGGAGATGGCGGCCGTCGTCGCCAGTGCCACCACGAGCGCCACCGCCAGCGGCGGCAGGCGCCTGGGCAGGTCCCCCGGCCATTGCACGGCCTGCACCGCCATCATCACCACGGCGCCGCCCAGGAAGAGCCACCACGCCGCCCTGACCAGGGACACCAGGTCCAGATCCCGGTTGCGGACATGCGCCAGCTCGTGCCTGAGCACGGCGCGCAGGGCCGCCGCCTGGGCGGGGTGGTGGCGCACCGCCCCCAGGCTCAGCCGTACCTGCCAGGCGCCGAACGCGCCGAACGACCGCCCCCTGACGCTTTGGTCTCCGGGATCGACCAGCACCCGGCCGCGGCCGGGCACGCCCGCCTCCGCCACGAGCCGCCCGATCTCCGCGGCGGCCGCGGGGTAGCGCTCGGCGGGCAGCGGGATCAGGCCCTGGCGGCGGACGATCCGGCTCGGCGTCAGGCTGTGGAGGAACAGCGCCGTGGTCACGAACGTCGCCGCGACGAGAAGGCCGTAGAGCCCCTCCCACAGGGACGCGCGCGCGTCGCAGGCGAGGTACGCCTCGGCCGCCGACGTCCCGGGGACCGCCGCCCGGCGCTCGGCCTCCTCGACGCACGCCCAGTGCACCTGCTCCCAGTCGATCAGGGCGCTCGCCACGTACATCGTGGTCACCGTGGTCAGCACGACGAGCAGCACGAAGCGCGTCGTGGTGGCAGCGGGAAGCGTGAACGGGCCCGCCGCCGTCACTGCGGCCGGTGCCAGCCGTTCACCACGGCATCGGCGATCCTGGCCGCGTCCTGCGGCGTCGCGCCGTGCTTCACCGCCGAGCCGTGGGCCAGCTCGCGCAGGCGCTGCTCGTCGTCGCAGGCGGGCAGTTCCTCGTCGGCGGACGCGCCCCAGCCGGCCCGCTCCTTGACCCAGCCCCACAGCGAGCGCCCGCCCGCCTTGGACATGTCCTTGCACAGGTCGACGATCACCGCCATCGCCAGGCTGGTCAGGAACGGCATCGCCGCCGACCACCCCGACCCGTTGGGCTCGTCCGTCCGCAGGTTGATCTTGGGGTTGACCAGGTACGCGGTGGCGATCAGGTCGAAGTCGGGGAGCTCGTCGGGAGCGAGCTGGGACACCACGTCACGGGCTAGACCTACGACGGTCTGCGGCACAACGCCTCCTGGAGCGATCCAACGGGCCCCGATGTTCCGGAGCATAACGGAATCCGTCCGACATGCCAGGTGAAACCCGCGAGCTGCGGCCGGTGGCCCCGCCGTCACCCGCGTGTCACCATGTGCGGGTGGATGTCGGCCGGCCCCTGCTGCGCGCTCTGCGTGCGACGGTGTTCGCCGTGGCCTGCGTGCCGCTGTCGTCCACCCTGCACGTCCTGGCCGGCGGCGGGGCGATCCGGCCGGGCTTCCTCGCCGGGGCGACGGCGCTGACCTGGGCGGGCGCCTACCTGCTCGGCGCGCGCCGGCGTGGCCTGCCGGCGCTGGTGGGCGCCGCCTTCGCCGCGCAGTACGGCATGCATCACCTGTTCACGGCCGGCGCCGAGCCCCCGCCGCCGAGCCTCACCGGCCACGACCACAGCAGCGGGCTGGGCATGCTGCTCGTCCACGTCGCCCTCGCCCTCGTGTCGGCCTGGTGGCTGGAGCGGGGCGAGACCGCTCTGGCGGGCATCGTCCACCTGGCCGTCGCCTCGTTGTGGGCGGGGCTGATCGTTCTCGCCGCCGCGCCGGTCGAGCCCCGCCTTCCCGGCCGTCCGCCGGCGGCCGGCACCGTCGACCGGCTGAGGCGGCTCCTGTTCACCGCCGGTGTCTCCCGGCGTGGTCCACCCCTGATCGTCTCCGTTCGCTGAACGGGCCGCCACCGAGGGCGCCCGTTCCTTCGCCGCGCCGTACGCGCGGTTGAACCCCTGCCCGAGGTAGCGCGTACCTGTCGATGTGCGCGTCCCCGTGAACGGAGAATGCCTTGACTTCTACTGACGTGCGCCCACCCGCCGACGCCGAGCGGGCACCTTCCCGCCCGTCCACCTGGAGCACCCTCAAGCCGCTGGTCCTTCGCCTGCACTTCTACGCCGGTGTCCTCATCGCCCCCTTCCTGCTCGTCGCGGCGGCCACCGGGCTGCTGTACTCCGCCTCCTTCCAGCTCGAGCGCGTCGTGCACGCCCACGAGCTGACCGTCCCCGTCGGCCAGCAACGGGTACCGCTCGCCCAGCAGATCGCCGCCGCCCGGACGGCGCAGCCCAACGGGACGATCACCGCCGTCCGCACCCCGGCCGAGGCCGACGCCAGCACGCGCGTGCTGATGAACGTCCCCGGCCTGCCGGAGAGCACCCAGCTGGCCGTCTTCGTCGACCCGTACACCGCGCAGGTGCGCGGCACGCTGGAGAGCTACGGCGGCTCGGGCGCGCTGCCGGTGCGCGCGTGGATCTCCCAGCTCCACCGCCACCTTCACCTGGGCGAACCCGGCCGCCTCTACAGCGAGCTGGCGGCCAGCTGGTTGTGGGTCGTGGCGCTCGGCGGCCTGGTGTTGTGGGTGACCAGGCGCCGCGCCAAGCGCCGGGTGCGCGCCCTGCTCGCCCCCGACCGCTCGCTGCCCGCCGCGCCGAGGCGCCTGTCGTGGCACGGGTCCATCGGCCTGTGGGCCGTCCTGGGGCTGCTGTTCCTGTCGGCCACCGGGCTGACCTGGTCGAAGTACGCGGGCGAGAACGTCGGCGACGTGCGCGTGGCACTCGGCTGGACGACGCCGAAGATCTCCGCCGCCTCGGGCGACCACGCCGCCCACACCGGCGCGGGCGGCCATCAGCACGGCGGCGCAGTGACCCCCGACCGGCTCGTGGAGGCCGCCGCGGGCAAGGGCCTGTCCGGGCCGCTGGAGATCGTCTGGCCCGCCGGACAGGGTGCGCCGTTCGTGGTCAAGGAGATCGACAAGACTGTCCCGCAGCGGCTGAACCAGGTGGCGGTCGACGGCGCGAGCGGGCAGGTGACGGCGGAACTGCGCTTCGCCGACTTCAACCTCGCCGCCAAGCTCACGCAGTGGGGCATCGACGGGCACATGGGGCTGCTGTTCGGCCTGGCCAACCAGCTCGTGCTGATGCTGCTGGCGGCCGGGGTGATCACGCTCGTGGTGCTGGGCTACCGCATGTGGTGGAAACGCCGGCCGACGCGGGGCTTCGGCGCGCCGTACACCAGGGGTGGGTGGCGCGGGGTGCGGTGGGCGGTCCTGGCGCCGCTGGGTGCGGTGGTGGCGGCGGTCGGGTGGTTCCTGCCGGTCATGGGCGTCTCGCTGGCCGCGTTCCTGGTGATCGACGTGCTGCTCGGGGTGCGGGCCCGGCGCGCGGCCGCCCGCCGGTGAATGACCGAGGGCCTCGTTTCGATGGCGAAACGAGGCCCTCGGGATGTCACGCGGGCCTCGTTTTCGGTGGCGAACCGAGGCCCTCGGGATGTCAGGTGGATCAGGCGGAGGTCTTCTCCTCCTCGGCGGAGCGGCCCTGGAGCTCGGACTCGATGGCCTCGACCGACTCGGTGGCCTTGTCGCGGCGGTACTCGCGCACCGAGTAGACGACGGCGCCGACCCAGATGATCGCGATGGCGATGTAGGAGACGGTCTGGACGCCGCCGGAGGCCTCGATCCAGTCGCTGCGCAGCAGAGTGCGCACGTTGGTGAGGATGATCAGGCCGCCGACCAGCGAGCCGAGGATGCGCGGCGGGATGTGCCTGACCAGCCAGGCCGCGATCGGGGCGGCGATCACACCGCCGATGAGCAGCACGGCCACCCAGGCGAAGTCGATGTTCTCCGAGCCGATGCCGACGAAGAAGCCGACGCTGGCGGCGATGGCGACGAGGAACTCGCTGGCGTCGATGGAGCCGATCACCTTGCGCGGAGGGATGCGGCCGCTGGCCAGGATCGCCGGGGTGCCGACGGGGCCCCAGCCGCCGCCACCGGTGGCGTCGACGAAGCCGGCGAGCAGGCCGAGCGGGGCCAGGAACCGCTTGCGCAGCGGCTTGCCCAGGTTGCCGCGCGGCAGGCCGAAGGCGGTGAAGCGGATCAGGATGTAGGCGCCCAGGGTGAGCAGGATGATCGACATGACGGGCGCGGCCAGCTCGGTCGACAGGTTCGACAGGAACGTCGCGCCGGCGAACGCGCCGACGGCGCCCGGGATGCCGATCTTGGCGACGACCTTCCAGTCGATGTTGTTGAAGCGCCAGTGCGAGAGTCCCGAGGCGAGGGTGGTGCCGATCTCGGCCAGGTGCACGGTGGCCGAGGCGGCCGCGGCGTTGGTGCCGATGGCGAGCAGGAGCGTGGTGGAGGTGACGCCATAGGCCATGCCTAGGCTGCCGTCGACGAGTTGGGCGGCGAAGCCGACCAGTCCCAGCAGGATGAGCGCGCGCACGACATCCCCTTCCTGGTTTTCCTACTTTATAAGTAGACATAATCGTCATTGCTGGGAAGCGATCCGTCAAGTGGCAGCCGTCGCGAGAGTCACCACCCCCGCGACGACCAGCGCGATCGCCCACACCCGATCGACGTTGAACCACGCCCTGCGCAGCACGCTCAGCCCGGCCACCTCGTAGACCACCACCGCGATCACGCCCGCGACCGCGAACATCGCCAGCGTGTGGAGCACCGCCACCGCCAGCCCGCCCGTCAGCGTGTGCCCCTCGTGCGAACCCGCGTACACGGGGATGAGCATCAGCCCGGCCCCGTGCGCCGACGACATCAGGAACGACCATCCGGCCAGCTGGGGCAGGGTCAGCTTCATGCCCACCCAGCGGAAGTGCCGCTTGGACACCAGCCGCCACCCCCCGAAGCCGACGAGCAGGATCCCGCCGCCGACCGACAACGCGGTCGCGCTCACCAGCGACCCGGTGGCGGCCACCACGAACGCCACCAGCACCACCGAGCCCAGATGCCCGAACGCGATGGCGGGCAGCGAGGCCAGCAGCAGGTCCCTGCTGCGCTCCTGCAGGCCGCGCGCCACGGCGAACAGCCAGCCCATGGCCGGGTTGATCCCGTGGAAGGCACCCAGCAGCAGGACGGTCGTCGTCGTCACGGGTAGCAGAAGGAGTCGGAGGAGGCGTCGCCGCCCTGCAGCTTGACCTGGTGCGGGCGCAGCCCGCGGAAGTCGGTGACGAAGAACCGCTCGTCGAAGGTGAACGACTCGGTGTCGATCTTCGCCAGCCACGAGCCGACGCCTTCGGGGTAGAACTGGTCGTCCCAGGAGCCGTAGAGCGAGTTGGTCAGGTACACCCGCCTGCCGTCGCGGCTGATCTCCACCATCTGCGGCCCGCCGCGAAGCTCCTGCTCCGGCCTGGCCGGGTGCGCCTTCCTGCCCACGATCCCGCCGATGCGCAGCGAGCCGATCTCGACAGGGGCGAACGGGTCGCCCACGTCGTACTGCTTGAGCTCGCCTGTGCCCCAGCAGGAGACATACAGCCGCTGGTCGTCCACCGACAGGTCGATGTCGGTCACCAGCGGCGGCACCGCGCCGAACGGCTGCAGGACCGGCGGCAGGTCGGCCGGATCGGCGGGTTCGGCCGGGATGGTGATGACCTTGCGCGCCCGCCAGCGTTCGTCCTCGCGGAACCAGACCCAGACGGAGGCGGACAGATCCTCCACGCTCGTCACCACGCCGACGAAGCCGTACGTCTTGCGCGGGTCGTGCGCCGGGCGCAGCTCCAGCGGCATCTGGTGCTGGTCGCCCAGGTCCACCTCCTGCACGTGCCTGCGCGAGCGCAGGTCCCAGAAGTGCAGCCTGTGCCCGTACTTGCGGCCCAGCAGCAGCTCCCCCACCACGCCGTCCTCGATCATCGAGGGCGTGCCCCACTCCGAGGTCACCAGCACGTCGTGGTTGAGGTGCCACCAGAAGTCGTAGGCCAGGTGCTGCGGGCCCCGGTCGGCCTCCCAGGCGCCGCGCACCTCGAAGTTCACGTGGTCCAGTACGGCCAGGCCGCCTGGACCGTCGTCGCCGTCGGCCCCGCCCAGGGCCGAGACGTAGATCCCGTCAGGACCGCAGTGCACCGTGTGCGGCCGGGAGTAGCCCGCCCGTTCGGCCAGCTCCTCGGCCTCGATCACCTTCACCAGCTTCGGGCTGACGCCGGCGCCGGTGTCCTTGGTGTCGAACACGTGGATGCGCGAGCTGCGCAGCCCCGGCACGATCAGGTAGCGCCGCTCGACGTGCGGGTGCGGCGCGGACGGGCACAACGCGCTGCTGCAGGCGTTCCATCCGAAGTGGTGCAGCTCGTCGCCCAGGCCCGGCAGGTCGGTCCAGCCGACGACGGTGCCGTAGGTTTCCGATTCGGGGTCGGTGTCCAGGACGGCTATCGCGTCGGGTTTCTCGGCCTGCCGGTCGAAGGCGGCGACGTAGGCCAGCTTCTCCGCGGGTGCCTGGGCGGCGTCGCGCGGGGAGGGGTAGAAGGTGGGGTCGGGGGTCCAGAGAGCCATCTTCCCAGCATCCCTATATTTCCGACAGGGTCAATGGGTTGAGCGCTCAGAACTGGGCGTGCGTCATCGTGTACCAGGTCGGCGCGAACGTCAGCAGGACGATGACGGCGACGACGGCCAGCGCCTTGAGCAGGCGAGGGGTGGTGAGCGGCGCCGCGGCGACGGGCCGCAGGTTCCAGCGCCCGACCGCGACGAACCCGGAGACGACTCCCAGGACGACGTTGGCGGGCACCAGGGCGAACTCGCCGCGCAGGAGGTGGAAGCCCGCCGCGAGGACCATCGTCAGGGCCAGGCCGGCCGCGGCCAGCGGGGTGAGCGCCGGCCTGACGCGGGTGAGCGCGGGCAGGATCAGGCCGATGCCGCCGAGCACCTCGACGACCCCGATGAAGACGATCAGGGGCTGCGGCACCGCCGCGTACCAGGCCACCGCCCGCGGCGCGGCCTCGTAGAGGGCGGCGTCGGCCAGCAGGACCTTGCCGAAGCCGCTGCCGGCGAAGAAGAAGCCCCACAACACCTGCAGGACCCACAGGACGCCGTTGAGACTGAAGATCGTGGTCCGGGCCTTGGCGGGCAGGGTGTGGACGTTCTGGGTGGTCATGTCGTGCTCCTTGGGAGTGCCGCTGTGCTGACAGACCCGAGCATCTCCGGCGAGGTTGATACATCCGCGATGCGCCGGCGATTCATCGTCCGTCATCCCTCGGGTGATCGTCCGGCACAATGGCGGGATGCCTGCACCCGTACCCGCCGACCTGCTGGAAATCGCCGAAGCTCTCGTCCCGGGCGCCCCGCTGAACACCGCCCGCCTGGCCGAGCATGGGAACCTGCACCACGTGGTGCTGTTCCCCGGCGTCGCCGCGGTGCGCATCGGCAGGCGTCCCGGCGACGTCGACGAGATGCCGCGCCGGATCGAGATCCACCGGGCCGTCGCGGCGGCCGGGCTGCCCTTCGCCGTGCCGGAGCCGCTGACCGGGATGACCACGTTCGGGGAGCGCGTGGCCTTCGCGGTCTCGTGGGTCGACGGCGAGGGGCTGCCCGAGGGCGCCGGGGATCCGGCGGCGTTCGCCCCGCTCTTCGAGGCGCTGCGCGAGGCCGCGATCACGCCCGCGCTGCAGGACCTTCTCCACACGCCCCTGCCGTACGCCGGCGGGGTCGGATGGGCCGACATCCTGGGCGAGCAGGTCGTCCCGCGCCTGCCCGAACGGTGGCGCGACGACGTACGGCGCGGCCTGGACACGATGCTGGCGCTCGAGGAGGTCCCGGCCAGGCTCGTCCACGGCGACCTCGGCGGCAGCAACGTGCACTTCGGCAAGGACGGCAAGCTGATCGGCGTCCTCGACTGGGACATGGCGATCCTGTCCGACCCGGCGATCGACGGCGCGCTCGTCGCGACCTGGCACGGCTGGGACGTCCTGCGCGGCGCCACCGACGAGCACACCTTCCGGCGCGCCCTGGCGTGGAACGACGCGGTCGGGGTCGAGCACCTCCACGCGGTGTTCGGCGGCAGGCCCGTGTCGCGCATCGACGGTTTCGTCAGCGCCATCCTCGCCTGGCTGGAGGCCCGCGAGCGATGAGTTCCGGCCCGTCTGATGGTCTAGCTAAGTGAGAGACCGCACCATCGACGGGAGAGCGTCATGACCGCGCTGCACAAAGAGTTCACCGCGACACTGCAGAAGAGCCCGAGCAAGGGCGGCTGGACCTACGTGGTGATGCCCGGGTCGGCCGAGTACTTCGGCACCCGCGGGCTGGTGAAGATCCGGGGGACGATCGACGGGCACCCGTTCCGCAGCTCCTTCATGGCGCTGGGGGACGGCACGCACAAGCTGCCGGTCAAGGCCGACGTGCGCGAACTCCTCGGGAAGGGCCCCGGCGACACCGTCACCGTCCGCCTGGAGGAGCGTCTGCAGTAGGCGGCGCGGTGGAGCGCCTGACGACGAGGCTGGGGGCCACGGAGAAGCGCACCGCGGTGGTCCTGCCCTCGATGCGCTCGCGCAGCAGCCGCCCCGCCGTACCTCCCATGACCACGCCGGGCTGGTCGATGCTGGTCAGCGAGATGTTCGGCAGCGCCGCCAGCTTGGTGTTGTCGTAGCCGGCCACGGACAGGTCGCCGGGCACCGAAAGGCCCGCGTCGTGGGCGGCGGCGAGCACGCCGAAGGCGGCCTGGTCGGCCCCGGCGAAGATGGCGGTGGGCCGGGACGGACGGCACAGCAGTTCCCGGGCGCCGTCGTAGCCGCCCTCCTCGCTGTAGTAGGTCGTCGCCACGGCGATCTCGTCCTCGAGGCCGTGCTCGCGCATGACCCTCCGGTAGGTCTCGGCGCGGATCACGTGGAGCAGGTCGCCCGGCCGGGCGGTGCTGTTGTCCTGGTGGGTGATGTGCGCGATGCGGCGGTGCCCGAGCTCGATCAGATGGTTGACGACGAGCTCGGCCCCCGTCTCGTCGTCGTCGAAGACCGCGTCGAAGTGCGCCGAACGTTCGTGCCTGCCGAGGACGACGACGGGCACCTGCCTGGCCACCTCCTCCAGCCTGGGACGCGCCAGCAGCGGCGCGACCAGGAGCATGCCGTCGACCTGCCGGTCGACGAGCGCGTCCATGGCCGCCTTCTCGGCCTTCTGGGTGGAGCCCCCCTGCACCAGGATCGCCTGGTAGCCGGTGTCGGACAGCTGGCCGGTCAGCCCGTCGACGATGTCGGCGAAGAACGGGTTGCGCAGGTGCGGCAGCATCACGCCCATGGTGAAGGTACGGCCCCGCATGGCGCGGGCCGCGGCATGGGGCCGGTAGCCGAGCTCCTCGATGGCCGCCTTCACCCGTTCCTTCATGGCGGGGCTCACGCCGTAGGCGTCACGCAGCACCTTGGAGACGGCCGTCGTGGAGACCTGCGCACGGCCGGCCACATCGGCGATCGTCACCCTCCGCCGTCCGCCTCGCGCGACCATGGATCTCCTTTCGCCGGGCCAGATGGGTAACGTTATCCATCTCTGATCGATAGATCTACTCCCACTCCACCTCAATGGAGCGGATCGATACTCAATACGTCCTTGACGCTCAGCGGCACTCGCTCGCCCGGGTCAGGCCGCCGAGGTCGCGGATGACGATCTGGCGGCGCCGGGTCGTGATGATCCCGCCGACACGGAGCCCGGCCAGCGCCCTGACCACCGACTCGCGTGAAGCTCCGATCAGCAGCGCCAGGTCGAGCTGGGTCAACGACAGCGCGATCAGCACGCCCTGGGGCTGCTCCCTGCCGTGACGGACGGCCAGTTCGCGCAGCATCCTCGCCGTCCGGCACTTCACGGAGTGGGCTGCTTGCAGCGCTTCCTTGTCGGCCGATCTTCGCAGGCGGTCATGGGCGACGGCGACCAGCGCCTGGTAGATCCTCGGGCGTGCGTCGAGCACGCGCCTGAAGCAGCTGGCGGCCAGCACGCGGCAGGTGACGTCGCTCACGGCGGTGACCGTCGCCAGCCGCGGGCTGTCCTCGCCGGCGACCGCCGAGATCTCTCCCACGATGTCGCCGGGGCCGCACAGCCCCATCACGGTAGGCGTGCCGTCGGCGAGTGTCCTGCCGGCTTTCGCGGCTCCCGAGAGGATCAGCATGACGCTGGTGCCGGGTTCGCCCTGGAAGCAGAGGGTCGCGCGGGGAGGGAAGCTCGCCTCCGCTCCTTCGCCGAGCAGCGCCCGCCGGTCGGGTGGCGCGAGGTGCCCGAGAAACCCTGACGGAGGGAGGGACGTCACGCAAACAGACTAGCCCGAGTGCGTCGCGTGACGCAGAAGCCCGCCCGCCCTCGCGGGAGCCTGGCTCGATGTGGCTGGCTCTGGCAACCATGGGGCTCCTGCTCGGAGGGGCGTCGCCGGACGACCGGGTGAGCCCGGACCCGGCACGACCCGGCGAATCAGCGGTCTTCGTCACGGCGGAGGAGAGGTGCGACCCCTACGACACCTACCGGATCACCTGGGACGGCCGCGAGGTGATGCGCGGCGAGCTCGGCGAGGCCCGCCTGTCCGAGGTCCCCTTCACGGTCCCGGCGGGCGCCGAGCCGGGGGCGCACAAGGTGTTGCTGGAGTGCGGGCCGGGACTGTCGGACGACGCCACGGTCGGCTTCCATGCGACGGCGACGGTGGAGGCAGCGGCCATTCCCGAGCCGGTGCTTGAGCTCGTCCCTTCCCGCGCCACACCGTCGCAGACGGTACGGCTCGCCGCGTCGAACCTGCCGGGCGGCTGCGCGACGCCCGAGCTCCTTCTCGGCGCCACGGCGCTCACCCTGCGGAAGGTCGTCCCCGGCGAGCCGCTCAGGGCCTCCTTCGAGGTCCCGGCCGACGCCGGGCGGGCGCGGCACGACGTCACCATCCGGTGCGGCGACGCCGTCGCCTCCGGCGTGCTGACCGTCGTCGCCCCCAGCGGCCCGTCTCCGCGTCCGTCGATCACGCTCCGACCGGGCAGCGTCCCCCCCGGCGGGCGGGTCAGGATCGTGCCGTCCGGTTTCGCCGGCCGGTGCGCCTTCACCGCGACCTTCGACCGCAAGCGGGTCGAACTCCGTGGCGGGCTGCGCTTCACCGTCCCCAAGAACACCGAAGCCGGGCGGTACCCCGTGCGCGTGACCTGCGCGAACAGGATGTCACTCGGCCAGACCTCCGTCGTGCTGGCGTCCGCCGACGACAGCGCGACGGCCACGCTGACCGTCACCCCGCCTTCCGCGGCCGCCTCAAGCGCCTGGACCTGGCTGGCAGACCTGTCGATCCCGGTGGCCGCACTGCTGATGACGGTCCTGGTCACCGTGGGGTTCCTGTCCGCCCGCGCGCTGGCGCTCGGCGACCGGCTGCTGCCCCGACGCGACGGCAGTCGCCGCTTCCCGTCGCTGTCGGCTCCGGCGGACCCGTTCAACAGGGCTCTGGAAGCCCTGAGCCACCACCGCGGCAGGGTGCGCATCCCCGAGCGGCCGTGGCTCGCCTTCCTCGTCGTCTGCGTCGTCGCGGCGAGCCTCCAGACCGTGGCGTCCTCCGACGCGTGGGCCGATCACCGGCCCCGATGGGACACGATCGGCATCCTGCTCCTGGCCTTCGTGCCGGGCACCGCGATCGCCCTGGTGACCTACGCACTGACGGCCCACTGGCGAGAGGTACGGCGCGCCACGCTGGGCGGCTTCGCGTTCGTCCCTTCCGGACTGGTCTTCGCGGCGGTGGCGGCCATCGTGTCGGCCGTCCTCCAGCTCAACCCGGGCTATTTCTACGGCCTCGTCGGCGTCTTCACGCTCGGTGACCGTACGCCGTTGTCGGCCCGCTACCGGCGGGCCGAGGGCATCGCGTGGGGCGCGTCCGCCACGCTGGCGGCCGCCGCGGCGTCGGCGGCCATCTGGTGGACGGCCGGGACGGACAGCCTGTTCTGCAAGACGATCACCGTGGTCATCCTGGAGACCGCGCTGTTCGCGCTGCTGCCGATCCCGTCGCTGGACGGCGCGGAACTGCTCAACTCCCGCCCGCGCACCTGGACCGTCCTGTTCTCCGCCATGTTCGGGATGTGGGTGGTGATCGCCGTGGTCACCGCCGAGCTCGACCAGTGGGGCCAGTTCTTCAGGATGACGGCCGCCATGGCCGTGGCCGCCGCCGTCTCCTTCGCGATGTGGAGGCACGTCGAGCGCGACCGGCATCGTGAATAGCGCGCTGCAAGCGCTTCGCAACTCCCTGTCGCCGCCGTGAAAGCAGCCGGGCTTACACATAGAGCACCAACCGCATCCCCCGAAAGGACCACTCCGATGCCGCTCTCCGCCCGCGCTCTCCTCGGACTCGCCACCGCTCTGGGCACCGCCGCGACGGCCATCGCGATCAGCGCTCTCCCGGCCAGTGCGTCGGTCTGCGACCCCTCCCTCGAGGCGCCCGCCGGCAGTCTCGTCGGCGACCTGTGGCGCTCCAACGGCGGCGAGCGCAGCGTCTACGGCTGCCCGACCACCAAGGAGTACGGCTACGCCGGCCAGCAGGGCTCCTACCAGCAGTTCCGCAACGGCAAGATCGTGTGGTCGCCCAACCTCGGCGGCGGCACCCTGGTCCGCGCCTACTACGCGAACGGCAAGGCCGTCTTCCGCTGGAGCGGTCTCGGGCGCGACTGGGACTTCTTCAACGTGCGCTGGAGCGTCAACGGCGGCAAGGCGACCCAGGTGAAGGTCGGCCGGCTGACGCCGTGGAGCGGCGCGTACTCGGTGGACCCGACGTGCCAGGACGGCGTCTGCATGACGTCCAACGGGCACGGGGGACTCGTCAGGGCGGCGTTCATCGTGCAGGGCTGCGACCGCGGCACGTTCAGCTCCGACTGCGGCCCGTGGAGCATAGTCACCTCGGTCAAGGTTCCCTACTGATCTCCCCGTTCCGCGCCCGGCCCCCTTTTTCACGAGATTGCCCCGGCTTGCCGAATGCCGCCCGGAACTTGATCTGACCGGCGGCTTGGTCATGTGACGGTCGGGGCATGGGTTGATCGCCCGGCTGTTCCGCCTTCGACGGTGCGGATCGCGCGGATCACGTAATCACGGGGGCGTGTACATGACTTCGAGCGCGCTTGCCATGCAGGTTCCGGTCGACGTTCTACACTGGACGCTGGCGGTGCTGCCGATCGTCGCGCTGCTGGTGTTCCTGGTGCCTCTGCGCTGGCGAGCACCCGAGGCGGCGCCGATCGCGATGTTCGTGGCGGCGATCGTCGCGCTGCTCGCCTTCGAGACGCCGTGGGACACGCTGGCGGTCGCCAGCGGCAAGGGCGTCTGGGACGCCATTTTCATTCTGTACGTGATCTGGCCGGCGCTGCTGCTCTATCAGGTCACCAAGCAGGCGGGCGCCTATGACGCGCTGCGGCGCGGCATCTCGAAATTCGGCAGCAACGAGCTGTTCTTCATTCTCGCGCTGGTCTGGGTCTTCGCCTCCTTCCTTCAGGGCATCGCCGGCTTCGGCGCTCCCGTCGCGGTGGTCGTGCCGCTGCTCATCGCGATCGGCGTCAGGCCGGTCCACGCGGTGGCCATGGCCGTACTCGCGCATGCCTGGGCCCGGTTCTTCGGCACGCTGGGCGTCGGCTGGCTGGCCACCATCCAGGTCGCCGACCTGGAGGATCTGACGCGGGCGGCCTTCGAGGCCGGGCTGCTGATCCTCATCCCCACCTATCTGGGCGGGTTCATGGTGGTGTGGTTGTACGGCCGCTGGGCGGCGGTGCGCCACGCGTGGCCCCTGATCCTGATCCTGGGCACCATCCTGGGCGTCGGGCAGATGCTGGCCGCGCTGTTCAGCCCGGAGCTGTCGACCTTCCTGGCCGCCGCCGTCGCGCTGGTGTCGCTCTACCCGTTGTCGCGCTGGCGGCGGTACAGCGAGGCGGTCACGGGGGTGGACGAGCGCCCGGCCATGGAGGAGCGCCCGGCGGTGAAGAAGGAGGAGGAGCAGGCGCCGGTCATGAGCCTGCAGATGTCCTTCCTGCCGTACATCGTGCTCCCGATCGTGACTCTGAGCGCGCTGCTCATCTCGCCGATCAACGACCTGCTGACCGGGTGGCGGATCGGCCTGCCGTTCCCGGAGGTCAGCACCGGCTACGGCGTCGAGAACGCCGCCGTCGACCAGTACGCCCCGATCACGGTGCTCACGCATCCGGGAACGATGCTGATGGTCACCACCGTCATCGTGTGGATCGTCTACCGGGCGGGCGGCTACTACCGGGCCTGGGGGCAGCGTCAGCAGAGGGAGCGGATCTCCTCGGCCCTGCTCGTCGACGCGGTGCCCGCCTCGGCGCCGGTCATCGCGTTCCTGGTGACCAGCCGCATCCTCGACCACACGGGTCAGTCCCTGACGATCGCGCACGGCATCGCCGACGTGTCGCCGCCGATGGTCTACGCCGCGTGCGCCAGCGTGATCGGCGCGCTGGGAGCGTTCATGACGTCGAGCAGCACCGCGTCGAACGTCCTGTTCGCGGGGGTGCAGAGCGACGTGGCGCAACTGCACGGCCTGAGACCCGAGACGATCATCGCGGCGCAGGCCGCGGGCAGTGCGTACGGCAACGCGATCGCCCCGGCCAACATCGTGCTCGGTACCAGCATCGCCGGCATCAAGGGCCAGGAGGGCTCGGTGCTGCGGATGACCATCCCGTGGACCGCCGTCGTCGCGGTGCTCACCGGCCTGGCGACGATCGCCCTGATTCTTGTGGGCTGAGGAGGCAACCATGGACAAGAAGCTCAAGATCGAGACCATCGCGTTCGTCCTGCTGCTGCTCGCCTTTCCCATCATCAGCGTGGGCACGACCCAGGGCAGCGCGCCGGTGTGGTGGGCGGGCATGGTCGCCCTGCTCCTGGGCGGAGTGCTGCCGATCTGGACGCGCTACATGGACCACTCCGCCGACAAGCCCAGAGACATGGGCATGGAATTCGACGACCGAGTGTCGTAGGCATCTCAGGAGACGACGATGAGTCATCCCAACGGCCCACGCACGGGACGCCCACCCACCTACGCGCCCAACGGCGTGGTCTCGACGCCGCACCACCTGGCCAGCGCCGCCGGCCTCGAGGCCTTGCAGCGCGGGGGCAGCGCCGTCGACGCCGCCATCGCGGCCAACGCCGTGCTGTGCGTCGTCTACCCGCACATGGCGGGCCTGGGCGGGGACGGCTTCTGGCTCATCGCGGAACCGGCGACGGGAGGCGTGCACGCGATCGACGCGAGCGGTCCGGCCGCCCGCGGCGCGACGCTCGACTACTACCGTCCGCGCAGCGTCGACGGCGAGATCCCCTCGCGCGGCGCCCTCAGCGCGCTGACCGTCCCGGGCGCCGTGGACGGCTGGCGCCTGGCGCACGAACGTTTCGGCAGGCTGCCGTGGCACTCGTTGTTCCGGGCCGCCATCGGTTACGCCAGGGACGGCATGCCGGTCGGCCGGTCGCTGGCCGACTGGCTGGTGCAGGACGAGCCGATCCTCGCCCGCCATCCGAAGACGGCGGCCGTCTATCTGCCCGGCGGGCGCTGCCTTCGCGACGGTGAACGGCTGGTGCAGGCCGACCTCGCCCGCTCGTTCGAGCGCCTGGCCGACCTGGGGCCGCGCGCGGGTTTCTACGAGGGCGAAACCGCCGAGCACATCTGCGCGGGGCTGCGGCCGCAGGGCTCCCCGCTGACGGACGGGGACTTCGCCGGCTACCAGGCGGAGTGGGTGCGGCCGCTCTCGGCCACCTACCGCGGCTACGACGTGTACGAGCTGCCGCCGAGCACGCAGGGTTTCTCCGCGCTCCAGATCTTCAACCTGCTCGACGGCTACGACGTCCGCGCCTGGGGCGAGGGGACCGCCGACTACTACCACCACATGGCGGAGGTGGTGAAGGTCGCCTTCGCCGACCGGGACGAGTGGCTGACCGATCCGCGGTTCGTGGAGCTCCCGGTGGACCGGCTGATCAGCAAGGAGTACGCCGACGAGCGCCGCCGCCTGATCGATCCGGGGCGGGCGCTGGAGATGGGCGCGGTGCCGGCTGGCATCCCATACCCGCGGCCGCACGAGCGCCGGGTGCCGGACGGTGACACCTGCTACTTCAACGCCGCCGACGGCGACGGCATGGTCGTCTCGCTGATCCAGTCGATCTACCACGACTTCGGCAGCGCCGTGATCGGCGGCGACACCGGGATCATCCTGCAGAACCGCGGCGCCTTCTTCGCGCTCGACGAGAACCACCCCAACCATCTGCAGCCGGGCAAGCGCACCTTCCATACCCTGGTGCCCGCCCTGCTCATGAAGGACGGCAAGCCGTACCTGGCCTTCGGCTCGATGGGCGGCGAGGGCCAGCCGCAGTCGCAGGCGGCGATGGTGACGCGCATGGTCGACTTCGGCTACGACGTGCAGCAGGCGATCGAGGCACCCCGCTGGCTGATGGGCCGCACGTGGGGCACGCCGTCGCGGAACATGTCGCTCGAAGGGCGCATCTCCGACGAGGTGGCCAGGGAGCTGAAGCGCCGCGGACAACCCGTTCACATGGTGACCGGCTGGAACGACAACATGGGCCATTCCCAGGCCATCAGGGTCAACAGCGCCGAGGGCTGCTACGAGGCCGGCGCCGACCCGCGCGGCGACGGCGCCGCCCTGGGCTACTGACCCCGGTCGTTCCTGTCCCGCGAGACCTGCTCGCGGAAGGCCGTCGGGGCCATGCCCACCCGCTGCGTGAACACGCGGGTGAAGTAGGCGGGATCGGCGTAGCCGACCCGGCGGGCGATGCCGCCGACGGGCAGGTCAGTGTCGGCCAGCATCACCTTCGCGCGGTCCAGGCGATAACGGGTCAGATAGCCGATCGGGGTCTCACCCGTGACGCCGCGCACCGCCTCGATCAGGGTGTCGCGCGAGACGGCCAGTTCGCGCGCCACCTCGCCGATCCTGACCGGACGCTCCAGGTCGGCCGTGAGCGCCGCGATCGCCCGGCGGCCCAGGGAGGAGGCGGCGCTCCGGTCCGCCGCCGGACCGCATCCCGGACCGACCGCGTGGATCAGCGCGTGCAGTCCCGCCCCGAGCGCGATGTGGTCCTGCAGCGACGCCGCCCCTCCGGCGCCCTCGACCTGGGCCGCCATCGCCGTGACGACGGCGGCCGGATCGGACGGCACGAGCGCCACCGCTCCCCCGCCGAGATAGCCGAGTTCCTCGTAGCTCCCGGTGCTCGGGCCCTCGAACAGCACCCAGAACTCGTCCCAGGTGCCCTCGGAAGGACCGTAGGTGTGCTGGACTCCCGGCGGCACCCAGAAGAACATCCCCGCCTCGATCCGGTGGCGCCCGTGTCGATCGTGCAGCACCAGCAGTCCCGTCCCCGAGGTCACCAGGACACCCGCGTAGCCGGTCAGCGTCCGCCGTACCAGCGACCGGTTCTGCGCCCGGATCGTCCCGGCCCCGGTGAGGGCCAGCCCGAGCGCGCGCACTCCCTCGGGCGGGGTCCGGTAGTGAGCGACCGACTCGGCCATCCGATGCTCCCGACAAAACTCCAAACGACTCCGGAATCCGTGTATACCCCATCGCTGGCAGCGCCCCTGACCATGGGTTCATGACCCTCACGGAAACCGGTCCGGCGTCGACAGATGTCCTCACCTCCAACGGCCACCGGCTCGACCCCGGCCCGCGGCGCCTCGGAAGGCTCGAACCCGTCCCGCAGACCGAACGCCACGACCGTGCCGCCCTGCGGCACCGCCTGGCCCGCGACGGCTACCTCTTCCTGCCCGGCTTCCTCGATCGCGAGACGATCCTGGCGTTCCGCCGCCACTACTTCACCGCGCTGGCCGGGACCGGCATCCTGGAGCCGGGCACCGACCCCCAGGCGGGCAAGGCCGCGTACGGCAGGCGCGACCTCGAGGCGATGCGCCGGGTGTTGTTCCGCGAGATCGTGCCGGGCCCCGAATACGAGGCGCTGTGCCGCCACCCGCGCATCGTCGCGTTCTACCGGTGGCTCCTGGGCGGCGACGACCTCCACCTGCACCGCAGGAAGCTGATCAGGCACATCGGGCCGGGCGAATCGGGCATCGGCACCGCCACGCAGGCCCACTACGACCTCGTCTACCTGCGTCAGGGCACCGACAAGGTGCTGTCGTCCTGGATCCCGCTCGGCGACTGCCCGCTGGAGCGCGGCCCGCTGATCTACCTGGAGGGCAGCCACCACCGCGTCCGCGCCGAGGAGGCGGCGGGCACGCTCCGCCACCCGGCCGCCTCGATCACCGCCGACCTGCCGGCGCTGGCCGAGGAGTACGACACCCGCTGGCTCGTCGCCGACTTCGAGGCCGGCGACATGATGGTGCACGGCGCGCACATCATTCACGCGTCACTGGACAACGTCGATCCCCAGGGCCTGTACCGGCTGTCGACCGACATCCGCTACCAGTCGTCCGCCGAGGTGATCGATCCCCGCTGGCAGAACCACTGGCACGCGAACGACGGCCTCTGACGACGCCCCGCTCAGGAGGGCTGGTGCCGGGAGGGCCAGAACTGCAGCAGGAGGCGCTCCGTCCCGCGCAACGCGTGGATGTCGGGGTCGGGGGTGAGCGCGGCGATCTCGGCGCGGCCACAGGCGTGGGCGCGCAGGTGGTAGGCGCCCCGGGGGCCGACGCGGAGGATCTGGGTGCCGGGAGGCGTGACAAGGGGGTGGACCTCGAGGTCGCCGCTGCTCAGCCGTACCACCCGCTCCTCGACGACCTCCCAGGCGCGGTCTGCGGGCGGGGCGGGCGGGGCGGACGGCCAGACCTCCAGGGTGAGGGCAGCGTAGTGGTCGGTGTGCCCGGCGCTGGCGACGATCACCGCGTTGTCGCCGGTGAACAGCCACTGACGGCGGTCGTCCAGGTCGGGGACGACCTGGACGCCGCCGTCGTCGAGGAGCGAGATCAGGCCGTTGACGACGAGGACGTCCATCTCCAGGCGAACCATCCGTCGTGTCATCGGCCTGTCTCCCGTTCTCAGTGGTGGATGGTGATCGAGCCCCCGGCGGTGTCCTGCGGCTCGGTCAGGTCGAGGTCGTAGTCGACGCCGGGACGGTTGTCGTAGACGACCGCCTGGCCGGGGATCGGGTCGCCGGTCCAGGCGACGATTCTGAATCTATCCGGGTCGTCGTAGCCGTAGGCGACGAAGCGGGTGCCCGTCTCGGTGACGCCCTTGACCGCGACCTTCCCGTCGGGGGTCACGACCAGCCATTCCAGGGTGCGCGAGGTGAGGCTGAAGCCGGACCCGTCGAGGCGGAAGGCGACCTTGCCACCGCTGGGAGCCGGGCCGTCGTCCTGTTTGTGATACTTCGGGTTGAAGGTGAAGTGGGCCTTGCCCGTCGCGGCGGGGTCTGCGGTCAGGGCCCCGGCGGGCGAGTCGATGAAGCCTCCCGCCGTGGCGGATCCGGCGTCGGGGTCGTAGACGATGACCATGACCGTGTCCGTGTCGGCGCCGGTGTCGTCGTCGGCCACCCTGGGCTTGATCGTGTACATGCCCGGGTGGGCGAAGGTGTGGGTGCGCTTGCAGGCCCTGCCGGAGGAGGCGAAGGTCTCGACCGTGCCGTCGTCCCAGTCCACCGTGCACTCGTGGGTGTCGTTCTGGGCCGGTTCGGTGAACCTGCCCTCGAACGTGACCGGTTCGCCGGCCTTGAACACCTGCCAGGGCTGCGGCTTGACGATGCCGGGCACGTCGGCGGCCTCAGAGGTGGCCAGTTGCGGCATCAGCCGCCGGATGCGGGGCGGGACGTTGCGCAGGGTGACGGTGGCGCTGTCGCTCACCGAGGCGTTGACGCCGTCGCTCGCGGTCAGGGTGACCGTGAACGTGCCGTCGTCGTTGCACTGGATCTCGGTGTTCGCCGAGTGCGGGCGGGTGAAGAAGCACGAGGCGCCCGCGTCGGTGCCGGGGCCGGGCGCGTAGGTCCAGTGCACGCCGACCTCGCCCTCGGGGTCGCTGGCGCTGCCGTACAGGGGCACCAGGAAACCCTCGTCACCGGTCACGTCGGGACCCGCGTTGACCGTGGGCGGCTGGTTGGGGGTGCCGCCCTCGTCGTCCTGGTTGGTGCAGTACTCGTCGGAGGCGTTCTCGTCCCTGTCGTGGATGTGCACGTAGTAGGGGTCCTGCGCCTCCTCCGGCACCTCCTCGCGCCAGACGAGGATCCGGTCGTCCTTGTAGTAGCGGCCCAGCGCGTTGCCCGCGCAGCTGTTCTGGCGGCCGTTGACGCCCAGGACGGAGAAGTTCCAGTCCCCGACGCCCGCACCCTCCTTGCTGGAGGCGAAGGGGTACTCGTCGCACTGCTGTGTGGTCTTGTCGTACTTGTGCGGCGGCAGGCCGTCGGCGAAGTACGGCGTGCCCTGGTTGCAGGCCTGGGTCTTCTGGTAGCTGTTCTTGCCGTACTGCGTCTGGTTCTCCATGATGCGGTGCAGCGCCGGATCGTCCCGGTCGCCGGTGAACTTGCCCGGGATCTGCTTGCCCTGCTTGAGCGGCCAGGTCAGGCAGCCGGGATCCTGCGCGCACTGGATGTGCTGGGCGACCTCGAGGACCTTCGGGTTGCGCAGCGAATACTGCATGTGCGGGATGACGTCGTCCATGATGCACGCCTTGGAGCGCGACTTGGGGAAGCCCACCGTCGCGGAGTCGCAGCGGATCTTGTGCGGGGGCATGGACATCGGGCCGACGTCGGGCTTGCTGTGCGAGAAGGCCCGGATCTTGAACTGCCAGTCATGGCGACGGACCAGGTCGGGCCCGCTGCCGCCGTTCTCGCTGGAGCTGACGGTCCAGTAGTGCCAGCTGTCGTCGTTCTCCCAGTCGCGGAAGGTGCCGCCGACGGTCGCGCCGCCGGCCGAGCAGCCCCCGAGCCAGGTGACGCAGTCGACCCAGATGTGGAAGATCGCGGAGGGCATCGGGTTGGGGAACGGCCACTCGCCGTTCTCGTAGTGCATCGTGCCCTTCTCGGCGCGCATGAAGACGCGCACGCTCCGGTCGCCGTCGTCACGGCCGTAGGCGACGGCCCGCATCACGAAGCTGGCGTGTCCCTCGACGTCGCCGTCCTCGTCCCTGACCTCTGCGCCGATGCGGTTGCGCTGGCACCAGAGGAACCGGTTGTAGACGCGTCCCTGGACCGAGCCTCCGCCCTCGCTCATCCAGCACGGGTCCAGCTCGCCCTCGTTGGGTGAGGCCGGAGGCTTCCTCGGGCCGGACGCGGCGAGCGGGGCGACGTAGGTTTCGCTGTCGCGCTCGATCGCCGCCTGGCGGGATCGGGGGGCGGTGAGGGGTTCGATGATGGGGTGGAGCGTTAAGTGACCCTCCGGCGGTGAGTCGGGGTCGGCGCTGGCGGTGGCGGTGGCGGTCACCAGGGGTAAGAGCAGGGCCGCGACTGCGCAGATGGCGCCCATGCGTAAGGACACCCTCCGAGCTGATGACATGAAATCTCCCCGTTGGACGAAAATCTCCCCGTTGCCACATAAGTGGCGACAAGTGCGTTCGTACATGGAGTTGATGAGGGCGTCAAGATCCGGGCCGAGCGGGCTTGATCTAGACCCGGCTCTAGGTTCTACCGTCTGCCTGGTCCACCATCGGATGCCTGAAGAGGGAAGAACATGAACGTCTGGTTCGTCACCGGCGCGTCGCGCGGGCTGGGCGCGGAGATCACCCGCGAGGCCCTGGACCGTGGCCACAGCGTCGTCGCCACGGCCAGGGACGCGTCGGCGGTGCTTCGCGCGCACCCGGACGAGCCCGCCGGGTTGCTGGCCGTGAGCGCGGACGTGACCGATCCGGGGCGGCTGGCGGCCGCGGTGCGGGCGGGGCTGGACCGGTTCGGGCGGATCGACGTCGTGGTCAACAACGCCGGTTACGGTGTCGTGGGCGCCGTCGAGGAGGTGTCCGACGAGGCCGCCCGGGCTCTGTTCGACGTCAACGTGTTCGGCGCCCTGAACACCTTGCGCGCCACCCTGCCGGTGCTACGCGAGCGGCGATCCGGGCACGTGGTGAACATCGGCTCCGTGGGCGGCTTCGCCACCGCGCCGGGGGTGGGCCTGTACGGGGCGTCGAAGTTCGCGCTGGAGGGCATCTCCGAGGCGCTTCACGGCGAGCTGGCGCCGCTCGGCGTCCGCGTCACGATCGTCGAGCCCGGCGGGTTTCGCACCGATTTCCTCAACGAGTCGAGCATGAGGACCGAACCGGCGTCCATCGCGGACTACGTCGCCGGGGCCGGGCCGGTGCGCGAGGCCCTGGCCCGGCACGACGGCCGCCAGCCCGGGGATCCGGCGAAGGCGGCCAGGGCGATCGTGGACCTCACGGAGGTCGCCGAGCCCCCGCTGCGGCTGCAGCTGGGCGCCGACGCGGTCGAGCGCGTGCAGGCCAAGCTGGGGCTGGTGCAGCGGGAACTCGACGAGTGGCGGCACGTGGCGCTGTCGACCGGCATCGCCGACTCCAGGTCGACGTAGGGCGCTCCCCTGATCACTCGCCCAGGAACGCGGTCACCATCGGCAGCACCAGGTCCGGACGGATGACCTGCAGGTGCTTGGTGTCCGGCAGGATCGCCAGTCGCGCGTCCGGCAGCAGCTGCTTCACCTCGACGACGTGCTCCAGCCGGACGAAGTCGGTGTCGCCGACGATGATCAGGACCGGCATGGTCATCCGGGCCAGCTGCTCGTCGGTCCAGCCTTCGAAGTCGTGGACCACCGTCTCGATCTTCTGCACGAACGGGTAGAAGTCCTCGGGGTCGGGCGCGACCTCCTCGTAGGCACGCTGCATCGCCGCCGCGTCCGCCTCGGTCGGCATCCGGGGCGAACTCAGGTCCATGTCGGTGATCTCGCGGTGGTACGCCTCGGAGCGGGTCGCCCGGAAGTGGGAGGCCGCCAGCACGACCCGGCGGACCCGGTCCGGGGTGGAGACGGCCACCTCGGTGGCCGTCAGCCCGCCCAGGCTGTAGCCGAACCAGTCGGCCTCCTCGACGCCGAGGTGGTCGAGCAGCGCGATCACGTCGTCGGCGCACTGCCTGATGGAGAACGGCCGGTCGCCTCCGGCGGTGTGCCCGTGCCCCTGCAGCTCGATGCCGATCACCTTGCGCTCGGCGGTCAGGGCGGGCAGGAGCGCGTCGAAGCTCAGGTGGAAGGTGTACGCGCCGCCGTGCAGCATGATCAGCGGCGGCCCCGGCCGGTCGGCGCCCAGGATCTCGTAGTAGAGGTCGATGCCGTTCACCGCGGCGTACGCACCGTGCGTCATGTCGTTTCCCCCGTCGTCGTCTACCGGGTCAGCCGGTAGGTCAGCACCACCGTGCCGTTGCCGAGCTCGGTCACCTTCGTCAGGTCCATCGCGGTCGTCGCGATGCCGGCCAGCAGAGACTCGCCCGACCCTGCCACGAAGGGGGAGATGCTCAGGTGCAGCTCGTCGAGCAGCCCGGCTTCGACCAGGGCCCGGCTGAACGGGCCGTTGCCGTACTTCACCAGCGTGCCGTCGCCGGCCTCCTTGAGCCGGGCGACCGCCTCGACCGGGTCGCCCTGCAGCACCTGCGCGTTCCACGTGGTCTCGGTCAGCGTGCCGGAGGCGACGTGCTTCGGCAAGGAGTTGATCTTGTCGGCGACGTCGCCGGTCATGGTCGGCCAGGTCTGGGCGAAGCCCTCGTAGGTCACCCGGCCGAGCACGAGCCCGACCGCCGAGGACAGCAGGCCGAGCTGGTAGGCGAAGTGGTTGTCGTTCGGGACGACCTCCGACTGCCCGGCCCACCAGGCGTCGCCGGCCATCCGCCCGTCGATCGACAGGTGGTCGTATTCGATCAGTTTTCGCACGTCCGGGAGTCAACCATCCGGCTGATCGCTGCGTCTTGTATCGAACCGAACCCGGGTCACCACGCCAGGAACGTGCTGCTGGACCTCAGCTCGCCCGGCGTGTGACCGGTCGCCCACCGCATGGCACGCGCGAGTTGCGACTGGTCGTAGAAGCCGCCGGCGGTGACCACCTCGGCGATCGTCCTGCCCGCCACGAGGAGCTGGGCGGCGTGCCGTGCCCGCTCGATGCTGGCGAGCTTGCGGTGGGAGATCCCGACGGCCCGGCGGAAACGGAGCTGCGCGATCCGCTCCGACATGCCGCGCGGCCGTTCGCCGTGCCGGATCTCGTCGACGAGCGGGTCGAAGGCCAGCAGCCCGGCGCGCACCAGCCGGTCGACGAAGACGTCGACGTTCTGCTCGGTCGGCATCTCCCAGTCGCGGTTGTCGAGCAGGATGCGGCCGCCGGGCAGCGTGGGCAGCAGCGCGTCCCTGAGGTCGGTCAGCCGGGAGGGCGGGTAGAGCGGCAGGTAGGCGCCGACGCGTAATTCCACGCCGAAGAACTCCGAGCCTTCCGGGCACGTCATCGAGGTGCCGCTCGTCTCCGGGCCCTTCACGTGCACCGTCAGCCGCCCGCGGCCCCACGCGAACGCGATCATGGACGAGGGTTTGATCACCGAGCTGAAGCCGGTCGTGGCCTCGCATCGGGCCGACCACACCCGTTGCACGAGCGGGATCTCGCCGGCCACCGCGTTGAAGATGAACCCCACCCTGCGTGAGTCTAGACCGTGGAGCTCTGCCCGATTGATCACCCGCGGGAACCCGCCCAGGTCTAGGTTGGCCCGTAACGATCTGGAGGAGACCCGTGACCAAAGCCATGGCTCCGCTGCTCATCGCGGCGATTGTCCTGTTCTCGGCCCAGCAGCTGCTCACCCCCGTGCTGGCGCCGCTCTCCCGAGCGTTGCGGCTGACCGAGACGCAGCTCGGCCTGGTCGTCACGGTCGCCGCCGCCGCGCTGACCGTCGCCAGCCCCTTGTGGGGCCACGCGCTGCGGGTGATCGGGTTACGCGCGGTCCTCGTGATCGGACTCGGGCTCTCCACCGCGGGCCTGGCCGGGTTCGCCGCGGTGTCGGCCGCCGGGCTCGACGGCGCGCTGGAGCCGGGCACCACCTTCGTGCTGATGCTCGTGGCGCGAAGCCTGGTGTTCGGTGTCGGGCTCGCCGCGGTGCCGGTGGCCGCGCTCGCCGTGGCCGGCACCGTCCCCGAGGCCGACAGGACTCGCGCCACCGGCCTGGTCGGGGCGTCGCAGGGCCTGTCGCTGATCGTCGGCCCCGCCGGCGGCGGCGCCCTCGCGGTGATCTCGCTGATGGTCCCGCTCTACGTCGCGCCCGTGCTGTCCGCGCTGCTGCTCATCTGGGTGCTGGCCACGGTACGGCCGGCCCGGCCGCCCCGCGTCGACGGCCCGCGCCCGGCCGGGGTGCGCCCGTGGCAGGCGAACATGTGGCCGCTGCTGGCCACGGGCTTCTTCCTCTACCTGTCGCTGGGCCTGATCCAGGTCGTCGTCGGCTTCCTCGTCGCCGACCGGCTGGGCCTGGACGCGCAGCAGACCGCGGGCGCCGTCGGCATCGTCCTGGTCACCGCCGGCGTCGTGCTCGTCGGCGTCCAGGCGGCCGTGGTCCCGGCGCTCGGCTGGCCGGCGCTGCGCCTCATGCGGGCAGGCGCGCCCGTCGCCCTGCTCTCGTTCGTCGTCCTGTACATCGCGCACGATCTCTGGCTCATCGCCGTGGCGTTCGGCCTGCTCGGGCTGGGGCTCGGGCTGGCGGTCCCGGGCTTCACCGCCGCTCCCAGCCTCGTCGTCGGCCCCGACCAGCAGGGATCCGTCTCGGGCCTGGTCAACGCCACGGTCGGGGCCACCTTCATCGCGGGACCGGCGCTCGGCACCTTCCTGTACGAGCTGAGTCCCGAGGCCACGATCGTGGGCTCGCTGCTGTCGGCCGTGATCGCCCTGGGCCTGGTCTGGCTCTCCCCCGCCGCCCGGCACCTGCGCCGCCCAGTGATTTCATGACTACGTGGAGCGAAGCCTGACGGTGGTCGCCGCGGCCGCGTTCGTCGCGGCGGCGCTGCTCTACAGCGCGTGGATCCCCTTCCAGTTCGTCACCCCGGGCGCCGACGCCGTGAACGGCTACGTCAGCGAACTGGCCGCCCGCGACCAGCCGTGGTCGGGCACGCTCCGCCTCACCGACGCCCTGTCGGGCCTGGCCTGCCTGCTCGGCACGGCCCTGACGCCGAGGGTGGCCGCCGAATGGCCGGGCCGGCTCGCCCTGGCGCTGTTCGGCCTCTTCACCGTCGCCGACAGCGCCTTCCCGCTCGACTGCGCCTGCACCCGTGCCGTCTACTCCCTCTCCCACCACCTGCACTCCGTCACCAGCACGCTCGCCACCGGCGCGGTGCTGGCCTCGATGGTGCTGCTCAGCCGTCGCTGGCGCAGCGCTCCCGCGTGGACCATCACCGTCGCGTCCGCGGCGGCCACGATCATGACCCTCGCCGCCGTCGCGGCCGGCGCGTTCATCGGGACGACGCAGCGGATCCAGGTCGTCCTGATCGCCGCCTGGCTGCTCTGCCTCGCCGTCCGGCTCGCGACCGCCGGCGCGCGCCGTGACACGGCCCCGATGCGCGTGGTGAGCGAGGGATCCGGCCCGCCCGTCCTGCTCGTGACCGGGGTGGCGGGGTCCTGGTTCCACTGGGACGCCGTCGCGGGCGACCTGGCCGCCGACCACCGGGTGATCCGCTTCGACCGCCCGGCGCCGCAGGCCCCGCCCACGCTGTACGGCGAGGCCGAACGCCTGGCCGGTTTCGACGGCAGCCGTTTCACCGTGATCGCCCATTCGGCCGGAGCCTGGCACGCCGAGGCGCTGGCCAGGCTCCATCCCTCGCGCGTGGCCGGGCTCGTCCTCGTCGACCCCAGCTGCGAGCCCCGCCCTCGACGGCGCACCTCGGCTCCCGGCCGGGCGCTCGGCCGGTGGCTTCCGGCGTGGGGCTCGACCTGGTCGGCGGCGGCGCTCGCCCGCCTGCTCGGCCCTCCGGTCCACCGTCTGCTCACCGGCGTCCGGGACCGCGGCGGCGTCTACCGGTCGGGCCCGTTCCTGGCCGCCTCGATGGGCGAATGGCTCGCCTACCGCGACATGGCCGCCGACCTGGAGGAGATCCGCCGCGCGCGCCCGTGGCCCGGCATCCCGGTCGTGATCATCACGGCGGGCCGCGCCAACGCCTGCCATGAGGCTCTCGCGGCGGAGTGGCGGGCCAGGCTCGTGCGCGTCCCCGACGCGGGCCACCAGCTTCCCCGCCTGAACCCGCAGCTCATCGCCGAGGCCTGCCGCTCATTGTGAGCAGTTAACAACACTGAGTAGTCGGGTATATCCGGACAATGAAGGCGCGGTGGGGGTGGGTGCCCCGAGGGCTGTCGCTGGCGCTCGCGGCCATGGCGGCCTACTCGGCGATCACCGCGTTGTTCCGCCCGCTGCGTGAGCTCCTCCACCCCGTCACCGCGTGGTTCGACGCGTTCGTCTTCCCCCTGGAGCCCAACCTGGCCTACGCCGTCTTCCTGGCCCTGCTCGCCGGGGCGATCGCCCGCCGCAAACGGGCCGCCTACCGCCTGCTGCTTGGCTTCCTCTGGGTGACGCTCTTCTTCGACCTCCTGATCGGCCTGCTGCTCTGGATCGACCCCGGCCCGGGCGACCGTGGGGCGGCGCTCCAGGCAGGAGTCAACGGCGCCGTGACCGTCGCCCTGCTGGTGGTGCTGCACCTGGCGCGCAAGGAGTTCTACGCCAAGGTGCAGCGCGCCTCGTTCCGCAAGGCGCTGCTCACCCTGGCGGGCGGGCTGGCGATCTCCTTCTGCGTCGGATACGCCCTGGTCTCGGCCTTTCCCGGCACGCTGCGGCAGGGAGAGCGCGCGCTGTGGGTGCTGGAGAAGGTGCTCGGCGGAGCCGTACAACTGGATCCGAGCAGGCAGGGCCACGGCCAGCCGTGGGTCTCCTTCCTGATCGGGGCGATGAGCGCGATCGCGCTGCTGGTGGCGTTCGCGGTGCTGTTCCGCTCGCAGCGGGCCACGGCCGAGCTGCTGCCGGGCGACGAGCTGCGGCTGCGCGAGCTGCTGGCGGCGGAGGGGGAACGCGACTCGCTCGGCTACTTCGCCACCCGGCGCGACCGGGCGGCGATCTTCTCGCCGAGCGGCAAGAGCGCCGTCTCCTACCGGGTCGTGGCGGGGGTGAGCCTGGCGGGCGGCGACCCCATCGGCGATCCCGAGGCGTGGGAACCCGCGATCAGGAAGTGGCGCGACCAGGCCACGGAGTACGGCTGGGTCTGCGCGGCGATCGGCGCGGGCGAGGAGGGAGCGCGCCACTACGCCAGGGCGGGGCTGAAGGTCCTGCAACTGGGCGACGAGGCGATCGTGCACGTGGCCGGCTTCACGCTGCAGGGCCGCGAGATGCGCGGGGTACGGCAGGCGGTCAACCGGGTGGAGCGCGCCGGATACACGCTCCGGGTGCGCCGCCACGCCGATCTCGGCGCGGAGGAGATGCGCACCGTGATCGCCCGCGCCGACGCCTGGCGCGACACCGAGACCGAACGCGGCTTCTCCATGGCGCTCGGCCGCCTGGGCGACCCGGCAGACGGGCGCTGCGTCCTGGTCGAGGCGCTCACGGCCGACGGGGACGAGGCGGCGCTGCTGTCGTTCGTGCCGTGGGGCGAGCGCGGCCTGTCGCTCGACCTGATGCGGCGCGACCGCGAGGCCGACAACGGGCTCATGGAGTTCATGGTCTCCGGGCTGGTCAAGCAGGCGCCGGGGCTCGGCGTCGACCAGATCTCGCTGAACTTCGCCGTCTTCCGCGCCGCCTTCGAGGAGGGCGCCAGGATCGGGGCCGGGCCCGTGCTGCGCGCCTGGCGCGGCACGCTGCTGTTCTTCTCCCGGTGGTGGCAGCTGGAGTCGCTCTACCGCTCGAACGTCAAGTACCGGCCCGAGTGGGCGCCGCGTTTCCTCGCCTACGCCGACACGCGTGACCTGCCGAAGGTCGCGCTCGCCTCGGCGATCGCCGAGGGCTTCCTGACCGTGAGCAGCCTGCCGGCGATGCTGCACCGGGGCGAGATCCACCATCGGCAGGCCCCGCTGGACCCTCAACCGGAGCCGGTGGAGCCGCCGCCCGCCCGCCTGCCCGACCAGACGGAGGTGCGCACCGCCAAGCTGGCCCTGGTCGCCGAGCCGTACCCGGTGGGCTTCTCACGCACGCACACCACCGCGCAGGCGGCGACGGTCGGCGAGCGGGTGACCGTCGCCGGGCGGATCATGCTCGTCCGCGACCACGGCGGCGTGATCTTCGCCTCGCTGGCCGACTGGTCGGGGACACGGCAGCTCATGCTGACCGATCCGGAGCGGATGGCGCGCTGGCGGCGCGTCGTCGACCTGGGCGACCACGTGGGCTGCACCGGCGAGGTGACTCTGTCGGACAAGGGCGAGCTGTCCGTGCTGGTGCGCGAGTGGACGCTCACCGCCAAGTGCCTGCGCCCGCTACCCGGCAAGCGGGGCGGCCTGGCCGATCCCGAGGCGCGGGTGCGTCAGCGCTACCTGGACCTGATCACCGATCCCGAGGCGCGGCGCATGTTGCGGGTGCGCGCGGCGGCGGTGCACGCCCTGCGCGACGGCCTGGCACGACGCGGCTTCCTCGAGGTGGAGACGCCGATACTTCAGCCCGTGCACGGCGGCGCCGCCGCCAGGCCGTTCGTCACCCACAGCAACGCCCACGACCTGCGGCTGTATCTGCGGATCGCGCCGGAGCTGTACCTGAAGCGCCTGTGCGTCGGCGGCGTGGAGCGGGTCTTCGAGCTGGGCAGGACGTTCCGCAACGAGGGCGTGTCACACAAGCACAACCCCGAGTTCACCATGCTCGAGGCCTACCAGGCCTACGCCGACTACCGCGACATGCTCCACCTCACCCGCGAACTCGTCCAGGAGGCCGCACGGGCCGCGCTGGGCGGCGAGGTCGTGCGCGGCGTCGACATCTCGGGCGAGTGGCCCGTCGTCCCGGTCAACGAGGCCATCTCCCGGGCGGCGGACGCCGAGGTCACCGCGGACACCGGGCAGAAGGAGCTGAGGAGGCTCTGCGACCGTCTCGGCGTGCCGTACAGCCCGGCCTGGGGTCGCGGGGCGCTGGTCCTGGAGCTGTACGAGCGGCTCGTCGAGGAGCGCACCGCCGCGCCGGCCTTCTACATCGACTTCCCCGCCGACGTGTCGCCGCTGACCAGGCCGCACCGCGACGACCCGCGGCTGGCCGAGCGCTGGGACCTGGTCGCCTTCGGCAGCGAGATCGGCACGGCCTACTCCGAGCTCGTCGACCCGATCGAGCAGCGACGCCGGCTCACCGAGCAGTCGCTGCTGGCCGCGGCCGGCGACGCGGAGGCGATGGAGCTGGACGAGGAGTTCCTGCTCGCCCTGGAGTACGCGATGCCGCCGACCGGCGGGCTGGGCATCGGCGTGGACCGGCTCGTCATGCTGCTGACGGGGGCCTCCATCAGGCAGACGCTGCCCTTCCCTCTGGTGCGCCCGCAGCGGGGCTGACTACGTGCCGGGCGACGACGGGCCGCCCGCGATGAGATCGCCCAGCTTCGTGACCAGGTGACGGACGGGGCGGTACAGCCGCGCCTCGCGCCTGGTCGCCCTGTCGAGCTTGCGCGAACCCTCCGTGTATCTCCAGCGGGCCCACGGGGAGCCGGGCCTGGCCAGCCGGATGGCGCCCACGATCGAGAACAGCCCGACGAACAGGCCGATGAGCCCGGTCCAGATCTTCCCCTTGAGCAGGGTGATCGAGGCCATCGCGAGGTTGAAGACCAGCGTGAGGCCGATCACCCAGGCAGCCTCCGCGACGTCGTCGCCGTCGTCGGGGCCGAAGTCCTCGATGCCCAGCGGCCGCAGCCCGAGCAGCGCCAGCCCGCACAGGGCGATGGCGACGAACACCACCTGCACGGACAACCGGCCCTGCTCCGACCAGTAGACGTCCTTCAGGTGCAGCACCAGCGCGAACTCGTCCAGCACCAGCGCCGCCCCGACGCCGAACAGGGCGGCCGTGACGCCCGCCGCGGGCGAGGACGGCGCCTCGATCACCAGGCCGCCGATCCCTCCCACGCACATGAACACCAGCCCGAAGACCACGTGATGGATGTGGTGGCCGCCCGGCGTGACGTTCCCCGGCCACCAGCGCACCTGGCGGCGGATCATGCGCACGCTGAACCGGATGAACAGGAAGGTCACGATGAACGCGGCGAGGAAGCAGAACATGCGCAGCCGGCCGGTGTCCACGATCTCCCGCGCGAACCAGTCCCCCATGGCAACCCCCCTCCCGTCACGATACACACAGTGACATATAGTGACGCTCTGGAGTGGAGGGGGCATGACCATGGCCATCTGGACCGGCGACGAGCTCGCCAGCATCGACGGAGCCGAGGAGTTGCGGCTGCAGTCGCAGAGAAGCGACGGCTCGCTGCGGGCGCCGGTGACCATGTGGGTCGTGCGAGCCGGGGACGAGGTCTTCGTCCGCTGCATGAACGGGCGCGACGGCGCCTGGTTCGGCGGCGCCCTCACCCGTCACCAGGGGCACATCAGGGCGGGCGGCGTCAGCAAGGACGTCGACCTCGTCGAGATGCGCGACGAGGGCGTCAACGACCAGGTCGACGCGGCCTACCGCGGCAAGTACGGCCGCTATTCGAGCATCGTCGACAGCATGGTGACACCGGACGTGCGCGCCGCGACCCTGCGGCTGCTGCCCCACTGACGGCCGTGATGACCACCACGGGCGAGCAGTTCACGATCACCGCCGGGCCGTACCGGGCGGTGGTGACCGAGTCGGGGGCGAGCCTGCGCGAGCTGACCTGGCAGGGCCTGCCGCTCGTCCTCCCGCACGACGCCGACGAGGTCGCGCCCGCCGCGCTCGGCCAGTTGCTGATCCCCTGGCCGAACCGGATCGACCGCGGGCGCTACGTCTGGGACGGCGAGCCGTACCAGCTCGACGTCTCCGAGCCCGCCCGCGACTGCGCGATCCACGGCCTGGCCCGGTGGCAGCGGTGGACGGCGGACGAGCACGGGCCCGGCCTGCTGCGGATGGGCTGCGTGCTGCTGGGCACGCCCGGGTATCCGTTCGTCCTGGCCCTGCGCGCCGACTACACCCTGGACGCCGACGAGGGCCTGACGATCCGGGTCACCGCGACGAACCGGGGATCGCGGGCCGCGCCGTACGGGCACGGGGCCCACCCCTACCTGACGGTGGGCCGCCCGATCGACGAGTGCACCGTGCGGCTGCCCGCCGCGGAGCACCTTCCGGTCGACGACCGGATGATCCCGTCCGGAGGGACCCTGCCGGTGGACGGCACCGACTACGACCTGCGCGCCGGCCGGGTGCTGGGCGCGCAGTCCATCGACCTGGCCTTCACCCGGCTGGAGCGCGACTCCGGCGGGCGGGCGTGGGTGCGGCTGTCCGGCGGCGGGCGCACGACGTCGCTCTGGCTCGACGAGGCCCACCCGTGGCTGGAGGTCTACACCGCCGACGACGTCCCCGCCGACCGGCGGCGCATGGGACTCGGCGCCGAGCCCATGACCTGCCCGCCCAACGCCTTTGCCACCGGCGTCGACCTGGTCCGCCTGGCGCCGGGCGACAGCTTCACCGGGTCCTGGGGAATCGTCGCGGGCGAGGTCCCGTGACCCATGGGAGAGGAAACATGACCACCACACCGCGCGCCGGGGCGCTCGTCCTGTTCGGCATCACCGGCGACCTGGCCAGGAAGAGCCTGCTGCCCGCCCTGTACCGGCTCGTCGAGCAGGGCAGGCTGACCGAACCCGTGGTCGGGGTCGTGCGGGGCGACTGGACGCTCGACAAGGTACGGCAACGCGCGCGTGAGGCGATCTCCGCCCGCCTGCCGCTGGACGAGAAGAGCTTCGCGACCTTCTGCGAGCTGCTGCGCGTGGCCGTCGTCGACTACGACGACGCCGCGACCTTCGCCGGCATCGCCGAGCAGACCGACGGGCTCGGCTACCTGGCGCACTACCTGGCCATCCCGCCCAGCCTGTTCACCACGGTCGCGGCCGACCTGGCCGAGGCCGGGCTGAACGAGCGGGCGCGGCTGGTGGTGGAGAAGCCGTTCGGCCACGACCTGGCCTCCGCCCGCGAGCTCCAGGACGCGCTGACCCGCTCCTTCCCGGAGGAACGGCTGCGCCGCGTCGACCACTTCCTCGGCAAGGACGTGATCGAGGACCTGCTGACGTTCCGCACCGCCAACACGCTGATGAGCGCCGCCCTGACCAGCCCGCACGTGCGCGGCGTGCAGGTGACCATGGCCGAGGACTTCGACGTGGCCGACCGCGGCTCCTTCTACGACGCCGTCGGCGCGCTGCAGGACGTGGTCCAGAACCATCTGCTGCAGACGCTGGCCTTCCTCATCATGGACCGGCCCGCGGGCGACGACCCGGTGGCGATGCTGGACGCCAAGGCCGAGGTGCTCAGGACGGTGCGCGCGGTGCCGCCGGACGACTACGTGCGCGGCCAGTACGCGGGCTACCTGGACGTGCCGGGCGTCAAGCCGGACTCGACCACGGAGACCTACGCCGCGCTGCGGCTGTACGTGGACGACGAACGCTGGTCGGGCGTGCCGTTCACGATCCGCGCGGGCAAGAGCATGGCCGCCAAGACCCTGGAGATCGTCATCGAGCTCCGGCCGGCCGGCGACCGCCCCGCCAACCTCATCCGCTTCCGCCTCGACCCGAAACCGGGCGTCACCTTCGACCTGCTGGCCAAGAGCGCCGGCGGCGACGGGACCGACCCGGTCGCCGCCACGCTCGACTTCGCCTGCCTGTCGGGCGACGACGTCCGCGCCTACATGCACATCCTGGAGGACGCCGTCACCGGCGACCCGCACCGCTTCTCGCGCATGGACATCGTCGAGGAGTGCTGGCGCATCGTCGGCGACATCCTCGCCCCGGCCGCCCCGCCCATCGTCTACAGGCCGGGCACGTGGGGGCCGCAGGAGGCCGACCGGCTGACCCTCGACGGCCGGTGGTGGCCGCTGGAGAACGCGCCGGAGTAGAGCGCCCCGGGCCGCTGCCTGGACGTATACGGTCGCAGGCCATAATCTGGACGGCGCGAGGGGAGTACTTCCCAAGTGCCGATCCGGTCAGTACGGACACGACCTGGTGTCCCCGGACGGCCGCCCGTACACCGGGTGAAGGAGACCTCGAACGACGACGTGCGTTCGAGGAGGACCCTTCGTGTCCAACGCCACGAGTATCGGCACGCCCTTTCTCTGGGGCGTCACCCTGGCCGTCCTGGCCCTGCTCCTGATCATCGACTTCCTGCTCACGCGCCGCCCGCACGCGGTGGCCATGCGGGAGGCGGTCGGCTGGTCGGTGTTCTACCTGGCCCTGCCCGTCGGCTTCGGCTTCTACGTGTGGCAGGCGTACGGGGGCGGCGTCGCGGCCGAGTTCTTCACCGGCTACGTGGTGGAGAAATCGCTGTCGGTCGACAACCTGTTCGTGTTCATGCTGCTGCTGGCCGCCTTCGCCGTGCCCGCCGAGCTGGCCCAGCGGGTCCTGCTGTACGGCATCGTCGGAGCGCTGGTGCTCCGCGCGGTCTTCATCGCCCTGGGCGCGGCCGTCCTGCAGAGCGGCACCTGGGCGTTCCTGCTGTTCGGCGCCATCCTCGTGGTCACCGCGATCAAGATTCTCAAGGAGGCGCTCTCCCATCGGGACCAGGCGGTGGACATCTCCTCCATGCGCAGCATCCGGCTGGTGCGCAGGTTCATGCCGGTCACCGACGACTACCACGGCTCCCGCCTTGTCGTACGGCAGGGCGGCCGCCGCGCGCTGACGCCGCTCGCGCTGGCCATGGTGGCCGTCTTCGCCACCGACATCGTCTTCGCCGTCGACTCCGTCCCGGCCGTGTACGGCGTGACGGAGGATCCCTTCCTGGTGTTCGCCACCAACGCGTTCGCCCTGCTGGGCCTGCGGGCGCTCTACTTCGTGCTGCAGGGGGTCCTCGCCAAGCTGCGCCACCTCAACCACGGCCTGGCCGTCATCCTGGCGTTCATCGGGGTCAAGCTGGTGCTGCACTGGGCCCACGGCATCTGGGCCTGGGTGCCCGAGATTCCCACGCTGGCCTCGCTCGGGGTCATCATCGGGGTCCTGGCCACGGTCACGGTCACGAGCCTGCGCGCGTCCCGGGCCGAGGAGGCGCGGGCCGCTCCGGAGCCGGTCGAGCGGAGCTGAGCGGGACGACCGTGTCCGGGCGCAGGTCGAGCCGGCGGAGCAGCTGCGCGTTCAGCGCCACCACCACGGTCGACAACGACATCAGCACCGCCCCGACCGACATCGGCATGACGAACCCCACCGGTGCCAGGACGCCCGCGGCCAGCGGCACCGCGATGAGGTTGTACCCGGCCGCCCACCACAGGTTCTGCTTCATCTTGCGGTAGGCGGCACGGGACAGCTCCATCAGCGCGACCACCGAGCGGGGATCGTCACCGGCGAGGATCACCCCCGCCGAGCCGATCGCGACGTCGGTGCCCGCCCCGATGGCGATGCCGACGTCCGCCTGGGCGAGGGCGGGCGCGTCGTTGACGCCGTCGCCGACCATCGCGGTCATCGCGCCTTCGTCCTGGAGTCCCTGGACGCGGCCGGCCTTCTCCTCGGGGCGGACTCCCGCGAAGACCCGATCGATGCCCAGCTCCCGGCCGACCGTCTCGGCCACGGCCGCGGCGTCGCCGGTCATCATGACGACCTCGACGTCCCGCTCCCGCAGCGCGGCGACGGCCGCCCGCGACTCGGGGCGGATCTCGTCGGCGAGTGCGATGGCTCCGGCGACGTGCCCGTCGTTCAGGACGTGCAGGATGATGGAGCCGTCCTCCCGCCAGGCGCGCGCGGCGCCGACCTCGGCCGCTCCCGCCTCGGCGAGCATCGCGGGCCCGCCGACCCGCACGGTCGTGCCGTCCACGGTCGCGGTGACGCCCACGGCGGGTGCGGAGGAGAAGTCCGACGCCGCGGAGACCCGCAGGCCACGCTCGCGGGCGGCGGCGACGATGGCCCGCGCCAGCGGATGCTCGGAGTCGGCCTCGGCGGAGGCGGCCAGCGCCAGCACCTCCTCACCGGGCAGCACGCCGGGGGCCACGGCGGTGACCGCCGGCCTGCCCTTGGTGAGGGTGCCCGTCTTGTCGAAGACCACGGTCCGCACCCGTCGCATGCTCTCGAGCGCCAGGCGATCCTTGATCAGCATGCCGCCGCGGGCCGCGCGTTCCGAGGCGATCGCCACGACCAGCGGGATGGCCAGGCCGAGCGCGTGCGGGCAGGCGATGACCAGGACGGTGATGCTCCGCACGATCGCCTCGTCGGGGCGGCCCAGCAGCGCCCACACCACGGCGGTGACGATCGCCGCGCCGAGCGCGAACCAGAACAGCCAGGCCGCCGCCGTGTCGGCCAGGCGCTGCGCCCGCGACGAGGAGTTCTGCGCCTCGGCGACCAGCCTGCCGATGCCGGCCAGCGCGGTGTCCTCGCCGACCGCGCTCACCTGGATCCGCAGACCGGAGTCGGTCGCGACCGCCCCTGCGGTGACCGCGTCGCCTTCGCCCCGCCGTACGGGACGGGACTCGCCGGTGATCATGGACTCGTCCATGCCGGCCGAGCCCGCGACGACCACGCCGTCGGCGGGCACCCTGCCGCCGGGGCGCACCACCACCAGGTCGCCGACCCTCAGCGAGGCGGGCGCGACGGTGGTGGTCTCGCCGTTCGGCTCGACGCGTTCGGCCTCGTCGGGCAGCAGTTCGGCCAGGGAGTCGAGGGCCGAGGTGGTCATGGCCAGCGATCGCATCTCGATCCAGTGGCCGAGCAGCATGATCACGATCAGGAGCGCCAGCTCCCACCAGAAGTCCAGCTCGTGGTGGAGCAGGCCGAGGCTGGCGCCCCAGGAGGCCAGGAAGGCGACGGTGATCGCCAGCGCGATCAGGGTCATCATGCCGGGCTTGCGCGCCCGCAGTTCGCCCGCCGCTCCGGTCAGGAACGGGCGGCCGCCCCACGCGTACATCAACGAGCCGAGCACCGGCGACACCCACGCCAGCCAGGGGAGGTCGGGCAGGCTGTAGCCGAGCAGGCCGGCGAACATCGGCGAGCAGACGACCACCGGGACGGCGAGGATCAGCATGATCCAGAACAGCCGCCGGAAGCTCGCCACGTGATGATCGTGGTTCATGGACTCGCCGTGATCCATTCTTGCCCTTCCCCCTGTCGCCCCCCTCCCCCTGGCGTCCCCGCCGGAAGGCAATGGGACGCCCTGTAACCGGGCAGGTCCGGTCGCGGATCTTGCCCATGCGGACATGGGGCTTTCCGTACCTTCCCTTGCCCCTGATCGCCGGATCGTCCGGGTAGGGACCCGCCGTGATCATCAAGGTGATGGCGGCGGGGGCGGCGTGCGTCCTGGCCTGCGCCGCGGGGGCGGTGCCGTCCGCGCGGGCGGCGACGACGCTGGTCAGCGAACGCTTCACGGGCGCGACGGCGGACGCCAGGTTCCAGGGGTACGGCTCCGCCTGCCTCACCGGCGCGCCCGCGGTCACCGCGCTGGGAGCGCTGGATCACCCGCTCGTCGGGTGCCCCAGCACCTCCGTCGGGCCGGTGCCGCCCCAGGGCGGCGCGCCGTACGGCTATCTGCAGCTGACCGACGCCGGCAACGACCGCGCGGGCGCGGCGCTGTTCGACGCTCCGCTGCCCTCCGCCGACGGCCTGGACGTGACCTTCGAGCAGTGGCAGTACGGCAGCACCACCCCGTCGCCGATCCGGCCGGGCATGCAGCACGCCGACGGGATCTCCTTCTTCCTCACCGACGGCAGCGCCGGCCTGAGCGCGCCGGGCGCGTTCGGCGGCAGCCTGGGCTACGCGCAGAAGCTCCCCGACAACGACCCCTCCCGCCCGTTCGTGCCGGGGGTGGACAACGGCTACCTCGGCATCGGCCTCGACGCGCTGGGCAACTACTTCGGCGACTGGGAACGCCGCGGCGACGGCTGCGCGACGGGTTCACCGTCGGGGACCGGCTTCTACATCCCCGCCCCCGGCGAGAACATGGTCACCGTCCGGGGGCCGGGCAACGGCACCACCGGCTACTGCTGGCTGGCCGCGACCACCTCCAACACCACGACCACCGGCCCCTGGCCCTCGACCCTGCCCGGGTCGCTGGTCGGCCCGCTGCAGACGCTCCCGCCCAACGTCACCGCCCAGCAGGCCCAGACGCTCCTGGAGCCGAGCAAGCGCACCGTGCGGGTGCGCGTCTCCCCCGGCCCCGCCGCCCGGGTGACCGTGGACATCGACTTCCACGACGGCCAGGGCATGCAGCAGGTGCTCGCCTTCGACGCGCCGGGGCCGGTCCCCACGACCTACTCCTTCGGGTTCGCCGCCTCGACCGGCCTGTTCACCGACGTGCACCTCATCCGCAACGTCGTCGTGCGCTCGTTCCGGCCCATGGCCGAGCTGTCCCTGCGCAAGTCGATCGATCCCACCCGCCCGGCGCCCAACGCCGTGGGCGAGGTGCTGCACTACCGATTCGTCCTCACCAACACCGGCGACCAGCCGCTGCGCACGCTGTCCGTCAGCGACCCGCTCGTCTCGGCACTGACCTGCCCCGACGTCGTCCTCGCGCCCGGCGCCAGCGTCACGTGCACCGGCCGGCACCGCCTGACCCAGGCCGACGTGCGCCGGGGACGCGTGGTCAACACGGCCCTGTCGTCCGGCAGGCGCACCGACACCGGGACCGAGGTCTCCTCGAACCCGTCGACGGCCACGTTCCTGATCAAGGCCGATCCTCCCCCGAAGCCTCGCCCCGCGAAGAAGAAGCGCCACAGGCACCCGAGGATCGCCGAGAAGCCGCCGCTGGCGGCGAAGAACTGCCGCCGCGGCGACCGCTCCTGCTAGCCGGCGCCCGCGAACAGTTCGCGGCCCCAGAAGTCGCCCGCGTCGCGCACGCCGGGCGGGCAGGCGAACAGCCCGCTGGAGACGTGCTTGATGTACTCGTTGAGCGGGTCGGTCCTGGCCAGGCTCATCTGGACCGGCACGAACTGCTTGCGCGGGTCGCGCTGGTAGGCGATGAAGAACAACCCGGCGTCCAGGCGCCCCAGCCCGTCGGAGCCGTCGACGAAGTTGTAGCCGCGCCTGAGCAGGTGCGCGTCGCCGTGCTGGGAGGGGTGCGCCAGCCGGACGTGGGCGTCCGGCTTCATCGCGGCCAGGTCGACCGGGTCGAACTCCCGCGCCCTGCCCACCGGGGCGCCCTCGCCCTTGTCGCGGCCGAAGATGTCCTCCTGCTCGCGAAGCGAGGTGCGGTCCCAGGTCTCGATCGTCATGCGGATCTTCCTGGTCACCAGGTAGCTGCCGCCCGCCATCCAGGCCGGCCCGTCGGCCGCGGCGGCCCAGAGCTGCTCGCGCACCAGCGCCGCGTCCTCCAGCTTCATGTTGTTGGTGCCGTCCTTGAACCCCATCAGGTTGCGCGGGGTCACCTGGGCGCGCGAGGTCGACGACGTACGGCCGAAGCCGAGCTGGGACCAGCGCACCGACACCCGGCCGAACCCGATGCGCGCCAGGTTCCTGATGGCGTGCACGGCCACCTGCGGGTCGTGCGCGCACGCCTGCACGCAGATGTCGCCGCCGGAGATCTCGGGGATCAGCTGCTCGCCGGGGAACTTCGGCAGCGGGGCCAGCGCGGCCGGGAGGCGGCCGGCCAGCCCGAAACGGTCGTCGAACAGCGAGGCGCCGAAGCCGACGGTGAGGGTCAGCCCCGAGGCGGGCAGGCCGAGCGCCTCGCCGGTGTCGTCGGGCGCGCCCTCGGCGGGTCCGCCGACGGCGCCGAACGCCCCGGCCTCCTGGCCCTGGGTGAGGCGGGCTGCGGCGGCCGTCCACTCCTGCAGCAGGTCGACGAGCTCCTCGCGCCGGGAGGTGGTGACGTCGAAGGCGACGAAGTGCAGGCGGTCCTGGGCGGGCGTGACGATGCCCGACTGGTGCTCGCCGTAGAAGGGGAACGGGTCGGAGGTGGAGGAGGCGTGCGCCGCGGTTGGCTCCTCGAGGAGCGATCGGGCGGCGATCGCCCCCGCTCCCACCGCCGCGGCCCCGGCGGCGCCGAGGCCGAACATCGTGCGCCGGCTGATGCTCATGGCGCCTACTTCGCGACGATCGGCGCGATCGAGCTGATCGGCTCGGCGAGGGCGTTGATCACGTCGGACAGGCTCTTCAGCTCCTCCTTGGACAGCTCGTTGTGCAGGCGCCAGCCGTCGCCCTTCTGGTGCTTGCCGAGCTCCGCCTCGGCGGCGGCGAACCGCTCGTCGAGGGTCTTGACCAGGTCGGGAGCACGCTCCTCCAGCACCGGGCGCAGCGACTGCACCGCGGCCTTGGAGCCGGCCAGGTTGGCGGCGAAGTCCCACAGGTCGGTGTGCGACCAGATGTCCTCCTCGCCGGTGATCTTGCCGGTGGCGACCTCGTCGAGCAGTTCCTTGGCGCCGTTGGCCAGGTTGAGCGGGGTCAGCTCGGTGGTGTTGGCCTTCTCCACGATGGTCTTGACGTCGGCGATGAGCTTGTCGGCGATCGGGCCGTCCTCGCTGATGTCCTTGGTGATCCAGAGGTCCTTCTCGATCTTGTGGAAGCCGGTCCACTCCTCGCCCTCGGCCAGGTCGGCCTCGCGGGCGTCGATGGCCGGGTCGAGGTCGCCGAAGATCTCCGCGACCGGCTCGATGCGCTCCCAGTAGGTGCGCGAGACCGGGAAGAGCTCCTTGGCCTTGTCGATCTCGCCCGCCTTGACCGCGTCGACGAACTCCTGGGTCTTGACCAGCAGCGTGTCGCTCTGGCTCTTGACGTACCGCTTGTAGCTGGCCGTGGCCTCGGCGAGCTTGGCGTCGGCGTTGAGCGGCTTGTGCTCGCCGGTGACCTTCAGCGGGTTGCGGATGCCCTTGCCCACCATGCCCGGCTTGCAGGCCGTCTCGTAGCTGCCCGCGGGCAGCTCGGCGATCAGCTCACGGGTCAGGCCCGGCACGATGTTCTCTACCTCGGCCATCACCCGGTCGCCTGGCGCGTAGACGTAGAACTCGGTGACCTTGCTGCCGCCGTTGGTGATGGCGAACGTGCTGGTGCCGGCGGCCACCTCGGAGACGGCCACCTTGCACTCGGTGTCGCTGGCGGCGACCTCGACCTTGCCGGGCTTGGCCTGGCCGGGTTGGGCCGCGCCGGGGCCCGCGGCGGGGGTCTCGGCCGAGCAGGCGGCGAGGGCGGCCAGCATCAGGGCCGGGGCCAGGGCACCGGCGAAGAGACGGATGACGGCGGACATGATGCTCCTGTTCAGGCCGCGGGCGCGGGGGTGAGCTGCGTGCGCGAGGGACGCAGGAAGAAGAAGAGGGTGGGGACCAGGTAGGCGGCCCAGGCGACCATCTCCAGGACGCTGGGCTGCGGGGTGATGTTGGCTATTCCGCCCAGGAGCGCGCCGTACCACGAGTCGGCGGGCAGGACGGCGCTGATGTCGAAGGCGTGGGTGTTGAGCCCGGGCAGGACGCCCGCCTCCTGCAGGTCGTGCACGCCGTACTTGAAGATCCCGGCGGCCACGAGGATGAGCAGCAGGCCGGTCCAGGTGAAGAACCTGGTCAGGTTGACGCGCACGGCGGACCTGTAGAGGCCGTAGCCGAGCACGATCGAGGTGAGCAGGCCCAGCGTGATGCCGATCAGCGGCTGGGCCGAGGCGGTCGCGCCCTGGGCGGAGGCGAAGAAGAGCAGCGCCGTCTCCAGCCCTTCGCGCGCGACGGCCAGGAAGGCCATGACGACGACCGCCATGGAGCCCAGCTCCAGCGCCTCGGAGAGCTTGCCGCGCAGGTCGGCGGAGAGAGCGCGGGCCGCCCGCCGCATCCAGAAGATCATCCAGGTGACGAACACGACGGCGAGCAGCGAGGTGATCGCCTCGAACAGCTCCCGCTGCTGGAATCCGAGCCGCGCGGCGGTGAAGGTGAGGATCGCGCCGAAGGCGACCGACAGGGCCACGGCCGCGAGCACGCCGGTCCACACCAGCGGCAGTTTGTCCTTGCGGTCGCTCTTGACCAGGAAGGCGACCAGGACCGAGACGACCAGGGTCGCCTCCAGTCCTTCACGCAGGCCGATGAGGTAGCTGGCGAGCACAGCATGCTCCTGAGGGTCGGAGGAGAGCCCGGCAGGCTCCGCTACATGCTGTAGAAGTTAACATAGGCTCACCTAACTACCTAGGTGGCCCCTCACCTCCCCGAGGCGGCCAGCCAGAGCAGCTCCAGCAGGTCCCAGATCGCCTCGCCGGTCCACACGACGGTCGCCACCGCCACCACCACCGGGACCACGGCCGCCATCGGGTGCGTACGGCGGGCGGGCCGCAACAACGCCGACACCCGCCTCGGGACCGCGCCCGGCCTGGCCTGCCCGGCGACGTGCAGCACAGGGGAGGCCCCGCCCGACCGGGTGGAGGCCAGCGCCGCCTGGCCGACGGCCCGCGCCACCAGCCGGCGGTCGCCCACCCGCGCCGCCGCCTCCTCGTCCGCGGCGCGCTCCACCATGAAACCGACCTGGCGGCTTACCCACCGCAGCGCGGGATGGGCGGCGCCGGCCAGCTCGGCCAGCCGTACCAGCCGGTGGTGAGCCCCGGCGAGATGGGCTCGTTCGTGCGCCAGGAGCGCTTCGTACTGCCGCGGGGTCAGCGCCTCGCGCATGCCCGTGGTGACGACCACCCAGCCGGGGTCACGCGACGCGCCCGGCACCGCGAAGGCGGTCACGGCGTCGTCCTCGACGAGCAGCACCCCGTCGTCCGGGCGCGAGAACTCCTGCGCCGCCCGCAGGTCACGGCGGTGACGGCGGTGGGTCCGGCCCATCGAGGCGGCGGCGGCGACCACCAGCACCAGCGAGCCCCACGACACCCACGGAACCTGTGCCGTGTCCGCCTGAACCACCGCCGACGACCAGCCCAGCGCCCCGGCCACCGCCGGGACCTCGGCCACGGCCTTGAGGGCGAACACCGTCAGATTCGCCATGCTCGCCGCCGCCACGACCGCGGCGGACCAGGCCAGCACCCGGGCGGCACGCGCGGGCGCGAGCCTGCCGGCGACGAGATAGGCCGCTATCACGATCAGCGGCGGGCTCACCACCACCGACCACACGAAGTGATCGAACATCGGCCTCTCCTTGGCTGTGACGTGGCCTTCAGCCTGCCACGAGATTCGCGATGCCTCGATAGGGTGTCGGTGATGAACATCGACCCGGAGGGCCGTGCCGACCGCCGCCGGCCCGGCGAGCTGGAGGCGGCGATCCTCACCGCCCTGCGCGACGCGGGTCGTTCGCTCACGCCCCGCCAGGTCCGCGACCGGATCGATCCGTCGGGCGGGCTGTCCTACAGCGCTGTGGTCACGACGCTCATCCGCCTGTACAAGAAGGAGGCGGTCACGCGGCGGCGGGAGGGGCGCTCGTATCGTTACGGGGCCCTCGTGGACGCCGCCGGACTGGTCGCGCAGCGCATGAGCGCGCTGCTCAAGGCGGAGGACGACCACGCCACCGTGCTGCGGCGGTTCGTGAGCGAGCTCGACACCGGCGACGAGGCGCTGCTGCGCCGGCTGCTCAGCGACGAGCTCGGGTCGTAGGCGTGGAGCTCAGGCTCCGCTGACGATCACCACTTCGTTGCCTTCCGGGTCGGCGACCCGCCGGCGGCCCTCCGACTCGTCGAGGAGGCTGCCACCGGCCGCGACGATCGCGGCCAGGCGCTCTTGGGCGAGATCCGACGGCACCGCGAGCTCGACGTGGATGCGGTTGCGCTGACTGCGCCGCTCCGTCTCCGTGACGTCGAGCTCTTGGAACACCAGCACCGGGTTGAGCCAGCGCGGGTCGTGGATGTCGCTGTTCCAGTCCCGCCGGTCGGGGGTGTATCCGAGTGCCGCGACCCAGAACGCGCGGATCGCGGGGACGTCGGCGGCGTCGAGGAAGAGCTGGACGAAGCGCGACAGCCCCGGATCCGCGGCAGCCCCGAGGTCGCGCGCGGCGGCCTGGAGGCGCCCCGCGAGCTCGGTGAAGTCGAGGTCGAGGCCGTGGGCGTCCTTCTCCCACCGGTCCTTGCCGCTGTCGAGGATCACGAGCCCCGGGCGCAGGTCGATCAGCAGCGGGAAGCCCGCGTCGTGGGCCAGCGCCGCCGCCGCGGCGGCCAGGTCACGCCGCTGCTCGGGCGAGGTGGTGCGGTAGCACGCCATCGCGCCGAACACCGCCTGCCAGTCGGCGGTCTCGCTCCCCTCGCCGAGCGCGTCGCCAGGCACCAGGTCGACCTCGTTGCCGTCGGGGTCGGCGTGACGGACTCCGTACGGTCCCGACGCCTGGCCGAGGCCCGCCTGCTCGACCGCGTGCGCCGGCCGGACCACGTCGAGGTGGACGCGGTCGCGCAGCGGCCGGGGCTCGGCCGAGTGCCGGATCCGCAGCGCGGGGTATCTCCTGTGCGGGTCGGCCAGCTCGCCGTCCTGCCCGGGGGCGTAGTCGAGCGCCTGCTGCCAGAACCGCCTCACCCCGGAAGGGTCCGCGGACTCGACCACGATGCTCAGATGCTGCAGGACGGCCGGATCCGCGGTCAGCCCCAGGGCCTTGGCGGCTGCCGACACCGCCTCGGCGTGCTGGTGGTCGTCCGGGTCGAGGCGCACCCGGACGCCCGTGGCGCGCAGGTCGGCCACGATGCCGTCCGACAGCTCCACGAGGTGTCCGGCCAGCGCGGCGCCCTCGACCAGCGAGGGCGCGTCGAACCAGGCCGTCGCGACGCCGTCGAGCATTCGCCAGTCCGTTCCGAGGTCGATCATGCCGCCACTGTAGCGCCGATCACACGCCTCGTGTATACATTTGCGCATATATATAGATTCGTGTATGTTCGAGGAGTGGTCAACAACGTGCAACTGCGATTGACGGCGATCTCGGAGCCCAACAGGTTCCGGATCGTCGAGTTGCTCAAGGACGGCCCGCGTTCCGTGGGTGACATCGTCGAGGCGCTGGCTCTGGGCCAGCCACAGGTGTCCCGGCATCTGCGGCTGCTGTCCGAGGCGGGCGTCGTCGAGGTCACCAAGCGGGCCCAGCAGCGGATCTACCGGCTGCACCCGGGCGCGATGCGTGAGCTGAGCGACTGGGTCCAGGGATTCGCCGCACTGTGGTCGGGGCGGATGGACCGCCTCGGCGCCTTTCTCGACGACAACGCCGATCAGCAAGGAGCTTGAGCATGTCCCCGAACCCCGCAGACGGGATCGTGGTCGACACGTCGACCAACACCCTCCACATCAGCCGCACCTACGCGGCCGAGGTCGAGCGGGTGTGGTGGGCGTGGACGGACGCCGTGGCGGTCACCCGCTGGTGAGGCCCGCAGGGGTGGGCCGCAGGGGTGGGCCGCAGGGGTGGGCCGCAGGGGTGGGCCGCAGGGGTGGGCCGCGACCGTGCACGAGATGGACGTGCGGCCGGGAGGACGCCGACGCTTCGAGATCGCGCCCGTGGACGGCTCGGCCGCCCCGGTGCGCAGCATCGCCACCTACACCACCGTCGTCGAGCGCCGCGAGCTCGCCTACGACGACGTGTTCGCCGATGAGGCCTGGCAGCCCGACGACACGGGCGCCTTCCCGACCTCGGTGACCTTCACCTCCACCGGCACCTCCACCGGCACCTCCACCGGCACCTCCACCGGCACCTCCACCGGCACCTCCACCGGCGGCGGCTGCGCGGTCTCCGTCGCGGCGCGCTTCCCCGACGGCCAGGCGCTGCAGCGGGCCGTCGAACTGCAGATGGCCGAAGGCTACGCCGAAGCCCTCGACCGGCTCGGCGGCCTGCTGGACGCCTCATCGATCAACGAAGGAGAAACGATCATGTCCGAGCTTTCCACCGTCACCTCCGCCGACGGCACCACGATCGCGTACAGCAAGACCGGGTCCGGCCCGGCCGTCATCGTGATCAGCAACGTCGCCGAAGACCACACCGGCGTCGCGGGCGTGGCCGAGGCGTTGTCCAAGGACTTCACCGTGATCAGCTTCGACCGGCGCGGCCGCGGGGCCAGCGGCGACCCGCAGCCCTACGACCCGGCCCGCGAGATCGAGGACATCGCCGCACTCATCGAGGTCGCGGGCGGCACGGCGGCCCTGACCAGCGGTTCCGGCGGCTGCGGGCTGACCTTGGACGCGGCGAGCGCGCTGGGCGACAGGGTCACGGGTCTCTACCTGTACGAGCCGCCGTTCATCGTCGACGGCTCCAGGTCCCCGGCGCCCGCCGGGTACGTCGAACACCAGCGGGCCCTGGTCACGGAGGTGCGCGGGCTCCAGGACGGTCGGCCGCTGCCCGCCGACCGCTGGTCGATCAAGGCGCCGATCGCGGTGGCCGTCGGCGCCAACGGCGAGGACTTCATCCGCGCCGGCGCCCGTGCGCTGGCCGCGATCCTGCCGAACGTCACCGTGCTGACGCTCGCCGACCAGGATCACTCGGCCTTCTGGACGGCCCCAGAACCGGTCGCGGAGCAGGCCCGCGCCTTCCTGCTCGGCTGACGGACGCAGGGCCGGACCGGGGCATAGCGCAAGCTTTCCTCCCCGATGCCCCTCTCCTGGAGCACCGGAACCTAGCCTGAAAACAAGATCAAACAGGCGGGTTCAGGAGGCGCGGTGCTGAGGATGACGGACTATCCGGCCGGGATGCCGTCCTGGGTGGAGCTCGCGACCCCCGACCCGAAGGCGGCCCGCGCCTTCTACGGCGACCTGTTCGGATGGAGCGGCTACCGGCTGTCCCTGGCCTCCTTCTCCGACTACGAGATCTTCACGCTCGGAGACGTCCAGGGGCCCGAGGTCGGCGGCATGCTCGACTTCTCCGACTCCCCCACCGCGTCCTGGAGCGCGTACTTCCGCAGCGACGACCTCGGGCAGACCACCGAGAACGTCACCCGGCACGGCGGCGCCGAAGTCCTGGCCCCCTCGGACGTCGCCAACCTCGGGCGCATCGCCATCTGCGTCGACCCGCAGGGCGCCGACTTCGCCCTCTGGAGGCCCTACGACCTCAAGGGCGCCGGCGCCATGAACGAACCCTCGGCCCTGTGCCACCTGGAACTGCTCAGTCCCGACCCCGCCCTGGCCGACGCCTTCTACACCGCCGTCTTCGGGTGGACCACGGTCCGCCTCCCCGACGGCCGCACCACCTGGCACCACCTCGGCACCGACGTCGGCGACGTCACCGCCCACGACGGTCCAGCCACCTGGCGGCCCTACTTCCAGGTCGCCGACTGCGACGCCACCGCCGCCCACGCCCGCGAGCTCGGCGCGGTGGACGTCACCCCACCGGCCGACACCCCGCTCGGCCGCCGCAGCATCGTCACCGACCCCGCCGGCGCGACCTTCGCCATCCTGGCGCCGCGCTGAGCCACGAAGGACGAGGGCCACCCCGGCTGTCAGGGTGGCCCTCACCGGTCAGGAGTCCTCGCAGGAGCTCAGCGTCTCGGTGTCGCAGAAGTCGTTGTCCGCGCCACCGAAGCCCTGGTCGAACCCGGCGTTACCGACCAGGATGTCGTTGCCGCCCCGGCCGTGCAGCACGTCGTCGTTGTCATCCCCGGACACGAAGTCCTTCCCGGGACCGCCGAAGAAGGTGTCCACCCCCGGGCCCATGAAGATCCGCGAGGGCAGCGACGTGTTGTTGCTCATGGTGTCGTCGCCACCCTGCAGGTTGGCCTGGATGTTGGTGACGCCCCCGCTCGGACACCGCACCGTGTTGGGGTCGACCTGCTGGCAGACGCCCCCGGTGATCAGCGTGTCCTTGTTGTTCCTCACCACCAGGAAGCCGCTCTCGAGGCTGACGGAGATGCTGTCGCTGACGTTCGCGGAGTTGACGGAGAGCCGGCCGCCGCTCGACGTCACGTTGGTCAGAGCGTGCGCCGGAGCCGACACGGCCAGCAACGGCGCCGCCACCAGTGCCCCCAGAACGAGCGTGCGTAGTGCGTTTCTCATCGTGTTCCTTCTGTGTGTGTATCCCGAGCCCCGGCGATGAGTAGACACCGATCTTGCGGCGAGCCCCGCGCACCAATACGCGCTGTCAGTCCGTATTTCTGCCTGGTGCCCCGGGAGCGGCGGCGCGCAGGGTGGCCTCGATCTGCGGCCAGCCGATCCCCGGCGGGATGCCGACCATGGTGATGTCGGCGACGTCGTCCCAGCTCCTCAGCTGCTTGCGCACGTCCGCCGCGTCGCCGTAGGCCGTGAACTCGTCCAGCAGGATCTGCGCCGCGTCCGGCACGACACCCAGCGTGCGGCCGGCCGACGGATTGGCGGCACGGACGAGGTCGACCTGCTCGCCCAGGCCCTGCGCCGTGACGACGCGAGGGTAGATCTCGCCCATGGCCGCGAGGTAGAACGCGGTGCAGGCGGCGGCGATCGTGCGGGCGGCGACGGGGTCGGGGTCCACGACGGTGAGAGGCCCCACCGCCACGGTGAGCGGGGGCCGTCCGGCGTCGGCGCGCAGCCGCCTGATCTCGGCGGCCAGCTCGTGGCAGCGCTCACGCCGCAGGTAGAGCGGGTACCAGCCGTCGGCCAGCTCGGCGGCGACCCGGATGGTCCGCTCGCCGCTGGCGGCGAGCCAGATGGGCAGGTCCGTGACGGGCGGCTGTCCCAGCCGCAGCGGACGGGCCCCCGGTACGGCAGGCACGGCTCGTTGCCCGGCGAGCAGGGAACGCACGCCGGCGGTGACCTGCCGCAGCCGGTCCGCCGGGCGGGCGAACGGCAGGCCGTGCCAGCCCTCCACCAGGTGCGAGGTGCTGGCGCCGAGGCCGAGCACGAAGCGGCCGGCGGAGAGCTGGTGCAGGGTCGCGGCGGCCATCGCGAGCGTTCCCGGGGTGCGGCTCCACACCGACAGGATCCCGGCCGCGAGCTTGATCCTCCGGGTGACGGTCGCGATCTCGGCCAGCAGGACGGTCGAGTCCAGGCCCCAGCCCTCGGCGACCGAGAAGACCTCGTAGCCCAGATCGTCCGCGAGCACGGCCATGCGCACGATCACGTCGCGCCGCAGCTCCATCGGCGTCAGCGCGACGCCCCGCCGTACGGTTGTCATCTCGGTTCCTTCGTGAGGGTGATCCAGGTCTGGCGGGAGAAGGCCTGCAGGGTGCCGGAGGGCGAGTAGAGGGCCGAGCCGGCGTGGAGTTTGCGGCCGGACACGCCCTCGAGCCAGCCGACCAGGATGTGGGTGTCGTAGGCGGCCAGGGGCCCCGACACCCATGCCGCCATCCGGCCCAGGACGGCGACCTCGGTCCGCGCGCCGAACCACATCGCCGCCCAGCCCGCCGGGCAGTCGAGTGCGGCCCAGGCGTACTCCGGCTTGATCGTGTCCCCGGCCAGGGCGCCGCCGTTCGGGCGCCAGACGGCTGCCATGAGGTCTCTGCCAGGGAGCGGGCCGGGGAAGACGCGGAAGGCGTCGGCGTCGGTGCGGCCGGTCCCGCAGACCACGCAGCGCGAGAAGCCGCTGGACGTGCGGCCGGGGAAGGCCGCGGCGGCGCCCGACGCCTCGGCGACCGTCGGCGGCTCCGGCGCCCGGTTCACCAGGGTGGTCGTGCCGGCCTCCGCGACGACGGCGAACCCGTCGTGCAGCTGGAGGCCGCCGTCGCTCCGCTTCAGCCGGAGCGTGACGCCGAGCCGTAACGGCTTCCTGAGCGTGATCTCGGCGTCCGGCGGCAGGTACGGCGCGAGCAGCCCGCAGGCGTATCCGCCGTGGGCGGAGGCGGGGGGACCCTCGAAGGCGGGGTCGATGACGATGTTCTGGTTCAGCACCCCACGACGCTAGATTCCGCCCCCGCCTGCGCGAATCGGATGTTCTACCTAGGCGTCGGGGCGTTCCACGCGGGAATCGGGGCCTGCGCCCGCAAACCACCTACGCGCTGCTGGCTCGCCCACACGGCCATCTGGGCGCGCGAGCGCACGCCGAGCTTGTGACGCACGTGCTCGACGTGCGCGTCGACCGTCCGCACGGAAACGCCCAGGATCTGGGCGATCTCGGCATTGGTCAGCCCTTCGGCGATGAGGTCCACCACCTGACGCTGCCGTTCGGTGAGCGAGCCGTCGGCGACCACCCGACGCCGGCCGGACACGCGCTCCCGCAGGAACGACAGGATCGTCGCCGCCGCGATCTCCTCACCCTCGAAGTAGATCGGCTGCATGCGGCCCTCCAGCGCGACGAACTGCGCGTCCGGGATCAGCGAGGCCACCTCACGGCCCAGCTCGAAACGGACGGCCCGGCTCTCGCGCCGGTGCAGCACCAGCGTGGGGACGCGGATCGACGGCAGGATGTCGTCGACCTCGATGCGGTAGAACATCTCCAGCAGCGCCGCCGCGCTCTCCGCCGTCGCCGCCGCCCGCTGCAACCGGGCGAACATCTCGGTCACCTCGGCCTCGGCGCCGGGGAACCAGATGTCGGCCAGGACCCGCGACCCCATGCCCCAGTGGGCCTCGATCAGCGACAGGACCGAACGTTTGACGGGATCGGGCGCGAGGTCGCTTCCACGGGCGCAACTGCCGTACACCAGCAGCGACGCGACGGCCTCGGGATGGCGGGCGGCGTGCGCCGCCGCCACCTGGCCGCCCTCGCAGGAGCCGAAGAGGGTGTAGCGCCTCAGGCCCAGATGGCCGATCAGCGCGCCGAGCGTCTCGAGCTCCGACTCCAGGGTGAAGGTCTCGCGCTGGCGGTCGGACAGGCCGCAGCCCAGCTTGTCGTAGCGGATGACGGTGTGCTCGCGGGCCAGCGCCTCCACGAACCGGCGATGGGAGGGCACCTCCCAGGACATTCCCAGGTGCGACACCCAGCCGAGGAGGTAGACGATGGGCGGGCCGCTGCCGACGACCGAGTAGGCGACGCGGCCCCCCGGGGTGGAGGCGAACCTGATGGCCTGCTTCACCGGATCAGCATGCCATCGCGGCGGCCGGCGTCACAGGGCCAAAGGGCTTACTCGATGGTGGAGGTGAAGGTGGGCGTCGATTCCTGGTAGGTCTGGGTGGCCGGCTGGTAGTGGTATGAGCGGGTCAGCCGGTCACCGGCTCGCAAGGCCACCGGCAGCTCCCACCGGCCGCGTGCGGCGTTCCACGTCAGGAAGTAGTTGAGGTCGCCACCTCCGTTGAGGCTGTATCGCACGGTGACGAAGCTCGCCGTGAAGCCGTCGGGCCTGAACCAGAGGGCCGAGCGGTCGGCGCCGTGCGTGTACGGCCCGGGTGCGACGGTCGGCGAAGCGGTGGCGGTGGGTGTCGGGCTGGGGCTGGGAGAGGGCGCGGGACCGTCGCCGTTGACGTAGATCGGCTTGCGAAGCTCGGCGAGGAACCGGTCGCGGATCAGCGTGACGGCCTGCACACGGGAGTCCCCCCAGTAGCCGTTGGCGCAGCCAGGCCCGCCGGCCTGGGACCCGTCGGCGCACCTCCACAGCGGCTGGCTCTCCCAGTCGGTGTTGATGTAGGAGACGGCGCGGATGACGTCCCTGTTGCTCTCGATCAGGGAGAAGAACCCCGCGTACCACTGGTTCCAGATCGTCTCGGCGCTCGCGGCGGCGGGCTGCTTGGTGAAGATGCAGCTGCGGGTGCCGGTTCCGGTGCTGTAGCCCTGCGGCGCGGCTTCGGCGATCATCGCGGGCTTGCCGTGGGTGCGGGCGAAGTCCAGGATGCGGCTCTGGGCCTGCGCCGGGGGCAGGTCGGCGGCCCTGCAGCCCCACTGGGTGGGGATGGAGGCGGCGTTGTAGAAGGACGACAGGCCGACCCAGTCCACGACGTCGTCGCCCGGATACCACCTGTTCAGGTGCTGCGGGTCGGTGACGACGTAGTTCCACTCGGGGTGGTCGGGCGAGGTGTTGAGCGGCCAGGCCGCGCTCTGCCAGACGGTCGCGACCCGGCCGGCGCCCAGCGCGTCGATCCGGCCCTTGACGTAGCGGAAGGCCCGCTTGTAGAAGTCGGCGTTGTAGCAGTTCCACGGGCCGTCGAACTCGTAGCCGATGCGCAGGTAGACGTCGCGGCCGTAGCTCTTGAACCTGTTGATCATCTCGTCGACCTTCGCCCGGTACTGCCCGACCAGGGACGGGGTCAGGTCGGCGTCGCCGTTGTCGATGATGGCGCGCAGGGGCTGGTTGCCGCAGCCGGTGGAGGTGTCGGACAGGTAGAGGCCGACGGCCAGGGCGCCGTCGGGGTATTGCGCGAGGGTGGTGGGGAAGTCGACGCGCCCGGCGCCCCAGTCGGCGGGGGCGGCCATTCCGGCCAGCGGCGGCGGGTCGCCGCCGAGGACGAGATTGGTGTAGAGGGTGACGCCGCCGGGCCGGGGTGTCAGGCCCCGGTCCAGGACGTCGCGCTTGTAGTCGGACAGGGTGCTGCTGTCCTGGCCCATCAGGACCAGGACCTTCCCGTCTGGGGGCAGGTTGCGGGCGCTGGGCGCGGCGGGGGCGGGTCGCGCCACGACCAGCGACGCGGGGGCGGGTCGCGCCACCACCAGCGACGCGGCGACGGCGGCTGCCGCGACGATCACGCCGAGCCCTCGGGACATGCGCATGCGATGCTCCAATACACGCGATGGGGGAAGGCTCTCACCACCTGATCCGCCCGCAGGTGTGGAGCTCTGCCGCCATGGTGTGCTCGCGACGCCCGCAAGTCAATGTTTCGTGAAAGTTTCGCTCTTCACGAGGAGACAGTGCTCTCCCGGACGACCAGCCGAGTGGCCAGTTCCACGCGGAGCACGTCGGCGGGATCACCGTCGATGAGCCGCAGGAGCAGGCGGGCCGCCGTCGCGGCCATCTCCACGATGGGCTGGCGCACGGTGGTCAGCGGAGGGCTGACCCATCGGGCGACGGGGACGTCGTCGAAGCCGACCACGCTGACGTCGGCCGGCACGCGCAGCGACCGCTCGCGCAGCGCCTCGTAGACGCCGAACGCCTGCTGGTCGCTGGCGGCGAAGATCGCGGTGGGCGGTTGCCCAAGGTCGAGCAGCGCGGCGGCGTCCTCGTATCCCGACCGGTCCGTGAAGCGGCCATGGCGCAGATAGCCCTCGGGCACCGTCAGCCTGGCCCGGTCCATCGCCGCCCGGTAGCCGTCCGCACGCGCCTGGCTGCACAACAGGTCGCGGGGTCCGCCCAGGTGGGCGATGCGGGTGTGGCCGAGCCCGATGAGATGCTCGGTGGCGCTGAGGCCGCCCGCCCAGTTGGTGGCGCCGACGGCGGGGACGTCCGGGTCCACCTCCCCCACGGGATCGACGACCACGAACGGCACGCCCAGCGCGTCGAGCCGGGCACGCTGGGCGGGCGACAGCTCGGACACCACCAGGATGACCCCGTCGGAGCGGCGGGCCGCCAGGTTGTCCAGCCATTCCCGGGTGGCGGACGAGCGCCCGTGCACGGCGGAGACCACCATGCCGACGCCCGCCTGGTGGCAGACCTCCTCCGCGCCCCTGATGACCTCGGTCGACCATGCGCTGTCGAGCTCGTTGACCACCAGGTCGATCAGGCCGACCTCGCCGTGACGACGCGATCGGCGGCGTTCGTACCGGTGCCGCCGCAGCGCGGACTCCACCCGCGAGCGGGTCGCGGCCGACACGTCCGAGCGCCCGTTGAGCACCTTCGACACCGTCGCGACCGACACCCCGGCCTCTTCCGCGATGTCAGCGATCTTGACGCGTTCGTTCGCCACGCGCCCCCCTTCCCTGTCCGACGGGAGCCTATCTCGAAACTTTCGCAATCCCTACCTGACCAGCTTCGACCGTCGCCGTCACCAATCCGTGACGCCCGGACCTGCTCGACGGCCATTGACCGCCCTACGTCCCGGGGCTACCGTACTCGAAAATCTCGCGAAAATTTCGACACCATGTCGCGTGAGTTACCCGAGAGGAGCTGGGAGATGAGCGGAATCGCTACCCGCTTCGGCATGGCCGCCGGCCTGGCGGGCCTGCTGCTGGTCGCTGCCTGCGGTGGTGGCGGCGGAGCCACCGAGACCCCCGGCACCGGTCAGAGCGCGGCGGCCCCGGCGCCGGCGGAGAAGGTCGAACTGACCTACTGGCACTTCATCGACCAGACCAAGATGGTCGAGAAGTGGAACCAGACGCACCCTGACGTCCAGGTCACGTACGAGAGCCTGCCGTCGGACACCTACTTCACCAAGCTGCAGGCCGCGGTCAAGGCCGGCACCGCCCCCGACGTGGCACTGGTGGAGTACCAGATGATGAACACGATGATCGCCGCCGACGCGCTGGAGGACATCTCCGCCCACGTGCCCGCCGACCTCGGCGGCAGGTTCCCCGCCTGGGCCTGGCAGCAGTCCACCCAGGCGGAGAAGGTCTACGGCGTCCCGCAGGACATCGCGCCGATGGGCATGTACTACCGCGCCGACGTCTTCAGCAAGCACAAGATCGAGGTGCCGAAGACCTGGGAGGAGTACGCCGCGGCGGCCGAGAAGCTGCACCGCGCCGACCCCAAGGTCAGGATGGCGGTCTTCTCCCCCCAGCAGGCCGGCCAGTGGGCAGGTCTGACGTGGCAGAACGGCGCCAAGTGGTACACGCCGGAGAGCGAGGCCTGGAAGGTCACCCTCAACGACGACAGGTCCAAGCAGGTGGCCGACCTGTGGCAGCGCATGCTGACCTCCGGGGCCGTCGCCGACGGCGCCGACTTCTCCCCCGAGTGGGTCAAGGGCCTGACCGACGGCACCATCGCCACCTGGATCGCCCCGTCCTGGGCGCAGTCCTACATCAAGGGCTCCATGAAGAAGGCCGAGGGCACATTCAAGGTCGCCCCGATGCCCCAGTGGGCCGACGGCCAGAGCGCGGCGGGCAACTGGGGAGGCTCGGCCCTGTCGGTGCCCAAGGGCTCCAAGCACGCCAAGCAGGCCGCCGAGTTCATCACCTGGCTCAACACCGACCCCGACGCGGTGAACCTGGCGATCGACACCAACGGCATCTTCCCCGCCCTGGTCTCCGGGCAGAGCTCCCCAGCCTTCACCAAGGAGGACGCCTTCTTCGGCGGGCAGAAGACCCAGGAGGTCTTCCTCGCCGCCCAGCAGGGCGTCGACCCGGACTTCACCTGGGGCCCGAACATGACCACGGTCTTCGCGATGTTCAAGGACGAGTTCGGCAAGGCCGTCAACGGCCAGGGCACCCTGTCCGACGCCCTCGACCGGGTCCAGGCCCGTGCCGTGGAGGACATGCGCAAGCAGGGCTTCCCCGTCGCCGGGTAACGGCCGACCGCATCCCAGGCTTCCGTACGGCCGGACCCCGGCGCACCCGCCCGTGAACCGGCGGCCGGCCGTACGGGACACCCCATGAAGGAGTACCCATGAGCCAGGTGACGGCGACGCCGCGCCGTACGAGCTCTCCCCCGCTCGCATCCCGTCGCCGCAGGCCGCGGCGCATCGGGACGCGAGCCGTGCCCTACGTGATGGTCGCGCCGTTCGCCGCACTGTTCACGCTGTTCTTCCTCGTCCCCGTCGGAATCGCCGTCCACCAGAGCCTGCGCGGAACCGAGCGGTCCGGGCTGCTCGGCAAGCCGCGGGACGTCTTCGTGGGCCTGGCCAACTACGCCGAGGTCCTCACCGACCCGGGCTTTCACTCCGGCCTGTTGCGAGTGCTGGGCTACGTCCTGCTGACCATCCCGCTGATGCTCGTGCTGTCGGCCGGTTTCGCGCTCGCGCTGGACTCGGGCATCGTACGGCTGCGCCGCCTGCACCGGCTGGCGATCTTCCTGCCGTACGCGATCCCGGTCGTCGTGGCCACCCTGGTCTGGGGCTTCTTCTACCAGCCGGAGTTCAGCCCGATCGCCGGCGTGCTGCGCTCCCTCGGCCTGGCCACGCCCGACCTGCTCGAAGGCGGCGCGCTGCTCGGCTCGATCGCCAACGTCGCGGTCTGGCAGTGGACCGGATACAACATGATCATCCTGATCGCGGCGCTCCAGGCCGTGCCGGTCAGCGTCTACGAGGCGGCGCGGCTCGACGGCTGCGGAGAGCTCGCCCTCGCGCTGCGGGTCAAGCTGCCGATGCTGGTGCCCGCGATGTTCCTGGCCTTCGTCTTCTCCCTGATCGGAGCGTTCCAGCTGTTCAACGAGCCCGCCGTGCTGCGGCCGCTGTCCAGCAGCGTCACCGCCGACTACACGCCCAACCTGTACGCCTACTCCAAGGCATTCACCGATGCCCAGCCCGGCTACGCCGCGGCCATCGCCGTGGTGCTGGCCCTGGCGACCTTCGCCTTCTCGTTCGTGTTCCTGCGCGCCGGCCAGCGAAGGGGTGCCCTGTGAAGCGCCTCGGCCCGCCCCTGACGCAGCTCGTCCTGCTGGTCGCCACCGTGTACTTCCTGCTCCCGCTCGGCTGGGTGCTGATCAACGCCACCAAGGGCAGCGACGACCTGTTCAGCACGATCGGCTTCGCCTTCGGCGAGCGGTTCGCCCTCTTCGACAACCTCGCCCAGCTCGGCACCTACCAGCACGGCCTGTTCTGGCGCTGGATGGGCAACACCGTCCTCTACGCCGCGACCGGCGCCACGGTGGCGACCCTGCTGGCGGCCATGGCCGGCTACACCATGGCCAAGTACTCCTTCCGCGGCTCGCGCACCCTGTCGGTGCTGATCCTCGGCGCCGTCCTGGTGCCCAGCACCGCCCTGGCCCTGCCGCTGTACTTCCTCATGGTGGACCTCGGCCTGGACAACCACCCGCTCGCGGTGATCCTGCCCAGCTGCGTCAGCCCGATCGGCGTCTACCTGGCCCGCATCTACGCCGGATCGTCCGTCCCGAACGAGGTGATGGACGCGGCCAGGGTCGACGGGGTCGGGGAGTACTCCATCTTCTTCTCGATCTCCGCCCGGCTGATGGCGCCCGCCCTGGTCACCATCTTCCTGTTCCAGTTCGTCGCCATCTGGAACAACTTCTTCCTGCCGCTGGTGATGCTCAACGAGCGTGCCCTGTATCCCGTCACGCTCGGCCTGGTCGACTGGAACTCCACCCCGCCCTCCTCGGGCAACGTCATCTACCACCTGGTGGTCACCGGGGCGCTGGTCTCGGTCGTCCCTCTCGTGGCCGCCTTCCTCCTGCTGCAGCGCCACTGGCGGGCCGGCCTGGCGGCCGGAAGCATCACCGCCTGAACCCCGCGAATTCACCCAAGGAGATCGTCCCCGCATGCCCACCGCCGTCGCCACCAACCCGATCCTCCGCGGTTCCCACCCAGACCCGTCGATTGTGCGGGTGGGCGAGGACTACTACATCGCCACGTCGACCTTCGAGTGGCTCCCGGGCGTGCGCATCCATCACTCGCGCGACCTGGTCAACTGGCGCTGTCTCGGCGGCGCCCTGACCCGGGCCGAGCAGATCGACCTCACCGGCGTGCCCGACTCCGGCGGCGCGTGGGCACCCGCCCTGTCGTACGCCGACGGGCTGTTCTACCTCGTCTACACCGACGTGGAGAGCTTCGGCGGCTTCTGGGACACCCCCAACTTCGTCGTCACCGCCACCTCGCCGGAGGGTCCCTGGTCGGACCCGATCCCGCTGCACGCCCGCGGCTTCGACCCCTCGCTCTTCCACGACGACGACGGCCGCAGCTGGCTGCTGAGCAACCGCTGCGACTGGCGCCCCGGCATGCCCTGGGCCTCGGGCATCATCCTCCAGGAGTACTCCAGGACCGAAGGCAAGCTCATCGGCTCTGCCGAGGTCGTCTTCGAGGGCACCGAGGCCGGATACACCGAAGGCCCGCACCTCTACCGCCGGGACGGCTGGTACTACCTCGTCACCGCCGAGGGTGGCACGAGCTGGGACCACCAGGTCACCGTCGCCCGCTCCCGCTCCCTTCTCGGACCGTACGAGCCCGACCCGGCGGGCCCGGCGCTGACCTCCCGCCACGATCCGTCCCTGACGTTGCAGAAGGCCGGACACGCCAGCCTCGTCGACACCCCCGGCGGCGACTGGGCGCTCGTCCACCTGGCCGCCCGCCCCCTCACCCCTCGCGGCCGCTGCGTCCTGGGCCGCGAGACCGCAGTGCAGCGGGTGAGCTGGCCCGCCGGCGGCTGGCCGCGCGTCGAAGGGGGCGTGCCTTCCGAGGTCGTACGGCTGCCGCTCGAATCCCGCCCGTGGCCCGGCGAGGACGAGGGCTGGACGAGCACCGTGTGGAGCACTTTGCGCCGCCCCGCCTCCGCGGACTGGGCGATGGTCAGCGACGATCACCTGCGCCTGCTCGGCGGCCAGTCCCCCTGGTCGAGGGTACGGCCCAGCCTGATCGCGCGGCGGGCCTCCGCCCTGCGATGCAGCCTGGCCGTCCCGGTCGGCTTCGCCCCCGAGAGCTTCCAGCAACTGGCCGGGGTCACCGCCTACTACAACAGCCGGAACTGGTACCTGCTCGCCGTCACCCGGCGCGAGGGCGTCGGCCGCTGCCTGGAACTGCTGGCCAGCGACCGGGGCGACATCAGCACCCCGGCGGGCGCCCCCGTCCCCCTGCCCGGCGCCGGGCTCGTCCACCTGCGAGCCGAGCTGGACGGCGCCGAACTGCGCTTCTCCCACTCGGCCGACGGGCAGGCATGGACCACGCTTCCCGCCGTGCTGGACGCCGGGATCCTCTCCGACGACTACGCGACGGAAGGTCGCGAATGGGGATTCACCGGCGCCTTTCTAGGCGTGTGGGCCATCGACCTCACCGGCGGCGGCGCCCCCGCCGACTTCGGCCGTCCCGTTCACATTAATGAGTAGCCCATTCGCGGGCTTTGGAGTTACCGTGAGAAAGGTAAGGCGCGGGAATCAACCGCGTTCGGGATGAACCCGGCCGCCGGGGAGGAGAAGCCGTGAAGAACGAGGCCACGTCGACGCAGTCGCGATCCGAGCATCGGCGCTGCCGACTGCAGTCCGGCAATGTCCTCCTCTCCTGGCAGGCGCTCGGGTAGCCCCATCGTCAAGGGACCACCCAGAAGCCGCCGGAGAAATTCTCGGGCGGCTTCTTCCCTTTTCCGACGGAAAATAAAACCCCACAGGGAAAGGCACGAGAAAGCGCCACTCACCCGCATGGCTCAGTGGATCAGAGCGCCTGGCTACGAACCAGGAGGTCGCAGGTTCGAATCCTGCTGTGGGTACGCACGACGCGGTCCGGGAAGCCGTGCTGGCTCGGCAACGGGGCTTTGAACCCCGCCTGCGCAGGTTCGATCCCTGCTCCCGGAGCTCGCCTCGCCCTTGAGGTCCTAGGGGCGAGGACACCGCCTTGGTAGGGCGGAGCGGCGGGTTCGACTCCCGCCGCCCACTCTCGCAAGGAATCTCGCCGCTCTAGCCCAACGGCAGGAGGCACCGCGCTCAGGACGCGGGCAGTCTGGGTTCGAATCCCAGGGGCGGCACGCATCACCAGGTCTCGAAAAATCGTCGTCGAGTCCCGCCACCGGAGCCAGAGAAGATCCGGCCCCGGCCGCTCGTGGTGATCGTGGTGATCGTGGTGTAGAGGCAGCACGCCAGGCCGTGAACCTGGACGGGACCAGTTCGAATCTGGTCGATCACCCTCAAGCCCGAGCCGTGACGTGGCGGTCAGGGCTTCCTGGCCACCGCACCGTGCGCGTCGATGGGCCTGGCACTGTTCTCGTTGTGCCAGTGGGTGATGGGCCGCAGACCGGGCTCCACCAGCTCCAGCCCGTCGAAGATGCTCCCGAGCTCCTCCAGCGAGCGCAGGTAGTACGGCACCGCGCCGCTCTCCTCGAGCTGGTCGGCGCCCTCGCTGACGGCCTGGCCGGTGTTGGTGCCGTCCCACAGCACCAGGTAGCTGCCCGACGGCACGGCGGCCATCACCCGCGTGACGATCGACCGCATCTCCTCCAGGTCGGCGATGTAGCCGAGCACCCCCATGAACATCACCCCGATCGGCCGGGTGAAGTCGAGCACGTTAGCGGCGTCCTCGATGATCTGCTCGGGCTGGTGGTAGTCGCCGTCCACGTAGGTGGTCACCCCTTCGGGGGTGGTGTTGCGCAGCAGCGCGCGGGCGTGGACGAGCACCAGCGGGTCGTTGTCGACGTAGACGATGCGCGACTGCGGGGCGATGCCCTGGGCGATCTCGTGGGTGTTCTGCATCGTGGGCAGTCCGGTGCCGATGTCGAGGAACTGGTCGATGCCGGCCTCACCGGCCAGGTAGCGCACGACGCGGTGCAGGAACGTCCGCGATTCCGCGGCCATCCTCACGATCTCCGGATACACCCGGGCCACGGCGTCACCGGCGGCGCGGTCGGCCTCGAAGTTGTCCTTGCCGCCCATCCAGTAGTTCCACATCCTCGCGGCGTGGGGGACCTCGGGCTTGATCTTGGCGGCTAAGTCTGTGCGGGGGTTGGCGTCGTCGACGGACATGCGCTGACTCCTGGAGGAGGAGGATTCCGGGGCACGAAGATCGTATCGCCTGTATCACTTCTTCCTCATCGCCATCCTCAAGGTGACAGTCGGACGAATCGGTCATCTTCTCCCCCATCGAGGGCAGAGGGAGCGATGAACACCAGATGTCCCTTTCAGGAGGCGAACGTTCATGGCCCGCCCGGCCGCCCGCGACCGCGAAACGATCCAGGAGGAGCGCGACACCTTCGACCTCTTCGACAGCGACCACGACGGCCGCCTCTCCCCCGAGGAGCTGCTGCTCGGTCTGACCGTCACCGGCCAGCTCATCACCCTCGGCGACATCGACTTCCTCATCGGCCTCACGCCCGGCGAACACGAGCGGGGCATCTCCCGCCCGGCGTTCGAGAGCCTCCGCCGGCGGGCGCCCTCGCCGTTCTACGGCGAGCTCCTGTACTCGCGCTTCGACAAGCCCGTGGACGCCGAGGCGCTGCGCACCTATCTCCTCTCCCACGGCATCGACGTCTCCCGCGAGCGGGTCGCGGCCTTCCTGCGCAACCTCCATCCCGAGGAGCGTGAGGTGCTGCCGCGGGAGGTCTTCGAGGCTTTTGTCAGGCGTTATCGCCGGTAGAGCTCGCCATGTCTGGGTAGTGCCCCTCCTGTCACGATTCGGGAGGGATGTTGTCACACACAGTGACGAACAGGGCGGGCGTGACCCGCTGCGGCTCGACGACCGAGGACGAGCCCATCCACGCGCTCAGCCATTAGACGACACGGGGGGACCATTCACATGGCCGAAGAGACCAATCCGGTGACCAGGGCCATCGACAAGGTGATCGACGCCGTGGCCGACCGCGGAACGGCGGGCGAGATCCCGGGCCGTCCGGGCGCCGAGCCGCCGAACGTGGCCGAGCCCGTGGAGCCGCGCGAGCCGCTGCCGCCCAAGCCCGACCAGCACGGCCCCGACCCGCTCACGGCCACCGGCCAGCCGTCCGGCGAGAGCGCCGAGACCAGGGCGCAGGGCGGTCCGTTCCTGACCACGGCGACCGGCACGCGGCTGCCCGACACCGACCACTCGCTCAAGGCCGGGCCGCGCGGCCCGACGCTGCTGCGCGACCACCACCTGCGCGAGAAGATCACCCACTTCGACCACGAGCGCATCCCCGAGCGGGTCGTCCACGCCCGCGGCGCCGCGGCCCACGGCGTGTTCGAGGCGTACGGCACGGCCGCCACCATCACCAAGGCGGCCTTCCTGGCCAAGGACGCGCGCACGCCGGTGTTCGTGCGCTTCTCCACGGTGCTCGGATCGCGCGGCTCGGCCGACACGGTGCGCGACACCCGCGGCTTCGCGACGAAGTTCTACACCAGCGAGGGCATCTTCGACCTGGTGGGCAACAACATCCCAGTCTTCTTCATCCAGGACGGGATCAAGTTCCCCGATGTCATCCACGCGGGCAAGCCGCATCCCGACCGCGAGATCCCGCAGGCGCAGAGCGCGCACGACACCTTCTGGGACTTCGTGAGCCTGCACACCGAGGCGACCCATCACACGATCTGGAACATGTCCGACCGGGGCATCCCGCGCTCGTACCGGATGATGGAGGGCTTCGGCGTCCACACCTTCCGCCTGGTCGCCGCCGACGGCGGCACGGTGCTGGTGAAGTTCCACTGGAAGCCGAAGGCGGGTGTGCACTCGCTGGTGTGGGAGGAGGCGCAGCTGCTGGGCGGGGTCGACCCCGACTTCCACCGGCGCGACCTGGCGGACGCCATCGAGGCCGGGGCCCATCCGCAGTGGGAGCTGGGGGTGCAGGTCTTCCCTGACACGCCTGAGCAGACCTTCGAGGGCATCGACCTGCTCGACCCGACGAAGATCGTGCCGGAGGAGCTCGCACCGGTGCAGCCGATCGGGCTGATGACGCTCAACGCCAACCCGGTCAACTACTTCGCCGAGACCGAGCAGGTCGCCTTCCACGTCGGGCACCTGGTGCCGGGCATCGACGTGAGCGACGACCCGCTGCTGGCCGGGCGGCTGTTCTCGTATCTCGACACCCAGCTGAGCCGGCTGGGCGGGCCGAACTTCAACCAGCTGCCGATCAACCGCACGCACGCTCCGGTCAACGACATGCTGCGTGACGGCATGCACCAGAGCGCCGTGCACGCCGGGGCCGCGCCGTACCGGCCCAACTCGCTCGACGGCGGGTGCCCGTTCCACGCGCCGGACGGCTACGTCGAGGTGCCCGTCCCGGTGGAGGCGGCGCCGCGCGGACGGCTCTCGCCGGCCTCCTTCGACGATCATTTCAGCCAGGCGCGCCTGTTCTGGCTGAGCCTGTCGCCGGTGGAACGCGAGCACGTGATCGCGGCCTACACCTTCGAGCTGAGCAAGGTCTACGAGCAGGCGATCAAGGAGCGGCAGCTCCTGGTGCTGGCCCGGATCGACCCGGTGCTGTGCCGCGAGGTGGCCGCCGGGCTCGGCCTGCCCGCGCCCGACGGCGCACCCGAGGGCAACCCGGCGGCCAGCCCGGCCTTGTCGCAGGTGGGCCGGACGTGGCCGACCGCGGGCCGGATCGTCGGCATCGTGGCGGGCCCCGACCTCGACGCCGTCAGGACCGTACGGCAGGCGGTGCTCGACGGCGGCATGGTGCCGCTCATCATCGCGCCCACCGGCGGCGTGCTGCCGGGGCCGGGAGAGCCGGTCACCGTGCAGCGCACCTTCGCGGCGGCACGGTCGGTGGAGTTCGACGCGATCCTCGTCGCGGGCGCGCCGGAGCCGGGCGCCGACGCGCAGGGCGCCCGCGACGCCAAGGCGGGTGTGAGCGGCACGGTCGATCCGAGGGTCGTGCTGCTGCTCAACGAGGCCTACCGGCACGCCAAGCCCCTCGGCGGCTGGGGCGCCGCCCAGGAGGCGTTCACCGCGGCCGGCATTCCCGCGTCGGCGCCGGGGGTGGTCACCGCGGAGTCGGCCACCGCCGTACTGGAGAAGGTGACCGGGCTGCTGGCCGTTCACCGGGTGTGGGAGAGGTTCCCGAGCACCCTCGCCTGACAGCCGACCGCCCGGGTGAGCGTTTCACGCTCACCCGGGCTGGCGTTCCTGGTTCATGCTCATCCCCGTCACGAAAGGCGAAAGGCCCGCCCCCGGCCTCCCGAACCGGACGGCGGACCCTTCGCCACCCGCCTACAGCGGCTGGTCGTAGCGACCGTAGTAGTCGCCCACCTGCTGCCGGTAGGCCGAGTCCTTGTAGGTGTCGGCGTCGAACTCAGGAGCGTTCTTGATCTCTTCCTTGGTGCGAGAGAGGAAGACCTTGCGCTCCTGCGGGTCGATCCGGGTGATCGTGCCCGCGGGCATGACGACCTTCTTGCCGAAGATCCAGAACCCGGTGTCGACGACGATGTAGTTCTCCCCGACGGTGTCGCTCTGCTCGTCCACCGACCCGATCTTTCCGTCGGTGGCCTCGACGTCGAACCCGATCAGGTCGACCCCGGCGCCGGTCACTTCCGGGCGGTAGTTCCACGGCTCAGTCATATGGGTGATCCTCTCTGTTCGGTGTTGCGGTGGTTCGGCTACCCACGCTGACGTCGTCAAACGTCTCGGTGCCGCCAGCCCGCCTCCACCGATCGGTGGAGGGTCACCCACCACCTGGCCAGGCCGCGAATTCCGCCTCCCGATCCCCCGGTCCCGACGACCGGCCGATGGTGGCCCGGCGGGCGTCGTAGCAGCCTGGAGACATCCCGATCGCCGGGAAGACCGCCAGGAAGGACAGCACCATGCCGCCCGTCATCGAGGTTCGCCACCTGCACAAACGCTACGCCGACAAGATCGCGGTCGACGACGTCTCCCTCACCGTCCAGGAGGGCGAGATCCTCGGCGTCCTGGGCCCCAACGGCGCCGGCAAGACCACGACCGTCGAGTGCATCGAGGGGCTGCGCGTGCCCGACCGCGGCACGATCGAGGTGCTCGGCCTCGACCCCCGGCGCGACCGGGCCGAGCTGACCCGGCAGCTCGGCGTGCAACTGCAGGCCGGGCAGCTGCCGGAGCACCTGCAGGTCGCCGAGGCCCTGGAGCTGTACAGCAGCTTCTACCCCGACCCTGTCGACTGGCGCACCCTGATGGACGGCCTGGGCCTGGGCGAGAAGGCCAGGACCAGGTACGGCAAGCTGTCCGGCGGCCAGAAGCAGCGGCTGTCGATCGCGCTGGCGCTCATCGGCTCGCCCCGGGTGGCCATCCTCGACGAGCTCACCACCGGCCTGGACCCGCAGGCCCGGCGCGACACCTGGGAGCTGATCGAGGGGGTGCGCTCGCGCGGCGTGACGATCGTGATGGTCACCCACTTCATGGAGGAGGCCGAGCGTCTGTGCGACCGGGTGGCGCTCATCGACGCCGGCCGCGTCGTCGTGGTCGACACCCCGGCCGGGCTGACAGAACGGGCCGGCATCGAGCACCGCATCAGGTTCCGCCCCTCCGCGCCGCTGGACGAGCGGCTGCTGACCGCCCTGCCCGAGGTGTCGGGCCTGACCCGCCGGAGCGAGACGGTCGTCGTCACCGGCACCGGCGACGTCCTCAACGCCGTCACCGCCGTCCTGGCCCGCAACCGCATCGTGGCCCAGGGGCTTCGGGTGGAGCAGGCGAGCCTGGAGGACGCCTTCGTCCGCCTCACCGGCACGAACCCCGGCACCTCGCCCACCTCCTGAAGGGAACCTTTGTCATGTCGATCTCCCAATCCGCCACGCCGCGGCTGATCAAGGCCGAGCTCAAGCTCTCCGTGCGCGACAAGGTCGGCCCCATCTGGGGCGTCGTCTGCCCGCTGGTGGTCCTGATCATCCTGGGCAGCGTCCCCGCCCTGCGCGAACCGGTCGAGCCGGGCAGCCCGCTGGCCGTCTTCGACGTCTACGTCCCGGTCCTGGTCCTGTTCAACCTGGCCATCATGGCCCTGACCGCGCTGCCGAACACGCTGGCGGGATACCGAGAGAACGGCGTGCTGCGGCGCATGCGCACCACGCCGGTCGGCCCGGTCCGCCTGCTGGCCGCCCAGCTGGTGGCCAACCTGTGCATCGCCCTGGCGGCGATGGTGCTGTTCCTGGCCGTGGCCTGGGCGGGCTTCGGGGTACGGCTGCCGCAGCACGCGGCCGGCTTCGCGGTGAGCTGGGTGCTGGCGGCGCTCGCCCTCATGTCGATGGGGCTGCTGGTCACCGCGCTCATCCCGGGGCGCGGCGCGGCCTCGGCCGCCGGGACGGTGCTGTTCTTCCCGCTGATGTTCTTCGCCGGGCTCTGGGTGCCGATCGCCCAGATGCCGCCGCTGCTGCAGGACATCAGCCGCTTCACCCCGCTCGGGGCGGGCATGCGGGCCTTCCAGGACGCCTACCTGGGCCACTTCCCCTCCGCGGCGCCGCTGCTGACGCTGGCCGCCTACGCCGTGGGGTGCGCGCTCGTCGCGGTCCGCGGCTTCCGCTGGGAATAGACTCGGGCCGGAAGGAGCGGATCTTTGAGCAGCCAGCCCCCCGAGCAGCAGCCTCCGGCTCTTCTCGTCACCGCGGTGCCGTACACCCTGCTGGCCGGCATGACGATCTTCACTCTGCTCGACGAGCCGGAGCCCGGCGACTCCCCGATGGTGGTCCTGGCCCTGTGCGCCGCGGCCGCGCTGTGGATGTTGCTGATGTTCACGCTGCGGCCGTCCTGGCGGCGGCGGCCCGCGCTCATGGGCGTCTTCTTCGCCGGGCTGCTGGCGATCACCGCGCTGCTGGTGGCGTACGACCCCGCGTTCGGCCTGTTCACCCCCGCCCCCTACATCTACGCCTTCACCATGGTGCCCTGGCCGTGGCGGCTGCCGGCCGTTTCGGCCACCGCGGTGGTGGCGGGTTCCGCCCAGGCCTCCGGGGTGCCGACGGCGACGGGCGGCGGGGTGGTGCTGGTCGCGGTCATCATCGTCGTCAACATCGCGCTCATGGGCGGCACCGCCTGGGTGCTGTGGCTGGCCGAGCAGGAGCGGGCACAGCGCGAGCGGGCCATGGCCGAGCTGGGCCGGGCCAACCGGCTGCTGGAGGCCTCCCTGACCGAGAACGCCGGGCTGCAGGCCCAGCTGCTGGCGCAGGCCAGGGAGGCGGGGGTGCTGGACGAACGCCAGCGCATGGCACGCGAGATCCACGACACGCTGGCCCAGGGACTGACCGGGATCATCGCGCAGTTGCAGGCTGCCGAGCAGATGCACGAGGTGCCGGCACCGTGGCGGCGGCCGTTCGAGGCGGTCAAGGGGCTGGCGCGCGAGAGCCTGGCCGAGGCCCGCCGCTCGGTCGACGCCCTGCGTCCCGAGCCGCTGGAGAACGGGCGGCTGAGCGAGGCGCTGTCCGAGGTCGTGCGCCGCTGGTCGAAGGTGAACGGGCTGGCCGTCCAGGTGACCACGACCGGGACGGTCCTGCCGATGGCGGCCGAGGCGGAGTTCGCGCTGCTGCGCACCGCCCAGGAGGCGCTGGCGAACGTGGCCAAGCACGCCGTGGCGAGCCGGGCGGGGGTGACGCTGTCCTACCTGGAGCGCGAGGTGGCGCTGGACGTGCGCGACGACGGCAGGGGCTTCGACCCGGACGGGGCGAAGGGCGCGGGATTCGGGTTGACCATCATGCGGCAGCGGATCGAGGGCCTGGGCGGCACGCTGCGGATCGAGTCGCGGCCCGGTTCGGGCACCGGCGTGTCGGCCTGCGTCCCCGCGCAGCAGGCTCCGGGGAGCGACCGATGAACGAACGGCCGATCCGCCTGGTGATCGCCGACGACCACCCCGTCGTCAGGGACGGACTGGCCGCCATGTTCGCCTCCGCGCCGGGCTTCGAGGTGCTGGGCCAGGCCGCCGACGGCGCCGAGGCCGTCCGGCTGGTCCAGCGGCTGCGACCCGACGTGGTGCTGATGGACCTGCGCATGCCGGGCATGGACGGGCTGGGCGCGATCACCGAGCTCAACCGGCTGGGGGTGACGGCCCGCGTTCTGGTGCTCACCACCTACGACAACGACAGCCACGTCCTGCCGGCGATCGAGGCGGGCGCCACCGGCTACCTGCTCAAGGACTCCCCGCGCGAGGAGCTGCTGCGCGGCGCGCGCGCCGCGGCCAGGGGCGAGACGGTGCTCTCTCCCACGGTCGCAGCGCGGCTGCTCAGCCGCATGAGAAGCCCGGCGCCGCAGCTGCTGAGCCAGCGCGAGCTGGAGGTGCTGCAGCTGGTGGCTGCGGGCAACACCAACCGGGAGGCGGCCGACCGGCTGTTCATCACCGAGGCGACGGTCAAGAGTCACCTGCTCAACCTGTACGCCAAGCTCGGGGTGAAGGACCGCGCCGCCGCCGTCACGGAGGCGTTCAACCGGGGCCTGCTCGTGCCGCGCGACCCCGGCCGGCCCTGACCGGGCGCCGGATCGTCACTTGCCGCGTGACTGGGGCGGGCAGAACTCCGCCTCCAGCACGGCCTTCGACATGTCGAGCGAGTTGCGCTCCCCGTACTTGTCGACGGTCACATTGCTGGCGATCATGCGCTTGGCGTCCCGGCTGCCCATGGCGAAGGAGAAGCCTCCGGTGATGGCGCCGCCGATCCCCCAGACGTCGACCCCGCACGCCAGCTTCCACGAGAAGACGCCCGTGCCGTACGTGGTGTCGTGGATCCAGGTGTCCTTCCAGGTGCCGTCCGGCAGCCGGACCCCGGTCTTGACCATGGTGAACATCTCCCGCTGCTGGGCGGGCGGCAGCAGCTTGCCGCGCAGCAACGCGGCGGCGAAGCGGTGGAGGTCGCCGGTCGTGGAGACCACGCCGCCGGCCGCCCAGCCGGTGGTGGGGCTCTGGTCGGTCACGTCGTAGACCTTCGCGTCGGCGTCGGCGACGAACAGGGTCGAGTAGTGCCGGGGGTGAGGGCCGCGGATCTTCGTCTCCTTACCCGGCAGGTACGTCCCGGTCAGGCCCAGGGGGCGCACGATCCGCCGCTCGATCTCGCCGGCGAGGGTCCTGCCGGTGACCTTCTCGACGATCATCCCGGCGAGGATGTAGCCGGTGTTGGAGTACACGAAGCCGTCGCCCGGGGCCTCGAAGGAGCGGGGGTTGCGCAGGCCGATCTTCACGAGCTGCTCCGGCGTGTAGGCGTCGTAGCGGTGCTCCAGCCAGGCGGGGCCGGAGAACTTGGCGAACTCCTCCTTGTCGTTGCCGTAGTTGAAGATCCCGCTGGTGTGGTTGAGCAGATGCCGGACGGTGATCACGCCGGCGTCGTTGCCGTTGCCCTTGACCAGGCCGGGAAGCCACTTCTCCACGCTGTCGTCGAGGCTCAGCTTCCCTTCCGCCTCCAGCTGCAGGACAACCGTGGCGGTGAACGGCTTGGCGGCGCTGCCGATGCGGAACCGCTCCTGCGCATGCCGTTTGCGCCCGGTCCGCAGGTCGGCCACGCCCGCGGAGCCGTACCACCGCCCTTGGGAGTCACGAACCTCGGCCACCATGCTGGGCGCACCGCCCGTGGCCACGGCGTCGTCGAGCGCTTGCTGGACCTGGGGGTGACCGGGTGCGGCGGTCGTGGCTCCCGTCAGGGCCAGGGCGGCGATGAGGAGTCCGGCTGTGGTGGGCATGTCGAATCCCTTCACTGAATTCGCGATAGTACGTGTTCGGTGATGGCCAAACGCTACTTTGCCTTTGCATATTGCGCAACTGATTTCCTCACTTAAATAGGCTATTTGCAATGACAATGCCACTAAAGCAAGACGGTCCTTGCAATGAATGTCGTCGAACGCAAGAGGAGCCCGCACTGCTGCGTCGTTAAGCGCCATGAGTGAGGGCAGGCGCCCGCATCACCGAGCAGCACCCCGACGAGCGTGTGGCCTGGGAATGGTCACCTTCCACCGGCTCGACCAGAACCACACCCGGGTCACCCTGCAGATGGACACCGATCCCGAGGGCCTGGCCGAGAACGTCGCCGACGCCGTCGGCCTGCTGTCCCACCGCGTCAAGGGCAGCCTGCGGCGCTTCGGCGTGTTCGTCGAGAAGCGCGGCGGCGAGACCGGCGCCCGGCGGGGCGAGGTCGACGGCCCCCCCGTGGCGTGCCGGCTGGGCCTGCCGGTCTCCATGCTGCGCAGCCGCGCCACGCCGAAGGCTGTGGTCCTTGTGGTCACAGGCGCGGGCCACCGGCTCCGTCACGGCGCTGCGCGCCGCCCGTACGGCTTACGCGACGGTGCTCGCGGCCGGACCCGGCTGGACCGGCACCCGCCTGCCCGCGGACGTCGTCCACGTCACCGATCTCAGGCAGGCCCTCGCCCGGGTCACGGCGGCACGCTGAGGTCAACGCTCCGGGTTGCGGGCGACGATCGAGGCGTTCAGGGCGGTGGCGAAAGCCGTCCAGGCCGTGTACGGCACCAGCGCGAGGCCGGCACGGCGGTCGGTGCGCAGGAAACGGCGCACGAGGTCGGCGTTCGACAGGTTGAGCACCGCGACGTCGGCCAGCGCCAGCCGGGGCGCTCGCGCGCCGAAGAACAGCGGCGTCCAGGCGGCGTTGAGCGCCAGGTTGAGGAAGTAGGCACGCTTGAGCGCGGCGCGGTTGTCATCGTCCGTGGCCTCGGTGAAGGCGCGGGCGCCGGCATAGGCGATGAGCCCGTACAACGGCGTCCAGACCAGGCCGAAAGCCTGCGAGGGCGGCTGCCAGCGCGGTTTGCGCAGCTTGCGGTACCACGCCGAGTCGGCGCTGGTGGACAGGCCACCGAGCACGGCCGCCGCGGTGACCGCGGCGCCCGTCTTCAGCAGCTGGCGGGCGAACGATCGTTGCTGTCCCATTCCCGCCCCCTACCCACCGGACGAAGGAAGGACCCGGCGGGTGCCGCGCCCCTACGATGGGACCGCCCGATCTGATCAAGCAGTCCGGGAGGACGCCGTGCCGGCCATGACCGCTGACGACTTCGTGCGGCGCCTGGTCGCGCTGGCTTCGCCGGAGGAGCGCGAGAAGATCCAGCGCTACTTCTCCGACGGCGTGAGCGGCGCCGTCGGGGTGCGGATGGGCCAGGTGTTCGGCCTGGCCAAGGAGTTCGTGGACCTGCCCCCCGCCGAGCTGAACACCCTGCTGGACAGCCCCATCAGGGAGGCCAGGGTCGGGGCGCTCAGCATCATGGACAAGCAGGCCCGCCTGAAGCGCACCACCGAGGAGCGCCGCAGGGAGCTGTTCGAGCTCTACCTGTCCCGCATGGACGTCATCGACAACTGGGACCTGGTCGACCTGGCCGCGCCCTGGGTGATCGGCCGCTACCTGGAGGGCAAGCCCCACGACGTCCTCGACGACCTGGCCCGCTCGGCCAATCCCTGGGAACGCCGCACCGCCGTCTACGCCGCGCTCTACTTCACGCGGCTCGGCGACACCGACGACATCTACCGGCTGGCGCACGTGCTCGTCTCCGACCCCCACGAACTGGTGCAGAAGGCCGTCGGCGGAGTGCTGCGGGAGGCGGGCAAGAAGGATCGCCCGCGCCTGCTGGAGTTCCTCGGCCGCCACGCCGCCGTCATGCCGCGCACCATGCTGGCCTACGCGACGGAACACCTTTCGGCGGAGGAGAAGGCGGCCTACCGTGCTGCCCGCACCTGACCCCCGAAGGATCGCACCCATGCCAAGCAGCACGAAGATCTGGGCCATCGCGGCGGCCGCCGCGGGAACGCTCGTCCCGGTGGCCACCGCCATGCGACTGGGCTGGGCCCAGGCGACCCTCGTCCCCAGCCGCATCGAGTGGGGCCTGTCCTCGCTGGTGCCCACGATGATCCCGGTGATCGCCGTCATCGCCGGGCTCCTCCTGATCCGCTGGTGGTCGTGGTTACTGGCCGCGGGAACGCTGTTATGCCTCCCCATGACGGCGGCCCTGTTCCTGCCCTCGCTCGCCGGGCACACCAGCGTCTACTCCTTCGCCCAGGCCGGTGGGGCCCTGGTGCTGGTCGCGGTGCTGGGCGCGGCACAGGAGCTGATGACGCAGGGGGAACGTGCCTGGGCCGCCACGATCGCGGGCAGCGCGGTCGGGGCCGGGGTCGTGGCGGCCGCCCTACTCGGCGCGACCTGGCTGCGCTCCGATCCCGGGCTCGCGTACGTGGCGGCCGTGCCCGCCTTGCTCGCGGTCATGGCGGCGGTCCTCGCCGTGGTCCTGCACCCCGGCGCCGCCGCGTTCCGCCCTTCCGCCAGGCTGACCGTGCTCGGCTCGCTGGCCGCGCTCCTGGCCTTCGTCCCGGCGCTGGCCACGCCGGAGCGGATCAGCTCGGTGCTCGACATCTCGCTGGACTCCTTGGGCCGCCGGCCGTACATCCTGGTCGCCGTCATCGGCCTGGCCATCCTGGCGGCCGCCGCGCTGCTGGCGGCGATCACCGGCCCGTGGTCGGGGCCGAGCACGGCCGGTGCGGCGCTGGTGCAGGTGGGCGTCGTCGTGCCCCTGCTGCTGACGTCCGCGTCCGTCGCCTACCACCCCTGGTACGGCACGCTGACCGCACTGGCCGGCTTCGCCGCAGGATGCGCGGCGGGCGCCTCTCGGTGGCGGACACAGCTCGCGGTCACCGGGGGCGTCCTGTGCGCCCTGCTCCTGCTGCTCGCCCTGGCCGCGACGGGCGGCGACCCCGAGAAGGTCGTCTCGGCCGCCTGGATCCCCGGCGGGCTGCTGCTCGCCCTGCTCGTAGCCACCGTGACCTGCACGGTGGCCTCCTGCGCCGAACCGGCCGCGGCCCGTGGCGGCCTGCCCGCCGTCCTCGGCCCGATCGCGGGCGCGCTGGTGATCGGCGGCAGGTACGTCTCGCCCCTGACGCAGCTCGACGGCGGCGAACCCTCCTCCGGCCGGCTCGGCGGCAGCGGTCATCTGGAGATCTCCGCCGGGCTGTTGCTCGCGGCCGCCCTGGTGGTGGCGGGCCTCGGCCTCGCCGCGACCTGGCACCGCAGCAGATCGCAGGCACAGCCCGGCCAAGAGCGGCCCTAGCGCCGCCGGTCGGCGGGTGTCACGGGCGGAGCTTCAGGTCGCGCAATCGCTGCGCCGCCTGCTGGGGCGTCAGTTGTGCACCTTCCAGGAACGCCTGCCGGAAGTCGGGCCGCGGCAGCGTGGCGGTCACCGCGTCCGTGATCCGGTCGACGTCGCTGTGCTCGCCCGGCGGCAGCGGTGCACGGACCGCGCGGCGGGCGGCGTCGGCGGCGGCGGCGGCGGCGAGCGACGGATCTCCCCTCAGCTCGGCGAGGAAGCCGCACTCGGCCAGGCCCATCACCGCGTGCACCTCGCCGTACACGAAGCCCTGCTCGGCCGACAGCTGCCTGGCCTGCTCGTGCAGCACGGCGCCAACGGCTACCTGCTCCACCAGTTCCTGGCCGCCTCCACCAACCGCCGCACCGACGCCTACGGCGGCCCGGCCGGCAACCGCATGCGCTTCGTGCTGGAGGTCGTGAGCGCCGTGGCGGCGGCGATCGGCCCCGAGCGGGTCGGCCTGAGGCTCTCACCTGGCGTGACGGCCAACTCCATGCGGGAGGACGACATCGACGAGCTCTACCCCGCCCTCGTCGGCGAGCTGGCCGGCAGCGGCCTGGCCTACCTGCACGTCGTGTTCGCCGACCCGGAGCAGCCGTTGTTCCAGCGCATCCGTCGCGACTGGCCGGGGTCGCTGATCGCCAACCCGGCCCTGCCGTGGCCCGGCCCCCTCCCCGCCGACGGCGGCCGCGAGGCGGGCGAGAAGCTGCTGGCCGCGGGAGCCGACCTGATCTCCCTCGGCCGCGCCTTCCTGGCCAATCCGGACCTGGTGACGCGGTTGCGCGTGGACGCGCCCCTGAACGAGGTGCGCGGGCGGCACCTGATGTACACGGGCGGCGAGACCGGCTACACCGACTATCCGCCGCTGAGGCCGTAATCCTGCGAATATCGGCCCTCCGGCCACTTGTCGCCCGATGCGGGCGCTCCTCATCCTGCTCTCCATGAACATCGACGACGGCGCGGCCTACACGATCCTTCACGAGGGGTACGGCGACGACGCCGTGGCCAGCACGGTCGGCTACGTCGAGCACGGCGCGGTCCGCGCCGTGCTCGACCCCGGCATGGTCCGCCACCGCTCCCTCATCCTGGACCCGCTGCGCGAGCTGGGCCTCAGGCCGGAAGACATCACCGATGTGATCTTCAGCCACCACCACCCGGACCACACGCTCAACGCGGCCCTGTTCCCCGAAGCCCGCTTCCACGACCACTGGGCCATCTACCACGGCGACCGCTGGACCTGGCGCGACGCCGAGGGCTACCGCCTGACCGACGCCATCGTGCTGACCCGCACCCCTGGCCACACCAACGAGGACATCACCACCCTGGCCGGGACACGGGACGGCGTCGTCGCCTTCACCCACGCGTGGAACACCGCCACGTCGGAGGGCGACCGCCACGCGGTGGACCTCGACGCCCTTCACGCCAGCCGGAGGCGTCTGGTCTCGATCGCCACCACGATCGTCCCCGGCCACGGTCCCGCTTTCGCGGCGGAGCAGTGGACCAGCCGGGCGCGAACCGCGGGCTCGGAGCCGTCGTAACCGATCGGCCCCTGCTCCCACGCCCGCCTCCGCGATGGGACCCCGGTCCCTCGCGCACCTCCGCCCGCCGCCCGATGCATCCCGGCACCGAGACGGAGAACCTGGAGGCATGATCAGAACGATGGCCGTCGCCGCGGCCCTGGGACTCACCCTCGCCTGGGCCGTACCCGTGGCCGCGCGCGCCGCCGCCCCACCGCCACCCGTCGCCTGGACCCCCTGCCCGGAGAACCCCGCCGTCGAATGCGGCACCGTCGAGGTGCCCGTCGACTGGGCCCGGCCTCATGGCCCGACCCTTCAGGTGGCCCTGGCCCGCCGCAAGGCCACCCGCCCCGACGCACGGATCGCCTCCCTGGTGATCAATCCCGGAGGTCCGGGCGGATCCGGCGTGGACACCGTCCTGGCCGGAGGGCCGTTCAGCACCCATCTGACCGAACGCTTCGACCTCGTCGGCTTCGACCCTCGCGGCGTCGGGCGCAGCCACCCCGTCGTGTGCTCGCCCGACCTGCTGGCCGCCGTCCCCACCGCCCTCGACAACCAGGCCGACTTCGACCGATGGCTCGCCTACAACCAGCGGCTCCGCGACGACTGCCGGGCTCGCACCGGCGAGCTGTACGACCACGTCGACACCCTCAGCGTCGTGCACGACCTCGACGCCATCCGCCAGGCCCTCGGCGAGCACAAGCTGACCTTCTACGGCGTCTCGTACGGCACGCTGATCGGCCAGCAGTACGCCGAACGTTTCCCCCGCCACGTCCGCGCCCTGGCCCTGGACAGCAACGTCGACCACAGCCTCGGCATCCACGCCTTCCTCGACACCCAGGCCGCCTTCGTCCAGGACTCCTTCGACGAGTTCGTCGCCTGGTGCGAACGCGACAGCGCCTGCGCGCTCCACGGCCAGCCGGTGCGTGACATCTGGGCCGGCCTGCTGTCGCGCGCGGAGGAAGGCACCCTTGCGGATCCCTCCGCCCCTGGCCGGCCCCTGACACCGATCGCCCTCATCGGCACCGTACGCATCCTGTTCTACGGTCCCCAGTGGCGAGAACTGGGCGACTATCTGCGGGCGCTACGCGACGACGGCAGCAGCCCGCCCGCCGTGAAGAGCCTCCAGGAGACCCCGTTCCCCGCCCAGGCGATCCTCTGCCGGGACTGGTCGCTGCCCGTGCGCTCCTACCGGGAGTGGGCCGCGCACCTCCAGCGCATGAGAAGCATCGCCCCGGACATGCGCTACTCCGCCCTGGCCGTGAACTTCGTCGCGATCTGCCTCGGCCACCCCGGCCCGGTCACCAATCCCCAGCATCGGCTCCGCGTCCGCGGCAGCGCGCCGATGCTCCTCGTCAACGCCCTGCACGATCCCGCCACCGGCCACGAGTGGGCCGCGAACGTCAGCGAGCAACTCGGCGACCGGGCCGTCCTGCTGACCTACGAAGGGTGGGGACACGCCGCCTACCATCGCGGTCCCTGCGTCACCCGAGCCGTCGACGACTTCCTGACCTCGCTCGTCCTGCCCCCACGCGAAACTCGCTGCCCCGCCGTACCCCCCACGACCGGCCCGCTCTGAGCACACCGGCCTCTACTCGCCCGGGACGATCAGGCCCGCCTCGTACGCCACGATCACGGCCTGCGCCCGATCCCGCGCCCCCACCTTCGCGAAGACGCTGGTGATGTGGTTCTTCACCGTGGACGGCGACAGAGCCAGAGCCCTGGCGATCTCGACGTTCGACAAGCCCCGGCCGATGGCCACCAGAACCTCGCGCTCACGCTCGCTCAGCCGGGCCGCCACCCCCCGGCCGCCGGCCCGGCGCGGACCGCCGGCCCGGACGAACCTGCCGATCAGCCGCGTCAGCAGACGCGGCGCCACCACGGCCTCGCCGGAGTGCACCAGCCGCACCCCCTCGACCAGGTCCTCCGGCGAGATGTCCTTCGGCAGGAACCCGGAAGCACCCGCACGCAACATGCTCACGACGTGCTCGTCCAGGTCGTACATGCTCAGCGCCAGCACCCGGACCTCAGGCGCCGCCGCCGTGATCCGCTCCGTGGCCGCGACCCCGTCGACGCCGGGCATGTGCACATCCATCAGCACCACGTCAGGCCGCAGCTCCGCGCACAACCGCACCGCCTGCTCACCCTCACCCGCCTCCCCCACCACCCGCATGTCCGGCTGGGCGTCCACGATCATCCCGAACCCCTTGCGCACCAGCAGCTGATTGTCCACGACGAGCACCTCGATCAGCATCCGGCCTCCTCCAGCGCGACGACAGGCAGCCGGGCGTGCACCCGGAACCCGCCCTCGGGCCGCGGGCCGGCCGACAACAGCCCGCCGCACAACTCCACCCGCTCCGCCATGCCCCGCAGACCGAAACCGCCGCGACCACGCGCCCTCGGGCCGGGCCCGTCGTCGACGACCTCCACCTCGACGCCATGCGGCAGGTACGACAGCCGCACGCGCACCGGCGCGCCCGGCGCGTGCTTCCGTGCGTTGGTCAACGACTCCTGGACGAGCCGGTACACCGCGTGGTCGACGGCCGCCGGAAGCCGCACCGGCTCGCCGTCGACCTCCAGGGTGACGGGCGCCCGCGCCTGCTCCACCAGCGAAGCCACCCCCGCCGCGCCGCCGGCCGCGCCGGATTCCGCGTCCTCATCGGCCCTCAGCACGTGCAGGAGCTGACGCATCTCGGTCATCGCCTCGCGAGCGGTGCGCTCGGCCGTCACGAACGCCTCCTCCGCCGCCGCCCGATCCGTCGCCATCGTCGTACGGCCCGCGCCGACCAGCACGTTGATCACCCCGATGTGGTGGGCCACCACATCGTGCAGCTCCCTGGCGATGCGGCGCCGCTCGGCCGCCACCGCCCTCCCCGCAGCCCGACGCCTCGCGCGTTCCAGCAAGGCATGCCGCAGGCGCACCAGCCCCCCGGTCCCCAGCGCCGCGAGGATCTGCGCGAGCTGCCCCACCGGATTCACCGGATCGACCGCCACGGTCGCGACCAGGTATCCGGCCGCCACCGCCGGGCCCGTCAGCCATGCCCGCCCACCATGACGGCCCAGACTGTACGAGGCGATCGTCGCCGCCGCTCCCGCCAGGAGCGGAGCGCTCCCGCCCGCATCGACGATCGCCGCCGCAGCCGCCAGGTCCGCGCCCAGCGTGACCACCGTCACCAGGAGCGGCCTCACCCGCCGCACCAGCAGCATCGCAGCGGCCGCGACCAGCCCCGCGAGCGCGTACCACGGCCCGGACAACGTGACCATGACGATCGAACCGGCCAGCACCGCCAGACCCGCGTCGACCCCCCGGCTCGCCTCAAGACGCATGCCTCAGACGCTACCCAGGCGCCGCCACCGCCGGAAGATCGAACGCCGCCCACCTCACCTGGCAGCCTTGCCCGGATGCGATTCCATCCTGACGGGCGGCCCCGGGTTCACCCGTTCGGGTGAGGCAGGACCGATCGGGCCCGGCAAAGCTTCGACACTGTGCGCTTCCTACGACCCACAGACGTCCCCTGGTTCTTCGCGATCGCCGTCCTGCTGTGTTTCGCGCTGTCCGTCCCCATGGTCTTCCGGCTCGTCCCGACAGACCTCAACAACCTGATCACCCCGATCCTGCAACTCACCCCGCTGCTCGCAGCGATCATCATGTGGCTCGCCCGGCGCCCCGGCACCTTCCGCGAGACGTTCGCCACCGGCTGGCGCGGCACCCCCAAATGGGCCGGCATCGGCATCGGCCTCATCGCCGCGATCGCCGCGACCCAGACCGCCGTCGCCCTGGCGCTGGGCATCTGGCAGCTCAACCCGCTCGACCAGATCCTCGCGGCGACCATTTGGATCGTCCCCGTCTTCCTCATGCAGTCGGTCTTCGCCATCGGTGAGGAGTTCGGCTGGCGCGGCTGGCTGGCGACACGCGCCGCGTCATGGGGATTCTGGCCGCTGGCCCTCGTCAGCGGCCTGGTCTGGATCGTCTGGCACCTGCCGGTCCTCGCCGTCATCGGCGATCGGCCCACCTGGGACATCGTCATCTACTTCGCCGGCATGCTGCCATGGGCGCCGCTGCTGCTCGCGCTCCGCTGGCAGTCGGGCAGCGTCTGGCCCGCGGTCCTGACACACGGGGCGATCAACAGCGTCCGCGTGTACCTGCTGCAGTCCGTCCCCAGCGCGACGGACCACCTGCTCATCGAAGTGATCGGCTGGGTTCTCACGCTCGCCGCCGCCGTATGGCTGGTGCGCCCGCGCCGGACACAGCCGCGCCCGCGCTGACCGCAGCGCTCACCTGGCCAGCGGGCACGAGGGTCCGAACTCAGCGATGTCCGCGCCCTCGTGTCCCTGAATCCTCAGCTGAGGATTAGCTCGCCTTCACCAGGTCAGCAACTGTAGATCCGGTCGCCGGTGGGTGAGCCGGCGTAGGAATACATGAACGTCTTGATGCTGCCGCCGCTGACTGTGTACGGCCCTGAATCCGGCCAGAGCGGGATGTCCACGCAGAAGGATTTCGACGTGGAACAGTGATTGCGGACTTTCACGTAGTGTCGCGATCTTTCGGTGTACCAGCGCGACACGGTCACGCAGGCAGCTGAGGCGCTGACCTCCGATGATTCCGCGACCGACGCCTGAGCGGGCGCCAACCCGCCCACGAATACGGTCGTGGCGATGAGTCCGCCGGCCAGGATGCCGATTCTGCGCTTTCTCATTTTCCTCCTTCGAAATGCGGTCACATGCATATGGCCGCCGAGGAATGGATGGTGAATCGCAGCCCAAGGAGCAGAGGTATGGGTCGGGTATGCCGCTGGTATGCGCGCCTGATCGTCACTGGGCGGCCTCCCAGGCCCGCCACAACCCGGCGTACACCCCGCCGGCGTCAACCAGCTCTGCGTGGGTGCCGGTCTCGATGATCCGGCCGTGTTCCATCACCACGATCCGGTCGCAGGTCGCCGCCTGCGAGAGGCGGTGGGCGACCACGACCGCGGTGCGCCCGGCGAGGACGGTGTCGGCCGCGCGGTCGAGCTGTCCGGCGTAGGTGGAGCCGGCCTCGGCGGTCGCCTCGTCGAGGATCACCAGGTCGGCGTCGGTGAGCAGCAGGCGGGCGAGGGCGAGTTGCTGCGCCTGGGCGTCGGTGAGCGGGTGCCCGCCGGCGCCCAGCAGGGTGTCCAGCCGGTCAGGGAGGGCGTCGAGGATCGGTGCGGCGCCGGTGGCTTCGAGCGCCGCGTGGAGGTCGCGGTCGGTGGCGCCGGGGGCGGCGAGGGTGAGGTTGTCGCGCAGTGTGCCGGCGAAGACGTGGACCTCCTGGGTGATCATCGCGGTCCGGCTGGGGCGGGTCACCTTCCCGGCCTCGGGCAGGCGGGTTCCGGCGATCACGCCGGCGAGGGTGCTCTTGCCCGCCCCGGACACGCCGACGACGGCGACGCGCCGGCCGGGCGGGATGGCGAGGGTGAGGGTGTCGAGCACCCGCGGCCCCTCGCCGTAACGGAAGGAGACCTCTTCGAGCTGTACGGCGGGGCTCGCGGCCCGCGCCGGGGCATCCGGCGAGCTGGTCGGAATCGTGACCACCCCGATCATGCGGCTCAGCGACGCCAGGGCGGACTGGAGGGTGTCGATGACCAGCAGCAGCTGGTTGACGGGTCCGAGCAGGCGGAGCACGAGCAGCATGGCGGTGGTGGCGCCCCCGACGGTGGAGGCGTCGTGGTCCACGAGGACGAAGCCGACGACGAGTACGGCGGCCAGGCTCAGGCACTCCCCGAGGTTGAGCCGCCCGTTGAGCATGCTGAGCACGGCGCGGGCGCGCAGCGACTGCCCCGCGACGCGCCAGGAGTCCGCCATCACCGCCCGGTGCCGTCGTTCGGCGAGCCCGAAGCCGAGCACGGTGGCGTAGCCGCGCTGGGACTCGATGATCTGCTGGGCCCGCGCGCTCATGGCCGTACGCTCGGCGCGGTAGACCCCGGGTCCGACGCGCAGGTACCACCGCACGGCCAGCACATAGACCGGAAGGACGACGGCGAAGGCGGCCGCGTAGGGCCATTCCAGCGCCGCGAGCCCGCCCAGCGACACGACGATGGTGAAGGCGGCGACGGTGAGCGCCGGGATCACGGCGGGGGCGGCGTCGGCGACCGCGGTGACGTCGTCGCTGGAGCGCGAGATCAGGTCTCCGGTGCCGGCGCGCTCGACGAGGTGCTGGGGCAGCGCCATCGCGTGGCCCACGAGCTGCTCGCGCAGCGCGGCGAGGATGGCGTGGTAGACGCGGGTGGCGAGCACGATCGTCAGCGCGGTGCCGGCGGCGCCGAGGACCGCCGAGAGCGCCATGACGACCGTGACGGTCAGCACGGTGGCGAGGTCCGCGGTGCCGGCCTGGACGCGGTCGACGAGGATTCCGGTCGCCCAGGGAACGATCAGGCCGACGCCGGTGCTGACGATCCCCAGCACGCCGGTCGCGGCGAGCCGGAGCCGGTGCCCGTGGCTGAGCCGCCACACCTGCCTTGCCGTCTCGCGGCCGCTCGCGACGGGCAGCCCGGCGGGAGCGCCGCTCACGGCGCCGTCCTCGAGAGCGCGGGCACGACGGGCAGCCCGGCGGGAGTGCCGCTCATTGGGCCGTCCTTGTGAGCGCGGGCACGTCGTCAGGCAGTTCGACGACGCGGTCGCAGGCGGCGAGCAGGGCCGGTGACGAGGCGATCAGGAGCGTCGAGCGGCCTGCCCTGACACCGCGCAGCCGTCCGGCGATCGTGTGCTCGGTGACCGAGTCGACCGCGGTGGTCGGGTCGTGCAGCACGAGCACCGGCGCGTCGCTCGCCAGGGCGCGGGCGAGCGCGATCCGCTGGCGCTGGCCGCCGGAGAGCCGGTTGCCGCCCTCGCCGACCGGGGCGTCGAGGTCGGCCGCGAAGTCGTCGCAGGCGGCGGCGAGCACCGCGGCGTGCACCGCGGCGTGCACCCGCTCGGGCGCGCCCGCGATCGGGGCGACGTTGTCGCGGAGGGTGCCGCTGAACAGCGTGGCGCGGTGCGGCGCGACGGTGACCCGGGAGCGGTACTCGGCCGGGGGCAGCTCCCGCGCCGCGATCCCGTCCAGCCGCGTCTCGACCCCCTCCCCTGCCTGGGGGTCCAGCAGCGCCTCGACGACACGGGCGGCGGTCCGGTCGCCGGCGCGCACGCCCACGAGCTCGCCTGGCTCGACCCGGATCGTGACGTCGGTCCCGGAGACGCCCGGCACGACGACGTTCAGCTCCGGCAGCGCGCCGACCTTGGGCAGGCTCGCGTCGTCGGCACCGGCCGTCGGCGTGGCGTTGTCCCGCAGCACGTCGAGGACACGCGCGGACGAGGCGCGGGCGCCGGCGAGGTTGGGGATGGAGGTGCTCGCGATCGCCTGGATCTGCGGCAGCAGTGCCTGGGTGAGGCCGACGGCGGTGATCAGCCCGCCGATGCTGAGCCGGCCGTCCACGGCGAACCAGCCCGCCAGCCCCATCACGGCGGCGACGAACGTGCCGCTGACCACGCCCGAGCCCGTCAGGAACCTGCCCAGCAGGCCCGCGTTGCGCCTGGCGCCGGCCAGGGTCTCCTGGCTCGCCCGCCGGTACCTGCTGGTCGCCTCGGCCTCGGCACGCACCCCCTTGATCACCCGGTAGCCGGTGACCAGGTCGGTGGCCTGTCCGACCGTGGAGGCCAGCAGTTCCTGGTACTCCCGGGTGTCGCGGGAGAGCCGCTCGCTGAGCAGGCCCATCGACCAGACCGCCACGGGCGCGCCGAGCAGCACCGCGAGTCCGAGCAGCCAGTGCGTCGCCAGCAGCGAGGCCGCGATGAATCCGATGGCCGTGATCCTCGAGACCGGGATGATCGTCAGGATGACCGCGTTGGACAGGCGCGCGACGTCGTTCGTCATCACCGAGACGACGCGGCCGTCCGGCGTACGGGCGGCGCCGCCGGACGGGTGCAGCACGCCCGTGGAGAGGGTGGCGCGCAGCCGGTGCTGCAGGACCTGCACCGCGTAGGCGGTCAGCCGCAGCGAGAGCCTCGCCGCCGAGGTCAGCGCGGCGTAGAGGGCCACCAGCGCGCCGAGCCACAGGACCAGCTGTCCCCCGTCGCCGGTCGCCAGGGCCCGGTCGATCGCCAGGCCCATCACCACCGGGACCGCGGACTCGCTCACCTGCCACACGATCGCCAGCAGCATCGCGGGAACGCTGACCCGCCTCACCGAGAAGATCACGCGCAGCAGGAAGCGGCCAGGGGTGATCCCCGGCCCGGACTCGAACGGCAGGGCGCCGGGCGGCTCGGCGGGAGCGAGCAGGAGCACCGGCAGCCGGCGGGTCAGCGGTCCCCGGCCCAGTCCCGCGGTGTCGGCGCCGGACAGACGCGGGTTCCTCACGCCCGGCTCCGGTCCGTGGTCCGCTGCGGGAAGCACCAGAGCAGGGCGTCGGCGAAGACCCCTCGCCACCAGGCGTAGTCGTGCCCGCCGGCGAACTCCCTGTAGAGGGTGTCGTAGCCCTTCCCGGTGAGCACGTGGTCCAGCCAGCGGCTGTGGGTGACGGAGCTCTCCAGCTCGCCGACGTCGTGGAAGATGCGGACCGGCGCCGTCTCCGTGTTCAGGAAGTCGGCCATCAGCGTCGGCACGGGCGTACGGCGCAGCAGCTCGCCTGCCCCGGTGCCCCACCTGAGGTCGGGGTGGTACCCGCACGACGGGGACTGGAGGATGGCGTTGCCGAACGCCTCGGGGTGGTGGAGCGCCGTCCAGGCGGCGCACAGGCCGCCGAAGCTCTCGCCGGCCAGCGCGACGTCACGGGGGTCCCGCGAGAGCGGATACCGGCGGCGCAGCCACGGCAGCAGTTCCTGGACCAGCATCCGGGAGAACTCCGGATTGCAGAGCAGTTCCTTGTCGCGCCGCGGCGCGGGCTGCTCGACGAGGACCACCGCGCAGGGCCGTACCAGTCCCGCCCGGACCAGGGCGTCACGAACGCTCGGCGCGCTGTGGTCCGGCGTGCCATCCAGGTGGATCACGAAGGGCAGGGCGCTGTGGCCCGGGAGTTCGCCCGGGGGCATCGAGACCCGGATGCGGCGTTCGTCTCCCAGGATCTCGCTCGCCAGCACGAAAGGTTCCACGGCCGGGGCCGGCCGCGCTTCGGCCTGGTCGAGCCAGGGCAACGGCTCCGCGTCGGGGAGTACCGCCACCGAGGCCCCGGAGAACCGCTCGACCGAGCACTCAGAGAACCTCGGTGGCGGGTTGAACGGGTCAGGAACCCGTCCGGCCTCACCCGCCGGGCCGCGTCGTACGAACACGTACGAGAAGCGCAGGTCGGAGCGCATCCGCAGGGTGAGAACGCGGAACGGCGTGCCCGCCACCGGGGCGAACTCCGTCTCGATCGGGTTGAAGCCGATCCTGGGGCCGATCACCACCGACAGGGTGACCGTACTGTCGTCTCCGGGCTCGTCGACGAACGTCACCTCGACCTCGTCGGCCGAGACCCGCGCGACAAGCGGTGCTCCCGTCTCCCCGAGGTGTCGTCGGAACCTCTCCGCGCTCCACTCACCGGTCGACAGCTTCTCGACGAAAGGATCAGCCATTTCTCGCGCTCTCCAGGCCTGGTTTGCGGTCGCGGCCGAGCGGCACCACCTGGGGGCTGCCGGCCACCGGATCGGGAATCACCAGGCAGCGCAGGCCGAACACCTCCTCGACCAGTTCGGCCGTGACGACCTCGTCCGGAGTGCCCTCCGCGACCACGGCGCCGTCCTTCATGGCGATCAGGTGGGTGCCGTAGCGGGCGGCGTGGTTGAGGTCGTGCAGGACGGCGACCAGGGTGTGGCCGGCGTGGTGCAGGTCGGTGAACAGCTCCATCAGCTCGATCTGGTGGGTGATGTCGAGGAAGGTGGTCGGTTCGTCGAGCAGCAGGATGTCGGTGTGCTGCGCGAGCGCCATCGCGACCCACACGCGCTGGCGCTGCCCGCCCGACAGCTCGTCCACCGGGCGCCCGGACAGCTCGGTGACCGAGGTCTGGTGCATCGCCCTGAGCACGGCCTGCTCGTCGTCCTCGCTCCACTGCCTGATGAACCCCTGGTGGGGGTAGCGGCCACGGGCCACCAGGTCGGCGACGGTGATCCCGTCGGGGGCGATCGAGGTCTGCGGCAGCAGTCCGACCCGCCGCGCGACCTCCTTGGTCCTGTAGGAGTTGATGTCGGCGCCGTCGAGGACGACCTGCCCGGCCGACGGCTTCAGCAGGCGGGACAGGCCGCGCAGCAGGGTGGACTTGCCGCACGCGTTCGGGCCGACGATGACCGTGAACGACTCGTCGGGGATCGCCACCGAGAGGTGCTCGGAGATGATGCGCCTGTCGTAGCCGATCGTCGCCGACTCCACACGGAGGCGCGCGGTGTGGGGCGTGGTCGCGCTCATAGGCGTCTCCTGGCTTCGGTGAACAGCAGGTATCCGAGGTAGCCGCCGCCGAGCACGACGGTGATGACGCCGACCGGCAGCGGGGTGGGGGCGACGTGCTGGGCGAGGTAGTCCGACGCCAGGCACAGCAGCGCGCCGACGAAGGCGGCGGGGGTGAGCGTGATCCCGGCGGTGCGGGCGAGCCTGCGGGCGATCTGCGGGGCGACCAGGGAGATGAACGCGATCGGCCCCGACGCGGCCGTGACCGTCGCCGTCAGCGCCACTCCGACCAGGATCAGGCCGAGGCGCGCGGGCGAGACCCGCACCCCTTGCGAGGCGGCCGCGTCGTCACCCAGCTCCATCTGCCGCATCGGCCGGCTCAGCATCCCGGACAGCAGCAGGAGTACGGCGACGCAGACTCCGCCGGTGACGGCCTGGTCCCACGACACGCCGTTGAGTGACCCGGCGCCCCACGCGGCCGCGGACATGGCCTGGTCCAGGTCGGCCTTGAGGATCAGCCAGGCGTTGAGCGAGCTGAGCATCGCCGAGACGCCGATGCCGACGACGATCAGCCGGAACCCCTGCACCCCTCGCCGGTAGGCGAGCACGTACACGGCCACGGCGGTGATCATCCCGCCCAGCAGCGCCCCGCCGACCAGCTGCGCGTAGCTGCCGTTGACGACCAGGATCACGATCAGCGCGCCGGTGTAGGAGCCCTGGGAGAACCCGATGACGCCGGGGTCGGCGAGGGGGTTGCGCAGCAGGGACTGGAAGACCGCGCCGCTCACTCCCAGGGCCGCGCCGAACACCAGCGCCGCGCTCACCCGGGGCAGCCGCCACTCGACCACGATGTCGTGGACGATGCCGCTCTCCCCGCCGGTCAGCGCGGAGAGCACCTGCCCGGGGCTCAGAGCGTACGAGCCGGTCATCAGCGCGAGCACCGCCGTACCCGCGACCGCGACCGCGAGCACCGCGCAGACGACGACCGAGCGCCACTGGAGCCGTACGGCGATCCGCCGGTGCCGCAGCACCAGCACCCGCCGCCCGAAGTCCACCCGGGGAAGGTGGCTGCTCATAGTCCGCTCGCCTTCTTGCGCCGCACGAGCGCGACGAGGACGGGAGCGCCGACGAAGGCGGTGACGATGCCGACGGGGATCTCGCCGGGTCGCATCACGACGCGGCCGAGGATGTCGGAGACCAGCAGCAGGCTCGGGGCGAGCAGGATGCTGTAGGCGAAGATCCAGCGCTGGTGCGGGCCGACGATCCAGCGGGCCACGTGCGGCACCATGAGCCCGACGAATCCGATGGGTCCGGCGATCGCGGTGGCGCCGCCGGCCAGGAGGGTGAGGGCGATCACCGCGAGCACGCGGGTGCGCACCAGCCGGACCCCTTGGGCCGCCGCCAGCTCGTCACCGAGAGCCAGGGCGTTGAGCGGGCCCGACACCACGAAGGCCAGGATGAGCGCCACCGCGAAGAACGGCAGGATCGGCCACACGACCTCGAGCGGGCGCCCCACGATCGACCCGGCGTTCCAGTACCGCATCGCGTCGAAGGCGTCGGGGTTGGTCAGCTGGAGCGCCTCCCTGGCGCCGCCGAGCACGGCGCCGACGCAGAGCCCGGCGAGCACCATGACCACCGGCGAGGAGCCCTGCCGCGTCGAGCCGAGGGCGAGCACCAGGAGCGTGACGATCAGCGCCCCCGCGAACGCGAACCCCATGTAGCCCTGGGCGTCGCGGACACCGAGCACGCCCACGGCGACCGTCACCGCGAAGGACGCACCGGCGTGCACGCCGAGGATGCCAGGATCGGCCAGGGGGTTGCGGGTGAGCGCCTGGATCAGCGCGCCCGACAGTCCGAGGGCGACGCCGACGACCAGACCGACGATCGTGCGCGGCAGCCGGAAGTCGCGGATCGCGAACTGGTCGATGCCGGCCGGGGGGTGGAACAGCGCGTCCCACACCACGGACGGCGCGATCGCCGTCGACCCGATCATGACGCTCAGCACCAGCATGACCGCCAGCACCACCAGCGCGATGGCCAGGCCGAGCAGACGGCGACGCGGTCCGGGCACCGTGCCGGTGCCCGGACCGTCCTGCCGCAGGGCGAGGGTTGTCACTTCGCGGCTGGGAGGGTCGCCAGCGCGCTGTCGAGCGAGTCCAGGTACCTGATGACGGGCCCGTAGGAGTTGTTGCCGGGGCAGAAGACTCCCAGCGCACGGCCGGAGCTCACGGCGGGCAGCGACTTCCAGGTGTTGGTCTCCACCACCGGCACGAAGGGCTCCATCGGCCGGCCCTGGGCGTCGACGGGGTAGGTGATCACGTCGTACTTGGACAGCTCACCGATCTGCTCGAACGGCAGGGACTCGTAGGCCAGGGGGTCCTTGCCCTCGGCCGCCTCGGGGAGGTCCAGGCCGATGTCGTCCCTGGCGATCTCGGAGCAGCCGATGTCGGCGATGTAGAAGGTTCCTGGATCGTTCCATGATCCGCGGGAGACGTCGACGAACGAGGTGCCGTCGATGACCTTGCGGTAGGTCTCCTTGATCTTGGCGACCTTGGCCGTGAACTCCGCCTTCTGCTGGCTGAGCGCGTCGGCGACGTTGCCGGCCTCCGCGATGGCGTCGGCGAAGGCCTTCCACTCGGTGTCGAGCCCCCAGAACACGGTCGGGGCGATGGACTCGAGCCGCTTGCCGACCTTGTCCCAGTCACTCGAGTGGAACTGGACCAGGATGAGGTCGGGCTTGAGGCCGGCGAGCTTCTCGAGGTCCACCTCGCCACCGTCGCTGCCGACGACCTCGGCCGCCTCGTACACGGTCTTCTGTTCCGCGGGCAGCACGCCGAGCTCGGAGGGGGACACCTCGGTGACGCCCACGGGCTTGCCGCCCAGGTCGATGAAGGGGAGGTTCGTGTTGCCGATCGTGACGATCCGCTGGGGGGCGGCGGGAATCTCGATGGTGCCGTTCTCGGCCTTGACGCTGCGGGTCTCGGAGGCCTTGGCGCTGCCGGTCGCGGCGGGCTCGACGCTGCCGGTCGCGGCGGGCTCGGCGCCGGAGTCGTCGCCGCCACCACCGCAGGCGGTGAGGACGAGCGACGCGCTCATCAGCGCGGCGGCGAGGGCTGCGCCGCGCCTAGGGAGGGAGATGTTACTCATGGGCGTTCTCTTCTTCTCTGGTGGAGGGGGTCGGCCGGTGGAGTTCGTGGACCGTGACGCCCAGGCCGACGGTGCGCGCCGGCCCGCGCGTGAGGCCTGCCCGGGCGATGACGGCGTCGAGTTCCGCCGCGGTGCGCAGGCCTGCGCCGTGGCAGGCCAGGCCGATCAGGTCTTCCTCGCTGTCGTGCTCGTCGAGGTCGTCGGTGTCGAAGACCTCCTCGATCAGCAGCACGCGTCCGCCGGGGAGGAGGTTCTCGGCGGCCCGCCGCAGGGCGTGTGCGGCGTCGGCGTCGGGCAGGGTCTTGAAGGCGCGGCTGATGAGGACGGCGTCGGCCGCCGGGCCGGGCTCGAAGACGGACTGCTCCCGTACGGCGACCCGCGCGCGTTGCCGTTCGTCGGGAATCGTGGCGGGCAGGTCGCGGCGCAGCCAGTCGGCCTGGGCGGGCAGGGCGCAGATCGTCACGCGCAGGTCTTCGTGCGCCGCGACGTACTCACGGGCGTGGGCGCCGGCGCCACCGGAGTGGATCACCAGGTGCCGGACTCCGGCGAGCAGGCCGGACGTGGCGATCGGCCCGGCGAGGGCGGGCTGGAACTTCGCCAGGCGCTCCAGATGACGGTCCTCGTAGTCCTGCTCGGCCCGCACGTCGGCGAAGGTCTGGCCGGTGACGGAGGCGTAGGCGGGCCGCCCGGTGCGGATCGACTCCGTGAGGCCGTGGATCCCGAGCATCTCGCGGCCGACCACGCCGGCGGGGTGGAGCCGGTCGGCGATGAAGTCGAGGGTGAGGACCTCGCCGACCGGCGTCAGGGCGTAGTGCCGCGGTTCCTTCTCGTTCACCACGCCCAGGCTGTGCAGGTAACGCAGCAGCTTGCCCAGGGCGCGCTCGTCGGCGCCGGCCTTGGCGGCCAGCTCGGCCACGCCGGCCACGCCGCGGGAGAGCAGATCGGGAACGCCCAGCTCGACGGCGGTGCGGATCGCGACCGGCGCGACGAGCTCGGTCAGGTCGTGGAGCTTCTGGAACGGGGTGACCGTCCTGTCCGGGTCGGGCACGGCGCCGTCGGTCTCCAGGGTGACGACCTCGGATCGGCGCCAGTAGCCGGCGAAGTCGATGTCCTCCTTGGGCACGCCGCGGTCCTCGACCAGGTGCCGGCGCATGTCGCGGACGGCCGTGTGCTCGCCGGCCAGCCACGCGAACGCCTGGCCAGGCCACCACTCCGCGCCGCGGACGGCCTCGGTGAGCGGCGACGCCGTCCCGGCCGCCGCTTCGGGGCGGACCAGCCATGTCACGTCCACCCCGGGCGGCTCGCGCAGTTCCTGGCGGTGGGCGTCCTCGGCGATCTCGATGAACACCTGCGCCTTGGCGCCGGGCGGGAGCTCGTCGAGCAGGCGGCCGATGGCGGGGAGCGCGGTGTCGTCGCCTGCCACGAGCCACCAGTCGGCGCCGGCGGGGAACGCCTTGGACGTGCTCGGGCCGCTGAGGTGGATCCGGTCGCCCGGCTGGGCGCGATAGGCCCACGTCGTTCCGGCGCCCACCCCGTGCTTGACGAAGTCCACGTCCAGCTCGCCGGCCTCGGGGTCCCACCGGCGAACGGTGTAGGCCCTCGACAGCGGCCGGGGATCCCTGGGCACGATCAGCTTGGCCTCGCCCTGGACCGGGAGCACCGGATCGGGCTGACCCGGGTAGGGGAAGTAGAGCGCGAGGTCGTCGTCGAAACCCGGTGACGCGAAGGCCGGCCGTACGAAGCCGCCCGCGGCGGTGAACTCGCCCAGCTGCTCCCCGGACAGCGTGACCCGCCGCATCCCCGGGGTGAGGTCGACGATCCTGACCACCTGGACCTCGCGCAGGGTCGGCGGGTGCACGGTGAGCCGGCGCGTGGTTTTGGGCATGCGGGGACCCGAACTTTCCGGTCGTTTCAAAGGACAGAAGCCGCGCGCCGCATCGGGGAGGGCGCGCACTGGTAAGGTTAGGTTAACCTTACCTGCTTTGGTGTGCGCAGACTGCCGTATGGTTAGGACATGGTGATGCCCTCGTCGTTCGCCGCGGGCGCCGCCGACCCGCCGCCGATTCCCGCTGCGCGGCTGGGCCCGGAAGACGGGCCCGTCCGGCCGCTGCTGCTCTGGGTCCGCACCGGCACCGCGCACGTGAGCCTCGACGGCGGACCGGCGCACCACCTCCAGGCCGGCGAAGGCGCCTGGATCCCCGCGGACGGCTGGACGGAGCGGGCGATCACCACGAAGCCGGGCACCGTCGCCTTCCCGCTGTGGCCCCGCGCCGGCGCCTGGGGATTGTCGGAACTGACGCGGTTCGACGTGCCCAGCGGCTGGCAGGACTGGTTGATCCAGCTCTTCAACCTGCAGGTCACCCCCTTCAATGACCGCGGGTACTCCCCCGAGGCGATCGAGGAGCTCCTCCGGCGCCCCGGCTCCCGCTCGCGGAATCCTGACGCGGACGGATCCACCTCTCCGCCGATGCCACGAGCCCGCGGCGCCAGGACGGTCGCCGAGGAACTGGTGCGCGACCCCGCGCTCGACCTCACGGTCGAGCAATGGGCGTCACGGGTGCTCTCCAGCGCGCGCACCCTTCGCCGCGACTTCCTCGCTGACACCGGGCTCACGTTCGAGCGGTGGCGGCTGCACTGCCGGCTCGGCGCCGCCGTGGAGTTCCTCGCCGCCGGCTACGACGTGGACCAGGTGGCCGCCCGGGTGGGCTTCGCCAGCCGCAACGGCCTCACGCGGGCCTTCAAGGGACGGTTCGGGCTGACACCCCACGAGTTCGCACGGGAGCTGTCCGCCCGGCCCGGCGCCGGGGGGCTGACGCAGCGCGCGGCGGCGGCACGGCAGACCGACGACCTGATCCGGATGATGCGCAGGACGGGCACGCCCGCCGCGCCCGAGATGCTGCCCGCGGCCAGCACGCCGCCGCACACCAACGACGTCCACGTCCTCAGCTGGATGTACCGAGGCAGCGGCTACCTGGACATCGGCGACCAACGCTACGAGCGCGAGCGAGGGGTCGCGACCTGGATCCCCGCAGGACTGGACCACGTCACCGGCCTGCGCGAGAACTCCGTCTCCCTGCCGCTGGGCAACGCGAGCACCGGCGACCTCCAGCTGACGGCGCCGCTGCAGGTGCGCTTCTCGCCCGCGTGGGACGACTACCTGATGTCCTGCTCGATCAGCGCCCGGTCCGGACTGCGTCCCGACGACCACAACCCCCGCCACGTCCTCGACCTGTTCGCGGAACAGGTCGCCGCGCAGCGAGCGCTGTCGGTGCCGATGCCCGCCGACCCGCGCGCGCGAGCCGTCGCGATGGAGTGTTTGCGCCGCATCGGCGAGCCCGGCGGGACGCGTGACGGTGACGTCCACGCCGAGATCCTGCGCGCCTTCCGCGACGAGACCGGCATGACGCTGGGCCGCTGGCGCTATGCCGCCCGCATGCGCATCGCCCGCGACCTGCTCGCCGGAGGCGCCCCGCCCAGCGCCGTCGCGCGCCGGATCGGGTACGCCCACCTGCCCACGTTCAGCGCCGCCTTCTCCCGCTTCCACGGGCTGTCTCCGCGCGACTACCAGCAGCGGGAGTCCGAACGGCCCAGCACCCGGGATACGTGAAAGCACCCATGACCCGGCCGGCCTCCCCGCAGAACCCCGAGGCGGCTTCGCTCGTCGGAACAGGTACGGATTCCCGGTTCCCTTGGAGTGGTCATGCGGATCGCATCAGTACGACGCGCGGCCGCGGCCGTCGCGGTGATCGCCGCGGCGATCGTGGCGTCGCCCTCGGCGGCGAACGCGGCGACCCCCACCGGCTACGAGTTCGCGGGCGTCACCGACTGGGACGGCGACGGCCACCAGGACATCGTGGCGCGGGACGCCGGCGGCCTGCTGTGGCTGTACCCCGGCGAAAGCACCCGCGCCTACAGCACCCAGGGCCGCTACCAGATCGGCAACGGCTGGAGCCTCTACAACTTCACCGGCCTGGCCGACTGGGATCTGGACGGGCACCAGGACATCGTCACCCTCATGCACTACTTCTCGCCGCTCTGGCTCTTCCCCGGCGAGAGCAGCCGCGCCTACAGCGGCCAGCCGCGCACCCAGATCGGCCACCGCCAGGGCGTGACGTACTCAGGCGTGAGCGACTGGGACGCGGACGGCCGCCAGGACGTCATCGTCAGGAACCCCGGCGGTGAGCTCTGGTTCCACGCGGGCAGCGGAGCGCGCACGAACACCGTCTTCATCGGGGTGCCGGGCCAAGGTGCGCGGATCGGCAACGGCTGGAACGGCTACACCATCGCCGGCCTGGCCGACTGGGACGGCGACGGCCACCAGGACATCGTGGCCGCCGACCCCGGCGGCGTCCTGTGGCTCTACCCCGGCGAGAGCGTCCAGGGCTACAGCGGCCAGCAGCGTGTCCAGATCGGCACCGGCTGGTGACCCGGCGATCCGCTGTCGGCGAATCCGCCTGGGCACGCGAAGGTCACGATGTTTTGCTGACACCATGAACGTCCTGATCCTCGGCGGAACCGCCTGGCTGGGCCGGGAGCTGGCCCGGCAGGCTCTCGCGCGCGGCCACGAGGTGACCTGCCTGGCCCGCGGCGAGAGCGGCGACGTGGCCGACGGCGCGACCCTGGTGGCGGCCGACCGGCGCGACCCATCGGCCTACCACGCGCTGCCGGATCGCGACTGGGACGCCGTGTTCGAGGTGAGCTGGCAGCCCGCCTTCGTGCGCGGAGCACTCGCCGCCGTCGCCGCCCGGAGCCGGCACTGGACCTACGTCTCCTCCGTCAACGCCTACGCCGCCCACGACCGGCCGGGCGCCGACGAGTCCGCCGCCGTCATGGCGCCCGCCGACCAGGACGAGGTCGACCATTCCCTGTACGGCGCGGCGAAGGTGGCCTGCGAACTGGCCTCCGCGTCCGCGGTGGGCGACCGTCTCCTGATCGCCCGCGCCGGCCTCATCGGCGGCCCCGGAGACCAGAGCGACCGCACCGGCTACTGGCCGGCTCGCGCGGCACGCGACACGCTGGCGCCGATGCTGGTCCCCGACTCCCCCGGTCACCCGACCCAGGCGATCGACGTGCGCGACCTGGCTTCCTGGCTGCTCGACTGCGCCGAGAAGGGCGTCACCGGCACCTTCAACACCGTCGGGCCGACCGTCCCGTTCGCGGAGTGGATCGAGCTCTGCCGCGCCGCGGCCGGTCACACCGGGCCCGTCGTCGCCGCCGAGCCCGGCTGGCTGCTGGAGCAGGGGGTGGCCGCGTACATGGGCCCGGAGTCGCTGCCCCTGTGGCTGGTCGCGCCCGGCTACGAAGGCTGGTCCGCGCGATCGGGCGCCGCCGCCGTCGCCGCCGGCCTGCGGCACCGTCCACGGCGCGAGATGATCGACGACATCCTGGCCTGGGAGCGGGAGCAGGGCCTCCACCGCGAACGCCGGGCAGGCCTCAGCGCCGGACGCGAAGCCGTACTCCTCGCGGCCCTCGCGGCCCTCGCGGCGCAGTCCCCACCGGACTCACCGTAGCGCCGGGCCCAGCCAGCCGATCCGGGGCCGCCCCAGCCGATTCCGAGGCCTGCCTCGCTCAGGCCGGGGGCCTGCCTCGTTCAGGCCTGCCTCGTTCAGCCAAGGCCTGGCCGGAGGTCACGAAGGCGGTAGCAGGGGCAGCCGCAGGACCAGCCGGGCGCCGCCCGCGGCGTCCGGAGAGGTCGCCGGGTCGGGCGGGTCGGCGATATCCAGCGTGCCCCCGTGCGCCTCGGCGATCTGCCGGGCGATCGGCAGGCCGAGGCCGCTACCGGCGGGGTCGGCCCGCAGCGCGTCCGGGCGCCGGAAGAAGCGGCGGAACACCGCCTCCCGGTCGGCGGCCGGAATGCCCGGCCCGTCGTCGGCCACCTCAAGTACGGCCTGGCCACCGTCGACCCCGATCGTCACCTCCACCCGGGACCGGGCGTGACGGATCGCGTTGGCCAGCAGGTTGCCCACCAGCCGGGTCAACCGCACCGGCGTCCCTTCGACCATCACCCCCGACTCCACCCTGGTGACGATCTTCACGTGGGCCGGGCGGTGCAACAACTCCTGCCCGACCAGGACCGCGAGGTCGATGGCCTGCACCCCCTGGGGCGCGCCCGCCTCCAGCCGGGCCAGTTCCAGGAGGTCGCCGACGATGTCGCCCAGCCGCTCGGCGTCGCGCAGCGCGGCCAGCAGGCTCTGGCGGGCGTCGGCGTCGGGGGCGGCCAGCGCGTCCTGCAACCGCAACTGCAGGCCGGCGATCGGGCCACGCAGGTCGTGAGAGGTGTCGGCGACAGCCTCGCGATGCTGCTGCACCACCTTGTTCAGCTCCTGCGCCGCGTTGTGCGCCCTGTCCTGAGCCCTGCGCAGCCGCTGGTTGATGTCCTGGAGCCGGCGCGTCTGGGAGTAGAGATGGGCCTCCACCGCTCCCAGGCGCGACAGCCTCACACCGGTCAGGACCTGGTGCCCGGCGTCACGCACCCGCCGGACGAAGCCGGTCACCTCCTGGGGCAGGTTGACCACGCCGCAGACGGAGCCCTCCGAGTCCAGCAGCGGGGCGTTGGTGATGCTCCAGTACCGTTCCTGGAATCCCGGCGTTCCTTGGTTGCTTTCCACGTCGTAGCGCAGCAGCGGCATGACGTCGATCTCGGCGCCGGTCAGCACCCGCTCCAGCGAGGCCCGCAACACCGCGGCCTCCGTCGTTTCCGGGCCGCCGGGGAAGACCTCGAACACGTCACGGCCGACGACGTCCTCGCGCCGGTGTCCGACCATCTGCTCGTAGGCCCGGTTCACGAACATGAAGATCAGCTCGGGCGACAGCAGCGCCAGCGGGATCGGTGCGGCATCGAACGCCGCACCGAAATCGATCTCCTCCACTGACGCCCCTTCTCGCTCTCCGGCCGCGCCCCTGGGGGTGCGCCACGCCGGTCGAGAACGGAACGCCCTGTCGATTGGGGTCGGATGTGATGCCGGCCGATGGCCGGCCAGCCGAGGAGGAGAGGCGTCGCGCGGAGCCGGCGCCCTCTCCGCCCTCCACTACGCACCGTACGCCGAAGTCGATCAATGCTCCGGTATCGACACGACGGCGGCGTCCACAACCGCTGACCTGCCGGGATCCGGCCGCGTGCTCACGTCGCAGCGCCGGGCCCGGGCAGCAGGTCGATGTCGTCCACGCCCATGGGACGCTCGCACACCGAGCACCGCAGCTCGACATGGCTGATCTGCCCGCACGCGTGATGCCGGTACAAAACCGGCGGGCCCGCCTCTCCCGCCTTCCACTTGTCTCCCCAGCGCACCATCACCAGCAGCAGGTCGCAGAGCTCGCGCCCCTTCTGGGTCAGCGCGTACTCATGCCTGACGGGACGTTGCGAATACTCCCGGCGCTCCAGCACCTCGTTCTCGACCAGCCACCGAAGCCGCTCGCTGAGAACCTTGGTGGAGATCCCCAGATCGCGCTGGAGAGCCTCGAAGCGGGTGATGCCGGCGTAGACGTCGCGCAGGATCAGGGCCGACCACTGCTCGCCGACGATGTCCAGGGTGCGTGCGATCGAGCAGGTCAGGTCGCCGATCCGGGTGCGCTGCATGGCGACATCCTAGCCAAGCCCCTTCCCTTAGGAAAGCCACTCACGATAGAGTCACTTCCCTAAAGAAACCTTGATCTCGGAGTGCCCATGTCCAGCCACCCGACACCCCATGCCGAACTGCTGTTCAACGAGTCCGACGCCGTTCCCATGAGCACCGACCCGGCCACCGTCAAGCCATGGAGCCAAGCCCGCGCCTGCCTGGAGACAGCCCCCAAGGCATGGCTGTCCACCGTCCGGCCCGACGGACGCCCCCACACCATGCCTGTCATGCCGGTATGGGCCGGCCTGGCGCCCTGCATCGCCGCCCGCCCCACCTCGCGCAAAGCCCGCAACCTGACCCTCAACGACCAGTGCGTCCTGACCGTCTCCGACGCCGAACTCGACCTCGTCCTGGAAGGCACCACCTCCCACCTGCGCGACCCCGCCCTCCAGCGGGAGGCGGCCGACGCCTTCCTGGCCAAGTTCCAGTGGGCGTTCTCGCTGCGCGACGGCATCGCGGTCGACGACAGCCTGCCGGGCTCCCCCGAATACGCCTTCTACCGGATCACACCCGTCCGCGCCTACGGATACGGCTCGGACGGCCTGACCGCCACACGATGGCTCTTCTGAGCCACCGCCCACGGATCATCGGCCGGTACGGCAACGCACGAGACACACGACTTCCCGGGCTCCGGCCGGGAGGAGCGAGGCCCTGCCTCATTCGCGACGGCGTAGCTCCTCAATCGTCGCGACGCCCGCATCACGCAGGGCCTCGACGAAACCGTCCGTACGGTCGAGCAGCCGGAAGGGGAGCACCCTCTGCGCCACCGTCTCGACGAAGACCATCGCGCCCGGTCGAAGCCCCCATGGACGGCCCACGACGACTGCGCCGATGGGCCGGATGCGCAACCGGTCACCGTCGATCGTGAGCAGCGCCCGGCTCGACTGCCGCTGCCACTGCTTGCGTCCGAGACGATGCCCGCGAGGCCGAGCCATCCCCATTCCATGGTCGCCTTGACCACGGCGAGGATCCCGGGGATCGTGCGGGCCCGGTGTACCTCCTGCCGATGGGCAGGCACCAGTCACCGCCGCCCCGGTTCCTGCCGGTCCTCCTCCCCCGCCTGCTGGTGGCCGAGCCGCTGAACGGCGTAGGCACGGACCGCCTCGGCGAACCATGCGGGGAGGAGCGGGTCGATCTCCCCGATCATGTCCCGCTGGGCGGGGTTGTCCAGCACCACGTCCGCGTACGCGTGGTAGGCGGCCGCGTCGGCGGGCCACATCAGCCGCATCCCCTGATAGTGCTCGGCCATGAGGTCCAGGACGGGCGCGCTGCTCGGATCCATGCCGCCGGAGCGGGCGTCGGACAGCCGTCGCATCAGGCGGCGCCCCTGGGCCGCCGCCTGCTCGTGGTCCTGGCGGGTCCACTGGCCCATGACCGCCTCCGCGTCGGCGAAGTGATCGCCGACGCCGCTGCCGTACCGGGATTCGAGGTCGCGCCGGAGATCGTCCCGACGGGACGCCAGGCCGGTGAAGAACTCCTGCTCGCCGAGGTGAGCCTGCCCGGTGAGATCGGCGATGGTGTGGTCGACGGTCGCGATGATCTCGCCCAGCCGCTCCTGGTGGGCGACGAGGTCTTCGCGGTGCCGTCGCAGGGCCGCGACGTCGTCCTGCTCTCCGGCGAGGATGCGGGTGATCTGGATGAGGGGGACGTCGAGTTCCTTGAGGAACAGGATCCGCTGCAGGCGCAGCAGTTCCCGCCGGCCGTACCAGCGGTAGCCGTTGCCGGAGGTGCGGGCGGGGCGGAGCAGTCCGATGTCGTCGTAGTGCCTGAGCGTCCGTGAGGTGAGTCCGGACATCCGGGCGACGTCGCCGATGGAGTACTCCACTTTCGCATCCTCGTTCGCTGGACCTTCTCGTTACGTCAACTTCTAGTCTCGCCCAGATGAGCACGAATCAGCCCTTCACGATCGCCGGCGCCCAGGTCTTCAGCGGCGGCGGCCTGCTCGCGGGGGTCACGCACGTCCGGGTCGACGCAGGGAGGATCGCGGGCGTCGGGGACGCGACGGTGGCGCGGCCGGGCGACGCCGTCGTCGACGGCTCGGGCGCGACCCTCCTGCCCGGCCTCGTCGACGCCCACGTTCACCTGCTGCCCGGATGTACGGCACTGGCGGCCACTTTCGGCGTGACCACCGTCATCGACCTGTTCAGCAAGCCCGAGACCATCGGCCCGGAGCGGTCCGCCCTCGACGACGCGGCCCGTGGCCAGGGGCCGGTGTGCGCCGACCTGCGGACCTCCGGCATCGGCGCCACCGCTCCCGGCGGCCATCCGACGATCGCCTACGCGCCCTTCCCGTACGTCACCGGCCCGGGCGACGCGGCGGCCTTCGTGGCCGGCAGGGTCGCCGAGGGCGCGACACATCTCAAGGTGATCTACGACGACGGCTCGGGCGCGATGCTCGACATCCCCGCCCTCGACGTCCCCACGATCGAGGCGCTCGTGAGCGCCGCGCACGACAGCGGCCTGCCCGTCGTGGCCCACGTCTCCTCCGCCGACGGCGCCGTGACGGTCGCCAGGTGCGGCGTCGACGTCCTGGCGCACGTGCCCTTCGACCGCATGACGGACGCGCACGTCCGCGAGGTGGCCCGGTACGGCCCAGCCGTGATCACGACGCTGAGCGTCATCGACGGCTTCCCCGGCCCCGGCGGCGTCATGCCCTTGCTGACGCAGCCGCACCTGGCCGCCCGGCTGAGTGCGCGGTGGCGGCGCGTGATCGAGCGCCAGGCCATGCGCTGGATGCCGCCGCAGCCGCCGGACAACTCCGCACAGCGCTACAACGCCGTGGCCCTGCTGGAGTCGGGCCTGCCGATCCTGGCGGGCACCGACGCGCCCAATCCCGGGCTCGTCTTCGGAGCCAGCCTGCACCGCGAACTGCAGCACCTGGTCGAGGCGGGCTTCACCCCCGCCGAGGCGCTCACGGCGGCGACCTCTGCCCCCGCCCGGACCTTCGGCCTGACCGACCGCGGCCTGATCGCCGTCGGGCACCGGGCGGACCTGCTGCTCGTCGACGGCGACCCGACCGCCGACATCGCCTCGACCCAGCGTGTGCGCGACGTGTGGGTGCTCGGCCGTCATGTACGGCCCAGCGCCTACGCGGGCGGCCGCATCGAGCGGGACGGCGTGCTCTGGCAGAGGGACTCGACGCGGAAGATCGTCAAAGCGATCGCGGACATGTGGCCGGACTTCCCTGCCCCCGAGGAGGTACGGCGGGACGACGGCGAACTGCTCGGCTGGGCCGTACCGATGTCCGGCGGCTGGCAGGCCACGACGATCTTCGGCGCCCCGCTCGGCAAGCCCTCCGACCACGGCGAGGCTCTCGACCTCCTGCGCAGCCGAGGGCTGGCCTGCCTGGCCGAGCCGTGGTGGGCTCGCATCGGCGACGACACCACGTGGCGGGAGGTCCAGATCATCGAGGCCACCGCCGACGAGGTCCGGCTGCGGCTGACCGACCCGATGGCCGAACAGCCGCCTTCCGGGCAGTGGTACGGGCACGAAGACGTGGACCTGTCCCTCGACCGGCCCACCGGATGAGGGAACACGACTCGCCGCGTCCCACCCCACGTGAGCGGCGACGCAATCGTGCCTCATGCCCGGGCGGTCGCAGCGCCGGCCGGTTCACCGTACGGCCTTGCAGATGGCGTGGTCGATGAAGTCCAGGAGCACGCCGGACTGCGCCTCGAGATCGACACCGGGGTCGGCTGCCCAGGACCCCAGGACGCCGTCGAGGCAGCGCAGGATGATGTTGGCGACGCCCATGGCGTCGAACTCACGCAGTTCGCCCTTTCGCTGACCCTGTCGGAGGATCTCCGCGAGCCCGTTGACCTCCTCGGCGAGTTCGTCGGCGTAGGCGGGAGTGCCGTCGTCGCCGCGGTGGTTGGCCATGATGTCGCTCATCGCGAGGAACTCGGTCCGGTGCGCGCCGAAGAACTCCAGCTCGGACCCGATCCAGGCGCGCACCTGGCCGGCGGCCGACTCCTGGGCCGAGATCCGTTCCTCCATGTGCTGCCAGCCCCTGGCGAAGAACCGCGTCACGACCAGCCGCAGGATCTCGTCCTTGCTGTCGAAGTGATAGGTGATCACCCCTTTGCTGATGCCCGCCCTCTCGGCGATCCGCGCGAGCGACGTGCGCGCGTAGCCCAGTTCGGCCACCACCTCGGCCGCCGCGTCGGCGATCTGGGTACGGCGGGCCCTTTCGATGAACGACTCGCCTTTTCGTCCGATCGGCTGGCTATCATTACGCATGGACACATTTTAGTCCGATCGGACTAATCCGCCAAGCGCAGCCCCAGGAGGAGGACTTGTGTCGTACGTCGTCGGCGCGAGCGGCGCCCTGCTCTTCGTACTGGTCTTTCTGATCGACGGACTGGTCCGACCCGGCTACTCGCCGGTCCGCCACCCTGTCAGCGCCCTGGCCCTCGGCCCCCGAGGATGGATCCAGACCGCGAACTTCGCCGTGTGCGGCACCGCGATCACCGTCGGCGCCGTCGCCGTCGCCACGACCGGACGGCAGCCGCTCCTGGGCGCGATGCTGACGATCTTCGGCCTGGGCCTGGTGGCGTCGCTCTCCAGGATGGACCCGATGCGGGGCTTCCCACCGGGCACGCCGGAGGGTGACCCAGCCCGGTTCACCGTCTGGCACAAGATCCACGACTACGCCGGAGCCGTCGTGTTCTTCTCCCTGCCCGTCACCGCGGCCGTGGCGGCGTTCACCCTGCCCGAGGTGGTCTGGAAGGCCGTCTCGGCCGTCGCCGCCATCGGCCTGACGTTCCCCTGCTACGCGTTCGGGAGAGCTTGGGAGAACGACTCACCCAGAAGCGGGCTCATCCAGCGGGCGTTCATCATCCCGGGATGGCTCTGGATCGCGGCCGTGTTCGTGCACTTCGCCGACCTCTGACCTACGTGCGTCATGATCGACGCTTCGACGACCGCGCCCTGACCCGGCGGCGAAACCTTCCCGCCCCCGGGCGATGAACGGGGCGCCGCGCGGCGTGGGGCGCGACGCCCGTCAAGTTCGCCCGGCGAGGCCGGTCGAAAGGCTCAGGCGCGCCGGATCGGCATCCAGGTGGGAGCCGATCCACCGGCCAGGAACTCGCCGATCAACCGGGCGCACAGCTCGGGCTTCTCGTGCAGGAGCAGATGAGAGGCGTACGGCACGACCGCCAGTTGCGCGGCGGGCAGCGCCCGGTACAGCTGCACGGTGTGCTCCAAGGTGACGATGTCGTCATCGGCGGCTATGACCAGCGCCGGACAGGTGACAGCGGCCAGCTCCAACGGTGCCAGCGGCCGGTCCTCGGCGGCCTGGCGGGCTACCTTGGCCATGATTTCGGGGAAGTGGTCCGCTCCGTCCGGAGACACCGCGGCATAGGCGGACACCAGCGGAGGAGGCGGTGGCGCGTCCGCGCTGGGCCGCAGGATCATCCCCTCCGAGTCGAACGCACCACTGACCAGGACGAGCCGCTCGACGAGGTCAGGGCGGCGAACGGCGGTCCACAGCGCCACGATCGCGCCGGCGCTGTATCCGGCCAGCCGTACAGGACCGCCGACGATCTTGTCGATGAAGGCCGCCGTGTCGTCGGCGAACGCCTCCATCGTGAACGGTCCGGGCACGTCCGGGCTGTGCCCGTGGCCCCGGCGCTCGGGCATCAGCAGCCGGTGACGCTCGGCCAGAGCGTCGAGATTGCCGTGGAAGTCACGGCTGTCCGTCAGGCCTCCGTGCAGGAGCACCAGCGGGTCCCCCGTGCCACGCTCGTCGTACCACATGCGCACGCCGTTCACATCGATGTAGTCGGCCATCGCGCCGCACTCCCTTCGTCGATTCCTCGTCGAAGCTGATACGACGCGACAGCCGGAAACTCATCGCGCGAGCCGTACCCTTCGGCGCCCGCGAGACGGTTTGGACCAATCGGAAAGGATTGCCGGCGGGCGGGCGCCGAAGACATGGGGTCAGGCGCCCTTGACCGCGTCGTAGCGGCTGATAGCGAGTACTGGCCCACGCCGACCTTGCCGAGCTGACCGGCTCCGCGAATTCAGCCTCTTGTACCCTGTTCACTTCGCGCGGGATTGATCATTGGAGAGGATTCCTCATGGCCGACCACACCACCCTCCTTGACGAGCTGACCAAGGCCGAACAGCGCCTGCAGGCGGCACAGCTCGCAGGAGACGTCGAAGAGCTGGACCGGCTGCTCGACGAGCGGCTCGTCTTCACCGGACCGCCGGACAACCGGTGCCACCCGGATGCCAAGCAGCTCGACCTCGACCAGCACCGCTCACGAACCCTGGTTCTGACGAAACTCCTCCAGGAAGACCTCACCGTGGTCGTTGCGGGGGAAACCGGCGTGACGTGCTTCCTCGGCACGCTTGAAGGCAGCATCTCCGGAACGCCGTTCGCGGGACGGATGAGCTACACGCGGACGTGGGTTCACACGGACGAGCACGGGTGGCGCATCCTGGCCGCCCACGCCAGCCCGGCGTAGGCGGGTGCGCAGCACGGGCTGACTGGCACGCCGAGTACGCGACGACGCTCATCCGGCCGGACCGACCTCACAACTCCATGAAGGGCTCGCGGGTCGCCCGGCCTCCCCGCGACAGGCTGACCGGAGCCGGATAGCGCTGCGTCTTCACGAACGCCTTGGGCGGGGTGCTGCTGACCCACTCCTTGTACATCACGGCCGCCCTGCCCTTCAGATAGAAGCGGCCCGGGGTGTCGTCGTGGCGGGTGAACTGGATGACCGCGTCGTTACGGCCCAGGCTGAGCGGCTGGTGGAAGTACCCGAACCGGAACGGCTTGACGGCGCGGCCCCGCAGCTCCCTGGCGATGGAGTCGGCGACGTGGACGCCCGACGGCATGCCGCTCTGGCAGGTGCCGTGGATCGCCCCCCACGCCTGACGTGCCGCCGCGGCGTCGCCGATCGCGTAGATCTCCGGGTGGGACAGTGACCGCAGCGCCGGGTCGACCAGGATCAAGCCCTTGCGGTCGACCCCGATGCCGGACTCGGCGGCGAGCGCGTGCGCTTTGACCCCGGCGGTCCAGAGGGTGACATCCGCCGGGATCAGACGGCCGTCGTCCACCTCGACGCCGCCGGGCAGCACCTTGGTGATCCGCGCGCCGGCGTGGACGGTCACGCCGAGCCGCTCGAACACGGAGGACAGGTAGGCGCGCGCCTTCTCCCCCATCATCCAGCCGGGCCGCTCCGAGCTGATGAGGGACACCCGCAGGTTCGGGTGGTTCTCGGCGATCTCGGCGGCGGCCTCGATCCCGGTCAGCCCTCCGCCGCAGACGGCGACGGTCCCGCCGTGCTCCGCCAGCGACGCCAGGTGCAGCGCCATGGAGCGGGCCGGCTGGGAGCCGTTCAACGTGTGCGCGTGGTCGTCGGCGCCGGGGACGACGCTCGTGTCGGTGTAGCTGCCGAGCGCGTACACCAGCTTGTCGTAGGGCAACATCCGCGAACCGTCCCCGACGTCGACCGTGACCTCCCGCCGAGCGGTGTCGATCGCGGTCGCCCTGCCCCGCACGAACGTCACACGGTCGCCGAGCAGCTCGGGGATCCGGAAGTCGGCCAGCTCATGGCCCGCCGCGACCTGATGCAGACGCAACCGTTCGGTGAACCGCTCCGACGGGTTGACGAGAGTGATCGACACGTCCAGCTTGCGGGTGCGCAGCGCCAGCCGTACAGCGCACATCACCCCGGTGTAGCCGCCGCCGAGGACAACGATGGTCTTCATGGTTTCTCCCTGCTTGCGATCGTTCTTACAGGTCAAAACGCTACGAGCGCGGCGCCGCTCGGGGTATCGGACGTTTTCCTTAAATGCTCGATCGCCACGTGTCCCGGCCTCATTCCAGGCACAGGGGGCGGCGGGGCACCGGTGCGGTGTGGATGAGCGATGTGGTCGTGTGTCCGTACGGCGTGAACAGATCAAGGATCGGTTCCAGCTCGTCGACCGCCCGCAGGTGCATCGTGAAATAGAAGCAGTCGTCCCCGGTCATCCTGTAGCACTCGACGATCTGGGGAACCTCTTTGGCGATCTTGGAGATGCGGTGAAGGTCACGGAACTCCGGACGGATCCGCACCATCACGGTGACCGGGAAGCCCAGGGCCCGCGGGTCGACCTCGGCGCGATAGCCGGTGATCACTCCTGACTCCTCCAGCCGCTGCACCCGCTCGCTCACGGCGGGAGGCGACAGACCGACCCGGCGGCCCAGTTCGGCGAAGCTCACCCTGGCGTCGACTTGCAGTTCAGCGAGGATTCGACGGTCGAGGGCGTCCAACTCCTTGGGTTCGTAGGCCCGATCGGGTCTGATCCTTCGTTTCGCCATTCTTCTAAATTAGGGGCTCGCCAAAAATGGGGCCATGCCGTCAATCGGCCCTCGCGCCTTCCCTTTCACGGCACCCGCATGGTCCTACTTCATCGGCAGCGCCGTCTTCCATTACCTGGGTCCGGCCTTCGCCGTACTCCTGTTCGCGAAACTGGAGCCGCCTGGGGTCGCGGCCCTGAGGATCTGGAGCGCGGCGCTGGTCTTCGCGCTCTGGCGCCGCCCCTGGCGGACTCTGATCCGGCTCGACGCCGGGGAGCGCCGTACAGTCGTCGCCTGGGGCGCGGTGCTCGCGGCGATGAACGTCTGCTTCTATCTGGCGATCGCTCGCGTGCCCCTGGCGACCGTCGCCGCCATCGAGTTCCTGCCGGTCATCGTGCTGGCCGCGCTCGGTGCCCGAACCGCGCGTAATCTCGTGGCGCTCGTGGCCGCCGTCTGCGGTGTCTACATGCTGACCGGCGTACGGCTGGCCGGAGAGCCGCTGGGACTGGTGTTCGCCTTCGCCAACGCGGCGCTGTTCGCCGCCTACATCGTGCTGGCCCATCGGGCGGCTCGCAGCATGCGCGGCGTCGACGGCGTCGACGGGCTGGCCGCCGCCATGCTCGTCGCCGGGGTGTGCGTCGCGCCCGCGGGACTCTGGCAGGCCGCTCCCGCGATGGTCGATCCGGTCACGCTCGCCGCCGGGATCGGGGTGGGCATCTGCTCGTCGGTGATTCCGTACGTGTGCGATCAGCGGGCCATGGCACGCATGGCCCGCTCCACGTACGCGCTGCTCGTGGCGCTGCTTCCGGCCACGGCGACGGTGATCGGCATCGCGGTGCTCCGGCAACTGCCCACCTGGCCCGAACTGGCCGGAGTGGGGCTCGTGGTTCTCGCGGTCGCCCTCCACCACGAACACCAGACCACCCGCTCACAGGGGGGTGAGACGAAATGCGATACATAAGGCTGGGTTCGTCGGGGCTGCGGGTTTCCCGGCTGTGCCTCGGCATGATGACGTACGGTGACCCGGCGTCGTGGGAATGGCTGCTACGCGAGGACGAGGCCGAGCCGATCGTCCGGCGCGCCGTGGAGGCGGGTGTCACGTTCTTCGACACCGCCGACATGTACTCCGGCGGCGTGAGCGAAAAGATCACCGGGCGGCTGCTCGGCAGGCTCTTCGCCCGGCGCGACGACTACGTTCTCGCCACGAAGGTCTACTTTCCCATGGGGCCGGGCCCGAACGACCGGGGGCTGTCCCGCAAACACGTGCTGTCCGCCATCGACGCCTCGCTGAGCCGGCTGGGAACCGATCATATCGATCTCTACCAGATTCATCGCTGGGACGACGAGACGCCGATCGAGGAAACCATGGAGGCCTTGCACGACGTGGTGCGGGCCGGCAAGGCCCGCTACATCGGAGCATCCAGCATGTACGCCTGGCAGTTCGCCAAAGCGCAGCACGTTGCCCGGATGGCGGGTTGGACCAGGTTCGTGGCGATGCAGAATCACTACAACCTGGTCTACCGGGAGGAAGAGCGAGAGATGATCCCGCTCTGCCTGGATCAGGGCGTGGGTGTCATCCCCTGGAGCCCGCTGGCCCGCGGGCTGCTCACCGGCAGCCGCCACCGCGACAACCGGCCGCGCACGCTCCGATCCGGCAGCGACGAGCTCGCTCACAACATGTACGAGAACGCGGACTTCGACGTGGTCGACAAGGTGAGCGCGGTCGCCGCCGAACGGCATCTGCCACCGGCCCAAATCGCGCTCGCGTGGCTGCTCGGCCGCCCCGGGGTAAGTGCGCCGATCATCGGAGCGAGCAAGGCGGGACATCTGGACGACGCGATCGCGGCGATGGAGGTGTCTTTGAGCGAGGAGGAAGCGGCCCGGCTGGAGGCCCCGTACCGGCCGCACCCGATCATCGGGCACTCGTGAGCGAGCTGGGCGCCGGGGTGCGGCCGCTCCGTGCGAGCGGCGGTCATCGACGATTCCGACAGCGGCAAGCCCCTGACCTCGAACGTTAACGCGCGGCTTAAGCAGTGGTGCGATCTTTCGCGTTGTTCCGCACCAGCGGCCGACGTGATGGTTGCCCCATGAGCGAACCACCGATCGACATCGTGACGGTGTCGGATCACTCCGGGGGCTCGCGTTGGCAGGCCATGGTGCCGCGCGGCCCCGTGGTCGGCATGGCCGGCCTGCGGCCGATCGTCCCGTTCGGACAGGACACTCCCCCGGCTCCGGCGTCGGCGGAGTTGAGCCTGCACGTGGAGCCGCTGTGGCGGCGGCGCGGGCTGGGCTCCGGGCTGCTGGCGGCCGTGCGGGGGCAGTCCGCCGGGACGCGCCTGGTGGCGAACGTGGCGGCGGGTTCGCCCGGGGAGGCGTTCTGCAGGCGGCACGGCTTCTGGCACACCGGATCCAGGCGCCACGATCTGCTCGCCTTCGGCGATGTGCATCAGGCCTGGCTGGGTGAGCTGGTCGAGGCCGAGCACCCCGGTTACCGGTTGACCCACTGGACCGGCGCCCTGTCCGGTGCGGCCCGTGTCGAAGAGCTGCTCCGGAGCCCGAGCCACACGGGTGACGCCAGTGTGACCGCGGTGAGGGAGGAAGGCGATCTGGCGGCGTACGCCGTGGCGGTGGTGGAGGCGCCGGGGCGACCCCGCGCTCGCCAGTACGGCCCTGCCGTACGGCCCGGTCACCGGGGACGGCGCTTGGGTCTGTGGGTCAACGCCGCTCTGATCCAGCGGTTGCGCGAGGTCCACCCGTACGTCAACGAGATCGAGACCCTGTCCGCCGAGGACGAGTCGCATCTGCTCGCCTTGCGCAGGCATCTCGGCTTTCAGCTTCTCCGCCGGACTCGCCGCTACGAACTCGCCCGTCCGTGATCCGCCACCCGAGAGAGGCCCGAGAGAGGCCCGAGAGAGGTTCGTCATGAGTCGGAGAAGCAGTCCGAGGAGATGGCTCGTCCTGGCGGTGCTCTGTATGAGCTCGCTGGTCCTGGTCGTCGACAACATGGTGCTCAATGTGGCGATCCCGTCACTGACCAGGGATCTCGCAGCCACCTCCCAGGACATCCAGTGGATCCTCGATTCCTACATCCTGGTCTTCGCCGGCCTGCTGCTGATCGCCGGCAGCCTGTCGGACCGGTATGGCCGTCGCCGCGTCATGATCCTCGGATTGGTGATCTTCGGTGCGGCGAGCCTGGCGGCGACGTTCGCGCAGGACCCGCTGCAGCTGGTGGCCGGCCGGATCGCGATGGGCGTCGGCGGCGCGCTGATCATGCCCTCGACGTTGTCGATCCTGATCACGGTCTTCACCGACGAGAGGGAGCGGCGCAAGGCGTTGACCGCCTGGTCCGCGGTGACCATGGTGGGCCTGGTCGGCGGACCCGTCGTCGGCGGCCTGCTGATCGCCGAGTTCTGGTGGGGCGTCGCGTTCCTCGTCAACGTGCCCGTCGCCGCCCTGGCGATCATCGCGGCGCTCGTGCTGATGCCGGAGTCCAAGGGCCCGTGGCGCAAGCCGGACCCGGTGGGCGCCCTGCTGTCCCTCGTCGGCATGACCGCACTGGTATGGGCGATCATCGAGTTGCCCCACAACGGCATCGCCCACCCGGGCGTCCTCGCGGCGTCGGCAGCGGCGGCGGCCTGCCTGATCGGCTTCGTCCTCTGGGAGATGCGATCCGCCTCGCCCATGGTGCCGATGGGTCTCTTCCGTGACCGGGACTTCTCCGGCGCGAGCCTGTCGGTGGTGCTGCTCAGCATCGCCAACGGTGGCCTCCTGCTGGTCCTGACGCAGTATCTGCAGTTCGTCCACGGCTACAGCCCGATGCAGGCCGGGCTGGCGTTCCTGCCGGTGGCCGTGACGTCCTTGCTGTTCAACGCCATCGGCGGGATCCTGGCCGGCAAGGTCGGCAACCGGGTCATGGTCGCGGGCGGCATGGCCATCATGGCCGCCGGGATCGCCGTCCTGGGCACCGTCGACGCGACGGACGGCTTCTGGCTGATCGCCATCGCCCTCGGCCTGGCCGGCATGGGAAGCGGCCTGGCCATCCCCACCGCCATCAACGCGCTCATGGGCGCCGTGCCGGCCGAGCACGCAGGGGTGGGGTCAGCGGTCAACGACACCATCCAGCAGGCCGGCGCCGCGCTGGGCGTGGCCATCCTGGGAAGCGTCATGGCCGACGCCTACACGGGGAACATGCCGGCCGGCGCCCCGGAAGCGGCACGCCGCAACATCAGCGAAGCACTCGAGCTCGGCGACACGACGCTGGCCGCCGCCGCACGAGAAGCCTTCACCAACGGCATGGCGCTCACCTTCACCGCCAGTGCCTGTGCCGTCGTCCTGGCGGCTGTCATCGCCGCCTTCGTCCTGCCCACCCGCAATACCGCGGCGGCTCAGCCGGGACCAGGTCCCGCCGAAGAACGCGTGCTGGCCGCCACACCTGAGTGACCACCACGGTCCGTCCCGCACCGATTCAAAGGAGCACCACCATGTCCATCACCCTGACCGACCAGGACAAGCACACCCTGCGGACCGCCGCGTACGGCGCGGTCGCGCTGGTAGCCGCCGCCGGCGCCGCCGGTGGCTCGCCGCACCGGATCGCCACCGGCGGCTCCATCGCCCTGGCCTCCGCGATCGGCCCGGTCGGGCACGTGCTGGCCGAGCAGAAAGGCATGGATCTGAACGGCAAGTCGACAGCCGAACTGGCCGACCGCGTGCTGCCCGCCCTGACGGAGGCCGTGGGCCTGCTCAAGAAGCAGGATCCGGCCGAGGCCGGCAACTTCCGCGGCATCGTCCTGCTCGCCATCGAGGCGGCCACCCGGACCCGGTCGAGCGGCCCCGAAGCCACCGTGGCCGAAATGACCCGCAAGATCACCGAAGCCATGGACGCCGCCTGAACCCCACGCGGGACCAAGAGAGGAAACAATGAGCACGACAGAGAACTACCAGGCCGCGGAACTCCTGCTCCGCCGGCCCGCCCGCCCCGGCGAGCTCGTCGTCGGCGACAGGGTCACGCCCCAGTGGCTCGACGGCGGAACCCGCTTCTGGTACGGGACGAGCACCGGCGCGGGCAAACGATTCGTCCTTGTCGATCCGGCCGCGGGAACCCGCGAGCCGGCCTTCGACCACGCCCGGCTCGCCACCGCGCTCAGCGCCGCCTCCGGACAACCGATCGACCCCGAGGCCTTACCCTTCGCGGCCTTCCTGCCTGCCGGAAACGCCGTGGAGTTCTTCGCGGCGGGCGGGTTCTGGCGCTGCCGTCTCGACGACTACACGTGCGAGCCGGCCGAGTTCACACCTCCGGGCAATCCGCTGGCGGTGCCGTCGCCGGACAAGAAGTTCGCCGTGTCGCGGCGCGGGCACGACCTGTGGGCCCACTCGCTCACCGACGGCCGGGAGTGGGCGCTGACCACCGACGGCGAGCCCGCCTACCAGTACGGCTCCAGCCCGGAGAGCATGGGCAACGGCACCCTGCTGCGTAAGTTCGGCCTGCCCCACCTTCCACCCGCCGTGGCCTGGTCACCGGACTCGACGAAGGTGCTGACGCATCGAACCGATGAGCGCCGTGTACGGCTGACGCACCTGCTGGAAGCCAGGCCCGCCGACGGCGGCGCGCCGCAGCTCCACGCCCAGCGGTACGCCTACACGGGGGACGAGCACGTGCCGCAGGCCGAGCTGGTGGTGGTCGACGTCGCCGCGGGCACCGTGGTGCGCGCGCAGGCCGAGCCGCTCCTGACGCCGACGATGTCACCGGTCATGGGCAGGTGGGCATGGTGGGCGGACGACGGATCGGCGGTGTACTACCTCAGCCAGCCTCGCGACCGGCGCACCCTCACCCTGCACCGCCTCGACCCGGCCACAGGTCAGGTCAGCGTCGTGGTCAGCGAGTCCGGCGACACCCGGGTGGAGCCCAACCAGTGGCTGTACGAACCCCCGATCGTGCGGGTGCTGGCGGACGAGGTGCTGTGGTTCTCGCAGCGTGACGGCTGGGGTCATCTCTACCGGTACGGCCTGCGTACCGGCGAGCTGCTCGGCCAGGTCACCTCGGGCAACTGGGCCGTGCGGCAGATCCTGCACGTCGACGAGGCCGAGCGGATGGTCTACTTCACCGCCACCGGGCTGATCGACGCCGACCCGTACCGGCGCACGGTCTGCCGGGCGGGCCTGGACGGTACCGGGTTCGCCCGGCTGACCGGCGACGATCTCGACCACACGGTCACCGTGCCGGAGAACCCGTCGTTCTTCGTCGACTCCGCGTCCACCGTGGACACCCCGCCGGTGACCACGGTCCGCGACTGGTCGGGGCAGGTGCTCGTGGAGGTGGAGCGCGCCGACATCGGCAAGCTCACCGCCACCGGCTGGACGGCGCCGGAACGGTTCCGCGTCAAGGCGGCCGACGGCGTGACCGACGTCTACGGCGTCCTGTACCGGCCACGCGGGTTCGATCCGGACAAGAGGTACCCGGTGGTGGACAACCTCTATCCCGGCCCGCAGGTCACCCGGACCACTCCGGGCTTCGACCCGGGCGGGATGGGCATGGACGCCGAACCCCTCGCGGCGCTGGGCTTCGTGGTCGTCGCGGTGGACGGGCGAGGCACCCCGGGACGCAGCAAGGCCTTCCACGACGCCTCCGACGGCCGGCTCGCGGACGCGGGCGGCCTGGCCGACCACGTCGCGGCGCTGCGGCAGCTGGCCGAGACCCGGCCGTGGATCGACCTGGACCGGGTGGGCGCCTTCGGCCACTCGGGCGGCGGGTTCGCCACCGTACGGGCGATGCTCGACTTCCCGGAGACCTACAAGGTCGGCGTCGCGCTGTCGGGCTCACACGAGGCCCGCTACTTCAACCTGGACTTCGTGGAAGCCTACGACGGCGCGGACAATCCGGAGGCGTGGGCCCGGACTTCCAACGTGGACATCGCGGACCGCCTGGCGGGCAGGCTGCTGCTCATCCACGGCGAGATGGACGATCGAGTCCACCCGGATCAGACGCTGCGGCTGGCCGACCGGCTCATCGCCGCCGGGAAGGATTTCGAGCTGTTCATCGTGCCAGGGGCCGAGCACGCGTTCATCGACTGCCTGGCCTACGTCCGTACACGAGGGTGGGACTTCCTGGTGCGTGAGCTGATGGGCACGCAGCCACCCGCCTACCGCCCCGCACCCATCGCCATCGACCCCGAACTGCTGAGCGACATGTTCTCCTGACCGCCACCGTTGCCACGCCGAGCTCGGCGTGGCAACCCTCATAGGACGTGGGTGCCGAGATCGCGGAAGACCCGCGCCAGGGCGTGGACGTACCGGTTGTCCCCGTCGGTGCGCCAGATGAGCCCCCACCGGAATGCGGGAGCGTCATGAATGGGCAGGTAGACGACGTCCGGCCGCTGAAAGTAGCGGCTCGCGTGAGCGCCGATGGGGTGGATCATCTGGCCGGTGGCGACCAGCCGTTGGATCTGCTCGTAGTTGGCGACGTGGATGCGGTTGTCGACGGGCCGGCCACTGCCGGTGGTGAACGGGTTGAAGGCGTCCTCCCAGTAGTCGGGCAGGTACGGCAGGGCGGTGGCCACGGGATGATCGTCGCCGAAGACCTCCATCGATACCGTGCCGCGCTCGGCCAGCGGATGATCGACGGCCACGGTCAGGACCCGCGGCTCGGTGTAGACGACCGGACCGACGGTGAGGTCGGGCTCCTCGACCGGTAACCAGGCGATCAGCGCGCCGATCTCGCCGTCGCGTAAGGACTTGAACGGCTCGACGAAGCCGCTGTGCCCGAGTTGGAGCCGGCATTCGGGGTGGCGGGCACGAAAAGCCTCCCAGGCCGGGCGCAGGTCGTGGGCGATGTCGGGGATCATGCCGACGCGAAGCGTGGCGGTGACGCCCTGGGCGGCCATCCGTGCCCGTTGCAGGCTCCGGCGCAGTTCGCGGTAGACCGGTTCCAGGTCGGCGCGCAGCAGTGTGCCCAGCGGGGTGAGTGTGACAGCGCGACTGGAGCGCTCGAACAGGGCGCCGCCGATCCGGCGCTCCTGTTGCTTGATGGCCTGACTGACCCGCGCGGGCGTGACGTGCAGCCGTGCTGCCGTGCGGCCGAAGTGCAGCTCTTCGGCCAGGGTCAGGAAGATTTCGATGTCGCGCAGTTCCATGAGCGGCTTTCGGTGATCGTCGGGCTGGAGACTGCAGCTAACGACGTAACGATCTTGCTCGTGCGTGACATCGACCGGCGATCGTTTGTGTGCCGCATAGGCTACCCACTCACCGCACTAGATCGACGACAACCAGCGCCCCCGGCGCGCCGTACAGACAAGGAAACCATATGACCACCACCGCACTCATCGTCGGCGACCTGCAGGCGGGCATCGTGGACAACTACCCCTTCGCCGCCGAGGTGCTCCCTGTCGTCGAGAAGGTCATCCCCGCGGCCAGAGCCTCCGGAATCCCCGTGATCTTCATCCGTTTCGGGCTGCGGTCCTCAGGCCTCGATGTGGCGGCGGGAAACCAGTTGATCAGTGGCCTGCACGGTGCGGGGACCCTGTTTCACGAAGAATCCCCCGAGACGTTGGTGCACCCGCGCATCGCGCCGTTGCCGGGCGAGGCCGTCGTCCTCAAGCGCCGCGCCAGCGCCTTCTCGGCGACCGACCTCGATCGGCTCCTGCGCGCCCAGCACATCGACTCGATCGTGCTGACCGGCGTCGCGACGGGGGCGATGGTCGCCGCCACCCTCTACGACGCCTCCGACCGCGACTACCACGTGACCGTCCTCAGCGACGCCTGCGCCGACGGGGAAGCGGACGTGCACGACTTCCTGATCAACCGCGTCTTCCCGTCCAGGGGCGCTGACGTCCTCACGGGCCAGGAGTGGATCGCCCGCCTGTGACCAGCTGTCAACCAGGTCTTGAGACCTAGGACCACCGGCCGATGCCGTTCCCGAGAGCGGCTGGCAACACTGATCACATGTCCTCCCCCTCCCTCACGAGCACGGCCGGCGTGCGCCCGTTCCTGGTGGGAATGTTCGTCGACGCCCTCGGCAACGGGCTCTACGTCCCCCTGACCCTGCTGTTCATCCACGAGGTGACCCGCCTGCCCATGACGACCGTCGGGCTCGGGGTCACCGTGGCGGCGATCGTGGGGCTGGCGGCCAACCCGGTGGCCGGGGTCCTCATCGACAGGTTCGACGCGCGCCGCGTGCTGATGGCCACCTACCTGCTGCGAGCGGTGGCCTTCGCCGCCTATCCGCTCGTGGACGGTTTCGGAGCCCTGATCGTCGTCGCCGCCCTGGTCGCGGTCGGCGACCGCGCCTACTACCCCGCCTCGGGCAGCTACATCTCGGCCCTGGCCGAGGGCGCGCTCAGGGACCGGCTGTACACGCTCATGGCCACCGCCAGGAACGTCGCCTTCGGCCTGGGCGGCCTGCTGTCGGCGGGCGTGGTCTCCCTCGCCGGCGTCACGGGGTTCGCGGTGGTCGCGCTGATGAACGCGGCGAGCTTCGTCCTGGCCACCGTATGCCTGGCACTGTCGGGGCGAGGCGCCCCGGCCCCGCCACCCCGAAGCCACGGAGGCTACCGGCAGGTCTTCGCCGACCGGCCCTTCGTCGCACTGGTGGCGGTGGAACAGGCCTTCACCCTGGTCCACCTCATCCTCCCGGTCGCCCTGCCCGTGTACGCGGTGACCGTGCTCGGCGTCTCGCCCGCGCTGCTGGGCGTCCTCTACGCGATCAACACCACCCTCGTCGCCGCCGGCCAGCTCCTGGTACGGCGCTGGCAACGTCACTCCCGCCGCACCCACGCCATGGCACTGAGCGGCCTGATCATGATGCTGGCCTGCGCTGCCTACGCCGCGACCGCGCTGCTCCCCGCCGGCCCCGCCCGCATCGGCGGACTCCTGGCGGCCACGCTCATCCTCACCCTCGGCGAGCTCATGCACACCGTGCCCAGCTGGGCGATCGCGGCCGGCACCGCACCGCCCGCCCTGCGGGGCCGCTACCTCGCGATCTATCAGCAGACCTGGGCGATCGCGGCGGTCATGGCACCCGCCGGATTCTCCGCACTCCTCAGTACAGCACCGCCGCTACTGTGGCTGACGCTGGCAGCACTGGTCGGCCTGGCCGGCCTCGTGCTGCTCCGGCTGGCCCGCCGGCTGCCACCCGACGCCGTGGCCCCACCCCAAGCATGAGACCGCCCTACCACTCCGCTCCTCGGGAAGTCCCGGGTGCGCTTGGATATAGGCCACGCGGACGCGGCGTCGAACGTGAGGAGCGGCGATGGACCCGACAGCAGTCGAACGGCTGCGGGCGAACGCGTCCCGCGAGAACTACGCGTCCATGGCCCAGCTGGCACGGGCACCGCGGTGACTCGATGCTCACGGTCCTGTACGAGGAACATCTCGCCCACCTCCACTCGCTGGAGGAGGAGTGGAACAGCCCATGGAACCTGGGCGCGGGCTCAGTCGCCTGGGACGAGGTCGAGCAGGCGCGCGAGTCCCTGGAGCTGGTCGTGGAACTGCAACGGCAGGCGGCCGGCGCCGGGACGTCCGGCTAGGAGCGCCCCTCGCAGACCCCGGTCAGGTACGGCCCGGCAGCCGGTGGCGCTTGCTCACGCCGCCACCGGCTGACCGGCGCTCTCCCGCAGCGGCTTGAGTGCCCGGGACCAGGCGACGAGTTCGTCGAGCAGCTCGTTCAGGGTCGGCTCCTGGTGCGGGCCGGGGGCGATGGTGCCGGGCTCGGCCGGGTCGGTGATCTCGAAGTCGGCGAAGGCCGACAGCGCGACCTGGGTGCGGACGTTGGCCACCTGGAGCTCGGTCATGACCTGCCGCAGGTGTTCCACGGCGCGCACGCCGCCGTGGACGCCGTGGCTGACGAAACCGGCCGCCTTGTTGTTCCACTCGGCGAACACGAAGTCGATGGCGTTCTTCAACGCGGCCGGGGCCGAGTGGTTGTACTCGGGGGTGACGAAGACGAACCCGTCGAACGAGGCGATCGTCTGGGCCCACTGGTGGGTGTGGGCGTGGTGGTAATCGCCGAACAGCGCGGGCACGGGCTCGTCAAGGACCGACAGCCCGTATTCGGCCAGGTCCACGACCTCGAACGCCGCCTCCCCCGCGGCGACGGCGGGGTGACGGCCGGCGACCTCGGCGACCCAGCGGGCCGCGACCGCGGTGCGGCGACGGGGGCGGGTGCTGCCGATGACAATGGCGATCCTGATCATGTTTCTCACTCCTCAATGCGGACCTCGGTGGCCCGGCATGAGGTAAAGTACAACGTGCATGGCAAAAAGTAAAACGATGACTGTAAAACGTACCGAAGGAACGAGATGACCAGGCAGAACACCACAAAGCCGAGCCCTCGCGGCGGGTCGGCCGGCAAGCGGCAGGCGATCCTGGACGGAGCCCTGACGGTGTTCGCCCGCGACGGCTTCACGCGCGCCAGCATCGACGCGATCTCGGCGGAAGCCGGAGCCTCCACGCGCACCATCTACAACCACTTCACCGACAAGGCCGCGTTGTTCCTGGCCGTGATTCAGGAGAGCGCCACCAGGGCGGCCGACGTGCAGATCGCCATCATCGACCGCCACCTGCGCAAGGTCACCGACGTGGAGGCCGACCTCGTCGAGTTCGGGCTGGACTGGGTGACGCCGAGACCCGACAGCGCCGCCCACTTCTCCCTGGTCGGACAGATCAACGCCGAAGCGGGCCACATCCCGCAGGAGGCGATCGACGCCTGGCAGCAGACCGGGCCGCGCCGAGTCCGCCGGGAACTGGGCGCTCACCTGCGAAAACTGAGCGACCGGGGGTTGCTGGAGATCGAGGACGCCGACCGTGCGGCCCTCCACCTGTTGTTGTTGATCTCAGCCGGGCTGCCGGCGCACCAGGCTTCTCCGCCGGTCGACGAGCTCACCGAGACGGTCACCGCGGGCGTCCGCACCTTCCTGCACGGCCACGTCCGCCGAGACCGATAGATGAACCGTCGGAGGAGGGGCTATGGACCTTCCGGCGGCGCGGTGGAGCGACGGGACACGAGGGTCGGGGTGACCGAGAAGCGCACCGCGACGGTTCGGCCGGCGATGCGTTCGAGCAGCAGGCGGCCGGCGGTCTGCCCCATGATGGCGCCGTCCTGGTCGACGCTGGTCAGCGCGACGTGGGCGAGTCCGGCCATGCGGGCGTTGTCGTAGCCCGCCACCGAGATGTCGCCGGGCACGTTCAGGCCCGCCTCGTGGACGGCCGCGAGGGCGCCGAAGGCCGCCTGATCGGCGCCGGCGAAGACGGCGGTGGGACGGGGATCGCGGGCGAGCAGCTCGCGCGTGCCCTCGTAGCCGCCCTCTTCCGTGTATGCGGTGGCGGCGATGGCGATGTGGTCGGACAGGCCGTGCTCGGTCATCACCCGCTCATAGGTCGTGGCCCTGATGGTGTGCAGCAGGGCGGCGGAGCGGTGCCCGACGGCGTCCTTCTGGGTGATGTGCGCGATGCGCCGATGGCCGAGGGCGATGAGGTGTTCGACCATCAGCTGGGCGCCGACCTCGTCGTCGTCGAGGACGCAGTCGTACAGCGCCGATCGGTCGTGGCGGCCGAGCACGACGAGGGGGATGTCCTTGGCGAGCTTCTCCAGCTGCTCCCTGGGGCAGACGGGTGCGACCCAGAAGACGCCGTCCACCTGCCGGTCCACCAGCGCGTCGCTGGCCCGGCGCTCCGCCTCGGGGTCGTTGCCGCCGCTCTGGACCATGATCGCTTGATAGCCGCTGACGGAGATCTCCCCGGTCAGGCCGTCGAGGATGTCGGCGAAGAAGGGGTTGCGGATGTGCGGCAGCAGCACGCCGATCGTGAAGGTGCGCCCGCGCATGGCCCGGGCGGCGTTGTGGGGGCGGTAGCCGAGTTCGTCGATGGCGGCGCGCACCTTTTCCCGCATCGCCTCGCTGACGCCGTAGGCGTTCTGCAGCACCTTCGACACGGCGGTGGTGGAAACGCGGGCGTGCTCGGCCACGTCGGTGATGGTCACCCTGCGCTGCCGTTCCCCTGCGACCATGCGCCGCCTTCCGTCCGCTCGCCCTCGCCCGATTGTACGGCTTGAGCCCTGCCCTCAGGACGAGGAACGTTCCCCATCCCATTGATCTCCCAAGACCGCAGACCCCGACCAGCCCAGGACACGATTGGGGAACGTTCCCCACGCTCTCCCTTGACGCCCCAATAGAGGGCGCTTACGTTAACCCGCATCGGGGGGCGCTTAAATCGTTTCAACGAACCCGGAGGGGCGTTGTGAAGACCTCGCACCGCGTGACGGGAGCGGCCCTGGCCGTTTTCGCGATGGCGGCTCTGGCCTCGTGCGGCTCGGGCGAAGGCCCGGAAACCGGAGCCGGGACCGGAACCGCCGGCGAACCGGTCACCTTGAAGTTCCTCATCGACAACAGCCAGGCCACCGTGGACACCGCCAAGGCGCTCACGGACGCCTTCATGAAGACCGATCCCACCATCAAGATCGAGACCGAGACGCGGCCCGGTGGCAGCGAGGGCGACAACATCATCAAGACCCGGCTGTCCACGGGCGACATGTCGGATGTGTTCTGGTACAACTCCGGCTCGCTGCTGCAGGCGCTCAACCCGTCCCAGACCATGGTGGACCTCACCGGCGACCCGGTGCTGGCCAACGTGCAGAAGGATTTCCTGCCCGTGGTCAGCCAGGACGGCAAGGTGTTCGGCGTCCCCGGCGGCACCGCCATGGGCGGCGGCATCCTCTACAACCGGAAGGTCTACGAACAGCTCAAGCTGGAGGTGCCGAAGACCTGGGCCGATTTCATGGCCAACAACGACAAGATCAAGGCGGCCGGCGTCGCCCCGGTGATCGGGACCTACAAGGACACCTGGACCTCGCAGCTCTTCGTCCTCGGCGACTACTACAACGTCCAGGCGGCGGTGCCGACCTTCGCGCAGGACTACACGGCCAACAAGGTCAAGTTCGCCGGCACCCCCGCCGCCCAGGCCGGATTCGACCACCTGGCCGAGGTGCACGCCAAGGGACATCTCCAGGAGGGCTTCGGCTCGGCCACCGCCGACCAGGGCATGAAACTGCTGGCCGAGGGCAAGGCCGCGCACTACCCGATGCTCAGCGCCCAGCTCCCGCCGTTCGTGGCCACCATGCCCCAGGCGGCAACCGACGTCGGCTTCTTCGGCATCCCCGGCACCGACGCCGCCAAGAACGGCGCCACGATCTGGGAACCTGCCGGCATCTACATCCCGAAGACGACGAAGAACCTGGAAGCGGCCAAGAAGTTCCTCGCTTTCGTCGCCTCACCGGCCGGCGCCGACGCGGTCAACCAGGCCGTACCGCCCGCCGGGCCGTACCGCATCACCGGAGCCAAGCTGCCCGACGACGCCATCCAGGCGGCCAAGGACCTCCAGGTGTACGTGGACGAGGGCCGCACCGCGCCCGCCCTGGAGTTCGTCTCCCCGGTCAAGGGCCCGTCGCTGGAGCAGATCACCGTGGCCGTCGGTTCCGGCCTGACGCCGGCCGCCGAGGGCGCGGCCCAGTACGACAAGGACGTGGAGAAGCAGGCCAAGCAGTTGGGGCTCGCAGGGTGGTGACGAGGCACGTCGCCGGGCCCCGCAAAGGGCCCGGCGAGGCTCCGGGACACCCGCGCAGGTCGGCCTACCCCTACGCGCTGTACCTGCCGGCCGGGATCGTCTTCCTGGTCATCTTCCTCGTGCCGACCGTGATGGCGTTCTACTTCGCTCTCACCCGCTGGACCCTGTTCGACAGCGAGTTCGTCGGCCTGGACAACTTCCGCGACTTCCTGGCCGAGCAGAACCTGCGCATCGGCTTCCAGAACACGATCATCTACGCGGTCGTCACGTCGGGCCTGAAGGTCGTGCTCGGCCTGCTGCTCGGCGTGCTGCTGACCAGCAGGCTGCGGCTGCGCGGCTTCCTGCGCTCGGTCGTCTTCTTCCCGACGCTGGTCTCCACGGTCGCGGTCGGCATCACCTTCGCCATGCTGCTCAAGCCGCAGACCGGCCTGGTCAACCAGGCACTGGCCCTGGTGGGCGTCGACGGCCGTGACTGGCTCGGCGACGCCACCACCGCGCTGCTGTCGGTGGCGCTGGTGGACGTGTGGAAGGGCGTCGGCCTGGCCACCGTGATCTACATCGCCGGCATCATGTCCATCCCGACCGAGTACTACCAGGCCGTCGCGGTGGACGGTGGCGGCGCCTGGCACCGCTTCCGGCATGTGACGCTGCCGCTGAGCTGGCCCGCCACCTACTCGGTGATCATCCTGTCGTTCATCGGCGGCCTGCGCTCGTTCGATCTCATCTGGGCGATGACCCGCGGCGGCCCCGGCTTCACCAGCGACACCATCGCCTCGATCATCTACAAGCAGTACCAGTCCGGCTTCTTCGGCCTGTCCACGGCCGGGAACGTGATCCTCTTCCTCCTCGTCACGGCCATCGCCGTGCCGCTCAACTACTACCTCGGCAAGAGGCAGGTGGCCGCATGAGAGCAGCCCGCAGGCTGAGCGTGGAAGCGGTCGCCCTGGTGCTGGCCACCGCGATCTTCCTGGTGCCGTTCGCGCTCATGCTGCTGACCGCCGTCAAGGACCCGCGGCAGGCCATCGATCTCGACTTCGCCTGGCCCACCAGCTGGCCGGTCGTGGAGAACTTCATGGCCGTCATCGAGGCGCGCGACTACGTGCTCCTGCGCGCCTACGTCAACAGCACGATCATCACCGTCGCCTCCGTGGCGCTGCTGGTCGTCTTCGCCGCCATGGCCGCGTTCGTCCTGCAGCGCCGTCCCGGCAAGGTCGCCAAGGCCGCCGACTTCCTGGTGCTGTCAGGGCTGATCATCCCGCCCGCGGTGGTGCCGACCATCTGGCTGCTGCAGGCACTCGGGCTGTTCAAGACGCTGCCCGGGATGATCCTGGCCGAGGTCGCCTTCAACCTGTCGTTCGCGATGCTGCTGTTCCGCGCGTTCATCGCGGCCATCCCGCGCGAGATGGACGAGGCCGCCCAGATCGACGGCTGCGGCGGCATGCGGCTGTTCTTCCGGGTGATCTTCCCGCTGCTGCGGCCGGTGACCATCACGGTCATCCTGGTCAGCTCGGTCAACATCTTCAACGACTTCGTCAACCCGCTCTACCTGCTGCCCGGCGACGAGAACGCCACCGTGCAGGTCACGCTCTACAACTTCCAGAGCCAGTACAACACCCAGTGGAACCTGCTGTTCATGGACATCGTCCTGATCACGATCCCGCCGCTGATCCTCTTCGTCTTCTTCAACCGCAAGATCGTCGCCGGGATGACCGCCGGCGCCATCAAGGGATGAGCCTTGCACGTCACCTTCGAACACCACCTTGACCCCCTCGGCATCGGCGAACCCACCCCGCGCCTGTCCTGGCAGCCCGGCACCGAGCAGCACGGCTACGAGATCGAACTCACCGACGGCACCACCACCGGCCGCGTCGAGTCGCGCGAATCCGTCCTCGTTCCCTGGCCGGGCACGCCACTGACTTCTCGAGTACGGCAAGGCGTGCGCGTACGCGTGCACGGCGCCGACGGCTCGGTCAGCGACTGGAGCCCCTGGGCCCACGTGGAAGCCGGGCTCCTGGACCCCTCCGACTGGCAGGCCTCGGCCGCCGCGCCGCCGCTGGAACTGCTCGGCGTCCCCGACGGCCCCGCGCTGCTGCTGCGCCGCGACTTCACCCTGCGCGGCCCCATCGCCAAGGCCCGCCTGTACGTCACCGCGCACGGCGTCTTCGAGGCGGAGCTCAACGGCCAGGTCGTCGGCGACGACGTGCTCGCCCCCGGATGGACCAGCTACGGGCACCGCCTTCGCTACCGCACCCACGACGTCACCGCGTTGCTGAGCGAGGGCGCCAACACCATCGGCGCCACCCTCGCCGATGGCTGGTATCGCGGCCGTATCGGCTTCAGCGGCGGCAAGACCGACATCTACGGCGACCGCACCGCCCTCATCGCCCAGCTGGAGATCACCTACGCGGACGGCGGCACCGATCTGGTCGTCACCGACGAGCACTGGCGTTGCGCCGCCGGCCCGATCACCTCAGCCAGCCTGTACGACGGGGAGAAGCACGACGCCCGCCTGCACCCTGACGGCTGGTCGCAGCCGGGCTTCGACGACTCCGCGTGGCCGGCCGCCGATGTGCTCACCCACGACCCGGCACGGCTGGTCGCGCCGACCGGTCCGCCCGTGCGCCGCACCCAGACCCTGAGCCCGGCCCAGGTGCTGACGGGCCCGTCCGGCGAGACCATCCTCGATTTCGGCCAGAACCTCGTCGGCCGGCTGCGCGTCCGCGTGCAGGGCCCGGAGGGGCACACGGTCACCTTGCGCCACGCCGAGGTGCTGGAGAACGGCGCCCTGGCCATCCGCCCGCTGCGCGCCGCCGCCGCCCTCGACCAGTACACGTTGCGAGGCGACGCCGAGCAGGAGACCTACGAACCGCGCTTCACCACGCACGGCTTCCGCTACGCCTCGGTGGAAGGCCTCGAACCCGAGCACGTCGAAGCCGTGGTCCTGCATACCGACATGAAGCGCACCGGCTGGTTCGAGTGCTCAGAACCCCTGCTCGACCGCCTCCACGAGAACGTCGTGTGGAGCATGCGCGGCAACTTCGTCGACCTGCCCACCGACTGCCCCCAACGCGACGAGCGGCTCGGCTGGACCGGCGACCTCCAGGTCTTCGCCCCCGCCGCCGCCTTCCTCTACGACTGCGCGGGACCGCTGTCGTCGTGGCTGGCCGACCTCGCCGCCGAGCAGACCGCGATGGGGACGGTCCCGCACTACGTGCCGTGGGTGCCGCTGGTGTTCGACGCCTCCCCCACCGCAGCCTGGGGCGACGCCGCCGTGCTCGTCCCCTGGACGCTGTACGAGCGCACCGGCGACCTCGGCCTGCTGCGCAAGCAGTACGGCAGCATGACCGCGTGGGTCGACCAGATCGCCGCGCTCACCGGCGACGGCCATCTGTGGGACCAGGGCTTCCAGTTCGGCGACTGGCTCGACCCCGCCGCTCCCCCTGACGCGCCCGGCAAGGCCCGCACCGACCACGCGCTCGTCGCCACCGCCTACCACGCCTGGACCGCCCGCGTCGTGGCCACGACGGCGGCCCTGCTCGGCCGTGCCGACGACGCCGCCCGCTACGCCGACCTGGACGCGCGGGTGCGTACGGCGTTCCGCCGCGAGTTCGTCACCCCCTCGGGACGGCTGGCCTGCGACACCCAGACCGCCTACGCCCTGGCCCTGACCGTCGACCTCCTGGACAGCCCCGAGCAGCGCGAACGTGCCGGACGCCGGCTGGTCGAGCTGGTCGCCGCCGACGACCACCGCATCGGCACCGGCTTCGTCGGCACGCCGCTCATCTGCGACGCGCTGTGCTCGGTGGGCGCCTACGACACCGCCTACCGGCTGCTGACCCAGCGCGCGTGCCCGTCGTGGCTGTACCCGGTCACGATGGGCGCCACCACCATCTGGGAACGCTGGGACAGCCTGCTGCCCGACGGCTCCGTCAACCCGGGAGAGATGACCTCGTTCAACCACTACGCGCTCGGTGCCGTCGCCGACTGGATGCACCGCACTGTCGCCGGCCTGGCTCCGGCCGAGCCCGGCTACCGCAAGCTCCTGGTCCGCCCGCGCCCCGGCGGCGGCCTCACCCACGCCCGCGCCACCCACCACACTCCGTACGGCGAAGCCGAGGTGGCCTGGCGCATCGAGGACGAGCGGCTGACGGTCACCGTGCGCGTCCCGCCGAACACCACCGCCCTCATCGACCTGCCCGGGCCACCCACCTCCGAGGTCGGCCCCGGCCGGCACGTCTTCCACTGCGCCTTCCCGCCGCGCTGATCGGAGGTGACGCCCGCGGACGGGGGTCTACGGCTGAGCGTGAGGTGAGCCCGGACTCCTCGCCCGATCCTTGTGGTCGAGCCCGGCCAGGAGCACATCGAGCCCCGCCTTGACCTCGGACGCCTCTCGCCCCCGATGGATCACCAGGTTGGCCGCGAGTGGCGCGAGCAGGGCGTCGGCCAGGAACGCCGCGTCGGCCGGGTGGCCGAGCCGGTCGATCAGCATGGCCAGATGCTGGTGGTAGGCCTGGTAGGCGCCGCCGAAGCGGGCGAACTCCCCGGCCGTCTCGGCCATCAGCAGCAGGTCGAGCTGGGCGAAGGTGCGATCGGTGAGCGCGTGCAGGAACGCGCGCACCCGCTCGGCGGGCGGCGCGCCGGGACCGAGCGGCGGGGGTCCGGAGAGGAAGGCCTGCTGAAACCGGCGCTCCTTCTCGTCGATGAGCGCGTAGGCCAGCCCCGACCTGTCGCCGAATCGGCGATACAGGGTGCCGACGCCGACGCCGGAGGCGGCCGCGACGTCGGCCATCGCCAGCGCGCCGATGCCCCGGGTGGCGACGATCTCGGCCGCCGCGGCGAGGATCTTCGCCCTGTTCCGGGCGGCGTCAGCCCGTTCCTGTGCCACGTGGTCACTGTATCGGCCTTGCTAAGGGGAACGGGTTCCGCTTACGCTTCCAAGCGGAACCTATTCCGTTTATTGGAGGGCAACATGCTGAACGGCAAGGTCGCACTCGTCACCGGCGGCAGCAGGGGCATAGGCGCCGCCATCACTCAGGGCCTGGCCGAGGCGGGCGCCGATGTGGCCATCACCTACGCCACCGCCGCCGCCCGGGCCGAGGAGGTGCTCGCGCGGATCGAGGCGACCGGCCGCCGCGGGCTGGCCATGGCCGCCGACGCCGCCGACGCGGAGGAACTGCGGGCAGCCGTCGCCCGCACCGTCGCGATGCTCGGCCGCCTCGACATCCTGGTGAACAACGCCGGAATCGCCCCCTATGGCCCGCTTGCCAAGGTCTCCCCGGAGGCGGTGGACCACACGCTTGCCGTACACGCGAGAGCGGCGTTCGTCACCGCCCAGGCGGCCGCCACGCATATGGCCGACGGCGGACGGATCATCAACATCGGCAGCAGCCTCGCCGAACGCGTGCCGTACCCCGGATGGACCCTGTACTCCATGAGCAAATCCGCTCTGATCGGCCTGACCAAGGGTCTGGCCCGCGACCTGGGCCCCCGCCACATCACGGCCAACCTCGTCCACCCCGGCTCGACCGACACCGAGATGAACCCCGCCGACGGCCCCGACGCCGACGGCGAGCGCTCCTACACCGCCCTGGGCCGCTACTGCACGCCCGCGGACATCGCCGCCACCGTGGTGCACCTGGCCGGACCGGCCGGGCGCAACATCACCGGCGCGGCGATCACGGTGGACGCGGGGACGACGGCCTGATGGCCTGGCTGTGGCTCCTGGGCGCCGCCGCCCTGGAGGTCGTATGGGCGATCGCCCTGGAGCGTTCGCAGGCGTTCACCCGCCCGTGGCCGGCCGCGATCGCGATCTCCTCGGCGGCGGCGAGCTTCGTGATGTTGTCGATGGCGCTGAAGGACCTGCCGGTGGGCACGGCCTACGCGGTGTGGGTCGGGCTGGGCAGCGTGGGGGTGGCCGTCGCTGGGATCGTGCTGCTGGGGGAGGCGTCCTCTCCGGTACGGCTGGCATGTCTGGCGCTGATCGTCGTCGGCGTCATCGGCTTGAAGGTCACCTGAGCTCCATATAGTTGGACCATAGTTCTACTTGTACTATGGTCCAACTATCTTCCGAAGGAGCCTGACATGACAAAGACCGAAACCCGGCGAGCCGGTCCACGGCAATGGGCCGGCCTGGGATTGCTGGCGCTGCCCACCGTGCTGCTGGGAATCGACGTCACCGCCTTGTACCTGGTGATGCCGAGCATGACCGCCGACCTCGGCCCGTCCGCGACGCAGACGTTGTGGATCATGGATGCCTACGGGTTCTTCATCGCCGGATTCCTCATCACCATGGGTTCCCTGGGCGATCGCATCGGTCGGCGCCGCCTGCTGCTGATCGGTGTGACGGCGTTCGCCGCCGTGTCGGTGTTCGCCGCCTTCGCTCCCAGCGCCGAGCTGCTGATCCTGGCACGCGCCCTGCTGGGGATCGCGGGGGCGACGCTGATGCCGTCCACGCTGTCGCTGATCTCGAACATGTTCGTCGACGTGCGTCAACGTGCGATGGCGATCGGGGTGTGGGCCACGATGTTCGCCCTCGGCATGGCGGCCGGCCCCGTGGTCGGAGGAGCGCTGGTCGACGCGTTCTGGTGGGGCGCGGCGTTCCTGATCGCGATCCCCATCGCGATCAGCGTCCTGGCCGGCGCGAAGGCCCTGCTGCCCGAGTACGCCGACCCCCAGGCCGGGCAGCTGGACCTGGTCAGTGTCACCCTGTCCCTGGCGGCGATACTGCCGACCGTCTACGCCGTCAAGCACGCGTCCGCACATGGCGTGGACGCCGGCACGGCGATCCTCCTCGCCTTCGGCGCGGTCGCGGGGGTGATGTTCGTGCGCCGGCAACGACGGCTGACCTCCCCGTTGCTGGACGTCTCCCTGTTCACCGACCGGACCTTCTCCGCGGCACTGGTCGTCCTGCTGATCGGGCTCGCCGGTGTCGGCGGCACCATGTACCTGGTCACCCAGTACCTCCAGCTCGTCGAAGGCCTCAGCCCGTTCACCGCGGGACTGTGGATGGGTCCACCGGCCCTGGCCATGCTCGCCGCCGCCATCGGCGCACCGCTGATCGCCCGCAGGGTCCGCCCAGGCTTGATCATGGGGACCACGCTCGCCCTCTCGGTGATCGGGTACGCGCTACTGGCGACCGCCGACATCGGCGACGCCGTACCCGTGGTGGCCGGGTTCGCGTTCGTCTACCTCGGCCTCGGGGCGATCGCCGCGCTGGGCACCGACATGGTCGTCGGCGCCGCACCCGCGGCGAAGTCCGGCTCGGCCTCCGCGATGTCGGAGACCGTTCAGGAGCTCGGCATCGCCGTCGGCGTGGCCCTGCTGGGCAGCCTGACCACCGCCCTCTACACCGCGCACATGACGGCACCCGTCGGGCTCCCGCCCGAGGACGCCGCAAGGGTCACCGACAGCCCCTCCGGGACGCTCTCGACCGCGGACCGGGTGCCCGGCGAAATCGTGCGGGCCGCACAGGAGGCGTTCACGACCGGGATCAACATCGCCTCCGCCGTAGCAGGCAGCGCCATCGTCGCCGCGACCGTGCTGTGCCTGGTGGCGCTACGACACGTCCGGCCGCTCGGCGAGGACCAGGACGTCGCAGCCGATCCCCGGTGACGAACTCACCTATGCTCGACCATGGACAAGGGGGAGCATGAGCGATGGCAAGGGACAGCCCGTCGATGGGCGACGGGCCAGGGGCGACAAACGCCGAGCGGAGATCATCGAGGCCACCCTCGCCGTGGTGACCCGCGACGGCGCCGCCGGCGTCACCCACCGCACCGTCGCCAAGCAGGCCGGCATCACCGTCAGCCTGAGCACCTACTACTTCGCCACCCTCGACGACCTCCTCGTCGCCGCCCTGTCCAGCGTCGCCGACACCTACACCGCCCGCATCCGCCAGATCATCGACGAACCCGGCGACAAGCTGCACAGCCTCGCCGAACTCATCGTCGAATCGGGCGGCCCCGGCCGCGAACGCGCCCTGGCCGAACGCGAGCTGTCCACCCTCGCCGCCCGCAGACCCGCCCTGGCCCCGGTCGCCCGGCAGTGGCGAGAGAACATCGCCGAACTCGCCGCGACCCTCACCAGCGACGAGCCGTCCATCGCCGCCCTCGTCGCCGCCTCCGACGGCCTGTGCACCGCCATCCTCATCGACAACATTCCCGCCGATACCGACCATGTTCAGCGCGTGCTCGCCCGAGCCCTCGGAGCCCCTCGCGAGCAATCCACATCACGATGAACGTGGACAACCGCCTCGATCAGTACCCGCCGCGGCGGGGGGCGGCGGTCGGGCGACGGGAGAGATTGGCCTGGCCCGTGGGCTTGAGGTCGCGCGCCGGCTGGTCGCGCCGGTGCGGCGAGCCGGTCTGGTGCTCGCCCTTGGCCTGGGTGATCGCGGCGGGGAGTTTGATGCGCATGCGTGCTCCTCTGGGGTTCTAGGCCTTGGTGAGCCAGGCGATCTGGGCGCCGTTGTCGAAGGACTCGCGCCGGGAGGTGGTGAACAAGGTGGGGCGGAACTGCCCGGAGAACACGGGGATGCCCGTTCCCGCCACCACGGGGTAGCTCTTGAGGATGATCTCGTCGATCTCCGGGAGCAGGGAGGCGGCGAGCCTGCCGCCTCCGCAGAGGTAGATGTCCATGCCGGTGTCCTCGTCCTTCAGCCGCCGGACGAGCTCGATCGGATCGCCCGCCTCCACCCGCACCGTGGGGTCGTCGATCGTCGACGTGCCGGAGACGACGTATTGGCGCAGGTGTGAGTACGGGCTGGTGACGGAAGCGCCCGCGGCCTCGTAGGTGCCGCGGCCCATCACCACGGTGTCGAAGACCCTGTTGGGCGCTCCCTCGAGGCCGACGTACTTCTGGATATGGGTGGGGACCGTCTCGGGGTAGCGCTCGTTGACCCAGGCGGTCATCTGGTCCGACAGCGGGTAGAAGTCGAACTCGGCGTTGGGGCCGGCGATGTAGCCGTCGAGCGATACGCCGATGTAGTAGACGAGCTTTCGCATTTGAACTCCCGATGTAGCACTCTGTTTGGAGTGGTCTGAACGTAGTACTACACGTGGAGTGGTGTCAAGTGCACAGAGATCCCCCACTTTGTGGATGGACAATTCGGGCTACTCGCCTGCCCCAAAAGGGCATTTGTCAGGAGACGGAGAGTGTGTATGAATCTTCCTTAATGTGGTGTTCACCCTAGGGAGTGAGACAGCATTGACGAGCTCGCCCGGGCTGTCCTCAGGCGATGTCCACCTTTCCGACACCAAGCGAGCCCTGCTCGACCAGCGGCTCCGCCGCCGCTCCACCAGCAAGCCGGCCGGCATCCCGCGACGGCCGCCAGGCGACGAGATTCCTCTGACCTTCGCCCAGGAAGGTCTGTGGTTCATGGAGCAGTTCGCTCCTGGCACAGCCGCCTACACCATTCCGCTCGTCATGCGCCTGCGCGGGAATCTCGATCGTGAACGCCTGCACGGCGCGCTCCACGCGGTCACGGACCGGCACGAGATCCTGCGCACCCGTTTCCCCGCCGACCACGACGGCAGACCGGTGGTCGAGGTCTCCCCCGCCGGGGAAGTCCCCCTGAAGACGCTGACCGCGGCCGATGTGGACACCGCCCGCGAGCTGTTGGGCGAGGAGCTGGGCAGGCCGTTCGACATCGCCGCCGAGCTTCCCGTACGCGCCACCCTGGTCCGCCTGGCCGACGACGACCACATCCTGCTGGTGACCGTTCACCACATCGCCGCCGACGGCTGGTCGTCGCAGATCCTGGCCGGTGAGCTGCGCACGTTCTACGCGGGCGAGACCCCGCCGGAACTGCCTCTGCAGTACGGCGACTTCGCCGTCTGGCAGCGTGGGCGCCCGATCGACGAAGGCGATCTCGCCTACTGGCGCGCCCGGCTGTCCGGCGTCCCGCCCATCGACCTGCCCCTGGACGGCAGGCGCGGGGCCACCGCCACCTTCGACGGCGCCTCGTACTCCTTTCTGATCGGGCCCGAGCTGCTGGCCGCCGCCCAGCGCCTGGCGCGTGACCACGACGCCACGCTGTACATGGTGGTCCTGGCCGTCTACCAGGTGTTGCTCGGCCGCCATAGCGGGCAGGACGACTTCGCCGTCGGCACCCCGGTCGGCGGGCGGGCGCGCAGCGAGCTGGAGCCGCTCATCGGCATGTTCGTCAACATGCTCGCGATGCGGGCCGAGCTGGGCGGCGATCCCACCTTCGCCGAGCTGCTCGCCAGGGTGCGGCAGAGCACCCTCGACGCCTTCGCCCATCAGCGGCTGCCGTTCGAGCAGCTGATCGCGGAGCTCGGGCTGGCCCGAGACGCCTCGCGGACCGCCGTCTTCCAGGTCGCGCTCGCCCTGCAGAGCTACGACGAGGAGAGCACCACCTGGCCGGGGCTGGTGGCCGAGCCGTACCCTCTGACGGCCGGGGCGGCGCCGTTCGAGCTGGAGCTGTTCCTCACCGAACGCGCCGACGGGCTGGACGCGCTGTTCGTCTACAACCGGGACCTGCTGTCCGAGGAGACCGTCGCCGAGCTTGGCGACCGGTTCGTGACGCTGCTGCGCGCCGCTGCCGAGGCGCCGGGACTGCGGGTGGCCGATCTGGACATGCTGGCCGAGGGGGAGCACGAGCGGCTCCTCGCCTTGGCGGAAGGGCCGCGCGTGCCGTACGACAGGGGCGCGACGCTCGGCAAGCTGTTCGAGGAGCAGGCGGCGCGCACGCCGGGCGCGGTCGCCCTGGAGTACGGCGCGCAGCGGCTCACCTACGCCGAGCTGGAGCGGCGATCGGCTGATCTGGCGCGGCGATTACGCGAGCTCGGCGCGCGGCCGGGCGCCAGGGTCGCGGTCGCGATGGAGCGTTCGCTCGACCTGGTGGTGAGCCTGCTGGCGGTGGTGCGGTCCGGGGCCGCCTACGTCCCGCTGGACCCCGACTATCCGCGCGAGCGCCTCGACTTCATGCTGCGGGACGCCCGCGCGGCGATCCTGCTGCCCGAGCAGTCGACGCACGCGCACGACCCCCTGCCGGACGTCCCGCTGACGGCGGCCCACCCGGCCTACATGATCTACACCTCGGGCTCGACCGGCCGCCCCAAGGGGGTGCCCAACCCCCACTCCGCCATCGTCAACCGCCTCCACTGGATGCAGAGCCGCTTCGGCCTGGGCGGCGACGACGCGGTGATGCAGAAGACGCCCGCCGGATTCGACGTCTCGGTCTGGGAGTTCTTCTGGCCGATCATCACCGGCGCCCGCCTCGTGATCGCCGAGCCCGGCGGCCACCGCGACACCGCCTACCTGCGCGACCTCATCATCAGCGGACGCGTGACGACCATGCACTTCGTGCCGTCGATGCTCGCCGCCTTCCTGGAGGAAGACGGCATCGAGCGCTGCGGGTCGCTCAGGCAGGTGATCTGCAGCGGCGAGGAACTGCCCGCCGCCGTGGCCGCCCGCTTCTTCGAGCGGCTGCCCGGCGTGGAGCTGCACAATCTGTACGGCCCGACCGAGGCCGCCGTCGACGTGACGGCCTGGCGGTGCGTGCCCGGCGAGCAGCGGATCGCGATCGGGCATCCGGTGCAGAACACGCGCATCCACATCCTCGACGCGCGTATGCGGCCCGTCCCCTGCGGAGTGCCGGGTGAGCTGCACATCGGCGGTGTCCAGGTGGCGCAGGGTTACCACGACCGGCCGAGCCTGACCGCCGACCGCTTCGTGCCCGACCCGTACGGCTCGCCGGGAGAACGCCTCTACCGCACCGGCGACCTGGCCAGGCTGCGGCGCGACGGTGCCGTGGAGTTCCTCGGCCGCCTCGACCACCAGGTCAAGATCCGCGGGCAGCGGGTCGAGCCCGGCGAGATCGAGGCCGTGCTGCGCGAACAGCCCGGCGTGCGCGAGGCCCTGGTCGTGGCCGGCTCGGAAGGCCTGGTCGCCTACGTCACCGGCCGCGAGGAAGGCGAGCTGCGCGCCCGGCTGAAGGAGCTCCTGCCCGACCACATGGTGCCCGGCGCCTATGTCTGGATGGACGCCTTCCCGCTCAGCCCCAACGGCAAGGTGGACCGAGCCGCGCTGCCCTCCCCCACCCGCACCGGCGGCGACGGCGCGCCCCCGAGCACCCCTGCCGAGATCGCCGTCGCCGGGATCTGGGGCGACCTGCTGGGCGTGCCCGGCATCAGGGCCGACGACGACTTCTTCGAGATCGGCGGCCACTCCCTGGTCGCCATCCAGGTCGTGGCCAGGCTGCGCAAGCTGCTCGCGCCGGTCGAAGGCCGCTCGGTGGGCGTCATGGACCTGTTCAAACACTCGACCGTCCGCGCGCTCGCCGCGTTCATCGACGGTCCGGCGCCGGCCGGGAACGAGGACCGCGACCTGCTGCACCGCCTCACCCGCTCCCGCACCACGCCCGCGCTCACCCTCGTCTGCTTCCCGTACGGCGGTGGCAGCGCCCTGGTCTACCAGCCCCTGGCCGACGCGCTGCCGGAGGAGTGCGCGCTCTACTCGATGGCGTTCCCCGGCCACGACCCCGGCCGCCCCGACGAGCCGGTCATGCCGCTGGAGGAGGTCATCGAGCGCTGCGTGCGCGAGATCCTCGACCACGTCGAGGGCCCCATCGCCCTGTACGGGCACTGCGGCATCGGCGGCGCGGTCACCGCCGAGGTCGCCAGACGGCTGGAGGCCCAGGGCAGGGAGCTGGCGGCGGTCTACATCGGCGCCATCTTCCCCTTCGCCCGGCCGCGCGGACGTGTCGCAGGACCCCTCGGCCGCCTGCTGCGGTCCGATCGGCTGCGCGGCGACCGCACCTACGAGAACCGTATGAAGGCCATGGGCAACGACATCTCCGGCCTGGACGAGGAGCAGGTCGCGTTCATGGTCCGCAACCAGCGGCGCGACACGCTGATCGCGGAGGAGTCGTTCACCCGCATGTTGTCGGAGCGGGGCGAACCCCTGCGTGCGCCCGTCATCGCGGTCGTCGGCGAGCAGGACCCGGCCACCGACTACTACCGCGAGCGTTACCGCGAGTGGCAGTTCCTGTCCCCCACGAACGCGCTGGTCATTCTCGACGAGGCCGGTCACTACTACCTGAAATATCGTGCCGACGACCTCGCCCAGGTCCTCACCAACACACACATCGCGATGGAGTACGGCTCTGCCGACGCCCTCAGCCGCTCAGCTCGCGGACCGGCCGCCGGGTGGTGGGTCGAGGCGACCTCCGGCCAGGAGCCGCCCCGCGCGGACGCGCCGCCGCCGAGCCTGCGCCGGTTCCTGGCGGTCTCGCTGTTCCAGCTCGTCTCCATGGTCGGCACCGCGGTCACCGACTTCGCGATCCCGATCTGGGTGTACACCACCACCGGATCCCTGCTGAACTTCGCCCTGCTGGTCGCCCTGGCGATCATGCCGGGCGTGATCGCCTCCCCGCTGATCGGCGCCGTCGTCGACCGCAGCGGCAAACGCCGGATGATGGTGCTGGGCAACTGCCTGGCCGGAGGCGTGCAACTGCTGTTCGGCATGCTGCTGTGGACCGGGAACCTGGCCACCTGGCACATCTATCCGCTGGTCGCCGCGCTCTCGGTCATGCTCGTCTTCCAGCGGGTGGCCTACAGCGCCGCGCTGCCCCAGCTCGTGCCCAAGCAGTATCTCGGGCACGCGGCAGGCGTCGTGCAGATGCTCATCGGCACCTCCCAGTTCGCGGCCCCGCTGCTGGCCGTCGCGCTGCTGGCCGGGATCGGGCTCAGCGGCATCCTGGTGATCGACGTGGCCAGCTTCGCCGTCGTGCTCGTGGCGCTGGCCCTCATCCGCTTCCCCGCGACGCTCGGGCTGGAGCGGCGCGAGACGCTGGCGGCCGAGATCGCCGCCGGCTTCCGCATGTCGCTGGGCAACCGCCACCTGCGGGCGGCGCTGATCTACTTCGCGGTGCTCAACATCATGCTGGCCGCGGTGCTGATGTCGATCTCGCCGCTGGTGTTGTCGTTCGCCGACCTCGACACCGCCGGGCGCATCTCGTTCGTCGGCGGTCTCGGCGCCACGCTGGGCGGCGTCGTGGTGGCGCTGTGGGGCGGGCCGCGCCGGCGCCGGATGCGGGCCGTGCTGCTGGGGACCCTCGCGCTCAGCGCGTTCGCGATCCTGACCGGGTTGCACGCCTCGCCGGCCGTCGTGGGGCTGGGCGCGTTCGGGCTGTGGTGCAGCCTGTCGATCGTCAACGGCGTCTTCATGACGATCATCCACGTGAAGGTGCCCCAGCGTTTCCACGGCCGGGTCATGGCGTTCAACCAGATGGTCTCCTGGTCGACGCTGCCCGTCGGCATGGCCGTGGTCGCCCCGCTGGGTGAGCGGCTGCTGGAGCCGCTCATGGCCCCCGGCGGCGCGCTGGCCGGCAGCGTGGGCGCGGTCATCGGCGTGGGGGCGGGCCGCGGCATCGCCCTCATGTACATCGTGCTCGGGCTCGCCATCGCGGTCCACGTGCTGGTGTCGATGCGCGTGCCCGTGCTGGCGCGGTTCGACACCGAGGTGCCGGAGGCCGACCCCGACGACCTCGTGGGCGCGCGGGCCCTGCAGGCTCGGGCGGGCAACACCGTCAGCCTCGCCTGGAGCGCGCCCGCCTTCGCCAAGGCCCTGGCCATGCCGCTCAGCGCGGCCAAGGCGAGCGAGCTGATCGGCGAGCCGGTGAGCGAGGTGACGCTGCGCACCGGAGGCGAGATCAGCGCCGTCTACGAGGTCAGGACCGGCGGCAGGGAACTGATCTTCAAGCTCTACCCCGGGCTGTTCACCGAACGGATGAGCAAGGAGCGGCAGGTCTACGAGCTGCTCGGCCGTACCGGAGCAGCCGCACCCGCGGTGGTGCGCGCCGACGACTCCAAGCGGGACCTGCCGCAGGCCTATCTCGTCATGACGAAGGTGCCGGGCAGGCCGCTGTCGCAGGTCTCGGCCGGGCTGGACCAGGAGACGATCCTGCGGCTCTACCACGAGATGGGCGGCCTGCTGCGTGCCGTGCACAGCGTGGAGCTGACCTCGTTCGGCCCGATCGACGGGCTGCGCGAACCGACCAACGACGCCTACGTCGGAGGCCAGTTCGACCTCAAGCTCGCCCAGTTCGCGGAGTTCGGCGGCGATCCGGCCGTCCACGCCGCGCTCGTGGAGCGCGTGCGCGCCGACCGGCACCTGCTGGCCCGCTGCGCCACGCCCGTGCTGCTGCACCACGACTTCCACGAGCGCAACGTCATGGTCGCCGAGCGCGACGGCCGCTGGGAGCTGACCGGCCTCATCGACGTCGAGAACGCCCTCGCCGGCGACCCCCTCATGGACCTGGCCCGCACCGACTACTTCGCCGTCCGCGGCGACCCCCACCGCCGCCACGCCCTGCTGGAGGGGTACGGCGAGCTGCCCGCCGACCACGAGGAACGGCTCGCGTTCTACCGGCTCTACCACGCGCTCGACCAGTGGCACTGGCTGGCCACCATCGGCGAGGTCAGTGCGCTGGAGCCGATCACCAGGGAGATCCGCGCATGCCTGTGACCGAAGACGTCTTCCCCGCATCCTTCGCCCAGGAGCGCATCTGGTTCCTCCACCAGCTCCACCCCCGCCTGCCGTTGTACAACATCGCGGGAGTCTCCAAGCTGGAGCGGCTCGGCCCGATCGACCCCGAGCTGGTCGAAGCGGCCATCCAGATCATCTTCGACCGGCACGAGCCCCTGCGCACCCGCTTCGAGCTGCGCGACGAGCAGCTCGTCCAGGTGATCGCCCAGAACGTCCGGGTACGGCTGGCCAGGACCGATCTGAGCGGCTCGCCCGAGGATCTCGACGCGCTGGCGGCCGCCGACGCCGCCGAGCCGTTCGACCTCGACGGCGCGCCCCTGTGGCGTGCGCGGCTGGTGGAGCTCGGTGGCGGGCAGTGGCGGCTGATCATCGTCACCCACCACATCGTCTACGACGCCTGGTCGGCCGCGGTCTTCTCCGACGACCTGGCCGAGGTCTACCAGGCGCTGCGCGAGGGCCGCGAGCCCGTCCTCGCCAAGCTGGAGGTGCAGTACGCGGACTTCGCCGTCTGGCAGCGTGACCAGCCCTTCGAGGCCGGCCTGGACTATTGGCGCGCGAAGCTCGCCGGATCGGTGCCGCCGGAGATCACCCCCGACCGTCCGCGGCCCGCCGAGCTCACCTATGCGGGAACCCTGCACCCCTTCACCGTCCCCGCCGAGCTGTCCGGCCAGGTCACCGCGCTGGCCAGAGCCAGGGGCGTGACGTCGTTCATGGTGGTGTTCACCGCGTTCGCCGCGCTGGTCGCCCGCTGGAGCGGGCAGCACGACGTGGTGATCGGCTCGCCCGTCGCCGCCCGCGAGGAACCCGAGTTCAACCCGCTCATCGGCATGTTCGTCAACACCCTGCCGATGCGCGCCGACCTGTCGGGAGACCCGTCCTTCGCCGACGCGCTGGAGCGGGTCGGCGACACGGTCATGGAGGCGCTCGAACACCAGGATGTCCCCTTCGCCCGCATCGTCGGCGCGGTCAACCCGCCCCGCGACCCCGCGCGCACCCCGCTCTACCAGATCGCCTTCAACCAGGTGCCCTTCGACGTGCGCGGCCAGATCGGCACCGGCACCACCAAGACCGACCTCACGCTGGAGCTGCAGAACTCGCAGGGCGAGATGCACGGCTGGCTGGAGTACAGCACCGACCTCTACGACCCCGGCACGATCGCCACCCTCGCCGAGGGCTACCTCGCGCTGCTCCGGGCGGCCGTCGCCGACCCCTCGCTGCCGCTGTCGCGCCTGCCGCTGATGAGCGCCGGGCGATGCGAGGAGGTGGCGCGCTCCTGGCACGGAGCCACGACCCCCTATCCCGCGGCGACGCTGCACGAGCTCGTGACCGCTCACGCCGCCAGGACGCCAGAGGCTGTCGCGGTCATCGTCCCGCACGAGAACCGCTCTCTGACCTACCGCGACCTCGACGAACGGTCCGAGTCGCTGGCCCGCCTCCTGATGTCGCGCGGGGCCGGAGCCGAGACGCCGGTCGCGGTCTGCCTGCCGCCGGGAGCCGACCTCGTCGTGGCGCTGCTCGCGGTGCTCAAGGCGGGAGCCTGCTACGTGCCGCTCGACCCGCGCTACCCCGAGGAGCGGCTGCGCTTCATGCTGGAGGACTCCGGCGCCACGCTCGCGCTGAGCAGAGCGGCGCTGGCCGGACGGCTACGCGGCGTCAAGATCCTGACCGACCTCGCGCCCCGCGCCGCCGAGGGTCCGCCGCTGCCGCACGTCACCCCCGACCATCTGGCCTACATCATCTACACCTCCGGCTCGACCGGGGTGCCCAAGGGCGTCATGGTGCCGCACCGGGGCGTGGTCAACCTCGTGGAGTCGCTGGCCTTCACCCCGGCCGAGCGTATGCTCCTGCTCACCCCGCTCTCCTTCGACATCGCCGGGCTGGAACTGTTCGGGCCGCTGCTGGCCGGCGGCACGGTCGTGGTCGCGCCGCCGGACGGTCCGCTGACAGAGCTCCTCGTCGGGCAGAGGGTGACGACCGTGCAGGCGCCGCCGTCCGTCCTGGAGGAGATCGCCGCCCAGCTGCCGCCCGGCCTGCCCCGGGTGCTCAGCGGCGGCGAGCAGCTGCCACTCGCGCTCGCCACGCGGCTGCAGGAGACAGCCGTCGAGCTGCACAACATGTACGGCCCGACGGAGACCACCATCTGGTCGCTCACCCACCGCATGCACCCCGGCGACCAGGCGGTCTCCATCGGCACCCCGGTCGCCAACACCACCGCCCACGTGCTGAGCGAGGCGATGCACCCGGTGCCGCCCGGGGTGATCGGCGAGTTGTACCTCGGCGGCGACGGCCTCGCACGCGGCTACCACCGCAGGCCCGCCCTCACTGCCGCACGCTTCGTCCCCGACCCCTTCAGTACTGCGGGCGGCCGGCTCTACCGCACCGGCGACCTGGTCCGCCGCCTGGCCGACGGCACCCTGGAGTTCGTCGGCAGGGCGGACGATCAGGTCAAGGTGCGAGGCGTCCGCATCGAGCTCGGAGAGGTCGAGGCCGCCCTCACCACCCATCCGGGCGTCGCCCGCGCCGTGGCCGCCGTCCGGGACGACGCCCCCGGTGGCCGCGCCCTGGTCGCGTACGTGGACCAGGCGGCGCCCGTGGCCGAACTTCGCGCCTACCTGCAGGAGCGCCTGCCGTCCACGATGGTGCCCAGCCTCTACGTCCCGGTCGCCGATTTTCCCCGGCTTCCCAACGGCAAGCTCGATCGTGCGGCCCTCCCCTGCCCGGCGCCGGTCGCCGCCGTCGCCGCCGCCGCCCCGGAGACGGCGGCGCAGGAGCTGGTCCACGAGATCTGGACCGGGGTGCTCGGCAGGGAGGGGTTCGGCGTCGACGAGGACTTCTTCGACCTCGGCGGGCACTCCATGCTCGGCACCCGGGTGGTCGCCAGGATCTGCTCGGAGCTGGAGATCGAGCTGCCGGTCAACGCCCTCTTCACCACCAGGACCGTACGCCGCCTGGCCGCCGCGGTGGAGGCAGCCCTCGCCACCGAGATCGACCGGTTGTCGGAGGAGGAGGCCGCCGCTCTGATGGACCCGGGCTCCAGGTGACGTCAGAGCGTGCGGAGGAAGGCCAGGCCGTCGACGGCGAGCGCGTCCTGGCTGGGCGCGAGCGGCCGCCAGATGGAGGCGGCCGTCGCGATCGTCTGGTTGTGCGCGGTGAACGACTCGATGACGAGCGGGCCGTCGTAGCCCGTGGTCTTGAGCGCGGAGACGAACGCCGGCCAGTCGAAGCGGTCCTGCCCGGGGGCGCCCCGGTCGGTGCCGCAGACCTGGACGTGGGCGATCCTGCCGCCGGCGGTGAGGACGGCCCGCGCCGGGTCCTTCTCCTCGATGTTCAGGTGGTAGGTGTCCAGGGCCAGGTAGACCTCGTCGGGGAGGGCGTCGAGGGCCTGCTCGACGGTGTTGACGAGGCTGGTCTCGTAGCGGTTGAGCGGCTCGACGGCGATCTTGACGTCGTTGTGTGCGGCGACCGGACGCAGATTTCTCCGCAGCTCTTCATAGGCATTCATCCGGTCATCCTGGGACATGCGCCACGTGCGGCCCACCGCCGTGTACGCCGGCCCGGCGATCACCGGCGAGCCGACGATCCGGGCCACGTCCATGCAGTGACGCAGGTAGTCCTGCGTCTCCGCGACGTGCGGCGAGGCCACCAGGTCCCGGCCCGGCGGCATCACCAGCACGACCGTGGCCGCCAGGCCCAGCGCGTCGAGCAGGTCCCGGGCCCGGTGCGGATCCCAGTCTCCCGGCTGCTCGACCGGCAGCTCGATGACGTCGAACCCCCAGGCGGCGACCCGCGGCGCCAGCGCCGCGAGCTCGCCGTCGGTCAGGGGCGAGGTCCACACCCAGGTGTTGACCCCGATGTTCACTTCTTGCCGCCCCAGTTCTCCGGGAAGCCCGGCATCGTCTCGCAGCCGCACAGCGCGTAGTGCAGCGGCGGCATGTTCGGCTTGAGGTACTGGTCGAGCGTCTCAGAGGTGATCTTCGGCTGCGGCAGGTTCCACATCTTCGGCGTCTGCTCGCCCTTGAGGATCTTCAGAGCGGCCAGGATCGGCGTGCGCCACTGGTAGGTCGGGTAGGTCGGAGCCAGCGCGGTCAGGTTGCCCTGCTTCCACTTCTGCAGGAAGTCCTGCTGGTCCTCCCCGTTGATCGGCGGCACGGGCAACCCGGCGTCCTCGAAGGCCTCGATCGCGGCCACAGCGGTCGCGCCCGCGTCCATCCAGATGCCGTCGATCTTGCCGTGGCGGGCGATGTAGTCGCTGACGATCGACTTGGTCTTGGCCGCGTCACCGTCGGTGAACTCGACGCCGACCACGTCCAGCTGCGACTTGTCGAAGGTCACCTTCGCCGCCGACCAGCGCGTCTCCAGCACGTCCACGCCGGGCAGGATGCGAAGGGCCAGCACCTTGCCGCCCGCGGGCACCTTCTCCACCAGGAACTCGGCGGCGTCGGCGCCGAAGGCGTAGCCGCCGATGGGCTTGATGAAGGTGACCGGGCAGTCGGTCTCCACCCCGCGGTCGAAGACGATGACCGGCACCTTCTCGCAGGCCGCCTTGACCGCCGGCGTCAGCGTGGCGGTCGTGTTGGGCGAGATGATCAGCGCGTCGCAGCCCTTGCCCTGCAGCTCCGCGATGTCGGAGATCTGCTTGTCGTCCTTGCCCTCGGCGTCCAGCGCGGTGAACTCGGTGATCTCCTTGTGCAGCTTCACCTCGGCCTGCATGGTCTTCCAGCCCACCTGCCGCCACGGGTTGTTGACGGCGGCATTGGAGAAGCACAGGTGGTAGGGGCCGTCCTTCTTGTACTGGGCCGTGTCGCCCAGTTGGGGGGCGATGGCCTGCTCCCACGGCTTGTCCGCCGGGCCCTCGGGGGCCTGCTGCCGCATGGCCAGCTGCGCGTCGTAGTCAGCCTGCACGAAGAACTTCGACTGCTCACCGGTCCCGGCGGCGGCGTCGCTCGCGCTGGGCTCGGCGGCGGGCGAGCTGGCAGCCGGCCCCTGGGTGGCACTGGTGGTGGGCTTGTCGGTCGTGCACGCGGCCGCGGTGAGCAGCACGAACGCGGCCACTAAGGCCTTATGACGCGACATGGACGTCTCCCTTGACTTTTCGGGGGGTGAATTTCGGGAATGGCAGCCGCACGGCTCCCACCGCGACCGCGGCGATGATGATCACGCCCTGGACGGTGAACTCCAGCGCGCCGGAGATCCCGTACAGGTTGAGCAGGGTGAACAGAGCCTCCAGGGTGAACGCGCCGGCCATCGCGGCCACGACCGAGCCGCGCCCGCCGCCCAGTGCCACCCCGCCGAGCACGACGGCGGTGATCGCCGAGAACTCCAGCCCCTGCCCGACCTGGGCCGAGACTCCCGCGAAGCCGCCGAGCAGGATGCCGGCGACCGCCGCGGCCAGCCCCGAGATGATGAAGGCCCGGATGCGGACCCGATCGGTGCGCACCCCCGACAGCGCCGCTGCCCGGTCGTTGTCCCCGGTGGCGATCAGGGTGCGGCCGAAGTCGGCGCGCATGAGCAGGACCGCCGCGGCCGCGAACGCCACCACGACCAGCACCGACCACAGCGTGTCGCGGCCGAAGACGCGGAAGGCCTGCGACAGCGCGCCGCGCGGCGCACCGCCGGTCCACAGGAACACGGCACCGGACAGGATCAGCATCATGCCCAGCGTGGTGATGAACGACGGGACCCTCAGCTTCGTGGTGATCACGCCGTTGACCAGGCCGACCACCAGTCCCAGCGCGATCAGCAGGGCCAGCACCGGCCAGGTGGCCGCCTCGTCGCCGTCGATCAGCCGGGCGGCGACGACCACCTCGACCGTCACCAGCGAGCCGACCGACAGATCGAACTCCCCTGAGACGATCACGAAATACTGCCCGGCGGCCAGGATCACCAGTGGCGCCGCACGCTTGACGAAGGCCAGGAACCCGGCCGGCTCCAGGAAGAACGGATTGGCGAGCGCGATCAGCGCCAGCAGGACGAACAGCACCACCAGGATCGGGAGCGCTCGCTTCACTTGGCCATCCTCCTTCTGGCATAGACCGCCACCGCGACCACGATGACCACGCCGCGCACGACATCCTTGAAGAAGGAGTTGACCTCCAACTGGTTGAAGACGCTGTCCAGGACGGCCAGCAGCAGCACCCCGCCGACCGTGCCCGGCACGCCGCCCCGGCCGCCGGCCAGCGCCGTGCCACCGAGCACCACCGCGGCGATCGACTCCAGGTCGTAGCCGCCGTCGGTGCCGACCGTCGGCGCGCCGGCGCCCAGACGGCTGGCCAGCAGCAGGCCGGCGATCCCGGCGCACAGCGAGCACAGCACGTGGGTGGCGATGACGGTGCGGTCGGTCCTGACGCCCGACAGCCTGGCCACCTCCACGTCGCCGCCGACGGCGTAGACGCGATAGCCGTACCGGGTCCTGGTCAGCAGGAACCAGGCGGCCAGCGCGACGCCCGCCCACAACATCGCCGCGACCGGGACCGGGCCGATGCGGCTGTAGCCGAGCAGTTGGAAGGACTCCGGCACGCGCCCGGCGGGGCCGTCGTAGAAGTGGTCCAGGACGCCCTTGATGATCAGGGCCACGCCCAGGGTGGCGATGAAGGCGTGGACCTTCAGCTTGGTGATGACCAGGCCGTTGACCAGGCCGACCGCCGCGCTGACCACCAGCACCGCGCCGATCCCCGCCACGATCCCGTAGGTCTGCATGACCTCGGCGGCGACCAGGGAGGTCAGGCTGATCAGGTAGGCGACCGACAGGTCCAGCGAGCCGGCCAGGATGGCCAGGGTCTGGCCGACCGCGACGATGCCCAGGGCGGCCGAGCGCTGCTGGATGCCGACGATCGTCTCCACCGTCAGGAAGTCGTCGCCGTTGACCGCGACCAGGATCCAGCCGATCAGCAGGGCCAGGGCCAAGGCCAGGAAGACGGCCCTGGTCGGGGTGAGCGCCGCGGACAGGGATCGGCGGCTTTTGCCGTAACCATCCGAGGCTTTTGCCGGAGCGTCGGCGGAAGTGGCTTCACGCGGCGTCACGTCGCCACCTCCTCGCCGGCCGCCAGCCGCATGACGTCCTCCTCCGAGGACCCCGCCGGCAGGGCGCCCGCGATCCGGCCGTCCCGCATGACGATCAGCCGATCACTCATCCCGATCAGCTCCGGCAGCTCCGAGGAGATCATCAGGATCGCCGTACCGGAACCGGCCAGCTCTCGCATCAGCTCGTGGATGGCGGCCTTGGCCCCGACGTCCACGCCGCGGGTGGGCTCGTCCAGCAGCAGCACCTGTGGTGCCTGCGTCATCCATTTCGCCAGGACCACCTTCTGCTGGTTGCCGCCGGACAGGTAGCGGACCTCGGCCTCCTGGCGGGGCGGCGACAGCCGTACCCTCTCCAGGAGCTCGCGCACCCCGCCCCGCCGGCCCCGGCCGAGCGCCCGCGACACCAGCAGCGCGTTGTCGCGTACCGTCTGGCGCAAGGCCAGGCCCTCGGCCTTACGGTCCTCGGTGACCAGCCCGATCCCGGCTCGCGCGGCTTCGCGGACGGTGCGGGGTAAGAGGGGGCTCATCCGGCCGCGGGTGAACGGCTCGGCGCCGAACAGCGCCTTGGCCAGCTCGGTGCGCCCCGAGCCCTGCAGCCCTGCCACGCCGAGGATCTCACCGGCGCGCAGCTCCAGGTCGATGCCGTCGAGCCGGTCGTTGCCGCCGCCGCGTACGCTCAGCCGTACCTCTTGCGCGGCGCTCGATCGCGGCGGGAAGTAGGCGCTGAGCTCGCGCCCGACCATGTGGCGGACCAGCCGGTCGGTGTCCACCTCGGCGATCGCGGCGGTGACGACTCGGCGGCCGTCCTTGAGCACGGTGACGCGCGAGGCCAGGTCGAAGACCTCGCGCAGCCGGTGGGAGATGTAGACGACCGCCACACCCCGTTCCTGCAGCCGGCGCACCAGCCGGTAGAGCAGCTCCACCTCGTGCTCGGCCAGGGCGGCGGTGGGCTCGTCCATCACCACGATGCGCGCCCGCAGCGACAGCGCCTTGACGATCTCGACGACCTGCCGCTGGGCGACCGACAGGTGCTTGACAGCGTCGTCGGGGCGGAAGGAGTCCTCGCCGAGCTCCCGCAGGAGTGTGCGGGTCGCCTCCGACATGGCGGCTCGGTCGACCAGACCTCTCCTGGCCGGTTCGCGGCCGAGGAAGACGTTCTCGGCGACAGTGCGTTCGGGCAGGAGGTTGAACTCCTGGTAGATGATCGCCACTCCGGCCCGCTGCGCGCGCAGCGGGTGACCGAAGACGATCCGCTCGCCGTCGATCTCTATCGTGCCCTCGTCGGGCTCGTGGACGCCGGCGAGGATCTTCATGAGGGTGGACTTGCCCGCGCCGTTCTCGCCCACCACCGCGTGGACCTCGCCCGCGGCCACCTGGAGATCGACTCCCTCGAGAACTCGCACACCGAGGAAGCTCTTCCCGATCCCGGTCATCGTCAGCATATTCACCTGATTTCCGGCTTATGTCCGGCGTGTTCGGCGATCGTAAATCCGACTTATGACGATGGTCAAGCAAAAGTCGGGGAATGGTAGACTTAACGAGGAAAAGGAGGTGTCGATGCAGGACACGCCAGGTGCGCTTCTGTCGATACTGCGCGATGGTCAGGCCCGGACCAGAGCCGAGCTGGCCCAGCTGACAGGCCTGGCCCGGTCCACCATCGCGCAGCGCATCGACGCCCTGCTCGACCAGCGCTGGATCGTCCCCCTGGAGGAAAGCACCAGCTCCGGCGGCCGTCCGGCCACCGCCTTCGCCTTCAACCGGCGCGCCCGCATCGTCGCGGCCGCCGACCTCGGCGTCACCCACGCCCGCGTCGCCCTGACCGACCTGGACGGAGCCTCGCTGGCCGAGCGCAGCGCCGACCTGTCCATCTCCCTCGGCCCCGAGGCGGTGCTCGGCTGGCTGCTGGAGACCCTGCACGAGCTGCTGGCCGAGACCGGCCACACCTCCGCGGACCTGTGCGGGATCGGGGTCGGCCTGCCCGGCCCCGTCGAGCACGCCAGCGGCCTGGCCGTCAACCCGCCGCTCATGCCGGGCTGGGACGGCTTCCCCGTGCCCGAGTGGCTCGCCGCCCGCGCCGGCGCGCCGGTCCTGGTCGACAACGACGTCAACATCATGGCCCTGGGCGAGCACCGCGCCGCCGAGCACCTCCTGTTCGTCAAGGTCGGCACCGGCATCGGCTGCGGGGTCATCAGCGGCGGCCGCCTGCACCGCGGCGCCCAGGGCGCCGCGGGAGACATCGGGCACATCCGCCTGCCGTCCGCCGACCACGTCATGTGCCGCTGCGGCAACCTCGGCTGCCTGGAGGCGGTCGCCGGCGGCGGCGCGCTGGCCGCCGCGCTCGGAGTGGCCGGCACACGCGAGGTCGTGGGCCTGGTGCGGGCCGGCTCCACCCAGGCCATCCAGCTCGTACGGCAGAGCGGACGCGACATCGGGCTGGTCCTGGCCTCGATCGTCAACTTCTTCAACCCGGCGCTGATCGTGATGGGCGGCGACCTGGCCGAGGCGGGCGAGCACCTGCTGGCCGGAGTCCGCGAGGTCATCTACGCGCGCTCACTGCCGCTGGCCACGCAGCGGCTGGAGATCCGGGCCAGCGAGCTGGGAGACCAGGCGGGCGTGACCGGGGCGGCGGTCATGGTGATCGAGCACGTGCTCGCCCCGGCGGCGGTCAACCTGACGGTCCGCACCTGACGCACGCTATCGGCGAGATTTCGCCGATCCGAGCAGAGGCGGCGACGTCATGCCGCCGCCCATGCGCTGCGAAATCGAGCGGGGTTCTGGCCCGAGCCCGCACGCCGGCGGGAAGGTCGCCTGCGTCCTCAACGGCCGCGGCCATGCCCGTGCGGCACCTGCCGTACCGTGCGGATCGCATCGGGGTCAGGGCCCACCACGATGCCTACGATCCGGCCGGCGGGCCTTGCGCGCGATGTCCGCCGGACCACACCGACGGCGCGCGACCCCCGGCTCGGCCGCGCGCTCCGCCAGCCCTACCCGACCGGTTGCGTGGGCAGGTCAGGGCGGTCGTCGGTCCAGCCGATCGTCTGGAACGATGTGGCGCTGCGCAGCTCCGCCGTCCGCCCGTCCGCGAGGGTGATGGTGTTGGTCCACACCTCTGACAAGGGCAGCCCCGAGCTCGGGTCGATGAGGAGCCGAACCTGGGTGAACAACCCCGGCTCCGCCTCCACCTGATAGCTGAGCGTCTGCCCGTTCCGCCCCAGCGGATCCGTCGACTCCCCCACGGCCCGGATGCCGGGCAGCGAGGCGAGGACCCGGTAGGCGGACGCACGAGCCTCGGGTGAGGCGGGCAGCCGGCTGATGATGTCCACGCAGCCTTGGCGGAGAAGGTTCGCCGTCGTCTGTTCCACGTCCAGCCCGGGGTGGGCATCGGCCGTCAGCCGTCGTGAGATGCGCTCTTCCAGGTAGCCGCGCAGTTCCTCGGGATTGCCCGGGATCTCGTCCAGCTCGCGCCAGGTCATCAGCTCCCCCATCAGGTCGCCGGCCGAGCCTGTCCACTTGCCGCGCAACCGCGTGGCGGTGCGCTCGCCCGCAGCCGCTTCCAACGGCTTGAACGGGACGGCGAACCGGTTCTCCGTCAGATTCCTGGGGTAACGCCAGCTCGTGGGCGCACCCGCGGCTCGCCAGACCTCCTTGTCCCGCGGAGTCGCAGGCTCGGCGCCGAGATATCGATTGATCCACCAGCTTGACAGGTCCGGCCGTTTGGCCAGCCAGGTCTCCTTGGACCACTTGCGCTCGATCACATAGGTGCGCGTGGGATCCAGCAGCATCGACTGGCTGACCGTCGCGGTACGCCAGTAGTCACCCTCCGCACGGGCCTGCTCCATGGCCACGGCAGCTGCCAGCAGGATCTGACGGGCTTCCGGTGCGGCCGTCACGGACGAGGATGTGGCCGGTTGCGGCACCAGGGTGGTGGTGCCCGATTGCAGCGCCGGGATCGCGACCACGGCCGCCGCAGCCGCCACAGCCGCCGTCGCCATCGCCGTCAAGCCGAGCAGAGCGCGGCCGGAAGGGCGAAGGAGCCGCCGCCGGGCGGGAGCGCGCTCCATCGAGACGATCTCCGCCAGCAGCGCGTCCGCCCCCGCGGTGGACGCGCTGCCGGTCAGGTCCTCATCCAGCGCCCTGGCCCGGTTCCTGAAGATCTGGTCCTGGTTCACCCTGACTCCTTCTTGACGAGCGGCCGCGCTACGTAGCCGGCGACTGATGGGCGGGTCTTCTCCAGGGCCTTGGCGAAGCGTTTGCGGGCCCGGTGCAGACGGATGCGGGCGGCGTTGCGTGAGCAGTCCAGGACTGTGGCGATCTCGCCGGGATCGAGCCCTTCCCAGAGGGCCAGGGCCAGCAGTTCCCGATCTCCGTCGGAGAGCATGTCCATGGCCTCGTCCACGCCGGCCTGCTCGCCGTGCTGGGGTGGGGCGGTGTAGAGGTGTTCGATCTCGGTCGTCAGCTCGGCGTGCCGGGTGAGCCGCCGCCGTTCGCTACGGCGGTGGTTGGCCAGGACCCGGCGGGCCACGCCGTACAGCCAGAGTTTGCCCGCCTCCCCCTCGGGGAGCTCGTCGATCCGCCGCCAGGCGATCACATAGGTCTCGGCGACGACGTCGGCGGCGTCCTCGGGCGAGGAACATCGCCGCACCGCATATCCGAGGATCTGCTCGTAGGTCCGCCGATACACCGACTCGAACCGGGACCGGTCGTCTTGTTCATGCACGCGTCATCCTCGTCAGACCTTCCAACGCTGTTGGCTTTCACTTCCTACGTGTGCGCGGAAGGCGGCAGAATTTCAGGCCGGGCGGCGGCTTCTCTGGATGAGTGGTTCCACGGGGTGGTCGCTGGCGGTCATTGAGCGGGCTGGCCGGTCGTGTCGTTGTGCCAGAACGCGGACGATGACGACGCGGGCGCAGGGTCCGTCCACCGTAGCGTTCGAGGTCAAGCTGCCCGAGAGCCTGGTTGATCGATTCGATGGTCTGGCGCGCTGGTTCGAACAGTCGCGAGGCGGCGCCCCTGCCGGCGCGTGAGCGACCTGGGTGGAGGCGGGCTGCCAGGGGGCCCCTGGCGTTCAGTCGCACGTCACGCCAGTCGGCTCCGGCGCGGACCTCCCACGCAACACCGTTGATGACCTGGCGATGATCTCGCCGGCGGCCGCCCAGGCAGACGCGACATCGGTGAGTTCACCTCGCACCGCCCTCAATCTTCTGTTCACCATATGGTGTACTGTTAGCTTTATGGTGAACGATCCGTTCAGAGCCGTGGCCCATCCGATCCGGCGCAAGATGATCGAGCGCCTGGGCAGCGGCCCAGCGACCGTGGGTGAGGTGACCTCGGACCTGGGCGTTTCCAAGCCGGCGATCACCAAGCATCTGAAAGTCCTCGAAGACGCCGGTGTCGTCATCCGCCAGCTCGCCGGCCGCACCCACCGGCTGGCGTTGAACCCGGCCGCACTCATCGACGCCGTCACCTGGGTCGATCGCCAGCGCGCCCTGTGGGAGCGCATGTTCGACACCGTTGAGGACCACCTCACCCATAGGGAGCAGCCACACATGCACGCCTTTCGCATCCAACGCACCTACCAGGCGTCGTCAGAGGCCGTGTTCGACGCCTGGACCAACCCGGAAGTCATCAGGAGGTGGTGGCACGCAGGCGACGACTGGGATACCGCGGAGGCCGAAGTCGACCTGCGCGTGGGCGGGCGCCTACGGGTCGTCATGCGTGACACCGACGGCACCGAATACACCGCCACCGGCGTGTACACCCTCGTGGAACGCCCCTCACGCCTGGCCTGGATCTGGCACGGCGAGGAGGACCAGGCGGGCACCGGATCGAGCTGCGACCTGGAGATCACCGAGCACGCGGGTGTCACGTCGGTGGTGCTGACCCACGGCGGCCTGCCCGGTCACGACGCGGCGGCCGAGCTCCGCGAGGGCTGGGAGCTGTGCCTGGACAACCTCGGCAAGGTCTTCGCCCGATGACCCACCTCGACGCCACGACGCTGCCCCAGGGCGATGTCCGGCTGCTGGAAACCGACGTGGCCCAGCAACTGCTCCACTCCACCGAACTCGCCCGGGTCGCCTACGTCGCCGGCGACGGAACGCCACGGGTGTTCCCGATGCTGTTCCACTGGACCGGCAGCGAGATCGTGCTCTCCACCTTCGGAGGCCTCAAGGTCAGCGCCTTGCGAGCCCGCCCCGACATCGCCGTCACGATCGACGCCGCCACCACCCCGCCCTCCGTGCTCCTCCTCCGCGGACAGGCCGAAGTGACCGACGTCGAGGGGATCGCGGAGGAGTACGCCGCCGCCCAGCGCCGCTACGCCGGCGAGGTACAGGGCGCGGCGAACGTTGCCGCAGTCGACCGTCCCGGCGTCACCATGGTCCGCATCGCCGTCCGTCCGACCTGGGTCGGGGTACTCGACTTCGTCACCCGATTCCCCGGCGGCACGACACCCGACGAGTTCGCTCAGCGAGGCCAGTAAGACCTTCTCCCGAGCTGATGTGGCCGGGTAGGCGCGCCTTCCACGACGGCGCCCACGAGAGCAGCTGAGCGTCGGTTCGGGCGACATGAGGCTGGGCGAAGGTCGGTCGATGGTTGCCCGCCACGGTGAACGGGCTCGGTAGTGCGAGCGTCGGCGCGGACGCTCGGAGCGTGGATGGGATGGTCGTGCCGGGCGCGGTGCCGCGGTCAGATGGCACCAGGCCGGCGAGCGGCGGACCAGAGCTGATCTTGTCCCCCGCCTGCCCTGTGGCTGCCCCGTGTCCGGGGGCAGGTCACGGGCTCCTGAACAGCCGGTCCAGATGCACGTCGATCGCGGCGAGGGCGTCCTGGGGCTCGATCACGTCGAGTTCGATCAGGGAGGTGAAGCCGGTGAGGGCGAGGAGCAGGTTGGTCTCGGTCACCGGGTCTCGGTCTGGGTCGATGTGCCCGTCGGCGATCGCCTGGCGGACCGACTGCTCGACGAGGGCCCGCCCCTGGGCGAGGCCGCGGTGCGCCTGCTCGTGCACGGCCTCGTCGTGCAGCGCCTCCAGGACGTAGGCGGCGCTCATCCGGCTGGTCGCGCGGGCGTCGGCGTGCAGGGGGAGCATTTCCGCGAGCGTCAGCCGCAGCACGTCGCGAGGATGGGGATGGTCACCGAGTTCGTCGAGCCCCTGGAGGACGCGCGCCGAGGTCTGCTCGGAGGCGAAGTCCATGGCGAAGGTGAGCATGGCGGTCCGGGAGGCGAAGTAGTGCTGCAGTTGCCCGAGTGACATGCCCGCCTCCTGCGCCACCACGCGCATCGTCAGCTGGTTGACGCCGCGCTGTTCCACCACGCGCCACAGTGCGCGGGCGATCGTTTCGCGGCGGCCGCGGTGATCCACCTGTTTCGGCATCGTGGCCCTTCCCTCATGCCCAGCACCTTTCCAATACAGTTGACATAATACACTTGACCCATAACCTTGAACCCACCCGGCGGAAAGGAATCATCATGTCCGAACAGCCGAAGGTACGGACCACGGAAGGCGTGGTGCAGGGGCGCCGGCGACAGGGGCACGCAGTGTTCCGCGGCATCCCCTACGCCCAGCCTCCGGTCGGAGCGCTCCGCTTCGCCGCGCCCGCGCCGCCGCACCCCTGGGAGGGGACGAGGCAGGCGGTCGAGTTCGGCCCCGTGGTGCCGCTGTCCCTGCCGATCGACGTGCCCCCGCAGGGCAGCGACTGGCTGACGCTCAACGTCGGCACTCCGGATCCGGGCGCGGCGGGACTGCCGGTGCTGGTGTGGATCCCCGTGGGTGGCTACCTTTCAGCGGCCTCCAGCGACCCGATGTTCGATCCGGCGGCGCTGGCCGAGGCGGGAGTCGTCGTGGTGACCATCAACTGCCGCGTGGGCGCGGAGGGATTCGCGTTCCTCGACGACGCGCCGCCCAACCGCGGGTTCCTCGACCAGATCGCGGCGCTGGAGTGGGTGCAGCGCAACATCGCCGCCTTCGGAGGCGACCCCGGCAGGGTCACCGTGGGCGGGGTGTCCGCCGGGGCGGGCTCGGTCGCCGCCCTGCTGACGATGAAGTCCGCGCGCGGCCTGTTCCGACGGGCCATCGCCCACTCGGTGCCGGGGCTGCACAGCACCCCCGCGCTGGCCCGGCAGGTCACCGCCGCGTTCGCCGACCGGCTCGGCGCGGCGGCCCCCACCGCCGAGGCCCTGCGCGACGTCGACCCGTGGCACCTGGCCGCCGAGCTCACCGCCTTCAACGCCGGCCTCCACGCGCACCGGGAGAGCTGGGGACGCCTGACCGAGACCGGCACCGCCCTGTGCCCCGTCGTCGACGGCGAAATCCTCCCGGAGACCCCCTGGCCCGCACTGACCGGCGGGCGCGCGAGCGGGACCGAACTGCTCGTCGGCCACGCCCGGGACGAATTCCGGTACTTCAGCGTCATGAGCGGACGGCACGGCACCTTCACCGAGCAGGACGCCCGTGCAGCCCTGGCACTGCTCGCCCCACAGCCGGACGGCGCGCTGGCCTACCGTGCCGCCTTCCCGCAGGCAGGCCCGGAGGAACTGGTGGAGACGGTGTACTCCGACGCCCTCTTCCGCATGCCGTCACAGAAGCTCGCCGAGGCGAACACCGCAGCCGGCGGCACCTCCTACCTGTTCGAACTGTGCTGGGCCGCCCCCGCCCTCGACGGCATCCTGGGCGCCTGCCACAGCCTCGACATGCCCCTGGCGTTCGGCACCCTGGACAGCCCCGTCGGCATCCAGCTCATCGGCGAGGAGCCCAATGCCGAGGCCGTCGCGCTCTCCCGCCAGTTCCAGGAGGCATGGGTCCGCTTCGCCACCACGGGCGACGCGGGCTGGTCCGCCCACCGGCCAGGCGGACGCCTCACCCGCCTCCTGGACACCGAGTCGAAGACCCTGCCCTACCCCGAACAGGCGTCCCACCGGATCTGGGAAGGCCACTTCCCAGCCCCCTTCGATCTCACGTAATTGTCCGGCCGACTCCTACGACTGAGGCGTTGCGGGTACGGCAGGCCGGGTGGCAGCGGATCTCGTACCCGTCCGATGGCGATTCGTGGCTGACGGCTCCCAGGTAAACACGCAGCGAGGAGATCCGCCCGTCCTCGATCCGGTATCACCGAACCCAGCCAGGGCAAGACCGCGACGGTCACCGGCCAGGCACCCAATCTCGACCCAACCAAACGCCTGGCCAGCTACAGGCAAGAAATCTCGTCGATGAGTTTTCGCGACATACCGAGTCCTTCCTTCGAGAGGCCGGACCTCCCGGCTTTGGCGGAGAGGACGTTCGAGCATGTCAGTAGGGATCTTCGCGGGCATTCCCGTCCGCGACTACAAGAGCGCCGTGCCCTGGTACAGCAAGCTTCTCGGGAAGGAACCAGCGTTCTTTCCCAACGACATCGAAGCGGTGTGGCAACTGGCCGAGGACCGATACGTCTACGTCATCGAGGATGCCGCCCGTGCCGGAGGCGCGGTGGGCATGATCTGGGTGGACGACCCGGTGGCGGAGGTGGACCGGATCGCGGAGCGCGGGCTCCGGCCGGTGGACAAAGAGCAGCACGGGAACGTCTGCAAATGGGTCTTCCACGACACCGACGGCAACGAGACGGGCATAGGAGGCGAGGTCGCCCCGCGCCCCTGAGCCAGCCAGAGGAGACCTGGCCGCTAGCAGGTGGCGGGCATGGCCGCCAATGCCGCCTTCTCAGCAGTACCTGCTCACGGGGATGCCCGCCAGGCCGAGGACCTGCTGCAGAGTGTCCTGCTCAAGGTGCTCGGCCGCTGGTCCCAGCTGGCGCCGGTCGAGCGTCCCGAGGCAAGGCGCTGCTGAACCAGCACATCTCATGGCGGCGGCGCCGGCTCAGGAGCGAGGTCCCTACCCCCAGCCCGCCCGAGCAGCCCTACTCAAGCCAAGACTCGGACCTCGTACGGCTCGTCATGCGCCAGGCGCTGCTGCGCCTGCCTCCCCGCCAGCGAGCGGTGATCGTGCTGCGCTACTACGAGGACGGGACGGAGCGCGAGACGGCCGCACTGCTGAACTGCTCGATCGGGACGGTGAAGAGCCAAGCCCACTACGCGGGAAGCCACTGCCGGAGCTGCCGTCGCGGTGGCTTCGTCGCTCCTGGCGTATGACGTTCTCGGGCGGGAACAAGCGCCCAGGCCCAGGCTATGGGGGCGGCGAGATCTCGCCCGAGCCCCTCACGATCAGTTCGGTGGGCAGGATGACTCGCCGGGTCGGGCCGGTGTAGCCGTCGACGCGCTGCCACAGCAGGCGGCAGGCCTCCTCCCCCATCAGGGCGGGGTTGTGGGAGACGACTGTCAGGGGCGTGATGAACACCTCGGCGAGCTCCACGTCGTCGAATCCGACCAGCGCAACCGGACGTCCGAGCCGGTGGATGGCGCGCAGCGCGCCGACGGCGATGCGGTTGTTGGTGGCGAACACGGCGGTGGGCGGGTCGGGCTGGGTGAGCAGACGCTCGGTGGCGGCGTCGGCGGTCTCGGCGTCGTGCAGCCCGGCCAGCACCAGCCGGGGGTCTTCCGGCAGCCCTGCGGCGCGCAGTGCCTCCTGGTGGCCGCGCAGCCGCTCTGGCACGGTGAAGATCGTCAGGTAGTCGCAGAGCACGCCGATGCGGCGGTGTCCGTGGGCCAGCAGGTGCTCGGTGGCCTGGAAGGCGCCGCGTGCGTTGTCGAGCAGCACGACGTCGCTGTCGATGGCGCCCGGCGGCCGGTCCATGAACACGACCGGCATGCCGCGCCGCAGCTCGGGCAGCAACGAGCGGTGGTCGTCGCCGGCCGGGACGATGAGCAGGCCGTCGACCCGGCGCTCGACGAGTGAGCGGATCAGGGTGCGCTCGATCGCCGGGTCCTCGTCGGAGCTGCCGGTGATGACCAGGTAGCCCCGGCGGCGGGCCGAGCGTTCGACGGCGCGGGCGATGCCGGAGAAGAACGGGTTGCCGACATCCTCGATGATCATGCCGAGGGTGCGGGTGGACTGGCCGACCCGCAACGATCTGGCCATGTCGTTGCGCTGGAAGCCCAGGGCGTCGATGGCCTCGTGCACGCGGGCGATGGTGGTGGCCCCGACGCCCGGCTCATCGTTGAGCACCCGCGACACGGTTTTCGTGCTCACGCCGACGTAGAGGGCGACGTCACGCATCGTGGGCCGGCCGGAGGACGGAGGTGTCGAGTCGACCACTCGTGCCGATCCTCCCCTCGGTGGACACCGCCTGAGGTGAACCTATCCCGGTTGCCCGACTACGTCAACGTTGACAGTCAACGTTGACGTAGGCCGGAAGCCGGTTCACCATCAGGGCATTCCCCCGCTCAGCGGCGCCGCGAAGGAGAGGTCGAGATGGTCATGCGAAGGGGATCCCGCCACCTGCCCCCCGGGCCCGCCGTACGGACCCAAGCCCGTCGCCTCCCAGCAGGCGTGGCTGCCCTGGCGCTGCTGGCGACGTCCTGCGGACAGGTGACCCAGCAGACGGCAGGAGGCGCCCAGGCCACCGCCGCCGGAGCCGGGTCCACCGCCGGAGCCTGCACCTCAGGTACCACCAAGAAGATCGCGTTCATGCTCAAGCAGCAGACCGCTTTTCGCTACCTCCACGCCGACGTGCCGTTCTTCAAGAAGGCCGTCGAGGCCGCCGGCTACCAGGTGGTCTTCCAGTCCGCCGAGAACGACGCCAACAAGCAGGTCGCGCAGGCCGAGAACGTCATCACCCAGGGCGTCGACGCCATCGTGATCCAGCCGGTCGACTTCAACGTCGCGGCGGGCATCGCCAAGAAGGCACAGGCCGCGGGCATCCCCCTGGCCTCCTACGACGACCTGATCCTGGGCGCCCCGCACGCCGCCTTCGTCGGGCGCGATCCCAAGGAGGGCGGGGCCAGCGCCGCCAAGGCGGTGCTCGAAGCCGCGCCTGAGGGCAACTACGTGCTCATCGGCGGCGACGCCGGCCAGACGGGCTCCACCCAGATGCAGAAGGGCTACCACGAAGTCCTCGCTCCGGCCGTCGCCGCCGGGCAGATCACGATCGTGGCCGACCAGTTCACGCCCGCCTGGAAGACCGAGCCCGCCCAGGCAACCGCCGAGAACGCGCTGACCGCCAACGCCAACAAGGTCGACGCCTTCCTCGTCTCCTACGACGGCATGTCGCTCGGCGTCCTGCAGGCCATCGAGCAGGCCGGGATCAAGGCGGGCTCGATCCCCGTCACCGGCCAGGACATGGAGCTGTCGGCCATGCAGGCCATCGCCGAGGGCCGCATGTTCGGCAGTGTCTGGCCCGCCCCCGACGAGATGGCCACCCGCGGCGCCCAGGTCGCGCTGGCGATGGCCCAGTGCAAGCCGGTGAACGCCGAGGCGTCGATCGACAACGGCGCCGGGCGGATCCCGTGGGCCAAGACGCCCATCTACCTCGTCGGCGGCAAGGACCTGGGCGCCTTCGTCTGCTCGCACTCCTTCTGGATCAGCGCCGACCAGGTGTACAAGAACGTGCCGGACCGGAAGCCGACCTGCTGATGGCCGACGGTGTCCTGTTGGCCACCCGGCTGACCAAGCGGTTCGGGCCGGTGGTGGCCGTCGACCACGTCGACCTCGAGATCAGGTCCGGGGAGGTGATGGCCCTGCTCGGCCAGAACGGCGCGGGCAAGTCCACGCTCATCCAGGTGCTGTCGGGGGTGCATCCGGCCGGGAGCTACGAGGGCACGCTCGACCTGGGCGGCGTGCCGTACGCCCCGGGCAGCGCGGCCGACGCGCGGGCCGCCGGGATCGTCGTGATCCCGCAGCAGGTCGCTGCGGTGCCGGACCTGACGGTGGCGCAGAACATGTTCCTCAACGCCGAGCCGCGCACCCGGCTGGGCCTGGTCGACCAGGCCAGGCTCCGGGCCGAGGCCAGGCAGGTCCTGGCGGACTTCGACCTGAGCCTCGACGCCGACGCCCCGATGGGCACGCTCGACCTGGCCGATCAGCAGCTCGTCGCCCTGGCGCGCGCGCTGTCGGCCAGGGCGCGGGTGCTCATCCTCGACGAGCCCACCGCGGCGCTCACCGAGAGCGAGGCCTCGCGCCTTTTCACGCAGCTGCGCCGGTTGCGCGGGCGCGGGGTGGCGATCGTCTTCGTCACCCACCGGCTCGGCGAGGTCTTCGCACTGGCCGACCGGATCGTGGTCCTGCGCGACGGCAGGGTGCGCGGCGACCACCGCACCTCCGACACCGACCGGGGCCGGGTGGTGCGCGAGATGCTCGGCGCGGAGCTGGTCGCCGAGCGGGAGGCGGCGACGGCGAGCGCTCCGGCTGGTGCGGTGGCGCTTCGGGTCGAGGGCCTGACCATCCACGACCCCGACGACCGCCACCGCGTGCGCGTCGACGGCCTCGACCTGACCGTACGGCACGGCGAGGTCGTCGGGCTGTTCGGCCTGGTCGGCGCCGGGTGCGCGGGCGCGGCCATGGCGTTGTTCGGCGCCTGGCCCGGCCGGGTGGAGGGGTCGGTCCACGTGGACGGCCGCCCCGTCCGCGTCCGCGACCCGGCTGCCGCCATCCGCCACGGCATCGGGCTGCTGGCCCCCGACCGCCGCCAGACGCTGATCGCCGAGCACTCCGTCGCCGACAACCTCGCCCTGGCCCGGCTGGAGCGCTTCGGCCGCGCCGGGATGCTCGATCCGCACGCCAAGCGGCTGCTGGCCCGCGACTACATCGAGCGGCTGGGCATCCGCACCCCGTCGGAGGAGGCGCCGCTCGGCACGCTGTCGGGTGGCAACCAGCAGAAGGTCCAGGTCGCCCGATGGCTGGCGGCCGGCACCCGCATCCTGCTCATGGTCGACCCCACCCACGGCGTGGACGTCGGCGCGCGGGCGGAGATCCACCAGCTGCTGCACGGGCTCAGAGCCGACGGCTACGCCCTGCTGCTGGCCTCCTCGGACGCCGAGGAGCTGGCCACCGTGGCCGACCGGGCGCTGGTCATGCGCTCGGGACGGATGACCGGCGAGCTCGCCGGAGCCGACCTGACCGAGACCCGACTCCTCGAGGAAGCCGCAGGGACCTGAGATGACCACCACGCCACCCGCCCTCGGCGCCCGCACCCGGGCAGCGGAGGTCGTGCGCGGGCTCGGCCACCGGGCCGAGCTGCGCAACTACACGCTCGTCCTGGTGCTCGCGGTGATCTGGCTGGTCTTCCAGCTGGCCACCGACGGCCTGTTCCTGTCGCAGCGCAACCTGGGTCTGCTCGCCCTGCAGACCACGATCGTCAGCCTGGCGGCGATCAGCGCCGTCATGCTCATCGTCACCCGCAACTTCGACGTCTCCGTCGGCTCGGCCGTCGCCCTGGTCGGGGTGGTCCTGGCGATGCTGACTGTACGGCTCGGCTGGCCGGTGCACTGGGCGCTGCTCGCCGCTCTGGCCTGCGGCCTGGCCATGGGCGCCTGGCAGGGTTTCTGGGTGGCCAAGGTGGGCATCCCGTCGTTCATCGTGACGCTGGCCGGGATGTTGTACTTCCGCGGCTTCTCCTTGATCATCCCGCAGGCCGAGACCGTCGCGCCGGTGCCCGACTCGCTCACCGCGTTCGCGACGGGCTACCTGACGGCCTCCTATTCGGCGGGGCTGATCCTGATCGGCCTGGCCGCCTACCTCGCCTACCAGTACGCCGGGTTGCGCAGGGCCAAGAGGTTCGGCCTGGTCGAGCGGGTGCTGCCGGGGCTGGGCCGCCGGGCCGTACCCGCCGTGCTGTGCGCGGCCGGCGGGCTGTACGTCGCGGCCTACCTCGGCATCCCGCTGCTGGTGCTGCTGCTGGCGGTGCTCGTGCTGCTGGCCGAGCTGCTGATGCGCCGCACCAGCTACGGCGCCAAGCTCTACGCCATCGGCGGCAACCCGCAGGCGGCCAGGCTGGCGGGCATCAACCTCGACTCGGTCATCTGGCGCAACTTCCTCATCGCGGGCCTGGCCTACGGCGTCACCGGCATCGCGCTCACCGCCCGGGTATCCGGCGCGGTGGCGGGGAGCGCCGGGCTCTTCCTCGAACTCGACGCCATCGCCGCCGCCATCATCGGCGGGACCAGCCTGTCGGGCGGCCGGGGCCGCATCCTGGGCGCGCTGCTCGGGGCGCTGCTCATGGGCAGCCTCAACAACGGCATGAGCCTGATGAACGTCCCGACCTTCTACCAGGAGAGCGCTCGTGGCGCGGTGCTGCTCGCGGCCGTGGCCGTGGACCAGATCGGCCGCAGAAGATCCCTTTGAAAGCGAGGCTCCATGTCCCGTTATGACCGGATGAGCTACCGCCGCTGCGGACGGAGCGGCCTGCTGCTGCCCGCGATCTCGCTGGGCGCCTGGTACACCTTCGGCGGCTACCGTGACGAGCACGACGCCAGGCAGGTCATGCTGCGCGCCTTCGACCTGGGCATCACCCACTTCGACCTGGCCAACAACTACGGCGAACCGCCGGGCAACGCCGAGGAGGTCTGCGGCCGGATCCTGGCCGAACTGCCCCGCGACGAGCTGATCATCTCCTCCAAGGCCGGCTACCCCATGTGGCCGGGGCCGTACGGGCAGCTGGGCTCGGCCAAGCACCTCATCGCCAGCTGCGACCAGTCGCTGCGCCGTACGGGCGTGGACTACTTCGACGTCTTCTACTCCCACCGGCCCGACCCGGCGACGCCTCTGGAGGAGACCTTCGGTGCGCTGGACCAGCTGGTACGGCAGGGCAAGGCGCTGTACGCCGGGGTGTCGAGCTACACCGGGGCGCAGTTCGCCGAGGCGGTGCGCGTGGCCGAGCGTGAGCGCCTGACGCGGATTGTGGTGCACCAGCCCTTCTACAACCTCCTGCACCGCACGATCGAGGAGGACCTGCTGCCGCACACCGAACGCGCGGGCGCCGGGGTGATCGCCTTCTGCCCGCTGGCCTCCGGCCTGCTCACCGGCCGCTACCTCGACGGCAACGTGCCGCCGGACAGCCGGGCGGCCAGGGAGTGGACGGCCGCCTGGGTGCGCGGGCGCACGCCCGAGGAACGCGCCAAGACCCTGCGTGCCCTCGACGACCTCGCCTCGGCCCGCGGCCAGACACTCGCGCAGCTGGCCCTGGCCTGGATCCTGCGGTTGAGGCAGCTGACCAGCGCCGTGATCGGAGCCTCCCGGGTGGAGCAATTGGAGGAGAACGTCGCGGCGCTTGACCGCCTCGACTTCGGGCCGGAGGAACTGGAGGCGATCGACCGGCTCACCCTGGCCGGCGGGCAGTAGGGCGTCCGCCGGCACGTGCGCTGGTGACAGGATCCGCGATGTGATCGCCACCAGTCAGGCAGCAAGCGCGGACAGGACGCGGTCCAGGTCCCAGTAGGCGCGCAGCGACGAGATCCGCCCGTCCTCGATCCGGTAAACGAAGACGCCGTCGTAGCTGAAGGAGACGCCGGTGGGGAGGCGAACGGAGACCGAGGCGACGACCGCGGCCTCGTCACCGGCGGGGTGCACGGCAGCGACCTCGAAACGCACCTCGTTGGGGGCGACGGTAAGCTCCCAGAACCGTTCAAGGGCGGCCCTTCCCCGCAGACCGGCGCCGTGGGGATCCAGCGGGGAGCCGCCGACCGGGTCATGGAGCACGGCGTCCGGCGCGTAGCAGGCGAGCCAGGCGTCCCGGTCGCCGGCGCTCACCGCGCCCATGGCGGTGAGCGCGGCGACGGCCGCCGGGTGGGTGGTGTCCATCGGGTTCCTCCTCGGAAGCCGTAGCGCTTGACGCGTGTCAAGCTAGAGCTATGCTTGACACGTGTCAAGCACGCGATCGCGCATCCTGGAGGCCGCCCGGCGGCTCATCATCGAGCAGGGCCCACGAGTCTTGATGGCCGACGTGGCCCGCGCGGCGGGGATCTCCCGGCAGGCGCTCTACCTCCACTTCGGCTCCCGCGCCAGCCTGCTCGTGGCCGTCGTACGCGATATGGACGAGCAGGACGGGATCCGCGCGCGCTGCGAGAAGGCGCTGACAACGGAGGAACCCCTCGAGGCGTTCCGCGCCTTCCTGCGCGTCTGGCTGCGCTACGCGGCGACGATCCATCCGGTGGCCTCGGTGCTGCTGGCCTCCCGCCGCGACGACCCCGACGCCGCCGCGGCCTGGAAAGATCGGATGGACGAGCTCCACAGCGGGTTCCTCGCCGCCGCCCGCCGGCTGGGAGCTGCCGGACGGCTGCGGCCCGGTCTGGCCGCGGACGTCGCCGCCGACCTCGCCTGGGCGATGACCTCGGTCTCCGTCTGGGAGCAGCTAACGGCCGACCGGGGCATGCGCGCGGGCGACGTCGAGGAGCACCTGATCGGCGCCGTGACCGCCGCCCTCACCGGCGACCCGCCGACGAGGCCGAGCTGATCGCTTGCGGCTCGGCCTGCGTGGCCCGCGGTGGGACGTCCGGCTGCCCGGCCTGGCGGCCCGGTCTCACGGGGTGTCGATCCGCGTCCCGCTCTCGTAGGAGCGGATCACGGCGTGCGCCAGTTCCAGCGCACGCCGCCCGGCCCTGGCATGCACGGGCGGCGGCGCGCCCGCCCGGAAGGCGGCGATCAGCGCGTCCGCGTGGCGGTCGAAGGTGGCGTGGAAGCCGCGGTCGGCGTCGTTGAAGTAGCCGGCCTGCCACACCTGGCTGACCTCGTCGCCCGCGTGGGTGAAGGTGTAGCGGCGCACGGTGTCCTCGATCAGGACCCGTCCCTCGGTGCCGTTGAGCTCCAGCAGGTGGGTGCCGGGGTAGGCGTAGGAGGAGTCGTAGCTGCCCAGCAGGGTGCCGACGGCGCCGCCTGCGAAGCTCAGGGACACGGCCACCGTCGGGTACGGCGGGCCGCCGGTCATCTGCGCGGCCACCGATGAGATGGGCCCGCACAGGTGCTCCAGCATGTCGAAGCCGTGGCACTGGGTCTCGATCAGGTTGGCGTGCGGGTGGTCGCCGGTCCCGCTCTCGCCGCCGAAGCGCCAGGAGGCGAACACCAGCCGGCCGAGCCGTCCGCTGCGTACGGCCTCGGCGGCCAGTTGCACCGGCCGGGCGTAGCGGTGGTTGAAGTTGATGGCGAAGAACTGGTCACGGGCCTCGGCCAGCAGCGTGTCGGCCTCCTCCAGGGAGAAGACCAGCGGCTTTTCCACGAGCAGCGGGATGCCGGTCCTGATGAGCGCCAGTGTGGGCGCGAAGTGCCCCTCGTTGGGCAGGCAGGCCGAGATGAGGTCGGGCCGCTCCCGCTCGATCATCTCGCCCACGTCCACGTAGGGCCGCGCTCCGAAGCGCCGGGCCCTGTCGGCGGTGCGCTCGGGGTCTCGGCCGACGATCGCGCACAGCTCGGTGTCAGCCAGCGTGGAGAAGACGCGCGCGTGGTGGAAGCCCCACCAGGCTCCGGTGCCCACCACCGCGACTTTGGTCGGGGAATCGGTCACAACCGCCGCCTCCTGGAAAGAAGGACCTGCACCAGTACGACGAGAAGGAGGAACAGGCCGCTGACGACCTGCTGGAAGTAGGAGCTGAGGGTGCCCACCTGGTTGATCAGGTTCTGGATCATCTTGAGCAGAAGCACCCCGGCCAGCGTGCCGCCCAGCGAACCGGAACCGCCGGTCAGGAGGGTGCCGCCGATGACGACGGCCGCGATGGCCTCCAGTTCCCGCCCCTCCCCCAGGGTGGGCAGGCCGGATGCGGTCTGGGCGGCGATCAGGATGCCGGCCAGCGCGGCCAGCAGCGAGCTGAGGACGTACACGCCGGCCTTGACCCGCACCACCGGCAGCCCCATGAGGTCGGCGGTGTCCTCGCCGTTGCCGACCGTCACGGTCCACAGGCCGAACCTGGTCCGGTTCAGGGCGAGCACGGCCGCGCCGAACACCGCCAGCGCGATGATCACCGGCGCTCCCACGCCGAGCACCGTCGCCTGGCCGACTCGGGTGAGCAGCAGGTCGGGCGGGATGATGTAGACCTCGTTGCCCTCGCGCGACACGGCGAAGGCCAGGCCGCGGGCGAACAGCAGGGTGGCCAGCGTCACGATGAACGGGGTGATCCGCGCCCGGCCGACGAGCAGGCCGTTGGCCAGGCCGATGAGCCCGCAGACCACGAGCGGCAGCAGGATCGCGCCGGCCGTACCCCACCGGGAGCCGAAGGCGGACAGCACGCCGGCCAGTGCCAGCACCGATCCGACCGACAGGTCGATGCCGCCGGAAAGGATCACGAAGGTCATGCCGGTGGCGACCAGCAGCAGGTAGGAGCCGTCCAGGGCGATGTTGCCGAAGTTGCGGGCGCTGGCGAAGCTCTCGCCGAAGGCCGCCCAGCCGGCCACCACGACCAGGGCGAGGACCACCATGGCGCCGCGCTGCCGGGCGAGGGCGGCCAGGCGGTCGCGGCGGCTGCCGGTGGCGACGGCGCTCATGGGTGACGCCTGTCGCGCTGGGCGTAGACGGCGGCGACGATGATCGCCGCCTGGATCATCCTGGCTGTCGAGTCGTGCAGATTGTGCTGGATGACGGTGGCCACGATGAGCTGCATCAGCAGCGCTCCCATCAGGGTTCCGAGGATGCGGACGCGACCGCCGGACAGCGGGGTGCCGCCGACGACTACCGCGGTGATCGCGCTGAGCTCGATGAGCAGGCCGATGAACGACGGGTCGCTCGCGCCCTGCCGCCCAGTCGTGAGCACCCCGGCGACGGCGGCGAGCAGGCCGCTGGCCAGGTAGACGGTGATCAGGGTGCGTCGCACCGGCAGCCCGGCCAGGGCCGCGGCGGGCCGGTTGCCGCCGATGGCGATCACCCGGCGGCCGAACGCGGCGTACCGGAGTGTTGCCCCGGCCGCCACTGCCACGATCAGCGCGAGCAGGACCGGGACGGGGACGCCGAGCAGCGCGCCGCCGCCGATCGATCCGAGCACCGGATCGAAGATCTCCACCAGCCTGCCGTCGGCCAGGACCAGCGCGAGCCCGCGACCGGCCACCAGGAGTCCCAGGGTGGCGATGATGGGCTGGATCCCGAAGGCGACCAGGCCGCCGTTGATCAGGCCGATCGCCGCTCCGGCCGCGAGCGCCACGGCGATGGCGGGCCAGGCGCCGTAGCCGAGGTAGAGCGGGATGACAGCGGCGGCGACGGCCATCGTGGAGCCCACTGACAGGTCGATGCCCTCCGTGCCGATGACCAGCGCCATTCCGAGCGCCACGATCGCGACCGGGGCGACCTGGACGAGCTGGAGGCGGAGGTTGGCGAGGGTGGCGAAGTTCGGGGTGAAGGCGAGGTTGAAGGCCAGGAGGGCGATGATGGCGGCGTACACTCCGTGGTCGCTCAGCTTCACCCTTCGGACGAACACGAGCGGGTCACTCATGTCGTCCCTCCACGATGAGCTCCATGATCTGCTGCTCACCGATGGCGTCGCCGCGCAGCATGCCGGCCAGGGAGCCCTCGCGCAGCACGACCACGGTGTCGGCCCCCTCCACGACCTCCTCCAGCTCGGCGACGAGTACCACCCCTAGCCCGGCGGAGGCCAGCTCGTCGATCAGAGACTGGATCTCCGCCTTGGCCCCGACGTCGATCCCACGGGTGGGCTCGTCGAGGATCAGCACCCGCGGGTGGAGGCAGAGCATCCGGGCCAGCAGCACCTTCTGCTGGTTGCCGCCCGACAGCTCTCCCACCTTCTGGTCCGGCGAGGAGACCTTGATCTGCAATCGCCGGACGAAGGTGTCGACGATGCGGTTCTGCGCCTCGCGCGAGACCATCCCCGCCTTGGTGAGTGCCGGAAGCGCCGCCAAGGTGATGTTGTCGCGCACGGACAGACCGGCGACGATGCCCTCGGCCTTGCGGTCCTCCGGCACCAGGCAGACCCCCGAGCGGATCGCGGTCGCCGGGTTCCAGCGCCGCGGGGAGGCGCCGGTCATGGTGATCGAGCCGGAGTCCAGCGGGTCGGCGCCGAAGAGCGCCCGGGCGGTCTCGGTGCGGCCCGATCCGAGAAGCCCGGCCAGGCCCACCACCTCGCCCTCGTGCACCTCGAGGTCGATGCCGTCCAGCACCCGGTGGCGGGTCAGGCCCCGCGCGCGCAGGATCGGCTCGCTCCCCCGTGCGTGCGGCGTCTCGCCGAAGCTGGTCACGCCGTGGCCCCTGACCTGGGTCACCGGGCGTCCGAGCATGGAGGCGACCAGCCCGATGCCGCTCGTCTCGGCCACCGGGCCGTGGTGCACGAGCCGGCCGTCGCGCAGCACGGTCACCTGCTGGCAGATCCTGAACACCTCGCCCAGCTTGTGGGTGACGTAGAGGACGGCGACGCCCTGGCCGCGCAGCAGCTCGATCACCTCGGCCAGCAGGTCCACCTCGCGCGGCTCCAGTGAGGAGGTCGGCTCGTCCATGACGACAACCCGGGCCTGAGCAGAGACGGCCCTGGCGATGGCCACCATCTGCTGGATGCCGAGGCCGAGCTCCCGCAGCGGGCGCCGGACGTCGACGTGCACGCCGTACCCGGCCAGCAGCTGTACGGCTTGGCGGCGCATCCGGCCGTGGTCCAGGAGGCCGAGCCTGGTGAGCGGCTCCCTGCCCAGGTGGAGGTTGTGCGCCACGCTGAGCAGGGGGGCCAGGTTGACCTCCTGGTAGATGGTGCTGATGCTGGCCGCCTGGGCCTCCCGCGGGGTGGAGAAGGCGACACTCCGGCCCAGGTGGGTGACCGTTCCGGAGTCGGGCCGGTGCACCCCGGTGAGGATCTTGATCAGGGTGGATTTGCCCGCGCCGTTCTCGCCGATGAGCGCGTGCGCCTGGCCGGCGTGGAGGGTGAGCGAGACGCCGTCCAGCGCGATGACTCCGCCGAACCGTTTGGAGACCTCGGTGATCTCGACCACGGGCCCGTCCATCAGTACGCGTTCGCCAGTTCGGCCTGGGCGTTGTCGCTGGTGTACTCCTTGTCGGAGATGATCGTCGTGGCGGGCACGCCCTTGCCCGAGTAGAAGTCGTCGAGCGCCTGGAAGGCCAGGGGGCCGAACCTCGGGTTCGACTCGATGACCGCCGCCACCCAGCCGTCGATGATGCCCTGCACCGCTCCCTTGGTGCCGTCGATGGTGACGATCTTGATGTCGCCGGCCTTCTTCCCCGCCGCCTTCAGCGCCGCGACCGCGCCCAGGGCCATCTCGTCGTTCTCGGCGTAGATGGCGCTGATGCCGGGGTTGGCGGAGATGAGCTGCTCGGTGACCGACCGACCCTTCTCGCGGGTGAAGTCGGCGGTCTGCTCGGCCACGATCTTCAGTCCGGAGTTCTTGGCGGCGAGCTGGTCCTTGAAGCCCTTGGTACGGTCGACGGTCACGTTGACGCCGGAGGCACCGAGCAGGATGGCGACCTCGCCCTTGTCGCCGGTGGCGGTGATCATCGCGTCGGCCGCCCTGGCGCCCTGCTTGACGAAGTCGGAGCCGATCCAGCCGATGTAGTCGGTGCACGCGGTCTTGGTGGTCAGCAGGCGGTCGATGGTCATGATCGGCACCTTGGCGTCCTGCGCGGCCTTGAGCGCGGGGTCGAGGCCCTCGGAGTTGAGCGGGGAGATGATCAGCGCCTTGGCTCCCTGCGCGATCATGCCCTGGATGTCGGCGATCTCCTTGTTCAGATCCGACTGCGCGTTGGTGGTGATCAGCTTGATGCCGCGTTTGGCGGCCTCGTCCTTGATGGACTGGGTCTCAGTGATCCGGAAGGGGTTGGCCTCCTTCTCGGACTGGGCGAATCCGACGGTGATCGTCTTCAGGTCGAGCTTGGGCACCCCTCCGTTGTAGGTCTCGGACGTGCACAGAGCCGTCCCGGACGCCGTGGCCTGCACCCGCTGCTGGGCGGAGGCGCCCGCGGTGGTGCTCGCCGTGTCGTCGGCCGCCTTGGCGCAGGCGCCGAGCGTGGTCACAAGGAGGGCGGTGGTCAACGCGGCTGTCGTCTTCTTGAGCATCGACTGACTATCCCTTCGAGGGATGAGCGCACATTGCCATGATTTGGCGTGATGTGGCAGAACGTCTCAAAATGTAGCCACCGAGCGTGTCACCCTGTCAACAGCCGTCAGACCAGCCGGGATTGACAAAAGGCAAGCTGAGCGCCCTGCACGTCGTTCAGCTTGTTATCTGAATGTGACGCCAATGTGGCAGAAGTTCTCAGAACCGGTCAACGATCACGACGTCGACACCGATCTGGGCCAGCCGGCCGACTACGGCGGGCTCGGCTGCGGGGCCGGTGACCAGCACGTTCATGCGGTCGGCCGGGACGGTCTGGCACATCGTGTCGTTGCCGATCTTGGAGTGGTCGGCGAGGACGACGACCTCGCGGCCCGCCGCCGCGAAGGCCTGGTCGGTCGCGGCGGCGAACACGTTGGGGGTGGTCAGACCACGCTCGGCCGTCACCCCGTCGCCCGACAGGAACACCTGGGCGCCACGCAGGCCCACGAGGGACTGCTCGGTGATCGGCCCGACCAGCGCTTGGATCGATCGGCGCAGCGTGCCGCCGACCACGACCAGTTCCACCTGCGGCGCTTCGGCCAGCGCCGCCACCACCAGCACGGAGTTGGTCACCACCGTCAGCGCGGGCAGGGCGACCAGCTTGCGAGCCAGGACCGCGGTGGTGCGGCCCGGTCCGAGCAGGATCGCGGTCCCCGGCTCGACCAGCGACGCGGCCTGCGTGGCGATGGCCTCGCGCTCGGCGGCGTGCGGATCCTGCCGGCTCGGCAGGGCCGGGCCTGCGCCTCCCGGCTGGCTGACACCGCCCCTGGTGGCGATCAGCCTGCCCTCCTCTATGAGGGAGCGCAGGTCACGCCTGACGGTCGACTCCGAGGCCCCCAGCTCCGTGGCCAGATCACGGAACGAGGCATAGCCACGCGCGTTGACGTGGTCCAGGATGCGTTGCCGGCGCTCTGCGATCAGCATGGAAGCGGGCTCACTCCTCTGTGCTCAGGTTCGGCGCTACTTTACTCCAAACCACGTCAATATCTGTCATGCGCAGGTAGCGGGCGTAGGCCTCCTCGTACCGCCCGCGCGTCCCGTCGGGCTCGTACACACGGGGCGGCGACGATCGGCGCACGACATCGCGCAGCTCGGCGAGCGTACCGATGCCGCCGCCCGCCATGACCTGGATCAGCAGGTTGCCGTACCCGCTGGCCTCCACCGGCCCGGCCAGCACGGGCCTGCCGCCGAAATCGGCCGTCAGCCGGCACAGGACCGGACTGGCCGCTCCCCCGCCCACCAGGTGCACCGCACCGACCCGCCGTCCGCCGAGGTGCTCGGCCTGTTCGAGAGCGCGGCGGAAGGAGCAGGCCAGGCTCTCCAGCACGCAGCGTACGGTGGCCGCCCGATCGCCGGGCGGCCGCTGGCCGGTCGCCCGGCAGAACCCGGCGATCCTGGCGGGCATGTCACCCGGCCGGAGGAAGGCCACGTGACCGGGATCGATCAGCGGCCCGAACGGCGGAGCGGAGGCGGCCTGCGCGACAAGCTCCGCATGGGAGGAGCGGGAGCCCCAGGCCCTGCGGCACTCCTGAAGCAGCCACAGCCCGTTCAGGTTGCGCAGGAAGCGGACGGTTCCCGCCAAGCCCGCCTCGTTGGTGAACCCGGCGTGCCTGGCGGCGGCGAGGGTGACCGGGTCGCTACGCTCGATCCCCACCAGCGACCAGGTGCCGCAGCAGATGAACCCCACATCGCCCCGGACGGCGGGCAGGGCCGCGACCGCGCAGGCGGTGTCGTGACCGGCGACGGCCATGACCGTGGCGCCGTCGGCGTCGCCGCAGCCGCGTAAGGGTCCGGCGGGAGTGCCGGGCTCGACGATCTCGTGGCCGAACAGGCGCCCCGGCAGCCCGAGCGCGGAGATCAGCTCGACAGCCCACTGGCCGGCCCGGATGTCCATCAACTGGCTGGTGCTGGCGATGGTGCGCTCGGTCAACGTCTGGCCGCTCAGCCAATGGGTGAACAGGTCCGGCAGCATCACCAGCCGCTCGGCCTGCTCCAGCAGCGGGGATCCGGCATGGGCGAGCAGCTGGCAGGAGGTGTTGATCGGCGCGGGCAGGACTCCGGTTAGCTCGTACTGCTCCTGCGACGAGACGCGGCTGTCGAGCCCGGAGGTGTAGGGGTCGCGGTGGTGACGCGGGTCGGCCAGCAGCCTGCCGTCGCGGTCGAGCAGCCCGAAGTCGTTGCCCCAGGCGTCGACTCCCACGCTGGTGATCTCGCCCTGGGCGGCTGCGCGGGCGATGCCCTCCGTGACCTTGGCGCGCAGGACGCGGGCATCGGTGTGCAGGGCTCCGTGGGGGCCGCGAATCGGCTGGTTGGGGAAGCGGTGCGCCTCGGTGACGGTCAGCCGCTCTCCGTCGAACCTCCCGGCCAGGACCCGGCCGCTGTCAGCACCGAGATCCACAGCCACGTGCACAGCGCGAGCCTAGCCGTAAGGCCGGACGACTGACCACCCTTCCGAGGTCACAAGGGCTGCCTGAGCCGGCACCCCGCCGAGCAGCCCCCGAGTCGAGTACAGCGAGCCCTGCATCTGCGTGTGCGCTCGTGAGCATCTCTGACGCCCCTTCACGCATCCTCCTGCGAGGCAGGCATGCCTGGCAGCAGACGTTCAGAGCCTGGGCTCGATCGTGCCCGCCGTGGCACTCTCCCGGACGGGGCCAAGCAGCAGCGCGTCCCCACAGGGCTGGCGGGACGTCCGGCGCGGTCGCGCCGCCACAGCGCCATGTCCAGAGCGTCCAGCACCAGGCCGGCGCGCTTGGACAACGAGGCCACCCAGGCGACGATCGCCCGGGAACACACATCCGCGACGAAGGCGACAAGACCATCCAGCGAGCGGCATGGAAATGGGCCCAAACGCACGCTGACGGGGCTGGCCATTGCTCGCCAGTTCGCACGATCTCTCCGGTAGGGACGCCTGGTCAATAGAACTGGACTCGCTGGGGATCTCAAATAGACGGAGCGGGTGAAGGCGACGCAGTGCGGCCCGGCGACCAGGACTAGGACGTGGGCCTGCCAACCCAGCTGCATGCCTCGATCGGTCGCCGCGGACCACGAGCCCTGCGCGGCCAGCCATGTGAGGATCAGAGCCGGCGTGGCGCTCGGGTCACCCTGGGACAGGGTGCCACCATGCCATGCCTCGACGCTACTCAGCTGCGGGATGTGGGACATCATCGCGGTGACGTATGCGCCCTCCGCTGTGACGTAACGCCGGCGAGCGGCCGCTCTGATCGCGTGCGGATTCCGTCCTGCTAGGCGTTCCCGTCTGATCGCGGGCGCGTGGTTCTGACGGTCGACGGCAACCGCGGTCGTGGCAGCACTTCGAGCGGCGCGCTCAGGGACTGCCGTCAGGCTCGTCCCCGCTCTCACGAGCGGAGACGAGGAGGGTGCGGACCATGACGGTGTTGGGATGGTCTGGCCCGAGCACGCGCTGGTGGTCGCGAACACACTCTTCAAGCAGGGCGATGGTCTTGGAGTTGGGCTCAGCGGCGAAACACGCATGGGCGAGATTGCCGCGCGCGATCACGACGTCGGGATGGTCAGGCCCGTTGATGCTCTGGCCGTGGGCGACGACCTTCCTCAGCAGCCTGATCGCCCGGCGTAGGTCTCCGGCCGCGAAGTAGGCGATGGCCAGGTCGTTCTGCGACGCCAGCGTATGGGGATGGCGCCGGCCGAGGACTCGTCGCCGGTCGGCCATCGTGCGATCGATCAGCGGGATCGCTGAGGTGAGATCTCCGGCTCCCATGTACGCGGCTGCCAGGCTGCTGCGGGTGGTGAGCGTGTCCGGATGGGTGGCCCCGGCAGCCGCCTCCTGGCCGGCTACTGTGCGCTCCAGTAAGGAGATCGCCTCATCGTGATCACCGGCGGCGCTGAGGGCCCAGCCCAGGTTGTGCCGTAGGGCCAGAGTGTCGGGATGGTCCCGTCCATGGAGTCGTTCCTGGTCGGACAGGGCGCGCTTGAAGTAGGAGAGCGCCCGGTCCGTCATCCCCTGGTCCAAGAGGTGCTGGGCCGCCTCGTTCCAGAGCGCCACGGGCGGGTCCGAGCCGCCGTGGGCCGGGAGATGGCCGGCGATGGCGTCGATGTGCGGGAGAAGCTGTTGCCAGGCGGGCCGCCCGGCGGGATCGTCCCACGCCGGGACGGCGTCCTCGATGAGTCGTACGGCGACCTCACGCGTCTCCTGGACCGGGAACACCGGATGGGGATCGTCCTCGCCGGCCTCGCGCACGACGGCCTGGACCCACGGATGAACGCTCACCGCGTCGCCGTCCGCGACGATCAGCAGATACGCACGCAACACGGCGAGGGCCGCGTTGACCTCGTGGGCGGGGAACACGTCGTCCCTGCCGTAGAAGAGCTCGAGGGGGATGTCATCAGAGCCGTACCAGGCCATGATCCGTAAGAGCGCCTCGGGGAGGATCCCGTGCTCGTCGATGATCCGGTCGAGGCTGATCCGCACGGTGGAGGCGATCACCCGCTGCAGATCGTCGCCCTCAGCGGTGGCGAACTGGCGCAGGTAGGCCGCGGCGGACAGCCCGTTCCGCTTCATGTGGGCGGCGGCCTGCTCGACCGCGGGCAGCAGGTGTCGCAGCGCCCGGCACAGATCCTCCGCACCCTCAAGGAGTCCCGGCCCCGCGATGCGCCTCATCGTCTCCACCGCGTGGCCGGGCGGCAGAACGGTTGCTCTGGAAAGGGGATCGGCGATGTCGGTGTAGAAGCGGGAGGCGATCGATTCGAATTCCTCCCGCCTGTCGTCCTCGAGGGTGCCTTCCGGCGGCCAGTAGTGGGTGATCAGGACATCGCCCTGCAGCACCACGGCCAGGCTCTCCCCTGGCCGGGCGTTGATCCACCGGATCGCGTTGAGCGCGGGCCCGCTCATCGACGCGAGCACGCTCGCCACCGCCTGCATCAGGGCCGCTTTGCGGTGCAGTTGCACCGGCTCGATGAGGCTCTGGTACACGAGCTGGAATGCTCCGAGAACCGCGGTCGCCCTTGTCTTGCCCCAGGGATGCGTCGCCATCGGCAGCTTCAAGTCGACGAGGCCGGGAAACCGGTTGTACTCCTGCAACCCGACCGCCTCGGCCGGGTCGTACCCGAATTCGATCAAGTGGTCGGCCCGGTCGAGGAAGGACAGCACGCCGACCGCGAACTGGATGCCGATCAACCGCAGGTCCTGCGCGACCGCGGCGCCGACGTCGGCGGCCGACATCATGGCGAACATGTCGGCCTCGAGCTCCAGGCTGTGCGCCGGCCAGTGGTCGCGCAGGTAGGCCTCGATCACGGCGGCGCCGTCGGCGCACTCCCGCACCCGGTCGAAGGCCTGGCCCGCGAACCACGGAGACTCGCCGGCGGGCTGGACCTCCGGGTGCAGGTGACCACGGTGGACATGCGCAAGCTCGTGGCCGACCAGGAAGTCCAGGGCTCCCCGGGCGATCTCGAACATCACGGGAAGCAGGTGCTTGTCGTGTTCAGGGGCGAGGTCGGCGGTCTCGAAGCCCAACCTGAAGCGCTCGCCCTCGACCGCGGCGCACATGCCGTAGGCGATCTGCTGGTGGAGGTAGGGATTGTCCTGGACCGCCTCACGCAAAGCCCGCGGGAAGTCCGGATGGGACCACGGCTCGTCCAGGCCGGGGAACGCGCTGCCCGCGTGGACGACGAGCTGCGCGAACACGAGGGACAGCGTCCAGATGTCCTCGACCACGTAGCGGCTCATCAGCACGAGGTAGCGGTCTTCGCTCCACTGCTGCACCGAGGCGTGCGGCCGGTATCGGTAATCCGTGGCGAACAGGAACTCGTGCGCCTCGTCCAGGCCCATGAGCGAGCTCACCCGCGTGTAGGCCCTGGAAAGGTGGACCGCACACGAGGGCGGCTCGGCAGCGGTGAAGCGGATCGGGCCGCGGGCGAGGTCGCGCCGCAGCGCCTCCATCTCCGCCGCCGTCGTCCCGCCGACTGCTCCGGTCGACAGCGCCGCTCCGAGCCCGGCCAGGTCCTCCGCGGTGACGTCGTGGGTATGCAGCGCCCGGTGGAACGCCTCGAGATCGGCGAACCTCCGCTCGACCTCCGCACTCGGACGGAGGAACGCGCCGTCGCGCTCCGACTGCTTCTGGTGCTCCGTGATCGCGGCGAGGAGCGGCGCCCAGTCGTCGGGTGCCGGATTCTCGTCCGTCATGCCGGCGAGGCGCCGCTGCCCGAAGCGCGCGCCTCGGCCTCGACCAGGGCGGTCGGACTCGCGCAGAAGCGTTCGACCCCGATTCCGACGATCGACCTGGCGACCGTGGCAGCTGGGACGGGCACGTCGCCCGCGGTGGCCATGATGACGTCGGCCAGGGCGACGGCGAGGTCGCCGCTCCTGCCGTCCGCGGCCTTGACCAGGTCGTTCAGCCGTGGGCACAGGGTGTCGCGCAGGAAGGTCAGGACCCGGAGGAACCGGATGGCGTCGGGGAGTTTGGCGCCGCCGATGGGGCGGCCGATGCCCAGGGCGTCTTCGATCTGGGAAAGGGCCTCACGGAGGTCGTCAGTGGCCACGGACAACGGATTCCTTCCGGTCGCTGGGAACACGCTCCGCCTGTCCATTCCTACCGCAGCGCGGTGATCCGGGCCAGGCGGATTTCCACGTATCGGCGACGGCTCGGCGACGGCCCATGGTCAGCCCCCGGGGCCGAATGCCCACGCCGGCGAGACGGCGCGTGCCGCTACGCGCAGGCAGGTCGGCACGCGCGTCCTCGGGTGTCCAGAAGGCGACGGCTGACTCCGCAGCGCCGAGCTTCACGCTCTCCATCGCGTTCGACTATCGGTCGGGCAGAGCCACCCCCTGCCGTGCGAGGGTGCGCTGGCCCATCCCAGGGACCACGAAGCGCGAAGCCTTCGAGACGCAGGAAGAGGCGGAAGCCTTGATCGAGACGCTCAAGCGGTTGGCTCGGGCCGGCGTCGATCCCCAGACCGCCACCTCCACCCCTCCAGGAGTACGGGGAGAACATCATGTCGTGGCCGACGCCGGAGTGCCGGTTCATGTGCTCCGCGAGATCGCCGGGCACGGGTCGTTGACGACCACCCAGCGCTATCTGCATCCCGACCTTGACTCGATCGCTGAGGCGACCATGAGAAAGGTCGGTCTGCCTGGGCTTTCACCTTCGGCGACCGGCCTGTTCCAACCGTCGGGACGACAGGATTCGAACCTGCGACCCCTTGACCCCCAGAACGTGGGAGTAGGCATTTTCTCAGCTCAGATGCCCAGAGCGGGTATAGCGCAACATTCGCCGGTGAGCACAGCGTGTGTCCCAGGGCAGGGGCCGCTAGATGCCGGACGAGTCCCTCACCGTCACCGCGGAGACTGCGGCGATCTCGTCGCCATCTCTTGCAGAGACCTGGATCCGGCCTACCACCATGGCCAGCGTCCTGCCGCTTGCCGGAATCGCCGCGGTGGTCTCCTTCCGTCACATGCACGAGTTGGCCTTGGCGCATGGCGAGGACGCCCTCGCAGCCGCGCTCATTCCGCTCGCCGTCGACGGCACGATCGTGGCGGCTTCCATGTCGATCCTCCTGTCCAGCCGCAACGGGTCACGCGGCGGCCCGCTCCCCTGGTGCATGCTGCTGACCAGCAGTCTCGCGAGCCTGGCAGCCAATATCGCCGTCGCCGAACCCACGATCACCGCGCGCCTCATCGCCGGCTGGCCGAGTCTGGCGCTGATCGGCGCAGGTGAGGAAGGCGGGTCTCACTGGGGAGCTGACGTAGTCATCCGTGAAGGATCAGGATAAACGGATCGCTTTTACAAAGTAGATCATTCAGCCATCGGCCTTACGCCGCCGGGTGAGACCGGTAGGCGGAATCGGACACCACGGCATGTCCTGCAACCGACCTTCGACGCCGAGCTGGTCCAGCCGCTCTATACCCACCGCCCGGGCCCGTGCCAGATAAGCCCGCAACAACTCAGCACACGTCCGAGCATCGTCTTCGGCACGATGCGAGACTGCGAAGGTCACCCCCTCCGCCTCAGCACAATCCGCCAGTCGTCGCGAAGCCGCCACCAAGCCGAACTGCCGTGACAGCCGAAGCGTGCACAACGTCATCAGATCGTCCGGCGCCAAGCCGAGCCTGGCGAATTCGGCGCTCAGCACCTCCGCGTCGTATCGAACGTTGTGAGCGACCAGCACCGCGCCCGTCAGCAACTCTGCGACGTCTCCGGCGATCTGCGCGAAGCTCGGCGCCGCAGCCAGATCGTCTTCACGAAGGCCGTGGACGTGGGGATCCACCCGCACGCGCCCTGGATTGACCAGCGTCGTGTAGGTCCGATCCTCGCTGCCGTCCGGGTGCAGCCGGATGATCGCGATCTCCACGATGCGTGCCCGGCGTGCGTCGATCGACGTGGTTTCGACATCGACGACAGCGAGCGGCACCGACCCGATCCGATGTCGTTCGGCTGCAGGGGCGGGCGTCGCCGGCAAGACAACCTCGGCGGCAGAGCCGTTCTCGGCCGCACCGGCCAACGTGCCGACCATACGGGCGGCTTCGGGAACATCGAGGTACCGGCCGTAGGAGCGGGTGAGCAGTTCATCCCCGATCACGTCGTCGTACTTGTCGACACGCTTGTCGGGCACCATGGCCGCCAGTGAGGACACACCAGGGAGTCCATCGACATCCAACTTCATCAGGAGATCGGCGGCTTGCCGCGGCGACGTGCCATCGAGCATCAGGCACAGCCCGTAGCGGGTGACGGTCACCTCGTGGGCGTGCAAAGCCAGGGCGAGCGTGGTCATGATCGCATCGCCTCTGAACGGGAACAGCAGAGTGTCGTCGCCATACTCGACGAGGGGTGTGTCGCGCAGGCCGAGTCGGCGGTAGGCGTCGCGGCCCTCGGCCAGCAGCCTTTGCGCGCCGGCGTCGAGATAGGCCGGGATGGTGTCGTCCTCGTAGATGCGTCGCATCGTGGTCCGGATGCGGTCATGGACGGCAGGACCGTTGCCGACGAAGCGAGGAGGTCTGCCTCCGGATGCCCGCGTCACCTCGATGGTCTTGGCATGGCTGTCGATGCACACGACGCGCCAGCGGCGACCGGCGAAGATGAGCAGGCTGCCATCCGGGATCGGCTGTTCGACGGGGAGGCTGCCGAGAGTGCGGCCCTCCGTCACGACGCGGTATTCGGTCGGCGCGGCGAAGGCGGCGTAGAACGTGTAGTGGTTGACCAGCCGCTCCCCCGTCTCCGCGTGCAGGAGGAGCCCGTCGGGCTCTTGGCGGATGAGATCGGCTGTGCCCAGGTCGCGCAGCAGCGCTGCGAAGGTGGGGCCGTCGACGGCACGGAAGGGGCCGTGCACGCACAGGGTTCGGAACGCGTCGGCCGGTGTGACGCCGCCGTGCTGGGCGATGAGTGACAGAATCTGCTGGACCAGGGTGGACAGGTGCATCGTCTGTGCGGGCGGTGGCTCGTACCAGCGCTGCAGCAGGAGTTCCACCACGGCGATGGCCTGAACCAGCTGGGCGCGCAGCTCATCGGCGGGATGGATGGTGGATGAGGAGTCCCGTTCGCTGATGTACATCCGGAGAACCGCCGGGCCTCCGCGACGGCCCGCACGGCCGAGGCGCTGCCGGAGCGCGGCCACCCCAGGCGGCACTCCGACTTGCGCGATCGAGGCCACCGAGCCGATGTCGATGCCCATCTCCAAGGTGGAGGTGCAGATCGCGGTCGCCGGTCGCGTGCGGTCCTTGAGCCGGGCTTCGGTGTGTTCGCGAATGTCCTTGGACAGGTTGCCGTGATGGGGGACGAACTCGCCAGGCACGTTCGCGCGTTCGCAGCGCCGGCTGAGCAGATCCGTGTAGTCCTCGACGGCGGCCCGGGTGTTGGCGAAGACCAGGTTGTGCGAGCCGCGCAGCGTGGTGAAGAGGTGGTCGGCTATCTCCAGCCGGTCACCGGTGGAGATGTCGTCTTCGCTGACCTCGTGGCCGTTGGCCTCGCACGCTTCACGCGCCCGGGGATCGATCACCGGGGCGGTCTGGACGTAGCCGCGAATCTGGAGCTTGAGTTCCTGCGAGTCGCTGTTGGCGACGATGACGTTGACGTCCTCCCCGCCGGGGCGTAGGAAGGACGCGGCCCGCGCCATGTCCCCCAACGTCGCCGACAGGCCTACACGTGGAATGCGGTGCCTGGCCGCCAGTTCGACCCGGTGCATCAGCGACTGCAGGTGCGCGCCGCGCTCGGTCCCCATGAAGGAGTGCAGCTCGTCGACGACGACGTAGCGCACGCTTGCGAAGAGGTCTGCCATCCGCCATCCGCGCAGGACGAACATGGCCTCCAACGACTCGGGGGTGACCAGCAGGATCCCCCGCGGCTGCTTCATGAGCTTCTGCTTGACGTCGGCACCGATGTCGCCGTGCCAGCGGGTGACCGGGATCTCCAGGTGCTCGCACAACTCGTCGAGCCGGCCGTACTGATCGTTGATGAGCGCCTTGAGCGGACTGATGTAGATCGCGGCCAGCCCGGCCACGGGCGCTTCCACCAAAGCGGAGCAGATCGGCAGGAAGGCCGCCTCGGTCTTGCCCGAAGCGGTGGCAGCGGCGATCAGCACATCCTGTTCCCCAGCCAGGATCGGCGCAGCGGCCGCTTCCTGCGCCTCTCGCAGATGCTGCCAATTCTGCTTCCAGATCCACCGCTGCACCTCAGGGTGGAGCCGGGTGAAGGCGTCAGAGCCTGAAGGAGGCGAGGTCGTCACCGCCCGGTCCTTCCGTCAGGTCCTCCTCCAGGGGCGCGAGGTCGGGATTGGCCTCGACCGCCAGCTCCACGGAGGGCAGGATCTGCCGCCAGTCGACCCTGGGATTCTGTTCCAGTACGGCCAGCAGATCGCAGAAGGCTTTGATGGTGGTCCGTGGCGTGCGGAAGTAGGCCTCGCCGATGCGGTTGGCGCAATGGTGCATGAACGCCGGGAGGGCGTCATCAGGCAGGAGATAGCGAGCGGAATCGCCGCCTGCCTGAACGTGCCGGAGCTTGGCGAGCAAGACGTAGAGGTCTTCCTGGGTGAGGGCGGCCAGGCGCAGGACCGGGCCCGAGTAGTCGACCAGCCCTCCCATGGCGAAGGCGTTCTCCGACAGGCGTGACTGAAGCGCGGCGTAGCTGAACAGACCCCGGCGAGTGTCGGCGAGGAACTCCGGCGTGCCGCCGAACACGAAGCCCAGATGGGCGGCGCTGCCCTGGAGCGTGTCGTTGAGGATGCGCAGGATCTGCTCGTAGTTGGCGTTGCGGGCCTGGGTGGAGGCGAGCTTGTAGAGGTTGACCATCTCGTCCAGGCACACCAGCAGGCCGTCGTAGCCGGCCAGCCGTACGAACCGGCTCATCAGCTTCAGGTGATCGTGCAGGGTCGCGTCGTCGATGATGGTGCGCACGCCCAGGGCGGCGCGGGACTCGGTCTTGGTGGAGTACTCGGCGCGCAGCCATCGCACCGCGGCGGACTTGAGCTGCTCGTCGCCGGTGTCGTGGCCGCGCCAGTAGGCGCCGATGACCTCGGCGAAGTCGTAGCCGCCGGTCATCTCGCTCAGGTGGGCCAGCCTGGTGCGGATGACCTGGGCGGGGTCGACCCCATGCTGCTGGGCTTCGGCCAGGGCCGTCGAGATGAAGCGTTCCACGACGCTGCTCAGCGCTCCGCCGTCCGGTTTGGCGCGGGTGGCCAGGTTGCGCATGAGCTCGGCGTACAGGCTGCGAGCCTGGCCGCCGCTGGAGTGCAGCCGCCGGTCCGGGTTGAGGTCGGCGTGGACGGTGACCAGCTTCTTCTCCATCGCGATGGAGCGCACGAGGTGGAGGAAGAACGTCTTGCCGGCGCCGAAGTCGCCGATGACGAAGCGGACCGCCGCGCCGCCGTCGCTGATGCGGTCGATGTCGGTGACCAGTGCTTTGACCTCGGGCTCGCGCCCCACCTGGATGTGCCGCTGGCCGATGCGCGGCACGACTCCCGCGCGCAGGGACTGCAGCAGGGCGTCGCGCTCGCGCGGACGGATCGTGGTCACTTGAGCATCTCTCCCAGCAGGTCGTGGTCGATGTCGATGGGGTCGTCGCCGTCCAGGAGCGGCTCGCCTGCCAGCTCGTAGCCGGCCTCGTTGATCCGGTCCAGCGCACCGTCGGGCAGCAGACTCCAGCGAGCTGTCAGTTCTTCGAACCTCGCCCGGGACAGCGTCGGCGTGGAGGTTCCCGCCAGGTCGCGCAGCAGTCCGGAGTGCTGCCCGTCCAGCCCTGCGACGGAGGCGACCAATGGTGGCGGCTCGGCCACCCGGACCGGTTCCTCTTCAGTGAAGATCGCGCCGAGGAGCGCGCCCACGCGCGCGGTCTCGGCCAGCTTCGCGGTTATCGCGGCCTCGTCCAGCCGTAGAACGGGCTGCGGGGCCCGCGCGGGGATCGCGTATCCGCGCTCAGGCCGCGCCTGCCGTACGGTCACCGGCTCGGTCGCGGGAGCGGGGGCGCTCGTGACGGACGGAGCCCGCAGCGGATCCAGTCCGAGCAGGCCATAGATCTTCTTGAGTGTCTTCACCTCGTCGGCGGAGATGCGGCCGTCGGCGGCGACCACCGCGGTGAGGAACTCCGCGACGTACGTCCGCTGTGCCTCGTCGATGCTCGCGACACGTCGGGTGAGGCCCGTCAGTTTCACCTTGATCACGGTGAGCCAGCGCAGGTGCGCGTGCAGACGCCGCCGCTCACCAGAAGTCAGGTGCAGCGCCCGCTCAAGGTGGTCGCTGAGATGGCGCTGCTCCGCCTCGTCGAAGTCGCCGTCGGCGGCGCTCACAGCCGCCGCGAGGTAAAGCAGGAGAGTCGCCGCCTGATAGGCGTCCGAAGCCGCCGAGGTCAGGTCGTCGGGCGCCGCGAACAGCACCATCCGGCCATCCCCGGGAACCGCGCCGCCGAGCCGTGGATCCGGTTCGATGCCGATGCCCGCGCGGCCCAGGATCTGCGCCAAGGCGATGACGTCCTTCTTGCCCGGCCGCAGTTCCGGCGAGGTGGAGATGAAGGAGGCGAACTCGTCGACGGGGACGACGGCGATCTCCGATGTCCCCAGCCTCTGACGCGCCCAGCTGACAGCCCGTCCAGCAGCACCGACGCCTGGCGCGACCAGTTCGGGAGGCAACAGGGCCTGGGCCTGCACGCTGTCGGCCCCCCGGGTGCGCGTCCGAGGTAGCGGCTGTAGGCCTCGAGATCGGTTGTGCAGTCGTCGGCCAGATCGGCCAGTTTCCTGGTCGGCGCGGTGAGGCCCAGGACGTCGGGTGTCCCGGGGAGCGTCAGCTCGGTCATCCCTCGGAAGCCCGCGCTGGCGGGCCGGTAATCGACCGAGACTTCCGTCTTGCCAGGCCGCACCAGCAACCCGCGGCCGTGGCGAGCGGCGTACCGGGCCAGGAAGAGCGCGTCGAACTCGGCCGCGCATCGTGTGGCGGGGGTGCGCGGGTGGTAGTCGGGGTGCGAGCGGATCCAGCTGAGCGCCCATGGCGCCGGTATCGGCACCCCCTGTGCGGCGAACGCGCCGAGTCCGGCACGCAGGCGCAGCGGGGGCGGGTAGTCGCGGCTCGGGCTCGGAACCTCAGGCGTCCCTGATCGTTGGCCGGCGAGCATGTCCACCAGCTGCTCGAACCGGCCCGCGTAGCGTCGGAAGGCTCTGTGCTCGCCGTAGATGCTCAGCAGGCGTTGGACCTCACGGTGAAGGATGGGCATCTCGAACGCCGCTGTGGAACGGTCCCGCCGCAGATCGTGCAGGGCCCGTCGCTCCAGGCCGTAGAAGTAGAGGAACACGTAGCCGATCGGCGCGTGCGGAAACCGGCGGCCGTCCGCGAGCCAGGCCAGATAGGCGGCTCTGCTCTGCGGGGGCAAGCCGTCGTAGGAGGGCCAGTAGCTCAGCCCCTGCCCGGCCCAGTCAGGTTGGCGTAGGTCCACCGGCAGGCCAGGATTGATCAGGGCGGGCTCGACCATGTGCCCCGAGGGCGCGTTCAAGTGGGGTCCCACGTGCAGCATTCCGCCGACGATGTTGTAGCCCGCCAGGTTGATTCCGGCTCCTGGCGGCAGCCAGGGGTCGACGAGGGCGCGTGGGTGCGCAACAGTCGGTTGAGCCGGGCGCGTGTGACCAGGCCATGGTGCTGGCGGCTGGCCCTGCCTCGGTGCGGGCTCGGGGCCATGCCGAAAGCGCTTGAGAAAACTCATGAGCCCCCCTCACCGTCACCGCGGCGCTGTCCGGCAACTGGGCTGCGTCTCACCGAACGCGGCCCACGCTCTCTCCTCACTAGTCACATACATCCGGATAACGGGCCGTCGCGTTACGGCTTCGCTGGGTCAGGCGAGTCCCCATCTCGTCAGCGGCCCCAGCGTTTCAGAACGGCGATCCCCCGCTACCTGACCCTCTTCCGCGCCTTTCCGGAAGGCAATCCTGGGTCGGTTCGCCGGGTAGGCGGCGGCCAGGTGCAGCTGGATCTCCATGCCGAAGTGCGGGCGAGCACGAGGTTGCGGTGCTCGGCCAGCTCCGCCAGGCGCAGGAACTGGGTGATGCCGCCGATGCGGGGCACGTCCCCACGAGCTGGCGGACTTGGTGCTGCTCACCTCGGAGGAGATCGACGCGTCGGTCATCGTCATCGGCCTGCGCAGACGATCCCACTCGGAATACCGATTCTCGGCAGCACCGCCCAGCGAATCCTGGTCGTGGCCGATCGGCCGGTCCTGGCCGTCAAGCCACGCCAGACGGCCGGTCTCTGCCCACCGGACCTCGCCGTCCCAGCGCCAGACTTGTGAGGCTAGGGTCGGCTTCGACATTGAGCTCCAGGTGCCGACGGCGGAGTGACGGAGCCGCGTGATGTCGAGATCGGCCCACCGCTTACGGAAGACCTCGCGGCGCGCAGACAGCTCGCACTGGGATCTGTCGAGATCTGCGGCACCTGCCTCCGCGCGGAACATGGCGGCGGGGTTGCCGTAGCCAGAGTCGGACAGCGAACCTGCGAGGGGCTGCGTAGGGTCTGTGCCGTGGACATGCGGACTTTCGTCTTCGCCGACCGGCCAGACCTGCACCAGCAGGCCGACGAGATTTTCAGTGCCGATTGGCCCGAGTTCATCTTCCACGACCCTGTGGCGGGACGATACATGGAAAGAGTGCAGCAGTATTTCAAGGAGTTGAGCCTGCTACTCGTTGACGAAGAACGACCGAATCGTGGCCGGGGGCTGGGGAGTTCCGGTGCGATGGAACGGCAGCGTCGAGAACCTGCCGGGTGGTTATGACGACGCGTTGAGGCAGGCGGTCGAACTGCCGGAGAACGGCGAGCACGGCGACACCTTGGTCATCGCCGCGGCGCAGGTCCGCCGGGAGATGCGAGGGCGCGGGCTGGCGGCGCAGATCCTCCGGCGGCTCGCTGACGTGGGTGAACGGAGCGGGCTGATACGGGTGATAGCGCCGGTTCGTCCGACGCTGAAGGCGCGCTATCCGCTGACGCCCATGAGCCGGTTCATGACCTGGACACGGCCGGACGGCGCTCCGCTGGACCCGTGGCTGCGGGCCCACCACCGGATGGGTGCCTGGATGTTGGGCCCGGCGGAGCGCTCCATGGTGATAACAGGTTCCGTCATGGATTGGGAAATGTGGGCCGGTATGCCCTTTCCCGAGTCCGGCTCCTACATCGTCCCCGACGCCCTCGCCCCGGTGGTGATTGATCGGCGGCATGATCGTGGAGAGCTGGTGGAGCCGAACGTCTGGGTGCAGCACCGCTGAGGCTTCAGCGGGCCCATCGGAATTCGGGACAGCTCCGATGCCGGGCGAAGAATGGCAGTTTCACCAGGGGTTGGTCAGACCATTCACGGGGAGCCGGTCCACGCCACCCAGAGCTGGAAACTCACATTGTTGTCACCCTGGATTGGTCCTATGCAGTACCAGGCAAACCACCACTTGGCCTTCTTACCGCGAGTGCCGTAGGAGGCGCAGGCCCGAGCTGCCGTGTCGTGATCTCCCCAAAACGTCTGGAAGTACTCGTATCTGTAGGTGGCGCCCACCTCCGTCGTGGTAGAACCCTCTGACCGCATTGACGAGGCCGTCGCGCTGGGCCCGGCCAGCACACTCAGCGCCAGCGTGGCGCCGACGGCGAGCGCTGCTGCTCCAGGTCGCCGCAATCGCGTTCCGAGCATGAACGCTCCTTCGCTTTCGTCTCCCACCTGCTGGAAGACCCACGTGCACCATCACACCAGGCGCCTCCGTCACCCCACCGTCTTCCTGGTGTCAGCCGCAGGCACGTCTGTCTGCCTCCCCTCATTGCAGCCTCCGGCATGGGCAGCCAGGCCGGAAGTCGCTCAGTTGCGGTTCAACGGCCACGCCTCTGGACAGTCGCCGCGGACCCCCGGGTCCAGTGCTACGACCGAACCACTTCGAGCGTGCCCGGCAACGTCCCTGACGGCGACGGACGTCACCCGAGAGCCGCCGCGACCTGGATCCGGTCCAGATCCGCGACGAACGCCGCCGCGTTGCCGAACCTGATCGTGTTGGCGCCCGCCCGGAGGTCCACGTCCACGACGGTGGTGCGGAAAGTCATCCGAGCCGAGGGCAGAGCTGCCGACGCGCTCGAAGGAGCCACCCTCTGTCACATCACCCGGGAAGAAGCGAACGCAGCCCTTCTCGTTCTTCAACCTCACCCTGAGCCGGCCCCCGAGCCGCTGCCATTGCCCGCCAGGTGGCACGGGACTGAGCTCGTCCGCCTTTCCATACTTGGCCCCGTCACTGTGGCCGTACAAGGGCAGCCCGAGCCATTGCGGCTGAGCTGGCTTCAGCTCAGCCTGCTGGTCTGAGTCCGGCAAGGATGTCCACAACGCTCTACGACACCTCCGCAGCGCGCTGGTGAATGCCACAGGTTACGAGAATCCGGATTCGAGGAGAGCGCCGTTCATCAACGCCTCGACCACCAAGGACAGCGCCACCTACCGCATCGATCCAGAGCTCGTCAGCGTGGATCTGTGGGAGTACGAGGACGCGCTCGAATTGGCACGGTCAGATCCAGAATCGCTCGCGGCAGTAGCCGCGCTCTACACCGGAGAACTTGCCCGCGGGGGATGGTGCACCGAGCATTATCCGGAAAGCGCTCTTGAAGCGCTTGATCGGGCACGAGCACTGGATCCGGATACCGAAGAGCTATGTCCGCATCGTCGCGGTTCAGCTGCGCCTGGGCCGCCGGGACGACGCGCGCAGGACCGCTAACCTGCTTCGCCAACGCCTCGTCACTCTAGGTCTCACCGTAAGTCCTCGCTGTGAGAGGTCCTTGAGTGATCTCTTCGCGAGGCCGAGACCGCTTGGTCGCGAGTGAACGTTCAACATCACTGCTGGTGGCGGGGTTGCCTTCATGCATGTGTGCCGGGCAGCAGTCGGCATAGGCGCCATGGCCGTCACAGCGCACCCGCCGCCACGCCCGCCGGTCGCGCCGATCTGCTCAAGTGGGCCTGGAGCGTGGCCGGAGCCGTTGCTAGGCTCCCGCCATGAAGTCCACAAGGCGGACGATGCGCGGCCTGCGCTCGGCCCTTGTGGCACTCAGCACCACCCTGATCGCGGTCGCCGCCCACCGCACGCACGGGGCGGCCCCGCCGCTGTTCGCGCTGGTCCCCGTCGTCCTGGCCGCCTGGGGCGTCGCCTACGGGCTAGCTGGGCGCAGGATCACCCGGCGCGAACTGCTGGCCCTGCTCGGCGCCGCCCAACTCGGCATCCACGGCCTCAGCAGCTACCTGACCGCCCCCATCGGGCATCACCGCGCCGGCGACTCCTCAACGCCGATGCTTCTCGCACACGTGGCGGCCACCGTGCTCACCGCGCTGTTGCTGGAGTACGGCGAGCGCATGTGGTGGGCTCTGCTCTCCCTCCTCAGAGCCCGATACCGCACCATCCACACCCCCGACGTCCCTCCGCCGGTCCCGCGTGTGGTCCCGGTCGTCTCCCGCGTCGTCCCTGCGCGGATCCGGCTGTGCGCCGGTCCGGTCGGGATGCGCGCTCCGCCTCTCCTCATTCGGATCTGACGCCTCCCCAACCATGATCTGAATAGAGGAAACCCCTATGCACGCTACTCTGCGTAATCTCTTGCGTACCGCTGCCGTCGGCACCGTCGCCCTCGGGCTGGTCCTGGCCGGCGCGGGCGCGGCATCGGCCCACGTCACCGTCACCCCCTCCTCCACCGCGGCCGGCAGCTACACCGTGCTGACCTTCTCCGTCCCGCACGGCTGCGAAGGCTCGGCCACCACCTCGGTCGCCATCGCGATGCCCGAGGAGATCATCGCGGTCACCCCGACGGTCAACCTGGGCTAGGATGCCGAGAAGAAGATGGAGAAGCTCGCCACCCCGGTAGACAACGGCCACGGCGGCCAGTACACCGAGCGGGTCGACCAGGTCGTCTACACCGCCAAGACTCCCCTGCCCGACGGCATGCGCGACACGTTCGAGCTGTCGCTGAAGCTGCCGGAGAAGGAGGGCGCCAAGCTCGTCTTCCCGGCGATCCAGAAATGCGAGAAGGGTGAGACGCCCTGGACCGAGGTCGCCGCGGACGGCGCCGAAGAGCCGGAGCACCCCGCCCCGTTCATCGTGCTGACCGCCGCCGAGGGCGAGGGACACGGCGGGGCATCGCCCACGCCAACCGCTACCGCGGTGGCGGCCACCCCCGCGGTAGCCACCGCATCGAGCGCCTCCACGACCTCCGGCAACCCCGGAGTCGTCGGCTGGGCCGGCCTGGCGCTGGGCGCGATCGGTGCGGTCGCGGGCGTGACCGCTTTGGCACGCAGCAGGAAGACCTCTTGACCGGTCGGGAACACCGCAGGACGGCCGGGCCTGTCTCGGCCGTCCTGCTCCTGGCCGCGTTTCTGGTCCTTCTCATGCCGGGTACGGCCAGCGCCCACGCCGTACTGAAGAGCACCGATCCCAAGGACGGCCAGGTCCTCCCCCAGGCGCCACGCACCGTCACGGCTGTCTTCAACGAGGCGATCACCCTTGCCCCCAAGGGCAACCTGCTGCTCGACTCGGCCGGCCGCCCCGTCGCCGCCGACATCCGCTCGGTGAACGACACCGTCGTCTACACCCCGGCCTCCACCCTCGCCGAGGGCACCTACATCGTCAGCTGGCGCGTGATCTCCGCCGACACCCACCCGGTCGGCGGCGGCATCAGCTTCTCGGTCGGCAAGCCCAGCGCGAGCACGGTCGCCGTGCCTGATCTGGTCGCCGCCCGCGAAGTCAACCTGCTGAGGATCGGCGCCGAGGTGCTGAGGTACGGCGGAGCGCTCGGGTTCGCCGGCCTCACCGCCTTCGGCCTGTTCATCGCCGAGCCGAGCATGCGCAGGTCCACGGCCTTCGCGCGACGGGTCCGGCGCACCGGCGAAGCGCTGGCGGCGGCGGCGGTGTTCGGCGCCGCCGCCCTCATCCCGCTGGTCAAGCTCTGGCAAGACGGCGCGGGTGTCGGCGATCTGTTCTCCGCCTCGTTGTGGCCCGCGGCGTTGTCGGCCGCGCCCGCCGCCTCCGCGGCGCTGCTGACGGCCGGAGTCGTGATCGCGCTGGTCGCGGTGCGCCGCGAGCTGCCGGTCGCCGCCGCTGCCGGATCGGCGCTGGCACTGGGCTCCCTGGCCGTGGTCGGCCACACCAGGGTGTACGGGCCGGGCTGGGTGGTGCTCGCCGCCGACCTGCTGCATGTGGCCACCGCGGCGTTGTGGGCCGGCGGGCTGCTCGGGTTGTGCCTGCTGTTCGTCCCCGACCGGCGCCACCGGGTGGCCGAGGTCGCCTCCGCGGTCGGCCGCTTCTCGGCCGCGGCGTTGTGGCTGGTGGCCGGACTCGGCGCGAGCGCGGTCCTGCTGTGGTGGCGCATCGCCGACAGCGTCACCGGTCTGTGGACGACCGGCTACGGCCGCCTCGTCCTGGTCAAACTGCTGCTGGTGCTGGCCGTCGTCGGCGTCGCCGCCTGGAACCGCTACCGGCTGGTCCCCTCGATGAGCACCCGCAGGGACGCCACCCTGGCCGCGCTCCGCCGTACGGTCGGGATCGAAGCAGCGGGCCTGGCGCTGGTGGTCGCCGTCACGGGGGTGCTGGTCTCGCAGACCCCGCGTGAGGAGCCCGCCCCCGCACCCGCCGCGGCCACCCCGTCCGCCTCCGCCGGACCCAAGACGCTCACCGCCGCCGTCGGCGAGGGCAAGGCCACCATGGTGATCAGCCCCGGTCGGCGCGGCGTCAACGCGCTGCAGTTGTCCCTGGTAGACGGCCAGGGCGTGCCGCTGGTGCCGCACGAGACCCCGGAGCTGTCGGTACGGCTGCCCGCCTACGAGCTGGGGCCCTTCAAGAAGCCGCTGTCCATCACGGGCAGGGGCACCTACGAGGCGTCGGTCGACTTCCCACTCGACGGGGAGTGGACGGTGACGCTGGTCGTGCGGCTGTCGGAGTTCGAGAGCCCGGTCGTCTCCCAGAAGGTGGTGATCCCGTGAGAGCTCTCGGCGTGATGCTGGCGGCAGCCGTACTAGGAGCTGTTTGAGGTTCGGATCATGTGGTTGAGGCGAGGAGTTTCAACCACATGATTGAGCCTCGGAGGTGGAGCCCGGCCACGTAGCTTTC
>NZ_JBITGL010000017.1:0-155098 GCF_044456985.1 Nonomuraea sp. NPDC050663
GGCTACACGCCTACAATCACCACCGCGGTCACACCGCACTCGGTGGCCAGCCACCTGCCAGCCGCGTTCCTAACCTCTCAGGTCATTACAGCTAGCCGCTCGACTTCCGCGGCAACCGGCGCGGGCAGGCCCGAGGCGACATGGTCCTCGTCCGGATCGTACTCCCAGGCCCAGACGTCACTCACCGGCGGCGTCACGGCGCGCGGCGTCGGTGATCTCCTTGATCTCCGCCAAGACCGTCGCCACCAACGCGCGGTCGACTCCCGTGGCCACCTGCCGCTCCAGCTCACGCAGGCGAGCAGCGGTCACAGGGTGACGGTGAATCGCCACGAACTCACCCCACTGAGCTAGGAAAGCACGCAAGGGCGCCACCGTACTCTGCCGCGCAGCCTGCTCCGTCGCCTGGTCCAGATGCTCCACGAACTGCCCCAGATAGGCCGGCGCGATCTGCGCCACCGCCGCCCGCAACGCGGCCGTCGTCAACGGCGGACGAGGGATCAACGCCTCACCATGCTGATGCGGAGTGGACACCGGCGACCTCCAACCTGCCTATGCGCCCAGCCTACCCACGACAGACGGAATCCTCATCCCTTCAACGCACCCCGACGCCCGCAGGGCCTCATGACCCGTCTCGACAACACATCCCGGCCGCCTTCAGCGCTACACCAATCCGGACGCGGGCATACCCCAACCGCCGGCAAAACGCATTAGTCAAACCGACGCCAACCATGCGATGGATGCTCGGCGGTTGCTCTTCGGCATCCGATACGGCCTATCAACGGGCGTCATTCTTGGACATTCTTCACAGCGACATTGACGGCTGGAGTGGTACATTGGAATATAGAATGACAGTGCCTGATATGAGAGCTGCGGACTTTTAATCCGTAGGTTCCGGGTTCGAGCCCCGGGCGCCCTACCACTCCGACCTGCAAATTCACCCACCTCTAGATCAAAGAATCAAGAGGTGGGTCATGCCTGGGTCACGTCTGGGACAAACCGGCACCAGGGGCCTTTCCGGCAAAGCTCTCAGCGTGGCGGCCGGTTTACGGGGCGACGCCGGAGTTGAATCGTCCGCTTCCGTAGCCTGCGGCCTGTCCTCCGCGTCCACATGCGCCGCCAACGCTGTGGAGGCGGCGCCGTGCCGCAGGTCATGCAGCCGCACCGGAGGCAGCCCACTGGCCTTCACCAGATAGCGGAACCGATAGGTCAGGTAGTCAGGCCGTATCGGCCGGCCATCCTCGCGGGTGAACACCCGGCCGACGGTGTCGAGCCCATCCAGGTGCTGGCGTTGCCGGTGGCGGCGCAAGAGACGGATCGCCTCGGTGTCCAAGGCGATCGTGCGCTGACTTGCCTCACTCTAGGGCGGAACGACTCGCAGCCGGCCATTGACGTGAATGAGCTGCTGGACGACGGTCAGTTCACGGGTCTCCAAACTGACGTCCACCCACCGCAGCCCGGCGAGCTCGCCGCGGCGTAGACCGCGCAACGCGGCCAGCCACCACAACGGATACAACGCGTCCTCGCGGACGTAGTCCAGGAACGCCGTCAGGTGTTCGGTCGTCCACACCGCCACCGCCGGGCGCTGCCCCGTGGCCTGCCACACCGCTACCCGGCTCCGGGTCCAGACCTGGGCATGTGGACGCCGGGTGCGCGGCGATCAGACCTTCGCGAAGCGCCTCGTTGAGTGCCGCCCGCAAGGTGGCGTGGATCCGCTGCACCGTGGATGGCGACAGCGCCTTGCCGTACCGATTGCGCCGCTGAGCCAGATCGGTGAAGAAGCGCCGCAAATCTACTGGGCCAAGTTCCGCCAGCAGGATCTGGCCCAATCCGGGGATCAGGTGGATCCGCGCATGATCGGCGTAACCCTGCCGCGTGCGCTCGCGAATGGGCTGGAGGATGGTCAGCCAGTGGCGCAGCCACTGCGCTACGGTGCACGCTGCACTCACTGCGCCGGGGGCGTCGGCGGCGGCGAGTTCACGGGCAGCGTGCATGGCGTTCTCTGCGCTGTGGAAGCCGCCCCGCCGCGCCCGCTCTCTACGTCTGTTCGGGCCCAATACTTGGATCGCGAAGTACCACGAACCGTGATCTTCTTCGGCCAGGTTGGGGCAGGTCCTGTCCTGATCTGAGCAACCACACCGCTTGTACACCACCGGCTCGCCCATCTTGCTCCCCTCTCCTCCTCTACAAGACGGGCGGATCAGGGAGACATGACGTTGATGAGCGATGATTCACATCCGACTGGCAGCCGCCGTTCACACCATGCGGGAGGTGCCATCTGACAACCACGCATTGCCCGGACAGGCTCTACTGGCATCAAGGCCTCTCGACGGCGGCAAACTCATCCCGGAGATGTGGATGACAGCGCAGCGTCTTGAGACCAAGTCGTTCCTGTGGCACACGCCGGCGGGTGGAGAGCAGCTCGACCGCCCGTGGGCGTAAGGCGGGAGGCAGCCAGGCGCAGACCACGGGGTAGTCCGTGCCGGTGCGCTGGTTGCTGGCGTCGCTGGTACGCCAGCGTGACGGCCCATCCAGAAGAAGTCGGTAGCAGGAAGTTTCGTGGCGAGTTGATCGAGTCGGGTCGGCGGTCGCATGCCTCGGCTCGCCGGAGATCAGGCCACGCTGGTCCGGGACATGTGTGACGCCCGGGTCAAAACGTCCAACAGTTCGCCGGCATGGAGACGTGGACGTCACAACGCCAAAGGGCCAAGGGATCTATCTCCTCAAGGTTCCACGGGGCGCACGCGGCTGCGATACCGCTCCCAGAACGTCGCATTGTCCTCGTCTCCTGAAGCGAGATTGGCGGACACGAACACCGGCACCTCGGCCCCCCGCTCCATCAGGCGGCGGCACACGAGTTCGGTAAGCACCTGCGCGATGAGCACACCCGTCAGCGACGAGACCGCTCCCACCCGGAGTCCCGGCGCGAGCTCTACGCTCGCGTCGCCGGCGGGAGCGAGGTTGTCGATCACGACGTCAGCAAGATCGGCCAAGTGGAGACCGGCAGTGTGCCGCGCCGACGGAGAGCGGGTATGCATGAGGGAGGTGATGGCGACCACGCGGTGTCCCCGCTCGCGTGCCAGCTGCGCCATCTCCACGATGGAGGCGTTCACGCCGGAGTTCGACACGATCAGGAAAGAGTCGATCGGGTCGGGGCGTGCGAGGTCGTAGATCCGCTCGGCCAGACCGGAAACCCGTTCGTAGGTCGGGTCCAGGATCTGCTCCGGATCCACTCCGCCGAACATCACCAGGTCCTTGACGCTCAGCATGCCCGCGGACGCGAGCCCGCCGGCCCGTCCGGTGAGCTCGAGTGCCACGATTCTGGAGTGTCCAGTGGCGAAGGACTGCAGGACGCCTCCGGCGGCCACCGACTCGGTCACCAAGGCGGCGGCCTGGTGTATCGCGGGCATCTGCGTGTCCAGGACCCGGCTGATCAGGGCTGGGGCCTGCGCAGCGAACTCAGATGCGGTCATTGTTCGTCCTCCGGTTCATGAGTTCGGCCGCCACGTCGATCGCGGCCGCCACAACCAGTTCGCCGCTTCCCCTGGCGACCGGGCTGACCAGGGTCTCGTAACTCGTCGGCGTGTCACGGCTCGGCAGATAGCCGAGATAGCCGTTGGCGTAGCCCAGGACGACGACGTCGGTGCCCGGCGCCGCCGTGGCCCGGATCGTCTCTCCCAGATCGAGGAAGAGCTCGCCGGGCACGGCCACCAGCGTGATGGCGCCCATAGCGACCGCCTGCACCTCGATCTCGTACGGATCACGGTGATCGCGGGCCATAAGGTCGCAGGCGATTCGCCGTCCCTGTTCGAGAACGCTCGACCCGCGCCCCCCGGTGACGCTCCCGTCGCCGGACGCCACCGCCTCTGCCGGTTGCTTCGCCGTGAGCCGGATGCCTGCCGACACCGGCGGAACGAGTGTCATGCTCCCCGGTCCATCCGCAGGACGAACACTGGCATCAAGGCGATCGGCCACGAGCGCGCCGAGCCGGTCGATCTCGCGCTCGTCGCGTCCGCGCCGGGTGTGCCTGGTGCTGATGTCTCCAGCGGCCCCGGTGGCCGCCACCACCCAGCGCGCGGGAGTACGGAGCGCGCGCCTGATGCCTCCGCTGAGATCGGCGCTAGCGCTGTGGTTGCCGGACGGGAGAACCGTGGGATGCACGGGCGAGATCACGATCGCCCCTGTGACATGGCCCTGCGCGCTGACCACGAGCACGTCCACCGGGATGTCCATCGCTCGCAACTCCGGGAGGTGTCGACGGCTGGCAAGATCCGAAACCAGAACGCGGGTGGTGTGCAGTTCGGCGTCCCGTTCGTCCGCGAGCGCCGCGGAGGTGGCGCGCATCGCGGCCGACTCCAGGCGTTCGGCGAGCTCTGGAGGTGTCGGTGCGCCGCCGGGGCTGCAGCCCGCTTCCGGCCCCGCATGGGTGTGGGTCGCCGCGACCCAGCACGAGTCGACCCCCACGCCCCTCGCCCTGGCGCGGATGCGCTCCACCACGTCGCTGTTCACGCAGACCAGGTCCGCCACGATGAGGGCGAACCGGTGGTGCCCGTCGGTGAAGGTGACGGCGTGAACCTCGAGGGGATCAAGAACGCCGGACAGTCCCTGCGGGCGGTCGGCGTATCCTCCCATCGCCTCGCCTGCGACAGTCCGCAGGTGATCGACTCCGTGTCCAACTCTCATCTTCAAACTCTCAGGTTTCGGTACGTAGCAAGGATCGGTAAGGCTCTTCGCGCCGAAGGAGCACCGGCCCGCCCTCCAGCGGACCCGCTACTGGCGGTAGCAGGTCCAGCCCGCGATCTGCGAGCGCGGCGGCCAGCCTCGTGTGCAGGGGCCCGCTGGGAGCGACGAACCGGCCGCTCCACGAGACGCGACTGCCCGCCTCGGGAAGGCGGCAGACCGCAGCCGCCGCGGACGCGGCGAGGTCGGCTGCGGCCCTGTCGCAGATCGCGCCGGCCACGGCGTCGTGCTCGGCTGTCGCCACGACTTCGCGAGCGAAGCCGGCGATGCGCGCCACCAACGCGGCGTCACGGTAGAACTCCTGCAAACCCGCCAGATCGGTGCCGCCGAGTTCGCGCTCCAGCAGGCCGGTCAGCCGGGTGGTCGGCCCGGTGCCGTCGTGCGCCGCCGTCGCCGCGCGCATGCCCGCCAGTCCGATCGCGTACGCGCTGCCGCGGTCGCCGAGGGCGGGGCCCCAGCCGTCAACCTTCGCCCTCCGCCCAGACGCTCCGATGCTCAGGACCGTGGTGCCGGTGCCCGCGCAGATCACCGTGCCCGGCCCGGCGAGCGCGCCCGCGTGCGCCAGCAAGCCGTCCTCCACGACCAGCGCCGGGCCGCCGAAGAGCTCCTCAAGGCAGCGGGTGAGCCGGCGCAGGTGAGCCGGATCGCCTGGCATCGCGGTGAGGCCGGCGACTACGGCCGTCGGCGCCGGGGGGCGTGTCAGCATGGCCACGGCTGCCCGGACGCTGTCGAGTATCCGGGCGACGCCGTCCTCGTGCGGGTGATAGGCCAGGCCGGGGCCGACGCCGTACTCGCGGCGTTCTCCGTCGGTGACCAGCAGGCGGAGTTCGGACTTGCCGCCATCGATGCAGGCGACGGCGCTCACTTGGACATCCCCGCCGTCAGCCCGGCAATGATCTGCTTGGTGGCGAAGGCGAAGACCAGGGCCAGCGGCACGAGCGCGATCACCAGGCCGGCGAAGAGCGCCGCGCGGTCGGTCGCGAACTCGCCGAAGAACCGGGTCAGTCCCACTGGGATGGTGTATTTGTCGCTGTCCCTCAGCAGGACGAGCGGGTAGAAGAAGTCATTCCAGGTGGGCGCGAACTGGAAGACGGTGACCACGGCGAGCGCGGGCCGCATGAGCGGCAGCGCGACCGACACGAACAGCCGCCCCTCCCCCGCGCCGTCCAGGCGGGCGGCCTCCTCCAACTCGATCGGCAGGCCGCGCATGAAACCCATGATCACGAAGATCGAGAACGGGATGCCGCTCGCCGCATAGAGGAGGATCAGACCGAACCTGGTGTCGATCAGCCCCATGGACTGGAACATGTAGAACACCGGCAGCAGCCCGAGCTTGGCCGGGATCATCAGACCAGACAGGAAGAACGCCGCCAGCAGCGCGCGGCCGCCGAACCGCCAGCGGGACAGGGCGTAGGCGGCCATCGCCGACACCGCCACGCACAGCGCGACCGCGACCACCGTGACCAGGACCGAGTTGGCGAAGTAGGTCGAGATCGAGGCGGTCTCCCAGGCGCGCAGGTAGTTGTCCAGGTCGAGCGAGTCCGGCAGGCCCACGGGCCGCTGCAGGATGTCGGCGTTGGAGCGAAACGACCCGAGTGCCACCAGGACCAGCGGCCCGAAGGCGATCGCGGCGTAGGTCCACAGCATGAACTGTGCGCCGAGCGGTGCCACCCGCCTGTTCACCCGCCCACCTCCCGCCGGCGCAGGAACCGCTCCAGGACGATGGAGATCCCGAAGACGACGGCGAAGATCATCATGGCGATCGCGGACGACTCGCCGATCGCGTTCGTGCCGCCTTCGAACGCAGTGCGGTAGTAGAGCAGGCCGAGCACGTCCATGGCGCCTCCAGGTCCCCCGTCCGAGCCTCCCAGGGCGTACACCAGGTCGAAGATGTTGAAGCATCCGATGAACGTCAGCACCGTGATGACTCCCACCGCCGGCATGAGCAGCGGGAAGCGCACGCTCCAAAAGGCGCGGAAGGCGGAGGCGCCGTCCATGGCGGCCGCCTCCTCCAGCTCTCGCGGGATGCCGCCCAGCGCGGCAAGGAAGATCAGCATGGGGCCGCCGATCCACTGCCATGCGTTGACCAGGATGAGCACGGGCAGCGCGGTGTCCGGCTCGCCCAGCCACGGCCGCGCCCACGATTCCAGCCCAACCGTGCGCAGCATGAAGTTGATCGGGCCGAAGGATGGGCTCAGCAGCAGCGACCAGATGTAGCCGACGATCAGCGGGCTGATGAGGTACGGGAGGGAGAAGATCGTCTGGAAGAAGCGCTTGCCCCGCGGGTTGCGGTAGAGCAGGACGGCGAGCCCGAGACCGACGGTGTTCTGGATGGCCATGGTGCCCACGAAGAACAGCACGTTGTGCCAGAGGGCGGTGGGGATCTCCTCGCTCAACGGATAGCGGGTCAGCACCTCGCCGTAGTTGCCCAGGCCGACGAACTCCGCCTGGCGGATACCCTCCCAGCGGAACAGGCCGTAGTAGAACGCGGTCACAAGGGGGATGACGACGAACAGCCCGTAGAGCGCCAGCGCGGGCAGGCAGAACGCCACCACCCAGCGCCAGGCGACCCTGTCGGCGCGGTAGCCTCCTCGCTCCCGCGCCGCCAATCGCCGCCCCTGCTTCACTGCGTCGGCTTGAACCACTGGTCAATACCCTGCTGGACGTGTTTGGCCGCCTCCGCGGGGGTGGAGCGGCCGATCACGAGCTTCGACAGCGACTCCGACGCGAGGTCCCAGGCGGTCGGCGTGCCTCCGGAGAAGTACGCGTAGGTGATGTACGGGCTCGGGTTGGCGGTGTAGGCGGCCAGCGCCTCGGCGAGGAGCGGGTCCTCCGGCGCGACGTCAGGGACCGCGGAGATCTGGCGGAGCTCCTTGGAGAAGGCCTTCCCGAATTCGGCAGACGCCATCCAGCGGAGCAGGTCCAGGGCCGCCGCCTTGTCGGGCGTCTTGGCGGATACGCCGAACGAGCCGTCGACGTAGCCGGGCACGAGCGTCTTGCCGACCGCGGCGCCGGGCGCCGGGGGCACGTTGAAGATGCCCATCTCCAGGTCGGGGTTGGCCTTCTCGAAGGCCGCGAGCTCCCAGACCCCGCCCGGGAACATCGCCGCCTTCCCCGAGGTGAACAGGGCCTGGGCGTCTGTGTAGCTGGTGCCTTCGAACTGCGGGCCCCAGTACTTGCTCGTGCCCTTCCAGATCTTCAGCGAGTCCACCCAGGGGCCGTCGGTGAACTTGGCCTGGCCGCCCAGCATCTGCTTGAGGTAGTCGTGGCCGCCGTAGGTGGTGGCGCCGAAGATCTCCTGTTGGATCGGCAGCATCCAGGTGTCGGTCACCGTGGCGGCGAGCGGGGTGAGCTCGGCTGCCTTCAGCTTGTCGAACGCCGCGGTCATCGACTCCCAGGTGGTGGGCGGGGTGATGCCGTGCTTGGCGAACAAGGCCTTGTTGTAGATGACGTGCATGGTCTGTACGGCGAAGGGCACGCCGTACACCTTCTTGTCGCTCTCGCCGCGTGCGCCGTCCAGGACCGCCTCGGGGAAGGCGCCCAGCTCTTGGACCTCCTCAGCGAGGGGGACCAGGCTGCCCGCTGCGACGAGCGGCTGGAGCAGGCCGTAGGAACGTAACTGGGCGACGTCGGGCCCGTTCGCGTCCGCGAGTCCGGTGCGGAGAATCGTGTCGTACTCCGTCGACTTGTACGGCATGTACTTCACCTTGACGCCCGGATGGGCGTCCTCGTAGATCTTGAAGATCTTCTTGTAGGCGGCCACGTCTTCCTGACGCCAGCCCCACACATCGAGAGTGATCTGCTGTGCGGCTCCGCTGGAGGCCGCACTCTGGGGTGCGCTCGGCGCGCACGCCGTGAGCCCGATGATCAGCGGGGCGACTGCGGCCACCACAACGCGGCGAGTGCGAAGCATTGGGATCTCCCTGGATAGGTTGGTCGCACCATGGCGCGGACGCTAATACTGGTATAGACCGAATGTCAACACTTCCATCCTGGCCGCCCCAAGCACGCAAGTGCTCGTAAGATGGGGCAGCCGGCGTGACAGAAATAAGGAGCCTGCTGTGTCAAGGCAGCGACACGAACCCAAGAATGTCGCGCCGGAGATCTTTACCGCCGACGATGGGCAACCCAAGGGCCAGCACATCAAGAACGTCCTGACGGCGCTGGTACACGACTCGCGGGACGGCGAACTACTGCCATCGGAACGCGTGCTTGCCGAACGCTTCGGAGCCGCCAGGATGACCGTGCGGAACGTCATGGTCGAACTGGAGTCCCAGGGCCTGGTGCGACGCGAGGCGGGCCGTGGCACGTTCGTGCAGCACCCGACGCTGGTCCACTCGGAGATCTTCCGCTCGTTCAGCGAGGACATGCGCATGCGCGGCATGGTGCCCGGCGCAAAGAGCTACCGCAGCCGAACGCGACCTGCGCCGCGCGACGTGGCCGCACACCTCGACGTCGCGCCAGGCACCCTCGCCCACTTCATCGAGCGGGTGCGCACGGCGGACGGCGTCCCCATGGCCTTGGAGCGTACGAACCTGTCGGCCGAACGCTTTCCCACCCTGCTCACCGAGATGGGGCGGGACGACTCCCTGTATGAGGTGCTCGGCAGGGTGTACGGCACCCGCCTGGAAACCGCCGAGCAGAGCGTCTCAATCGCCAGGCTCAGCCCGGCGGACGCTCGGCGGCTCGAAGTGCCGGACTACGACCCTGCCTTCCTCGTGGAACGCACCGCCGTAGACGCCATGGGCAACATCGTGGAATACGGCCGGTCGCTGTACCGAGGCGACCGCTACGCCATTCAGATGCATGTCAGCAGGTCAGCCAACCGCTGACGGCCAATCCCTCCCGTACGCCTCTTGTCACCCTGCTGCAGCGGTGTTACGTTCCGCATCAAAATACTGGTCTATACAGGAATTCCTGGATGGTGATCATGAGACGTCCCATCACCGCGGCCGTAGCGGCAATCGCCCTGCTCCTGACGACACCCATCGCTGCCGACGCCAATGCCATGTCATCGGCCGAGCAGGGCGGCCGGAAGATCCGGATGCTCGACTTCAACTTCGCCGGAAACGGCTACAACAAGGGCAGCACTGGCGCGCCCGTGGACGACACGGTGGCCAAGATCTCCGGACTGAACGCCGAGATCATCGGCCTCAACGAGATGTGCTACACGCAGTGGGTGGCCTTACGGGACCGACTGAAGGCCAAGCCGGGCTACGGGGAGCTCTCCGAGCAGGTCGTCGTCACCAACTACAACATCCCCAACTGCTACGACCCGGTCGTCAACCCCGACGGCTGGTATGTCATGGGGCTGATGAGCAAGCACCCGTCCCAGCGGGTGATGTTCGGCGACACCCCCTACCTCGACCTCGGGTACCACTACCGCCAGAGATTCCGCAAGCTCGTCTGCGGCGACGTCGCCGTGCCGAATGCGGCCGTCGTCCGCGCTTGCGTGACGCATACCGAGGTGCCGCTGGTCATCATCAACGAGACCAGCTTCCCCAACGATCCCGTCATAGCCGACGACCCCTACTACGGCCGCTCGATCAACTACGCCCAGGCGAAGCTGATCGCGGACACCATCACACCGATGGCCAGGCAGATGCCGGTCGCCCTGCTCGGAGACCTGAACGAGCTGCCCTTCCTGCCCTCACTCGAGCTCTTCTACGCCAAGTGCGGCGGCCGGGGCGTCTTCAACGAGGTCGACGGCGAGGACCCGCGCTGGCGCGGCAACATCCGGCGCTGGGTACTCGGGACCGAGGACTGCCCGCACCGCCAGGGCGAGTGGACCATGGGCGCCGAGGGTCTTCCCGATGACTACAACCGGCCCTACCAGAGCAATCGGAAGATCGACTTCATCTTCGTCGACCACCGTCACTTCAAGGTCGACGCCGACTCCGGCTGGGTCATCTCGACCCCGTACTCCGACCATCGCATCGTCGTCGGCGACGTGACGCTCCGGCGCTGAGGAGGCGTGATGCGCAAGAGGAAAACGGCCTGCGTGCTGATGGCGGGCCTGCTGCACATCGGTCTCCTCGCCTCACCCGCAGCAGCGGCACGACCGTTGCAGGAGTTCCGAGTCCTGCCCTATCTACAGAGTCCCAGTTCCTCCGGGATCACGCTGACATGGTTCACCGAGGACGGCGGGCCCGGACGGCTGACCGTTCTCGGGCCGGGCATCGGCGGCAGGAGGACCTACGAGGTAGCCGGGGACGCGCAGCCCGATCTGGCCTACACACAGCTCGAACTCGCCGAGGAGATCCCCGGCCTGGACAAGGGATCGTGGCTGCGAGGGCAGGGCAACCACAAGCACACCGCCAGAATCGACGGTCTGCGGCCGGGCAGCCGCTATCACTACACGGTGGAGCAGGGCACCGCAAGGCACCGCGGCAGCTTCCAGACCGCACCGGCGAAGGACCACTGGAAGCACATCAGGCTGATCGCGATGTCCGACTCCGAGACTGAGCCGCGCGGCCGCGTGCAGCGGCGGGAGTGGTCGCCGGGCGCGCTCGCGGCCGGAAGCACCACACGCCCGTCCGCCGAGCCCGGATCGATCTGGGATCGCACCTACGGCACCACCACACTGCTGGGCTCTCGAGTCCTGCGCTACCCCCTCACCGAGGACGAAGGGCTGCGCGCCAACCTGGCGACCGTGAAGAGCCGCGCGCCGGACGCGGTGCTCCTCACCGGCGATCTCGTCCAGGGCGGCGGATACCAGCCGGGCTGGGACGAGTTCTTCCGCCACACCGCGGGCGAGAGCGGCGACCTGCTGACGGGCGTCCCGATCCTGCCCGCCTTCGGGAACTGGGAGAGCTTCGGCGCGCTCAACGGCGGGTACGGCACGCCCCAGGACCGCGCACCGGTCGTACGATCCCGGGCGAAGTACCACGCCTATTTCGACGCTCCCGACAACGGCACGGCCGCGCACCGCGACAACTACTACCGGGTCGACTACGGACCGGTTACGGTGATCACGCTCGACAGCAACAACGGCGAGCCGGACGACCGCGCCGCGGCCTATCCTGCCGCGGAGAAGCTGACCGGCCGCCAGTACAACGGCCCGGGAACCGACACGCAGGAGAACTTCACCCGTGCCGAGTATGAGGCGGCCGGTGGCGGCGACATGTCCGCCTTCAACCCCGGCGGCCCGCAGTGGGCCTGGGCGGAGGAGCAACTGCGCGCGGCCCGCGCCGAGGGCCAGATCGTTCTCGTGCAGTTCCACCACGCGCCCTACAGCAGCGGTGAACACGGTCTGCCGATGAACCACGCCCTCACCTCAGGTCAGGGAGGCACGCCGATGCGGGTCTACCACGAGATGTTCGAGAGGTACGGCGTAGCTGCTGTGATCTCCGGTCACAGCGAGATGTTCGAGCGGAGTTTCGTCGACGGTGACGGCGACGGCGTGGGAGTCCACTACTACGACGTCGGCGTGTCCGGCGACGGTCTGCGCGGCGTTCGTCGCGACGGGCCGACTCTGAACAGCCCGCTGCTGGGCTACAACGCCTTCAGCCGGTGGACGGCCGACCAGAGCGAGCCCGAGACCTGGGAGAACGCTGGGGAAACGCCGCATCTGACCTCAGGGGGCAAGCACTACGGCCACCTGGAGATCGACATCGACCGCGGTCAGGGCAAGGATCGCTCGCCACGCCTGACGCTGACTCCAGTGCACCTGTTCCCCGTGCTCGACGCCGACCTCCGCGTCGTCAGGACCGAGCGGCGAACCTACGACGACCGCACCGTGATCCACATCACCTCCAACGGCACCCCGACCGGCTAAGGAGCAGGCGTGAATCACTTACGTAGCGCACTTGTCATCGCGCTCTGTGCGGCGCTGATCGCGCTGCCTTCGAGCGTTTCGGCCTCGGCCCTGACGACATTCAACGTCTGGCAGTGGAATGTCTCGGGCAACAAGATGCACCACGGTTCGACGACCGACGGGCTGGTCTCCGAGGCCGTCAACTCGATTCTCGACAGCGACGCGCACCTGGTCGCCTTCAACGAACTCTGCTGGGGTCAGTACAAGGCCCTCCAGAGCGCGCTCAGAACGGCGGGGTGGCCCAACGACTCGACCAACTACTCCCGATTCGCCACCATCCTCGGTCCCACCGCGGGAGTGTGCAACGGCAATGAGGACTACGGCAACGCGATCTTCAGCAAGCAGCCGCTCTCACCGGCGAGCCGGTTCACGCTGCCACCGGACGGCACGCGCGAGCAGCGGAACCTCCTGTGCGCCGGACTGCTGACCACTCCAGGCGCGAGGTTCTGCACCACGCACATCACCACCAGCAACGCCCTCGCAGCCAACGGCAAGAAGAACAACGAGAACCAGCTGAACTTCGTGCTGGACCAGATGGAGGCTTACCGCGCGGACGGCCAGACGGTCGTCATAGCGGGAGACTTCAACGCGCAACCAGACTACGGCCGACTCAACAACTGGTACTCCAGCTCACTCAACACCGTGAACAACGGCAACAACACCGGTCACTACCGGGAGATGGACGACAACGATCCCACCGCATGCCTCGGCTACGGCGCGTGGACCGCGAACGCGATACCCGCGGACCCGTCCCCGTGTGCCGCCGTCGAACCGCGCTCGAAAGTCGACCTGATCTTCGTCAGGGAGGACCGGATCGCCGGAACGTATACCGGCAACGCCCTGGCCATCCCCGCCACCTGCGCGGGCATCCCCGAGGGTGCCTGCTCTGACCACCGCATCGTGATCGGCACTGTGCCGGTCCTGATCGGCTGACCCTTCCCCGTAGCCGGCCCGGCTTCCGCTACGTAAGCCGGGCCGGCCCTGTCAGAAGTACGGAGCCCAGCCGGGACCGACCGGGGTGGCTGGGCCGAACTTGTTACCGCCCTTGCCGTTCCAGACGGTCAGCGTTCCGGTTTCGTCGTGCACGGCGCCGATGTCGGTGTGGCCGTCCTGGTTGACGTCACCCAGGGACATCAGCGTGTTCTCGTACGTCTTCCAGCCGGGACCGAGCTCGATGGCGCTGGAGAAGGTGTTGCTGCCTTTGCCATTCCAGACGTGGAGCGTGCCGGTGTCCTTCTTGACTGCGAGCAGGTCGCTGATCCCGTCACCGTTGACGTCGCCTGCGACCGGGCCGGTGAAGAAGCTCCAGCCCGGACCGACCGGGGTCGCTGGGCCGAACTTGTTACCGCCTTCGCCATTCCAGATGGTCAGCGTTCCCGTGGCGGCAGAGAAGAGGTCGCCGATACCGTCACCGTCGAAGTCCGGCGTGGCCGAGGCGCCCATTCCTACGCCTTTCGGGTTCTGCGCGTGGGGAGGGTCTCCCAGCCCAGGAAGTGCGACGCCCCGACAGGGCGTTTCTGCTCGACCCACTTCTTGGCGTACGGCATGTCGTAGCCAAGGCGGTCGTGCATGGCGTTGTAGCCGACCCGTCCTGTACGGACCCGAGGTCGGCATCTATCTCCAGGCGGTCCACGACATCGACCCCGACACCGGCCTGTTCATCGTGACCGAGATGGCCACCGGCCTGCGCTGGGGCGAGATCGCCGGACTCCATGTGTCCGGCCTGGACCCGGCCGGATGCGTGATCCATGTGACTCAGACGTACGCCTACCTGCTGAACGAGACGACCAGCCGCCGGCAATGGCAGCTCAGGCTCTACCCGAAAGGCAGGAAGCAGCGCGACGTACCCATCTGCCATGAGTTGGCCATACTCCTGGCGCGCCACGCGAACGGTAAAAACCCTGGCCAGCCTCTCTTTCCGGAAAACGGCGGCGGCTACATCGACTACGCCAACCAGCGCAACAACGTGCTCCAACCCGCCCTCGAATTTGCCCACCAACGCGGGCTGGCCCAACACATCACCCCGCACGCACTTCGCCACACCATGATCACCATGCTCCGTGACGCCGGCGTAGCACCAGGCGTCATGCAACTCATCGCCGGACACGAGTCTTACCAGACAACCGCCAGATACTCCGGCCAACACACCCCTGCCCAACGCGCACTCATCCTCAACTCCGTCCACCCCATCATCAAGGCAGCAGAAATCTTGTTCAACAATCCAAGAATCGATCATGAATGACGGAACTCCGTTTCGCCGCCATGTTCAAAGGCCTCACGTGAATTCGTCCACGCCCCCTCGTGAGAGCACCTGCCAAGCGCTGCCATGTTCAGCCCTGCTTGGCTGCATGAGAAAATCACGCAGGATAGGTCCGTGGACCTATGGGACGACCCGGTCGAACTACGGATGCAGTTGGTCATCGCGTTGGTCGAGATCGCAGAGCTGCGTGAGGAGAACGACCAGCTCAAGCAGCTGCTCCTGCCGCTAACCACGGCCTCGGGCGAGCGCGATACGTAGGTCCTGTCCAGCCCCCTCCATCCCCGTCGATCAGCCACAGGACGGCTTACCGTATACAGACGCATCATCGTCTCCGCCTGAGAAGCTGGCGTTGGTCGGCCACCATGACGTGTACGCAACCCGCTTCTTCAGCCGCAGTCCGGCAGGAACGGTGAAGCCCGGCGGAGACAGAGTTCTGAGTGTTACCGCTGCCGCCGGTCTTGATCACAGCTCCGCGAGGACGCGAGCTCGTCCTCCGAGTCCATGACAACGGGCCCGACATCTCCCCATCGGCGGTGTCCTCGATCTTCGGCCGCTCACGATGCCTGCCGTTCCTGCCAGGCCGACGGCACGGGCGTAGGACTGGCCATCGTCGCGGCGGTCACCGAGCGCACGGGGGCGCGTCCAGGTGACGAGTTTCCCGGCGACATCGTCTTTGCGGTAAGACTCTCTGCCGCTCCAGAGGGACCGCCCCTGCTCGAGGAGGACGACGAACCCAGCCCGGACCGATTGTGAGATGCTCCCGTCAGCGGATCTGCGAGGCGGCGGGGAGGCCATGGACGAGTCCCATCACCGGGCCGGGGCCAGATCATCAGCTGGTGGGGCGAGAGCCGCGCGTGGCCTCACCTTCCAGGCTCAGGTTTTCGCCTGGTGGGCCGTGCGCGCCATCGTGGAGATGCCGCTGACCGAGCTCGGGCTTGGCACCGCTGTGCGGATCGAGGAGGTGGGGTGTGAGACCGGGCTCCCCGTCGACGATGTGGGCGTCACCGTGTCCGGCGGCGGGTTCATCCTCATACAGGCGAAGGCCGGGATGAGACGGCTGGACGCGCAGACCGAAGATCTGGTGAAGGCCATCGACCAGATAGTGCGCGCCTTCGTCGACGGTATCCACACGAGTTCGGGCGTCCGTCCCGTCGACCACTCGCGAGACCGGCTCGTGATCGCCACGAACCATGACGGGAGCCGCGCCTTCGACCAGCTGGGCATCGTGCTCCTGCGCCTCCGTGGACACCCTGCCGACCTCCCTCTCCGGGCGGCGGCACCGACGATCTCCCAGCGGAGGGCGCTCGAAACCTTCATCGAGGTCGTCGTAACCCGTTGGACGGCCATCATCGGCCATGAGCCCTCCGATGCCGACTTGCGAGCGTTCCTTCAGTGTGCTGAGGTCATCCGGCTGGATCTCAAGGAGCCCGACGGGATCGACCTCTTTCGCAGTGAGCAGGCCCTGCGGGCGGCTCTGGGTGACTCGCTCATCGACGAACCCTTCACCAAACTCGCCGGGCGCGGCAGCGAAGCAACAGCGGTCCAGCGGTGGTGGCGGCGGGAGGAACTGGTCCAGGCCGTGCTCCGCGAGGAAGGGCATATGCAACCCGCGGCCGGCCCGCGACGCAACCGCCTTCCCGCCCTCCCTCAGCCCTACGTGCGCCGCGGCGACCACGATCTCCCCGACGCCGGACCGACGGCGGAGCGTCTCCGCATCGCTGTCACCGGCGGCCCCGGCTTGGGAAAGACCACTCTCGCCATCGACATGGCCAACGAGGCTGCCCAAGACTTCCCCAATGGGCAGTTGTTCGTCGACTTCCGAGGCTTCGGTCCGACCGCCGCCATGTCGTCCGCCGAGGCGGTCGAGGCGCTCCTGGAACAGATGGGCGAGGACGCCGCGGCCGCAGGCAAGAACCCGGAAGGCCGCCGACTGCACTACCTGGACGCGGTCGAGGCGAAGCGGTTCGTCATCGTCATGGACAACATCCAGGATAGTGAGAGCGTCCTCCCCCTGCTCCCGCGCCACGGGCCCTCCGCCGTCATCGCCACCAGCCGCACCAGCCTGGGCACCCTCCTGCGGAGAACCGACGTCACGCACCTTCACCTGACTCCACTGCCGACCCACGAGTCCCGGGATCTGCTGATCCGGCACATAGGCGCCGACCGAGCGTCTGCCGAGCCCGCGGCAGTCGCCACCGTTCTGGCCGCCTGCGGCGGCAACCCCCTAGCCCTGGCAATCGCCGGATGTCACATCCGACACCTGCCCGAGCTGTCACTGGACCAGATCGTGTCCGTTCTGACCGACGCCGACAGCCGACTGGACTTTCTCGACCTACACGAGCCGAGCTCCGCGCTCCGCACCGTCTTCTCCTGGACGTATCTCGCGCTTCCAGCCGAGCTGCGGGATTTCTTCGTCCTGGTCGGTGCGGCCCCGGGCCCTGACATCGACAGCATGGGAGCCGCCGCGCTCGCCAGCCCCGAGGACAGACGAACAGCGTTGGCCCTGCTCCGCCGGTTACGCCATTTCCACCTGCTCCAAGACAGCGCGCACGGTGGCTTCCAGATGCACGAGCTCCTCCGTGACTACGCCCTCTCCCTCTGCCGTGGGGATCGGCGCCTCCAGGACCTCCACGACCGTGCCGGCGAAAGGCTCATCAAGCACTACGCCGACCTGGCCACCGCCACGAGCCCCGGCACCCGTCTCAATAGCCAGGACTCGCCGCGCTTCCTCGCCGCCGTGCGGTACGCCGAGGAACACGGCCTGGAGAGCAAGGCCCGGGCAATCGTGGACTCTCTCATCGAGAACATGTGGTACCACGGGCGATGGGACGATTGCGCGACGATGTTGCGCTCGATCACGGACGACCCATCGAAGCCTGAGGACCCGGAGATCCGGTCCTACTTCCTCCGCCAGTTAGCCGTCACCCTGCGCCGGCTGGGAGCACACACCGAGAGCGTCGAGTACGGCCGGCAAGCCTTGACCACGCTGGGGCCGGGACGATCGGCGCGAGCGCAAGCCGACTGCCGCTATGTCCTGGCGGTCAGTCATGCCTACGCGGAGGATCACGAAGCTGCCCTGGAGCAGTACCACCTCGCCGCCGACGGATTCCGGGAGGCTGGAGCCGAAAGCGGGCTCGCGGACGCCCTGAACGGCATCGGCTGGAGCCTGGCCATGCGGGGAGAACACCAGGAGGCCCTGACGTACTGCACGCGGGCCGCCGACCTGCACGGCGAGCTGAACGTCCTCAATAGCCGGGCAGCCGATCTCGACAGCATCGCTTGCATCCACCAGTTCCTCGGCGATCACAAGGCCGCGCTCGGCTACTTCGAGCAATGCCTTCGCCTGTACAGGGAAATCGGCTACCGCGCCAACGAGGTCCGTACGCTGGACAGCCTGGGCGACAGCGCGCTGGCGTCAGGTGACCGGAACAGCGCCATCGAGCACTGGCTCCTCGCCCTCGCCATTCTTGAGGACATCGGTCAGGGGGACACCGACCAGGTCCGCGAGATACGTGCCAAGGAGGCGGCGGCATCATTCCAGAAATAGCCATCGCCGGACAAGTGGAAGCGATATACTGGCGCAGTAGCTTAGCGGGCCGAATGCTCCGCGGCTTCCCGCGGAAACTCTCAGAACCGGGAGACGCTATGACGAAGAAAAAGCGGCCCACGAATCCGAAGCGACCGAAGCGATAGTACGAGACGGGCGGGCCAACTTCCTCGCCTGTCATTCTTTCCCCGACTCGTATCTCCTGAGCAGTTCACGCACTTCCACTGCCCGCCTGTCCCGTCTGCCCAGTTTGATGTCGAAGATCCGGAGCATGTCCCTGAGCTCGCCGACCGCCTCGCCCACGCGCCCCACGGCGTGGAGCCACTCCGCGTAGAGCCGCCAGGCCCGCACAGCCCCTTTCCCCACGTCGCCCTGCTCCCGCCTGGCCTCCTCCATCACGTACTTGACAAGACGGAGTGCCGCGTCACGGTCGCCCGAGTCCCAGAGCTCGCGCGCATGTCCCATCTGCGCGTCTCCCGCCGACATGGCGACCCCCGCCACCGCGACCGTCGCCGGGCGGAAACTGTCGTCCGGTCGCGCGAGGGGAGCGAACGGCGTCCTGAACGGCAGCGTGACATCGAACTCCGCAGGATGGCCGATACCCGGAGAACCTACCGCGGGGACATGCCTCCTCATCAGGGCTGATACCTCACGGGCACCGACGAGGCGCTCCGCCGGATCCTTGATCAGCAACCGGTCGACGACCTCACCCAGGTCCCGCGGAACCGCTGGCCTTCGCTCACACAAAGGCTGCGGGTCCTTGTACAGATGCGCGGCGTCGAGGTCCGCGGCTGTGGCCGCGAGGAATACAGGTCCCCCCAGCAGCTCGTATACGACGATTCCCAGCGCGTAGAGATCGGCCGCCGCACCTCCCGGGCTGGCTCCCTTCAGAACCTCCGGCGCCACGTATCCACTCGTTCCCGGGCTGAAGTACCTGCTCCTGGTAATCCTCGACTTTTCGGAGTCGACGATGAACGCCACGCCGAAGTCGATAACCTTGATCATTCCCGAAGGACTGACCATGAGGTTAGCCGGCTTGAGATCCCGGTGGACGACGTTCCCCTCGTGCGCCACTGCGAGCGCCGAACACAACTGCACCGCCAGGCACGCCGCCTCCTCCGGCTCGAGAAAGCCGCCCCTCTCATCCTGCAGGTCCTCGACGGTCTTGCCCTCGATGTACTGCATAACGAGGTAGGGAACCTCCCATCCGGAAGAGCCGTGCCAGGCGCCCCGGTGGTGAACGGCCGGGATCGCCGGGTGATCGAGAGCCGCCGTCGCCAGGGCCTCCAGTTCGAACCGTCGGCGCAGGTCGTGGTAGTCGTCCGTCGAGAACGCACCGGTCTCGACGATGGCGGACCTCTCGACCATGAACTTGATCGCGACCTTCCGCTCGAAGTCTCCATCCCACGCAAGCCAGACGTCGCCCATCCCTCCGCGCCCCAGCCTGTGTTTGAGTTCGAAGCGGTCGTGGATTCTGTCCCCGACGTCCACCACACCTCCTGTACGGCTGCCCCACGCAGCCAGAAAAGCCTTTTGGGCTAGCAAATTAATCGGCTCTTATGCACAGCGGAAGCTCATGCTAACCTGACGCCCCCGGAGGTCAAATGAGCCCACCGAACCACGAGGACGGCAATGCCGTCATCCGTATCTACAGTAGCTCTGCCACAACTTCTCAGAAGAGTTGTCCGGCCTACCTAGCCGCCAAAACCGACTACTCGGTGAAACGGCCGGAAAGAAAAAAGTTCTCACGTTTCGCCGACGTGGCTTTCTCACCCTTCAGTGCCGTCCTCGAACTCGTCGAAAACCGCCAGGTGCCGCTGGACGAAGCCTTCTCTCACCTTCCCCTCCGCGGCGACTCGGCGCGTGACATCGCCGGCGAGCTGATCGCCCCGCTGCACGAGGGACTGCTGGCGTGGACGCATGACGCAGTGCGCAACTACCTTCGCGCGCTCGAGGAGGACTGTCACCTCCAAACCGCGACCGGCCTCCGGCCAGCCGGGCCCTGGGTGCGGCCCTATCCATCCAGGGACGCCGTCGTCAACTCCCGTCCCCATGAGCTCTGCGCGTGGGGACGCGGCTACATCTATCGCCACGAAGACGACACCGTCCGTGAGCTCCGCATCCCGGTCATGGGCAGAGCGGGCGCCAAGCGACGAGCCGACGCAGAGCTGGCCACCGCCGCCCACGTGCTGGCGACGGGATCCTGTGTCGACCGGGATGTCATAGACAGGAAACCCGGCCCCTACCGCGGTGGCAAGCCGTTCCCGCTCCTGCCATTCACCGCTTCGTCTCCTGCCACCGTACTCCCGAGCCGGGTCCGTCTCGTGGAGATCGGATGCGTGGACGGGTTAGCGCGAGTGCTCTACGACGATACGGCCGAAGCCGCCAAATCCTTCTTCGTCTCGGCGGCCGCCGACACTCTGAGCGCACTCCGCCGTCCGGTCACGGAGATCGCGGGACGAGACTGCCTTAACTGCAAAATCCGGTCGGAGTGCCGTCGGCTCCACAGCGCTCCCGGGTTCTTGGACATCCGTGACTCGTCCCTCCCGAGACGGATCTGGTCGGTGACGACCGGAAGATACTTCAACGACTGTCCCGCCAAGGCACATTTCCGCGCGCTAAGCCTCCCGCCCGACGAGGAGTCCGAGAAGACCGCGTTCGTACGCCGGGGTGATGCCGTCCACGCGTGGTTGAAGCGGCTGCACGGCAGGAAGCCCAGAAGGCCCTGCGCTCCAGACGACCTCCCGGAGAACCCCGACTCCTGGTCGGCGGGCGAGTGGACGTTGGAAGGCGAGCACGCGCGGCATGGAGCGGCGATGCTCGCGGCTCACCTGGAGGTGTGCCCCTTCCTGGACACGGCGCCCGACAGCACCGCCTACCCCGAGCAGACAGTAGCCGCCGACGACCGGCACGCGGACGTCCTCATCGTGGCGGACGCCGATCTCCTCTACCGGCGCGACGGTTCGTGGGTGTACCGCGAGCTGAAGACCACGGCAGGCGATTTCGTGGCCGACGGCGCCGACCTGCTGACCCGGTACCAGCAGCTCGCACTCGCTGTGCTCTTGTTCAAGACCGGGGCGATTCCTGCGGGCCCGCACTCCGCCGTCGAGCTGGAGCTGCTCACCCCCACCGGACCCGACATCAGGGTGATCGACCCGAACTCGACGTCGGTTCAGGAAAGGGCCAGAGATATGATCTACGGCCTCACCCGGAGCTGGCACGCGGACGAGGAACACCTCGCGATGCCCAGCGAGAAGGTCTGCGGCCGCTGCTCCTACCAACGATGGTGCCCGGTCTCGCCGAGGAACACGCAGGATCGGAGCGCTCCATGACGGACGATCCTCGCCCCCCGTCCTCGCCCACCGCCTTCGATCACGCCAGGGGCGAGGCCTACGACGAGGCAGAATCCCGGCGCATCGTCGGTATGGTGGCAGCGACGGTGGCACAGCTGGCGGACTGGCCGAAAGAGGAGGCTTTCAGTGTTCCCTACCCGCCGCTGGCCCAGCACGTGGTCGACCGTATCGCCCTCATCGGCGTCCTGAGACACCCCGGCGGATACCGCCTGACGCCCTACCGCAAACAGCTGAGTTGCCCCCGAACACTTGCCGACCTCATGACCCTCTGCTGGAGCAGCCCCATCGACGCGTGGCCGTTTCTAAGCCTCCCCGACGACGAGGATCTGGCCGGACTGCTCGTCGAGCTGGATCCGATCCGTCCGTCGGAGCTCTGCCTCAGACTCGCCCTGGAGTTCCGTCACCCGGACGCCCCCGACAGAAGGCTGGAACGGCTCGCGCTGCTGGAGGCGCGTTCACTCTACGAGGAGGCCGGTCATCCCGACGGCTTCCCGGCATTGCTCGAACGACTGATAGACAATCCCGTACTGTCCCGCGAGGACATCGCCTTCCTGAAGCTGGAGCGGATCGGCGGCGTCCAGGTGACCGACGAGCTGATCAACATCCTCTACCTCCGCGTTCACGAGCGATACTTCAGCTCCGCGGAAAAGATAGCCGTCTGTGCCCATTGCGGCCTGGTCCTGGTGCCCGTCAGAGGCGATTCCGGAGATCGCTGGCAGTGCGAGACCACGAAGTGTCGCGGCCACCGCAACGTATTGGTCGGCGCCGTACGCCATGTCGCCGAGGATCTCCACCACGCCGCACGGCCGATCCGCGAGTTCGTCATCGCGCCCCACCGGCTCCGCACATCGGAAGGCTCCAGTCGCCAACCCCCAAGCCCGCTCAGGGACGTCGAATACTGAGAGGCTCGTATGCGTAACCTTCGCAACCACCTCCGTGACGCGTTGTCGGCCATCCCTGCTGCGGAAGCCGCTGAATACGACGATCTCCGCAAGAGGCTCGACTACACCGTTGAGCTTGGGCTCCGTGTCATCGAGCTGGTCAGCCCGCAGCTCGCTCCTATCGACGGGTGGCCCTTGTTCGGCGGGTATCCCTTCTCTCGCGCCCGAGGCCTTGTCGCGGGCGGGCCGGACGACAGGCTCCGCCGTATCCTGCGCGCAGCCCGGTACCACCTGGAGTCCATGCACCGGCGAGAGGTATGGCGTTCCGCCCTGCTGCGGTACCGGCACCTGCCGGAGCGGGACCGCGCGTACGACTTCGCGGAAAGCCTGGCCTGGCCGGCGGTTCGGAAACAACCCTCGCTCGCGGCGCATCGCCTGGAGATGTACGACGCCCTTCTGAGCTCTGCCCCGCCCTTCACCACGAGCCGAATCACCATTGCGGATCCGGGTCCGCATCTCTTCCATGGGCGCACCATCGGTGCTCAGCACATCACCATCCCCGAAGACCTGCCGCCTCCGGTGAACTCCCGTCTCCCTCTGGAGCCCCAGCACCTCCAGGAGCCCTTCAACCAACCCGTGGAATCGCTCCGGCAGACCGCCAAGAAGATGGCGGAGCTCGACCAGCCGAATCAGGGCCAGTCCAAGGCGCTCACCGACTGGGAATCACGGTATCTCGGCATGCAGCTCTCCACGCTGGACGAGGAGAGCGGGCGCTTTGCCAAAGCCGATCGGCTGGTCGTCGACGGTCTGCTCAACCTCATCGGGATTCCAGGAGTGGGCAAGAGCACACTGCGCGACATCCTCGCCACGCACGCCGTGGCCGAACTGGGACAGCGCGTCGTCCTCGTCGTCGGCGATGTCGCCGAGGCACTCCGTGTGGCACAGGGCTTCAACAAGTTGCGTGAGGCCGCCGACCGAAAGATCGAGGAAGGCGTCAAGGCGTACACCGGATGGGACAGGCTGCACGCGATCCCCCTCATCGGAGCATCCACCCGTGACCAGCACACCAGACGGCTGCACCGGCGGCTCCGGCAGGTCTCTCCGCTGCCCCTCCTACATCAGGATGCCGCGTTCGCCTACCTGAGCACCGCCTGCCCGCTCAGCGCGCTGCGGGGTGCGGAGGCGGACGGGCCTCTGCCGTACCAGGAGGCTCCATGCCAGTCGCTGATCCCGCTGGACCACCCCCCCAAGGGGGCGAATCCGCGGCCGACCTCACGGAGGAGAAGCGGAAGCCCCGGCGGGGATGTCCGATCTGGAGCCACTGTCCGAGGCACGATGCCGCACGAGGGCTCCGCGAGGCGACCATCTGGGTCGCCACTCCTGAGGCTCTCACGGTCTCGTCGGTGCCCGTTCAGCAGAACCCTGAACGCATCCGCTACCTGGAGCTGGCCTGCAGGACCGCAGACCTACTGATCGTGGATGAAGCCGACCAGGTCCAGATCAGGTTGGATCACCTCTTCGCCCCGACCGCGACCTTGTACAAGCGGGGCGACGACTCCTGGCTGGACGAGATCAACCGGCACAACGTCGCCGAGTTGGCACGCGAGGGCCGCATCCAGCTCTCCAACGAGATGGTCCAGCAATGGACCGCCGCGCTGGACACCGTCTCGACCGCGGCCAATCGCATCTACGCCATGATCGTGAGTGACGACGAACTTCGCGACTGGCTGGGGTCGGATCTCTTCACCGTCTGGTCGCTCCAGCTCGAGCTCGTGGGCCAGTGGCCCGCGACCCGGCTGCCCGACCGTGTTCCGTCAGCAGCCGAGTGGGTGAACCCCAAGCATGAGACGAGGCAGGAGGCGAGCGCGAAGCTGCTGGCCTACCTGAGCCAGGACCCTGGCGTCGCTCAGGAGTCCCGCGACAAGCGACGCGAAGCGATCCTGAAGATACTCGACGGCTTCCGTGACGATCCGGTTGGCGACAATGACGAGGCCGAGCTCTCCGACGACGCGCCAGCCAGGGAGACGCTCCAACTGGCGGAGCTCGCCCGACGCCTGGTCACCAGCAGGCCGGGCAGCCCGAGGGTGGCCGAGGAGCTCAACGCCCTTCTTGCCCAGCTCGCGGGCTTGCGTGACCCTGAGGAGCTCTCCGGCAACGATCCGAACGCCGAGGTAAGGGAAAACGTCAAAGAGGAGCTCCGTCGGGAACGCCGCAGGTTCGAGTTCACGCTGCTCGTCGCGATCCTGCATGACCGGCTGAACCTACTGACGACGCTCTGGCCCAGAGTGGAGATCGCGCTCAATCTCGATCCCTCCGCCAACGCGCTCTACCACAGCTCCCCGACCGACTACGCTCCGGTGATCCCCGAGTCGCCCATGGGCAACATCCTGGCGTTCCAGTTCATCCCCGACGCCAGGGACGTCTATGCGAAGACGGGCGAGCTGAGGTTCATCCGGTGCACAGGGGTGGGCCGCGAGCTTCTGTCCGTTCTTCCCACTCTGCACGCCGTGGACGGCAGCCATGGACCCAATGTGGTGCTGATGTCCGGAACGAGCTGGGCAGGCGCATCCACCCGTTACCACCTGGCCGAGCCGGTGAAGGCGGTGCTGCATGCCAAGGCACGCGTAGAGGAGCCGAAGAAACCCTCCATCCCAAAGATCGCCATGTTCACGTCCTTTGTCTATGACGCAGTCCAGGACGCCTCACCACGGGACCCCATGAGACCCCTGCAGCTCTCCGGCACGTCGTCCGACCGGAACGACGTGTTGTGGAAGATGCTTCGCGGCCTCGCCGATCCGGATCCGGCGGACCGAGGCGGGCGTTCCAGGTTCACGCAAGAACTCGAAAACCTGCCGCCCGCCCGTCAGCATCTGCTCGTACTCACCGGCAGCTACAAAGACGCCAAAGAAGCGGGCCGAGCTCTCCAGAGCTTTAGAGAGTGGAGGGACAGGATCTGCGTCCTCATCTCTGACGACGAAGAAGCCGCCGACGTCCCGCGGCACGACCAGGACATGAGCCGAGACGCTTCCACGCTCCGTCGTGGCGACCTCGCCACCTTCGGCGCGACCAAGCACACCATCCTCGTCGCACCGCTCCAGTCGGTCGAACGAGGACACAACATTCTCAACGATCAGGAGAAGGCCCTCTTCGGATCGGTCTACTTCCTGGCCCGTCCCCTTCCCACACCTAGCGACGTCAGCGTGCTCATCCACGCGCTCAACGACCTGACCGTCCGCCGTACCCGTCCCGGCGGTACCTTCGACGAGCTCGTCCAGAGCGCCATGTCGCTGGACGCCGCCGGCCTGGAATGGCGGAAGCAGGCCCGCAGGGAGCTGCATTGGCTTGCCAACCGGCAGCTGATGTGGAAACGACTGAGCGACAGCGACCGCGAGTACCTCACGTGGGATCTGCTCGTGGTGATGTGGCAGGTGATCGGCCGGTTGACCCGGGGCGGCGTGGGTGCTCGCGTGCATTTCGTGGACGCGGCCTTCGCACCCAAGCGCGCCGCGGGGCTTCGAGGGGATAGCCCGCGCTCCAGTCTGCTGGTCAGCATGCGCGACGTCCTGGCCCCATATTTCGGGGACGCGCCGGATTGGCAGCGCCGTCCCGCTCCTCCGCACCGGCTCCCGGCGACCGAGGCGAACATCTATCTCGCGGGCGCCCTCTACCGGCCGCTCTACGACGGCCTGAAAGAGCTTCTCCTGCAGTCTCCCAAGGCCGTCCCCCTCCATGGCGACGAGAGGAGATGGCGATGAAGTACGAGTCGATCACCCTGACCGCCTACCAGCCCTCAGAGAACTCACTGGTCAAGCCCTTCCAGGTCCTGCATGTCCCTAAAGAGCTACGGGCGGCGTTCGAGAAGGCCCATCGGTCGGGGCTCGGCGACACCCCCACCGACAAGGTGAAGACCTTTCCCATTAGGTCACTCAATGCGCTCCTTCCCCTGGCCGCACCGGATGTGATCTCGGTGGGCCAGCGGGCCTCCATAGAGGACGATGTCCCGTGGCTCTACGCCCATCACCCCGTGGACGACCGGATCGTCCGAGGGCTGCTGGGGGTCTGGCTCCTCGGCATGCGTGGCGAGGAGGACCTCCGTGAGCACGCCTATGGCCTGCTCATGGGAACCGCCCTACCATGGCAGACCAAGTTCGCCGACCTGGCCGGGCGTGTCTTGGGCGATGGGGAGACCGCCCAGCCCGAACCACCCTTGTACCACCTGCTTCCCGACTACGTGGCCCGCCTCATCCAGCGGCATGGCGAGTTCAGGGGAGCGAACGGACGTTCCTGGTCGTTTCTCGAGACCCCGACCACCGACCGGAGAGCGCAACTCGTTTCATGGCCCCCGCGTGGCGATCTGTCGGAAACACCAGGGGCACTGTTCTCCTACGTCATCACCATCACGGTGCAGACCGTGCCGTTCACCTCGCAGTTCCGGCTGCACGTGCGGACGGGCGTCCGGCGCTGGGTGACCGAAGTGAACGCCCAGGGCACCGTCTACACAGCAGGCCGGTCGGCGTCCGTGCACGTGATCACCGACACGCAGTGGCCTGGAGTATCGGGAGACAGCACCCGGATCGCGATCCACCAGCTTCGCTACGACTCCTGGAGAGCCGAGCACACGTGGCGGTCCATCGACAGGCCCGACCTGCTCCCAGCAGCCAGCCTGGTGCGCTCCGCGGTGGACGCGGCGGATCTGGGGAGGAATCCCAGAAAATACCTGGAGGGACTCGCGGGCATCAGGGCAGGAATTCCCCACCATACGACCATGGGAACCCACGGAGTGGGCGCCGGGCTCATGTCCGCGGACAGAGTGCCGCTCATGGCGTGGATCGACGAGGCAATCTCCCCCGAGTTCACCCGTGCCCCCGCTTGCCGTCGCGCTCCTTGGCCCACCAAGCCGTCCAACGCGCCGAAGAAGCTCCTGGCACCCAGGAAGGTAGCCGAGGCCGATCGCGTGCGGAGTCTGGAGCACATGAAGGCGGAGCAGGCGGTCAGGGAGGCCGTCGAACGACGCCGATTGCTCCGGGAGGCACTCGATGGCGCACCGCTGGTCGCCCGCGTCCATTGGCAGGAAGAAGCGACCCGCGACGCCCTGGTCACGTCCCTAAGCAGATTGCTCGACCTGCCCGCTCCGGACGGCGCGGAGAAAACCCTCACCTGGCGAACGCCTGAGCTCGACGTGATCCTGCAAGTACGGCCCACCGGGGACATCGGCGCCGCGCTGGAGGTCAGCGCCGCCAAGACACCCAGCAGCGAACAGTTGGGCGAGGCTATCGCCAAGCGGCGGAGCGAGATCGCGGACGCCATTAACGACGAGACCGGACCCAGGCCGCTGGTCGCACTGGTAGAGATCGAGAAGGATTTCAAGATCAAGCGTTCCGACTCGAAGTTCGCCGTCCGGCTGGGCTACGCCGACGCCGGAGTGATCACGCAGTTCCTCCAAACCGCCGTAGACAAGGCTCTGATAAAGAACCGTCCCCACCGCGCGAAGATGGCGTGGATCGACGCGTTTCGACAACTCGGAGCCTCACGCTTCCCGCGGCACACCTTCGTGGACACATTCCCAGGGGACCTGCAGTATGTCGCGGTATGGATGGCGAAACGCAGGAAGGACGGCCCTACCCGCCAGGCCATCCGGCAACTACTCGCCATCAGAGTGCGTCCGGCCGACGGCGTGCGCGGAGTGTCGGGCTGGATCGAGGACGAACGCCGCTGGGCACCCTACCCCGAGTACCTGCTGTGGCTGGCCAAAGGCGTCGACTCCCACGCTTCCGCAGGCGAGATCGCGGCGGACGACGAAGCTGCCGAGGACGGCACCCAGAGCTCCTTCTCCCAGTGGGACAAAGAGCAGAAGAACTTGCAGAGGAGAACGGCTGCCTTTCTCCGGCCGCTGCTGGCGCAGCTACGCGATCGGCCGACGCTCTTCATGGTGCATGCGCAAAATCTCCGTGGGGGCTGGCCGTGGCTGAACAACGGCATGGTCATGCGGGATCACATCTGGGTCGACGACGGCGCCCCCGTGCCCGTCGTCCTTTGGGGGAACCGGCTGCGTCTCCTGCGGGTGAGGGACAGCAGCCGCGACGAAACCCCTCAGTGGTACGCCACGGACGGCAACCACGGGATCCCGGCCGGCCTCTGGCCCCTCACCGAGACGCACGGCGAACGGGTCTTCTACAGCTCCACGGATAGACCCGGCACCGCGAAGAAGGCGTCCATCAAGGCACGGAAGGAGGGTGCGCGGATTGACCGGACGGGCAAGGAAGTCCGGGACACCGACAAGAACGCCTTCAACCCCAATCTGCTGGAGATCGCGGTCCTCGCCTGCCAACGCGGAGAAGAGCCCGGCGAGTGGGCCGCCTGCGTCCACCAGTTGCGCCACGCACCCGACATCGACGCGCCCCTGGCCCTTCCCTTCCCTCTTCACCTAGCGAAGAAGGCCGTGGAGTATGTGCTTCCCAACACCAAGGACGATGCCTGACCGCAGCTCAGACCGAGAAGGAGATTTGGATGGACGTTTGCTGTCGGCGTCGCGGCGCCCGTGGGGCTGCGTGTGACGACGGTGGGGGCGAGCCTGGGTTCGTCGTCGAGCCTCGCGTCCCGTCTTCGGCCGTGGATCCAGGTACCAGCTCCCGCGGGAGATGAAGGAACGGCAAAATGAGAACGGTCGAGGGACGGCGCCCACCCTGTCGTTGCTCGTTGGATGCTCTTCAGCATGTGGTACGGCGCACCACTGGTTGCCATTCTCGGACATTTCGGAGGATGAAACCGGTGACCAAAGCGGCACATCGCAGCACAGAACGACAGGGCCCGACACAAGGGCTGTCGACTTTTAATCCGTAGGTTCCGGGTTCGAGCCCCGGGCGCCCTGCCAGCACCTTCCTTGATCCACCGGTCGAGTCAACGAAGATCAACAGGCCCCTGGCAGACCAATGCCAGACCATCCGGTTGGGGATCATGATTTCACCGCTCCCCCGGGTCGCCGAGGGATCATCGCCACTGCCTGTGCGGTGCAAAACGCGGACACTGCTGCTGATCTGGGCATTTACCGGGTGATCAGGCTGCTCTGCGGTACTCGTTGATCAGACCTGCGACGGTCCTTCGACGGTGAATCCGGGAAGTCATGTCGATCAGCTTGCTGGCAGCGTGCAGCGGCGGGCGCAGCGAACGGCCCTGATGCGGGCGATGATGGTTGAAGTGGTGTTCGTACTCGGCCAGGACCTTACGCAGGTGGCGCTCACCATGGATGAGCAGGTGATCGAGGCACTCACGGCGTAGCGTTCTCACGAACCGCTCCGCGAACGCGTTCGCCCGTGGCGACCGTATGGGCGTCTTGATGACCCGCACGCCATTGGCGGTGAACACCTCATCGAATGAGTGGGAGAACTTGCCGTCACGGTCTCGGATGAGAAACCTGAACGCGCCGGCGCGCTCGTCCAGGTCCATCAGCAGGTTCCGGGCTTGCTGGGTGGTCCAGGCGCCGGTCGGGTTGGAGGTGATGCCCAGCAGGTGCACGCGGCGTGTCTCGATCTCCATGACGAACAGGACGTACAGGCGTTTGAGGAACACCGTGTCGACGTGCAGGAAGTCGCAGGCCAGGATGCCGGAGGCTTGCGAGGTGAGGAACTGTCGCCAGGTTGGCGCGGTCTGGCGTGGTGCTGGGCCGAGGCCGGCCGCGGTGAGGATGCGGCGGATGGTGCCCTCCCCGATCTGATGGCCGAGGCCGAGTAGTTCACCCTGGATCCGTCGGTGCCCCCATCGTGGGTTCTCTCTGGCCAGCCGGATCACCAGCTCACGCAGTTCATTCGGGATCGGTGGACGTTCGGTTGCGTTGGGGTACGTCCAGCGTTGGCTGACCAGTCGACGGTGCCAAGCCAGCAAGGTGCCCGGTGTCACGATCCTATGGAGGCGAAGCTGCGTGGGTAGCAGTCGCGCCAGTGCGGCCAGCAGCGCTCGGTCGGCCCAGTCCGGTCGCGGTCGGGAGACCTGACGACGTAGGACGGCGACTTCATGACGCAGCACCAAGATCTCCACGTTCTTGGAAGTGTCGCCCCGCGCGAGTAGCGTCAACCAGCCGAACAACCGGACCATTAGCAGATACAGCAGGCGTAGACACACGAGTGCCGAGGATAGAAGGCCAGGCCAGATGCCATGGACGAGTTTTGGCACGGCACAGGCACACGCTCCACGGGATCAGCCCTACGTGGGGATCCGCGAGGTCAGTCCGACAACGGAAGACCCACCCGACGCCCGAGACCAAACTCCTCCGCCTCATCATCTGTAACCATCGCGTAGATGCCAGGTGGAACTCCGTCGAGCTTGCCCACCTTCGATGCAGCTCCCAGCAGGGCAGCTTCGTCCGCTCCGGTGATGAAGAAGATGTAGATGCCTCCCCATTCCTCTCCGTCGTCGAACACCTCGACCTCGTCGGATTCTTCCAGCTCGGCCAGGAACTCTTCGATCTCATCGATCCATGGAAATTGATATTCGGACTTCGGAACTCCTTCTCGCGGTACCAGCGGGACATGGATCTCTACCAGCCTGTTTGCCATGCGCGACATCGTGTCAGGCACCGACGGGGTGCATCACACCGGGTTGTTCCCGGTGTGATGCGGGCCATTTACGGGCCAAGATCATCCCAGCCCTTGATCCATACCCATCCGCCCTGCTCAAATACCTCATGCACGACGAAGGTCGGATCCGCTTTAATCGGTAGGTTCCGGGTTCGAGCCCCGGGCGCCCTACCACTCCACACCCTATCTGACCAGGGGTTTCTTGGCTTTCCGAGCTCCTCTGTGAGGTGAGAACGGCCGAGTTCATGCTCGTCACATGCTCTTCGGCACGGGTTCGGCATGTCGGCAGGCATGTATGGAAGGCCGAATGCCCCACAGAGACGGCGGTCAGCAAGTCGCCGCGCACTCCTTAATGTACCTAGGTACGTTAGAGGTATGGCAGGGATCGAACGGGTCACCGGACCCACCCTCGATGTCCTCGAAGCGCTCCTCCGAGCGCACCAGAAGGACGAAGAGCTGCACGGCTGGGCCATCATCAAGGCCACAAGGCGCAACGGCCCCACGGTCTATCGCGCTCTCGACCGGCTCCACGAAGCCGGATGGATCGAACGACGCTGGGAAGAGCTCGAACCCGACAACCCCGGCCCCCGGCGCCGCTACTACTCCCTGACCGGCGAAGGCGTCCCCGCCGCTCGCGAGCTGCTCGAGCAGCGCCGCCCTGCGGCGCTGCGGCCCAAGACGGCGTTCGGCTTCGCCCCTCCGTCTTGGCTTCAGGGGCTGGCCAGGGGTGCTCGTTGACCAGCTGGGAGATCTTCCTCGGTGTGCTGCTCGGGCTGCTCGTGAACGAGACCTGCGAGGTGTCGCCCTGGCTCGCCAAGAAGCTAGTCCGCCGTGCCGCCTATCTTCAGCTTCGCGATCCGAAGGAAGCCGCCGGGCGCGCAGAGGAATTGACCGGTCTGATCAACGACCGGCCAGGCAAGTTGTTCAAATTGGCAACAGCTGTTGCTTTTCGGGCGAGCGGGGTTGTCGTGGCCTCGCGGTACGCCATCAACGGATGGGTGAGGACGATCTCCACCAGGGTGGAAAAGCTCAGCGTGGCAAAAAGCCTTCGTGAGGCCATGCCAGCGGTGTTTCTTGCGCTACTTGCCCTTGCAGCGCCCAACGTGAGTACTAGGTGGAAGCGGCAGCGACAGCTGCGGGCGATCCTTGAGTATTACAGGTCCATGCCAGAAGAGGGCCCGGGTTCGCTAGCTGAGTTGCGCGAGCAAACCAGAAAGTCGGTGATGGCTAACATTCGATAATGATCGAGTGGCGCTCCTCCGACTGGATGCACAACCACCAGTCTTGGTTCCGCTACAACCCATGAAGGCGGCCACAACCCCCGAAAGAGGCGCGCGGCTGGTCCTGGGTTCCCGAAACGTGAGCAGAACCGCCAAGGCGGCCTGGTCGCCGGGTTCTATAAGCAGCACCGGGTGCTCGACGGCGATCCGTTCTACGTCGAGGTCTGACGCCGTAGGGCATGATCCGATCATGCCCTACGCCGCAATTTCTGCGTCGGCCTTGACCACGTACACCTACCAGGGCCTCGGCACCGGACACCTTGTCTTGCAGGCGTAGCGACAGGAGGTGTCGCTCTCCTGGAACGTGGCCAGGCCGGCGCTCTTGACCCGCAGGGTGGCGGCGGTCACATGGTCGCCATATGGGCTCTGAACTGCGAATCAGCTTCTCGGGTCTCCTCAGCTCGCATCGTTGGCTGTACGACGACGTGCTGGCCCAAGTGATCGGCCTGTGGGGGTTCTACCCGGCGAGGGGGAAGGAGTGGTTGGCGTGGAGCAGGCCGTGCGGGTCGTACTGGGTCTTCAACTTGACGAGCCGGTCGTAGTCCGCGGGTGCGAACGCAGAGCGGATCTCGTCCCCGCTGAGCGGGCCGAAGGTGAAGTTGAGGGAGCATCCGAGCGCGTCACCGGCAAACGGCGCGAGAGCGGCGCGGTGTGTCTCACGTACTACCTGCTGTTCACCGGCTTGCACCGGTGACAGGACCCACACCGCATAGGTGGCGTCCCGGTGCCCGATGGCGTTGGGGGTGCGGGGTTCGCGAGCGAGAGCGCCACCCAGGTGCCGTACTCCCACCACGGTCATGACCGGAGCTGAAGGGCCGGCGGCCTTCGTCAGATCTGCCAGGTCCCGCGGGCCGAGGTCGTTCACCAGGACGTTTCGCGACCGGTAGGCGTGAGGTTGGTCGGGCTCGTCAAACACGGTGCCGGAGTCGGCGTAGGGAAGTTCGCGGAGCGTGTCTCGCAGAATGGGCCCGAGCGAACGCAGCGGTTGGGCCAGCCGGCGCCCGTCCTCCTGCGGGCCGGCGTAGGAGATGGCGATCTGGGCGACCTGGCGCCCTCGCAGGGGTTCGGGCAACATCGGCAGGTCTGGGTAGGTCAGGGTGGACACCGCCGAGGTCATCTCATCGGGCATGGTGGCGGTCCAGCGGTGCCATGCCTCCAGCACGTCGGGTACCTGTTCGACCTCAAAGGACAGGCTGCCGCCGTAGATGCGGGCGACCGGGACCAAGTCGATCTCCATTGCGGTGACCACGCCGAAGTTGCCGCCACCACCGCGCAGTCCCCAAAACAGGTCGGGGTCGGAGTCCGCGGTGACCTGATGGAGTCGTCCGTCGAGGGTGACCAGGTCGATGCGGCGCACGTGGTCGGCGGCGAAGCCGTACCGCCGGGCCAGCAGGCCCACCCCGCCGCCCAGTGTGTAGGAGACCGCGCCCACACCGGGGGAACTGCCCGAAAGCGGTGCCAGGCCGTGTGGCGCGGCCGCCTCGATCACCTGCTGCCAGGTCGCGCCCGCCTCGATGCACGCGACGCGGGTCTGCGGGTCGACGCGCACGCCGGACATGCGGCGCGTGTTGATCAGCACGCCCTCGGTCGGAGCGGCGAGGCCGTGGCCGCTGGCCTGCACCGCCAGCGGTGAGCGGGTCTCGGCGGCGAATTCGACTGCGGCCTGCACATCCTGAGTTCCGGTCACGGCCACGATCACTGAGGGTTTGTGCGGTTCGAGGAGCTGAAAGCCGAGCCGCTGCTCGTCGTATCCCTCGGTGCCGGGCAGGTACAGCGGGCCGCGCGTGCGTTCGGCGAGTTGCCTGGTGTTCATGCCGCCCAAGCTAGAAGGCCTTGAGGACACATCTTGTCCACAACAAGGGCCATGCTGAATCTGTGAGCAAAAAAGCTGGGTCATCCCGTCAGGATCTGCCGGGGCGGCTGCTGCGCCTGCTGTCTCTTCTGCAGAGCCGACGCGAATGGTCGGGCGTCGAACTCGCCGACCGGCTCGGCGTCAGCGGTCGCACCGTACGCCGCGACATCGACCGGCTGCGCACGCTCGACTATCCCGTGGAGAGCATCACTGGCATCGCAGGCGGCTATCGATTGTTGTCCGGTCGGAACCTGCCGCCGCTGATGCTGGACGATGAGGAAGCGATCGCGGTCGCGTTCGGACTGGTCACGGCGGCGGGCAGCAGCATCGGAGGGATCGAGGAGAGCTCGATCCGGGCCTTGGCGAAGCTGGAACGGGTCCTGCCGCCCCGGCTGCGCCCCAAGCTGTCGGCTGTCGGGGGCACTACCGTAGCCATACCCGCGCGCGGCGCTCCCCGCGTCGACCCGGTGTCCCTGGCCGTTCTCGCCTCGTGCTGCCGCGACATCCAGGTGATGACCTTCACCTATCTCGACCGCTCCGACGCGGGCAGCACGCGCCGCGTCGAGCCGCACCATCTGGTCACCGTGGCGGGCCGGTGGTACCTGATCGCCTACGATCGCGATCGGGCGGGCTGGCGTACCTTCCGAGTTGACCGGATCACGCACCCTCGCCCCTTGCCCGACCGTTTCCTCCCGCGTCCGCTGCCCGCACCCGACCCGGCCACCTACCTCACCCGGTCCTTCGCCACCGCCAGATACCGCCACACCGCCCGTGTCGAGGTGGCGCTCAGTGCCGACCAACTGCTGGCCCGGCTATTCGCTCACCTCCCTGGAGAGATCGAGCCAAACGGGCCGGACGCGTGCACCATCCACCTCAGCGCGGAGTCCGCCGAACTGATCACCCAGTACGTCGCGGCGATCGCAGCGCTCGACGCCGTCTTCAGCCTGGTGAGCGCCTCAGGGGAGGTCCAGGCACGTCTCCGCGACCTTCGGCAACGGTTGCCGTATTGAGGTGGCGCTGCACATGACGGTCATGACTGACCACCATGCCGGACTGGGCCAATCGGGCGCTCCATCTTCGGCATCGGGGATCACTGGGGCAGCCGGGCTGACCGCTGTCGATCACGGCGTCCGGCGACGTCGGCCGGGTGCCGAGCCTTCAAGAACCAACGTTTCGAGAGCTTGCTCGGCCGGCCGCCTGGGGGGTGTCAGGGGCTGTTCCGCTAGGAGGTTTGTGCGTCGTGCTTGTCACGGTTGGCCAGGACATGGTCCATGTGGGTCTGTGCCCAGCATCTGAGCTCGCGTGTCAGGTGGTGGAGTGAGAGGCCCAGGTCGGTCAGCTCGTAGGTGACGGTGACGGGCACTGTGGGGGTCACGGTGCGGGTGAGCAGGCCGTCGCGTTCCAGGGCCCGCAGGGTCTGGGTCAGCATCTTCTGGCTGACGCCGGCCAGCAGCCGGGCGAGCTCGGAGAAGCGCATCGCCTTCGGGGCGGGTGACGCGCCCACCGGCCCGGCAACGCCTGCTGATTCGCCGCCCAGAGCGCACAGGATCAGGACAACCCACTTGTCGGAGATCCGGTCGAGGAGCTGACGGCTGGGGCACACCGCCAGGAACGCGTTGTACTCCGCCTTGGCCTGCGCCTTCTCGGCGGCCTTCGTCGTCGCCACTGATCTCGCCCCTCACCCTCAGAGTTAGTTACGCACTCTCGAGTGCCTACTTCCCATTGGGAAGCATATCTCCAATGCTTGTGCAAGGGGCCAGGAGATACCAACCCCCCAGCAGGAAGCGAAAGGCACGACGATGACCACGCCATCCACATCCCTCCCCGGCGGCGCCTGGACGTTCGGTGATTCGATCGTCACCCGGTTCGGCTACGGCGCGATGCAGCTCGCCGGCCCGTGGGTCATGGGCCCGCCCGCCGACCGCGACGGCGCCCTGGTCGTCCTGCGCGAGGCGGTCAGCCTCGGGGTCACCCATATCGACACCAGCGACGCCTACGGACCGCGCATGACGAACGAGCTGATCCGCGAAGCGCTGTACCCCTACCCGCAGTCGCTGTTCATCGCCACCAAGGTGGGCGCGACCCGCGACGCGCAGGGCGGCTGGCCCACCGCCCGGCGTCCCGAGGACCTGCGCAAGCAGGTCCACGAGAACCTCGACTCCCTCGGCGTTGAGAGCCTGGACCTGGTCAACATGCGCATGGGCGACGCACAAGGCCTCCAACCTGGCTCGATCGCCGAGGCGTTCGAGACGCTCGCCGACCTCCAGCGAGAGGGTCTGATCCGCCACCTCGGGGTCAGCAACGTCACCGCGGAGCAGGTCGCCGAGGCGCGCGAAATCGCCCCGATCGTGTGCGTGCAGAACATGTACAACCTCGCCCACCGCCACGATGACGACCTCGTCGACCAGCTCGCCGCCGACAACATCGCCTACGTGCCGTTCTTTCCCCTGGGCGGCTTCACACCGCTCCAGTCCGAGACACTGTCTCAAGTCGCGAGCCGACTGGAGGCGTCGCCGATGTCCGTCGCGCTGGCCTGGCTGCTACGGCGCTCGCCGAACATTCTGCTCATCCCAGGCACGTCCTCCACCGTCCACCTGCGCGAGAACATCGCGGGCGCCGGACTGTCCCTGTCCGAGGAGGATGTGGCCGAACTGGACAGCATCGGCCGCTGAACGAGCGCCGGCTCAGCGGCACGGACGATCACTGCTGGTGCTGTGACCGGAAACGATCACCGGGTTGGGTGAAGGGGCCAGGCTGCCGGTGTGACGGGCCGACCATCCCAGCGGATGCCCTTCTCGCTGCGAATGCGGGCGCGTTCGCGGCGTTGAGCGGCGAACACGTCGGGATGGCGGGCGTTGGCGTTGCGCCAGCGCAGGGAGGAGTGCAGGGCTCGGGTCTGGATGGCGTGATTCGGGTGGTCGGAGCTGGCCAGGGTGGAGTGGCGCAGAGGACGAGGTGGGCCTCGATCGGGTTGGCCCAGGAGGCTTGGGTCGATGTGAACAGTAGCTTGACCTTGTGTTTCTTGACCCAGGTGCGGATGCGCCAGTTCTTGTGCGCCGACAGATTGTCCAGGATCACGTAGATCGGTGCGCCGTCGGGACGAGCGGGCCGGATCGATTTCAGGGCGGCCAAGGTGTGGTCGATACCCTTGCGCACCCGGTTGACGCCCCACAACAGATCATCACCAACGGAGTAGCAGCCGTGGAAGTACCGCACGCCCTGGGTACGGCGGTAGGTGGTCGGCAACCGGTTCGGTTGCCTGGCGGGTGCCCAGCCTGTCCCGGTCGAAGGCGCAGGAGCGCTCGGGGCGGTGGGTGAGGGCGCACGCGATCTCGTCCAGCTTCGTGCCGAAGTCCGGGTCGGGCTCACCCAGAAGAGTGTGCAAACTTCGAAGAAGTCACAGACCAGCAGTGCATGGGCCTGGCCGCGCAAGAAGTCGGTCCAGGCGGTGTGTGCCCGTTCTGGAGATGGATCGATGCCGTGGGCTTTGAGCATCCCGAGACCGTGGAGGCAGCGACCTTGATGCCGAGCGCGGCCAGCTCTCCGTGGATCCGCCGGTATCCCCACGAGGAGTTCTCCCGGGCCAGCCGCAGCATCAGGGCGCGGATGAGACGGACGGTTCGCGGGCGTCCCCGCCGCCGATGAGCACCGGCTATGGCGTGCCGGCGCCGCGACAGATCATGATGCCAGCGCAGGATCGTGTCAGAGCGGATCAGCAATGTGAGGCGGCGCAAGGTGTCCATCGGGCAGAGGATGCAGCAGCCCCGCGAGGCGGAACCGGTCCTCCCGTGCGAACGCGGGCTTTGTTCACTTGCCGTTGCAGAACGGTCAGCTGATGCCAGAGCACACAGATCTCGAATGTCCTTCTCGCGATCGCTCACGGACAGCAGCCGCAGAAATGAGAAGACGGTCGTCACCGTGAGGTAGGCCAAGCGCAGCACCACCGATCATCATGCCGTTCGCCGAGGCACTCAAAACACTCACTGGCCCGAGATCGCCCATTCTGCCTACGACCTGCGCGGACGAACATATTCGGCACCCGCAGCCATCAACCCACATGATCGATTGCAGTCCAGCAAGAAGGCCCACCCATGCGGATCAGTACAGGATCAATACAGGTTCCATCTAGGGGCCACACGAATAATCAGTTCTCAGCGCCGGGCGCCACCCGGACCCCCGTTCCACATCTCAGATGGGACTGACGTGGGCAGATTTAGCCGTTCCACCGTGGCCCTTTTCGCTGAAGACATCGCATTCACGGCGCTGGCGCCAGCGCCGTGAATGGGATGCCTGCAGCCTTGGCGTGGTGCTCCGTTAGGGCGGGTGCGTCCTCGTGCAATTCGCTGGAGAACACGGGACCAATCAATGCCAACCCCACCACGCGCTCAGTCAATTATTCGCTGATCGCAGGCCCGTGCATCACGCACATGGAGATCAGGGACTACGACAGCGACGACGTCGTCAAGTACCGCTCGATCAACGCCGGCACGAAAGTGGATGGAAAAGTCCCGGAGGCTGGCGACGCCCCCGGAGACCTGTCGGGACGGTACTACGTCGTGATCACACGCGGCTGCTACGGATCCAAGGTCACCATCTCCAGCTAGGCAGAGTCTCCCCAAGCGCACAGCAACGTTCCGACCCATAGGGAGCCGGGCTGGTCTGGGGTCGGATTCGGGCGACAGCTACGGATGTCGCCCGACATGAAAGACGAGCCCCCGCCCGCCCATCTCAGGAGAAGCGCGCTCCGGCCTTGCGCCTGCAGAAAATTCCGTCCGTGCAGATCAAGCGGCGTGTGAGTATTCGTCGAGGATGCCGCCAAGCCGGTCGCGTCGGCGGATGGAGCTGCCCCGAGGCCTCGGCCTGGAAGATCGTCCACTGGTGGCCTACGGTGCCGCGAGTGGGCCTGCGGCACCGGTTGGCCCGCCAGCCCTGGTGCAGCAGGTGTAGGCGGGTGCGTGGCCGCCGCGGCCCGGCTCGCGTCGTGGAGCGCGCCGGGCGGCTCGACGCGCTGGTCAACGATGCGGCGTCGGCTCCCTCACCCGGCGGAGCACGTCCACCGACCTGGCCGTGGTGGGCCCGCTGTCGGTGGCGTATTCACCGTCCAAGACGTTCCTCGATCGCCGTCACCCTCCAGTACGCCAGAGAGCTGCGGGACACCGGCATCCCGATCAACGCCGCCTGCCCCGGCTTCCTCGCGACCGGCCTCAACGGCTTCCGCGGCGTGCGCACGCCCGAGCAGGAGGCAACGGTCGCGATCCGGCTCTCCACCCTGCCGGACGGCGGCCCGACCGGCGCGTTCTTCGCGGACGCCGGGATGGTGCCCTGGTGACAGCCCTTGCCCGAGGGTGCTTACGGTATGAATGATCGCAAATGCGGTAATTCATCACGACCGGGTGAGCGGAGGTGGTCTCGATGGCGGACGGCGACACGGCCGCGGGACGGGTGATCTCCCCCATCCTGATCGGACGCGAGGAGGAGCTCCGCCGCCTGGTCGCGGCGGTGAGCCGGCCGCCCGCGGTGGTCGTGCTCGAAGGCGAGGCCGGCATCGGCAAGAGCAGGCTGCTGGCCGAACTCGCGGCGCTGCCCGTGATGGCCGGCAGGCGGCTGCTGCGCGGCGGCGCCCGGCGCATCCGGGAACCGTTCCCGCTGGGCCCGCTGATCGAGGCGCTGCGCGGCACCGGCGACTCGCTGGCGAGCGTCGGCCTGTCGCCGGTCGCGGGCGCGTTGCGCGCTCTGCTGCCCGAGCTGGCACCCGTGCTGCCGCCCGCCCTGGAGTCCCTGGACGACCGGGCCGCCGAGCGCCACCAGCTGTTCCGCGGTCTGGCCGAGGTGCTGCGGGCGCTCGGCCCTGTGGTGCTGGTGGTGGAGGATCTGCACTGGGCCGACGAGCAGACGATCGAGTTCCTCGCCTACGCGCTGGCGGTGCCGCTGCCGGAGCTGTCGCTCGTGCTCGCCTACCGGGGAGAGGAGGCGGGCGGCTCGGTCCGGGAGGTGACCGGGCGTCCCGCGGACCCGGTCTTCCACGACCACATCGTGCTCAGGGCCCTGGACGCCGACCAGACCGGCGCGATGGCCGCGGCGATCCTGGGCGAGGCGGGCGTCACCGCCGACTTCGGCACGCATCTGTACGAGCTCTCCTCGGGGCTTCCGCTGGCCGTACAGGAACTGATGGCGCTGCTGCGGGCGCGCGGCGCGCTGATCAGGCTGCGCAGCGGACGGTGGGCGCGCAAGGCGGTGGCCGAGCTCGACGTGCCGCCGGGCGTGCGCGACTCGGTGCGGGAACGGGTGGCACGGCTGCCCGAGGCCGCTCGGGTCGTGGCGGAGGCGGCGGCGGTGCTGCAGGTGCCGGTGCGGCTGGACGAGCTGGCCTCGGTGAGCGGGCTGACCAGGGCGCAAGCCGTGGCCGGGGTGGACGAGCTGCTGGTCTCCGGCCTGCTGGACGAGCAGGCCGGGGCGGTGGCGTTCCGGCATGTGCTCACCGCCCAGGCGGTGTACGGCGCGATCCCGCTCGGCCGGCGGCAGGAGCTGCACGGGCGGGCCGCCGCGGCCGTACGGGCCCTGAAGCCGGTGCCGCTCGGCCAGGAGGCCCACCACCTGCGCCAGGCCGGGCGGCTGGCCGACTGGGTGGAGGCCGCCGAGCAGGCCGCGGAGCAGGCCTCGCAGCTCGGCGACGACGCCGAGGCCGTCCGCATCCTGGAGGACGTGCTGCGTCACGCGCCTCTCGACCCGGAACGCCGAAGCCGCCTGGCGGTACGGCTGGGCTGGGCCGCGCCGCAGGTGCTGCGCCCGCCGAAGGTCATCGACCTGCTGTCGCAGGCGCTGGAGTCGGAGCGGCCGGGCCTGCTGCGCGGCCAGTTGCACTTTCTCATCGGGTTGCTCCAGGAAAGACACGGTGAGGACCCCGGCGCGCAGCGCCGGGCCTTCGCCGCCGCCGTCGGCGACCTGGCCGGCCGGCCCGACCTGGCGGCCTGGGTGATGGCGGCGCTCGGCCGGCCGATGGACGCACGGGTACCGCTGGCCGAGCACGTCGTGTGGCTGGAGCGGGCGCTGGCGGCGGTGCCGGCGATCGGCGACCCGGTCGAGGAGGTGTTCATCCTCGGCAAGATCGCGACCTCGCTGGGCGGGTACGGCGACGCCCGCTGGCTGGAGCTGACCGGCGAGGTGCGCCGCAGGACCGGCGGCCGGCCACGGCACCGCCAGGAGGTGGGCGCCTACCGCTCCATCGCCGAGAACGCGTGCCTCGCCGGTAACTACGAGGTCGCCGCCACGCTGCTGAGCGCGGCGATGCGGGAGGCGGCCGGTGAGGAGTCCTCGCGCGAGCCGCTGGCGCGCTGCCGCCTGGTCGCGCTCCTGCTGGCCTGCTGCCAGGGCCGGTGGGACGGTCTGGAGGAGGAGACCGCGCTGCTGCTCGAGGAGTACGGCGGGCGTCCGTTCGACCGGCTCGGCGCCGAGACCGTCGCGGCCTGCCTGGCGCTGGCCCGCGGCGAGCTCGAAACCGCCCGGCGCGAGCTGCCCGACGTCGCCGACAGGGCCATGGTCATGGGCGCCTACGAGCTGCTGCCGCTGTCGGTGGCCGGGTTCCTGCGGCTGTCCACGGCGAGCGGCGAGGCCCGGGCCGCACTCGGGGCGACCGAGGCGGCGGTCGCCGTGTGGGAGACCAAGGGGCTCTGGCCGCTGGCGGTGCGCGCGTTGCCCGCGCTGGCCGAGGCGATGGCGGCCGCCGACCGGCAGGACGAGGCGCTCGCGCTGGTGGACCGGCTGTCGGTACGGCTCGGCGACCTCGACGCACCGATGGCCGCCCCGGCGCTGGCCCACGCCCGCGCTCACCTCACCGCATCGGACGAGGCCGCCGCGGCGCACTTCCTGGAGGCGGCGGCCGGATACGAGCTGCTCGGCGCGCCGTACGAGGTGGCCCAGGCACGCGAGCTGGCGGCCGGGCGGCTGTTCGAGGCCGGGGATCCCGGAGCGGGCGAGCCTCTGCGAGAGGCGATGGCGACGTTCCGCGACCTGGCCGCCCGGTGGGATCTCGACCGTGCCGCGCAGCTCGCCCGCAGGCACGGCGTGACGGTTAAGGGCCGCTATCCCGGCGGTCCGCAGGGTTACGGCGCGGACCTGTCCCCCAGGGAACGCGAGATGGCCGACCTGGCCGCCGCGGGCCTCACCAACCGGGAGATCGGCCAGCGGCTGTTCGTCTCGCCCAGGACGGTGGAGAAACACCTCGGCGCCGCGTTGCGCAAGCTCGGGCTGCGCTCCCGTGCCGCTCTCGGCGCGCACCTCGGCACCGAGCACCCCCGTAGTGACCCGCCCGGTCCGTGAGCCGGGAATGGGGTGGCCTACCCATAGCCCCTAGCGGACGTGCGCACGACGCTTATGGCATGTCCGAAACCGACTCTCCCGACGGCGAACAGGGCGACGCCGACCCGGCGCGGAAAGGACCGCCGGAGAAGCCGGTCATCGAACCCCTTGACGACGCCCCCGAAGGGTTCGAGCCCGTCTGATCTTCCCCCCTCTGCACCCCCGAAGGGTTCGAGCCCGTCTGATCTTCCCCCCTCTGCACCCCCGAAGGGCAATTCCGCATGTTCCCACGCAGGTCACCGCATGATCCTCCCTCCGTCAGGCCACGCCGTACGAGCGCGCTGCTCGCGGTCTCGGCTCTCGCGCTCGGCGCCCTCACGGTGCCCGGCACCCCCGCCCTCGCCCGGGAACCCGCCCCCACGCCGGGTCAGGTCACCGGCCCGGTCGCGCTGACCGGGCTGGGCCCGGGTGACCGTACGATCACGCTGATCACCGGAGACCGGGTACGGCTCAGCGACGCGGGCGGCGGCACCTACTCCGTCCGGCCGGAGTCGAGCGTGCGCCCCGACGGCACCAGCGCCCAGCTCTCCACGCTGGCCACCCCGGACGGCGTCTACGTCACCCCGAGCGACGCCGTGCCCGCCATCAACGCGGGCCGCCTGGACCGGGAGCTGTTCAACGTCACCTACCTGGCCGAGAACGGCTACACCGACGACCAGGCCAAGCAGTTACCCGTCATCGTGCAGTACCCCGGCCGGCACGACGACCGGGCGGTCGCCTCGGCGGCCGAGGCCATCCCCGCCAGCGAGCCCGTGCTCGCGCTGGAGAGCGTCAACGCCGCCGCGCTGCGCGTCACCAAGGCCGAGGCGGGCACGTTCTGGACCGCGGTGCGGGCCGCGCCCGACGCGAACGGGCTCGCCGGGCGGGCGGCGCTGCGCGGCGAGATCGCCAAGGTGTGGCTGGACGGCAGGGTCGAGGCCGACCTCGCCGAGAGCGTCCCGATGATCGGCGCCCCGCAGGCGTGGGCCGGCGGGCACGACGGCGCGGGCGTGAAGGTCGCCGTCCTCGACACCGGAGTCGACGCCACGCACCCCGACCTGGCCGGCCGGATCACCGACAGCAGGTCCTTCATCCCCGGCGAGGAGGTGCGGGACGGCCACGGCCACGGCACCCACGTCGCCTCCACCATCGCCGGCTCCGGCGCGGCGGCCGGCGGCAAGCACAAGGGCGTCGCGCCCGGCGTCGAGCTGATCGTCGGCAAGGTGCTGTCCGACGGGGGGTCCGGCAGCGAATCCCAGATCATCGAGGGCATGGAGTGGGCAGCCGCCTCCGGCGCCAAGGTGGTCAGCATGAGCCTGGGCGGCGAAGCCACCGACGGCAGCGACCCGATGAGCCAGGCGGTCGACGCGCTCAGCGCGTCCACCGGCGCGCTGTTCGTGATCGCCGCGGGCAACACCGGCGAGGGCGGCGCCGAGACCGTCGCCACCCCCGGCACGGCCGAGGCCGCGCTCACCGTGGCCGCGGTGGACAAGAGCGACCAGTGGGCCCCTTTCTCCAGCCAGGGACCGCGCGTCGGCGGCGGGCTCAAGCCGGACATCGCCGCTCCTGGCGTCGCCATCGCCGCGGCACGCGCCGCGGGCACCAGCATGGGGAGCCCGATCGACGAGCACTACACGGCCGCGAACGGCACCTCGATGGCCACCCCGCACGTCGCCGGAGCCGTCGCGATCATGGCGCAGCGGCACCCCGGCTGGACGGGCGCGCAGCTCAAGGCCGCGCTGATGTCGACCGCGAAGGACGACGCGCTCAGCGTGTACAAGCAGGGCGCCGGCCGCGTCGACCTGGCCACGGCGTACGCCCAGCAGGTCTTCGCCGCCACCGGAGGGATCGACTTCGGCGCGGTGGAGATCGGCACCGAACCCGCCACCCGGGAACTGACCTACACCAACCTGGGCGGCACGCCCGTCACGCTGGCGCTCGCCGCAACCCTGAGCGGGTCGGACGGCGGCGCGATCGAGGGCGCGCTGAGTCTCAGCGCGACGACGCTCACCGTGCCCGCCGGAGGCACCGCCACTGCGACGGTCACCGTCGCCCCCAAGGCACTGGCGAACCTGGACAACTACACCGGCGCCGTCACCGCGACCGCCGACGGCGTCCGGCTGCGCACCCCCGTGGGCGTCGTCCGCGAAACGCCCAAGGCCACGCTCACCATCCGCACCCTGGGCCGCGACGGCAAGCCGCTGACTCCCTGGGCCCAGGACACCATCGACGTGTCCGGCGGCAAGGGCGTCCTCGGCGGCGTCCTGGTGCCCGCCGAGGGCACCACGACCGTCCGTGTCCCGCACGGCGTCATCAGCGTGGCCCAGTTCGTGGAATGGGTCGACGACGACGACCGGCTCAACCTGGCGATGCTGTCCGTGCCGGAACTGACCGTCACCAAGGACACCGAGATCACGCTCGACGGCCGGAAGCTGAGCCAGGTGCGGTTCAGCACCCCGCAGCCCGCCGAGCCGCTGAACAACTATGCCTACCTGGCCTATCAGCGGACCGTCCTCAACGGCCACTCCTACATGGGCTTCACCTGGCCCCGCGCGCCCTACGGCGGAGCCGCCCAGCTCTGGGCGCTGCCCACCGAGAAGGTCACCAAGGGCGCCTTCCGCTTCCACACCCGCTTCACCCTCGGCCGGGCCGAGGTCGCCATGAGCGTGCTCGGACGCGGGCGCGACAGGCTCACCCTGCACCCGAGGACCTCGCTGCACGGGATCAACCCGGCCGGGGTGCACGAGCAGAGCGACGGCCACCCCGGCTTCGTACCGTTCACCGGGACCCGCGACTTGGAGGTCGTCGACGTCGGCGAGGGCAGGCCCGAGGACCTCGCCGGCCGCGACCTGCGCGGCAAGCTCGTCCTGCTGGAGGCGCCGATGTCGGAGGGCGTGTTCGGCGCCACGTGCGGCGTGCAGATCGAACGACTCGGCCCGATCCGTGACGCCGGAGCGGCAGCGGTCGCGTACTTCCCGAAGCCCGGCTCCGGCTGCGCGATCCCGCTGCCCCTGACGCAGATCCCCTTCACCGGGGAGGCCAAGCCCATCGGTGTCGCCACGGCGTCGCTACCGTCCGGCGAAGGGCTCGCCCTGCGCGCCCGGCTCACCGGCGGCAAGCCGGTGACCGTACGGGTGACCGGCACCGAGGAGACGCCCTACAGCTACACCTTCGCCCCCTACGAGGAGGGCCGGGTGCCCCGCTCGCTGCACTACAGCTTCGGCGAGCGTGACCTGGCCAGGGTCGACCTGGACACCCACGTCGTCGCCCCCCACACCTACGACGACTGGCGGTACGCGCACAAGCCCGACGACGTCATGCCGCTGTCGTCGAGTCTCGCCGGGTGGGGCGTTCCCCGGCTCGGCCTCCGGGAACGCCGCGACTGGATCGGTCCGCTCGACAGCGGGAAGCTCTGGTCGCACGGCATGGAGGAGATGCGCGGCACGCCCATCGACGCCCGGGTGCCGCAGTGGGCACTGGAGGTGTTCGACCAGCCGGTCCGCGTCCGACAGAGCTGGATGACCACGCCGTTCACGCCCGGCGCCGCGACCGGCTCGGACAAGGTCTACAAGCTGGCCAAGCCGGGCGCGAACCTCGGCGCGTTCTTCCGGTGCATGATGTGCGTCCAGGGCGACAAGCTGTGGGCGGAGTTCGAGCCCAGCTACGGCTCCCCGGGAACCAGGCAGTACAGCGGCGGCTACTGGCCGACGAACGACCTGACCAAGCCCGGCTTCGAGGTCCGCCTCTACCGGGACGGCACGGAGATCCCGCGTGCCGAGGCCGGCGGCTCGACCATCCTGCCGGTCTTCACCCTGCCGCAGCAGTCGGGCAGCTACCGGCTGACCGCCAGGAACGACCGGCACGACAACGAGTGGACCTTCACCGCCCCGGCCGCAGGGGCCGAGCGGCTGCCCGGGTCCTTCTGCTCGCTCGACGTGCTGTACGGCACGGCGGAGCCCTGCAAGCCGGCCCCGGTCGTGTTCGTCAGCTACGACCTGGGCGACACCCTGGACGCCGCCAACAGCGTGCGCGCCGGGCGGACCCACACCTTCACCGTCTCCCCCTACCACGCCCCGTCCCGGTCGAAGATGCCGGAGATCGCCGGCCTGCGGCTGTGGGCCAGCACCGACGACGGCGCCACCTACACCCCCGTCCCCGTCAAGCGCGACCGGGACGGCACCTACACCGCCACGACCCGCTACCCCGCCCTCGCCGCCACCAAGGGCGCGGTGACGCTCAAGGTGGAAGTCTGGGACCAGGCGGGCAACACCCTGAAGCAGACCACCATCCGAGCCTTCGACCTGCGCAAGTGACCACCTGACCGTCGCCCGGCCGGGCCCCGTCCACCCGGCCGGGCGACGGCTGTCACTGCGCCTGCCGCGTCCATGCAGTCCAAGCTGCAGGTGAGGGCCGCCCGCCCGGCCCTTTTTCGATGCCGGCGCCTCGACCCCGCCGCCGCGCGAGATCTTGTGCCAGGCATACGCCGACCTGCAGAGGCCCGCAGCTTCTCGGCCACCTACAGCGGCGACAAGCCCCTGACGACCAGCTCACGCTTGGCTCGCGCCGGCCGGGGTCAGACCACCACCGTCCGGATAACGCATCCCACCGGCATACCTCAACCACCCGGCGGGCGCGCAACCACGCCGCACGCTCAACTTCCCGACGCCCGGGAGTCGATGAACGGTCGCGGCACTCCCGAAATCCATACACACATGACCATCCACGACCGCGCATACCGGCGACATACCACCGCTCCATACGATCCGTTGATGGATGCAAGTCAAGGAACGAAAGGGCACCATGCGACTGAGCACCATCCTTCGGCATGCGGCGATCGTCGGGACCGCGAGCCTGACGTTGTCGATCGCCGGCGCCGGCGGCGCTTCCGCCTCTGCGTCGGCTGACAAGACTCTCAGCGGCAGTTGCTCGTCGGACCCCAAGGGTTTCAGCGGCTCGGCACGCTACTACTTCAACGGCGTTGGGCGTGACGTCTTCACCAAGTTCACGTACGCGATCGGCGGTAGGGCCGGATCGAAGACCGACGTGGCCATCGATGTCTATTCGGACAAGAACAACGCACCCGACACGTGGTGGAGCGGTTGGAGCACCGACAAGGCCAAGGTGGGCACGAAGAGCGTGACCGTCAGTATCCCCGCCTCCTCGAAGGACAAGGTCTACGTCAAGTTCTGGGTGCGCTGGGACCTTCCGGGCCTCGACCCCACGTGCAGCTTCCAGACCAAGCGGATCTAGCGGCCAATGAACCGCCGCGCACTCAGCGCGTCCCTGCTGGCGCTGGTGGCGGTCACGTCATGCTCCACCGGCGGTGAGCAGGAAATGCCGCCGGTTTTCGTCGCCGCCTCCTCAACGGGGGCGATCGTGTACGACCCGCAGACCGAATCGCACCGCGGATACGCCTCGGACGGACAGCACATATGGACGGATACGCAGGCTGCCGTATGCGCGTCCCGGTGCCCAGAAGCGGCCTTCTCCACCGCAACCCGGAAGGTGCTGAGCCGGAGGGGCGATGCGGACACGGTCATCGCCGAAAACGGCACGCTCCAGATCCAGCGTTCCGACGGCAAGAAGGAGAGCCATCCGGTCGCCGACGTGGAGAACGTCCTGTGGCAGGAGAGCCCCGACCGGATGACGGCTCTGCTGCTCTACACCGACCCCCGCCTGCCCGGCGCTGACATCCTGCGCTTCCAGCGCGACGCTCACGGATGGCGAGCTACAGGGGAGCGCGTGCCCGCAGGGGGGTTCTGGGGTGGCTGCGTCGGCGGAGACTGGGCGGTCCTGACCGGCGAGCGCGGAGGAGTACTCAAGAAGGGAACCCTCATTCCCCTGCAGGTCAATCTCGACCAGCCCGGGGAATGCGTGGCCGGTACGCACGGGGGCGCGGTGGTGTCCCGCTACGTCGACCAGCGCGGAACCCATCACACCGAGGTTCGCGGCATCGACCCGAGCGGGCGGCAGACGTGGTCGCGCGATGTCGCCGCTCGGGCCAGTGTGATCGCCGACCCGTCCGGCACGGTGGTCGGCCTGGTCCACGATGGCGAACTGGAGTTGCTCAACATCAAGGGGGAGGTCCGCGAGCAGCGCGAGGACGTCCTCGCGGCCAGCTTCACCGAGACGGGCCGCCTGGTGACGGTGAACGCCGACGGCAAGATCACCTGGGAACTGGCGCCCGGCGCAGCCAGGGCTGAGAAGACGGTCAGCGCTCTAGGTGTACTTGGCCGAGATCTTGGTGACACATGGCCGCAGCTAGCTGATCACATAGAAGACCTCCGGGCTTAGTGGAGTTAGCCGCTTCACCAAACACACGGAGGTCTTCATGGCACACGCTAACGCCCGACTGACGTTCCACGGCCGATGCCTGCTGGTCCGCCGTGTCGTGCAGGAAGGCCGCCCCGTCGCCCATGTCGCCGCCGAGCTGGGCGTATCACGACAGTGCGGACACCGCTGGGTCGCTCGATTTCGCCAGGAAGGCTGGGAAGGCCTGCCAGAACGGCGCAGCGGCCCGCGCCACCCGCCCCGCCGCACCCCACCCGAAACCGAGCAGCGGGTGCTGGCCGCCCGCGCCGACCTGCGCGCCGGACCTGACCGGCTCGCACCCGTGACCGGCGTGCCGGCCCGCACCATCACCCGCATCCTGCGCCGCCACCACATCCCCGTGCTGGCCGCCTGCGACCCGCTGACCGGCACCCCGATCCGCGCCGTACGCCACAGCGCCAACCGCTACGAACACCCCGCACCAGGCGACCTGATCCACCTGGACGTCAAGAAACTCGGCCGCATCCCCGACGGCGGCGGCCACCGCGCCCACGGCCGCGACCAAGCCGCCCGCGGCCGCGGCATCGGCTACGACTACCTGCACACCGCCATCGACGACCACACCCGCCTGGCCTACATCGAGATTCTGACCGACGAGAAAGGCCAGACCTGCGCCGCCTTCCTCACCCGCGCCGCCGCCTTCTTCCACGCCCACGGCATCACCCGGATCGAACGGATCCTGACCGACAACGCCAAGAACTACCGCATCAGCCACGCCTTCCAGCAAGCCTGCACAGCCCTCGGCGCCCGCCAGAAGTTCACCCGCCCACACTGCCCGTGGACCAACGGCAAAGACGAACGCCTCAACCGCACCCTGACCACCGAATGGGCCTACCGCCAGCCGTATGACAGCAACCAGCACCGCACCGACGCCCTCGGCCCCTGGCTGACCTACTACAACACCCAGCGACCCCACTCAGCCCTCGCCGGCCAGCCACCCATCAGCCGACTGACACCAAGTCCATGACCAAGTACATCTAGGGCGGCAATCGGTGCCCCCGCACGGGTGAGCATGGGCTCCCGGCTCCCACGCCTCTATCGAGATCGCTCGGCAACTCCGCCTGTCTGCTACCTGTGGGTGCGCTGCCTCATGTAGGCCTGGACGGCCAGCGCCAAGATCGTCGAGCGGCACGTTGCTGAGCAACCGTGCCACCATCGGGACAACCGATCTTGCCGGTGTCAGCGTGCTAGAGCCTTTCGAGGTCGGCGATCGGATGCTCTCGGAGGAGGAAATGATGGATCGGTGGTCCGTGCTCCCACTGCATGGTTGCGATCTCCACTACAGGGTCGGCGGCGGCGATGGCATGCCCGTGGTGTTCTCGCATGGCGCGGGAGCCGATCATGTGATGTTCGACGCCCAGAGCGAGTACCTGAGCGCTCGCGGGTTCCGGGTCGTCACCTGGGACCTGCGCGGCCACGGACTGTCCCGCCCGGCAGGGGTCCCTTTCACCGCCGAGCAGGCGATCGTCGATCTGCACGCGCTCATCCAGCACCTGGAACTGGATCGGCCGGTCCTGGTCGGGCAGTCTCTTGGCGGCAACCTCAGCCAGGCGCTCATCCGGCGACATCCAGACCTCGCCCGAGCGCTGATCGTCATCGGCTCCACGTGGAACACCGCACCGCTGTCGTGGAAGGAACGCCTGCTGCTCAAGGCGGCCACGCCCAGCCTGTTGATGATCCCCGCCAGGAGCCTGCCACGCGTGCTGGCGGAGGCCAGCGCGCAAACGCCGCAGGCGCGGGCGGACGCGCGACGAGCCTTCTCCCAGCTGACCAAGCAGGAGTTCGTGCGTGTATGGCAGGCCACCACCGACCTGCTTGACCCCGCCCCGCACTACCGCACACCGGTACCGCTGTGCCTGATCCGGGGCATGGCGGACCAGACCGGCAACATCGCCACAGCCATGCCACGATGGGCCGAGATCGAGGGCGTGGAGGAGGTCGTCATCCTCGGCGCCGGCCACATCGCCAACCAAGACGCTCCGCACGTGGTGAATGAGGCGATCGCAGCGTTCCTGAAGAGCCTCCTTCCTGCCTGACCTTCCTTCACGTGTGCGCCGCGGGCAATAGGTCGAACCTCTCCAACCCGCCCGGCCGACAGACATCGGATTGCGGGAAGGACCCGACAAAGGGGACGCTGGCTGGGCGGCGTGTCGATGCGAGCATGCAGGCTCGACTACCGGCTCGTCGGAACATCGCGGGCCAGGTTGACCGGCTGGGCAGCAAGACCGAGGCGTTGATCACTCTGCTGACCCGCGTGTCAAGCGCGTCAGCGTACTGCTGCCAGAGCGCCAGCCGACCTTCGCCGCTTGGAGGGTTCGGTGCAGTTGGGCGGCGTAGGCGCGGGGGTGGGTGGTGTTGCCGTTGTGGCCGCCGGGGAACTCGGTGACCTCGGCGCCGAGCAGCGTGGCCAGCTCCTGTGCGCAGCGGTGGTCGAAGACGATGCGCGGCGTGGTACGGCCGGCGGCAGGAATGATGCGGGTCGGGGTGTGCGCCAGTTCGTTGACCGGCAGGGTGTCGTTGATCAGGGCGGTGAAGTCGTTCTCGATGAAGAAGCCGAAGTTGGCGATCCGCCCCGAGGTCATGGGTTGCGGCGTCAGGCCGGGCTCGGCGTCGGGGTTGGCCGGGTCGATTCCCAGGACTCCGGCGACCGCCTTGAGTGTCGGAGCGAGGCCTTCCTTCCGGTAGAGCTGCTGGATCTCGGCCAGCTCGGCTTCGTGGCGGGTTCGGTCCTGGGCGGGCAGCAGGCGGGGCGCGACCGGCTCGTGCGCGATGAGGGTACTGAGCTGCCCGGTGTGCCGCAGGGCCAGGTGGAGGCCGATGGCTGCGCCCAGGCTGCAGCCGAGCATGGCCGCCGGTTCGTCGGTGACGGCGGTCAGCAGTCGGTGGACGTCGTCGGCGTGTTCGGTCAACGTCACACCGCTGCCGGGGTCGTCCAGGGTGCTGCGGGACAGGCCGCGCCGGTCGTAGGTGATCACGGTGTAGGCGTCGGCGAGCTGCTTGACCAGATCGACGCTGCGTCCGGCGTCGCCCTCGCCGCTTTGGGAGATCAGGAGCGTGGGGCCGTTGCCGCGCATCTCGTAGTAGAGGGTGGCGCCCGGGACGGACAGGTAGTCGGTTGTCGTGGTCATGGAGGGTCCTTTCATCCAGGTTCGCGTCCAACGTATTCCAGCATTATTGATACATCAACATTGATGCATCTCCTTTGATGTAATCTAGGTCACGTGAACGGAGTGGACCTGTTCCTTCTGGGGCGCACCCTGATGAAGATCGGTGAAGAGGCCCTGCCCACCGAAGAGCTGGGCGACCGGCCTGGGAGTGCCCGGATCGTGTTGATCGTGGTCAGCGACGTCCGCACGCATCCCGGCAGCGCGATCAGCGAGATCGTGACCCGCACCGGCCTGCCTCAGAGCGCCGTGTCGGCGGCGGTTGCCCGGTTGCGGGAGGCGGGTGCCGTCATCACGGAACCCGATATCCGCGACCGCCGACGGCTTCTCGTCCAACCCGCCCCGGAGATCTCCAGCCGCGTGGAGCAGGTCCGCTCGACCTCCATCGACGCAGCCCTGGCCAAAGCGCTGGCCATCGACGACCCGGACAGGGTCACCGAGATCATCGCCCTCCTGGAGGAACTCGCCCGAAACCTGTCTCCCCAGGCGCTCAGCCGCCTGCGTGCCTGAGGGCCACGCGGCGGGCTGCCGAACCACAGGGCGAACGCGCCGGCCAAGCCGTGAAGATCGCCGCCGTCTTCGGGGCGGGAGCGGAGGAGGGCCTGACCGGGCCGTTGCGGGGGTACGACCCATCCGGGCGCGGCGCCGCGTTGTTCGCGTTCTTCGCCAGGACGGCCGAGTTCGAGCGCGAGCCCATCCGGCAGAAGTCGCTGGAGGGGCCAGGTCTCCGCGCGTGAGCGCGGATGCCACGACGGATCTCCCGAAGCATTCGACGACGACGTGATCGCCTACGGTTCGGGAGATCGCGGCCAAGCTCGTCACCCCCGCCGGCAAGAACAAAGGCCGGCGCTCGCCGTTGGCCAGCGTCTATCGCGTGCTGGCCGAGGATGCCGATCCCGGCCTCGGCGCCTGACCGCCCTGGCCACGCCGAAGCTCAACCGCCCTCGTGAGCACCATCGTGGAAGGGACGCAAACCCCGGGCCGAATCGGCGCGAGAGAAGGCATAGCGGCCCAGGAAGTCCTGGATCGGCGACATCCGCGCGCCACCTGCTGGCCGGGGGAGCCGCGAACCGGGCGCACCCGTGTCCAAGAGTTCCCTTCGCTCCAGTCGTCGGTGCCGCTCACCGATCGACAGGCACGCCGATTCGAAGTCGTCCTTCCACGCTTGCTCCGGCACACCGAGGCTCTCACTCCAAGCGATCACGTCGGTGTAGCCGTACAGCGGCACTGGACGGCAGGACACGGGCCAAGGCCGCCAGGACGGCCTCGCCGTACGGGAGTGGAACACGCAGATCAGGTGACCCGGCGCGCCCAGGCCCGGGTGGGCGGCCGCCGGAATGCGGTAGACACCTACCAGGGGGTGGCATGTTCGGTGAGGATGTGGCGGTGATGAAGGTGTCAGCGCGTGAGAGCGAGGTCCTCGCGGCGCTGGGCGCGGGGTTGTCCAACGCGCAGATCTCCCACCGCATGCGCATCTCGGTGCGCACGGTCGAGGGGCATGTGTCGTCGTTGCTGCGGAAGTACGGCGTCGCCGACCGGCAAGCCCTCGCCGCGCGGGGCGGCGGCGGGGGTGCGATGACCCTGCCCGGCGACATACCCGGGTTGCCGCGCTCGCGGACCAGCTTCGTCGGGCGCCGGGCCGAGGTCGAGGCGGTCCGGGCGGCGTTGGCGCGGGGCCGGCTGGTGACGCTGGTCGGCCCGGGCGGGGTCGGCAAGACCCGGCTCGCGGAGGTGGTCACGTCCGCGGTGGCGGCCGAGTACCGGTACGGCGCGGCGTTCGTCGATCTGGTGCCGGTGTGCGACGGCCGGATCGGGCATGCGGTGGCGGCGGTGTTGGAGGTGGCCGAGCACGCGGACGGGCAGGAGGCGGTTCTGGCCCGGCTGCGTCGTGGCCCGTCGCTGCTGGTGCTGGACAACTGTGAGCACCTCCCCGACGCGGTCGCCGAGTTCGTCGAGCGAGTCCTGGCCGCGAGCCCGGTGACGATCCTCGCGACCAGCCGGGAGCGGCTCGGGCTGTCCGGTGAGGTGGTTCACCCGGTCGCGCCGCTACCGTTGGGCTCGGACGCCGAGGAGTTGTTCCGCGATCGCGCGGAGCTGGCCCACCAGGCTGGGCCGTACGATGCCGTGACCGTCGCCGACCTGTGTGCGCGGCTGGACGGGCTGCCGCTCGCGATCGAGTTGGCCGCGGCGCGCAGCGCGTCGCTGGGCGCTGCCGGGCTGTCGACCGGGTTGGGTGACCATCTGCGGCTCTTGGCCGGCGGGCGCGGTTCCGTGGTGCGGCACCGGTCGCTGCGCGGGGTGATCGGGTGGAGCCATGACCTGCTCACCGAGGACGAACGGGTGGTGTTTCGCCGGTTGTCGGTGTTCGTCGGCGACTTCGACCTGCCTGCGGTGGCCGCGGTCGCCGGGATGGGCGCGGCCGAGGCCGCCGACGTGCTGGGGCGACTGGTCGACAAGAGCCTGGTCCAGCACCGGGAGGGCAGCTGGCGACTGCTGGACACGATCCGGGCGTTCGCCGCAGAACGGCTCGCGGACGAACCCGAGCACACCGAGGTACGGCGGCGGTACCTGCGCTGGGCAGCCGACCTGGCCGCCGGTCTCGCGGAACGGGCCGGTACGGCATGGCACGGCGAGTTCGACGCGGTGGCGGGCGATCTCCGGGCCGCGCTGACCGGCCAGGAGCAGCCCGACGCGGAGGCGCACCGGCTCGCGCGCACCCTCGGCCGGCTCACGTTCGCACGCGGCTATCTGTGGCAGGCGCCCGATCGGTTCGCCCACGCCGCCCGGTGCGCGCCGGATGCGAGCGAGGCGGCTCGGGATCTGGCCAGCGCGGCGGACTGCGCGCAGGTCGGCAACGACGCCGACCGGGGGTTCGAGCTGCGGCTGGCCGCCGCCGACCGGGCGCGGGACGCGGGCGCGGGCAACGCGCGGGCCGTCGCGCTGGCGCAGGCCGTCGAGCTGACCGGCCGGTTCCCGCTGGCCTTCCGTGACGAGATCCCGTTCGAGCGGCGCCGCGCGCTGCTCGCCGAAGCCGCTGCGGCCGGGGATCCGGACGATCCGATCGTCGCCGCCCGGCTCGCCTGTGCCGCGCTGTGGACCGCCCACGCGGACATCCTGCGGCCCGAGGCCGAGCTGACCAGGGCTGCCGTCGCGGCCGCTCGGGCGACCGGTGACCCGGTGCTGATCAGCGCAAGCTTGGACGCGGTGCGCGCTGCCGCGATCAACGACGGGCGCGTCGCCGAGTGGCACCGGATCGCCGCCGAGCGGCTCGAGCTGCTCGCCCCGCTCGACCCGCACGTCCCGGAACACGCGGTCGAGATCAGCGACGCACGCGGGCTGTCCTCCCTGACCGTGGTGGCCACCGCCGACCTGCCGGCCGCCAGGTCGACCGCGCGGCTGATCTCTGACGCCGAGCTGTCCGGCGACAGCGTGTACCTGGCGGCCAGCAAGACCGTTCCCGTGCTCGTCCTGTCCGGCGACCTCGACGACGCGGTGCAGCTCGCCGAGGACATGTGGACGGGCTGGCACCGCGCCGACCGGCCCCGGGCGTTCTTCGTCTGGCTGACGATGCCGTTCGCCGTGCTGGCGCACGGCCTGCGCGGTGACCAGGAGCGCGTCGCGCAGTGGCGGGCCCGGGCCGCGGCCATGGGCGACCCGGTGAGCATGGGCTGGCCGGAACTGGACCCGCTGATCACCTGGGTCGACGCCCAGCTCGCGCTGCGGCTCGGTGACCTCGACCAGGCCGCCGAGCTGGCCAAGCGCGCCCGGCGGCTGCCGTCCAGTTCCTGGTACCGGGTGCTCGCCCGCGCCGCCACCGTCGAGCTCGCGGTGGTCGCCGGCGTGCCGTCCGCCGGGACCGAGCTCGCCGCGGCACAGGCCGAGAGCGCCGGCCACGACTGGGCCACCGCCACCCTGCTGCGGGCCGCCGGCCGGCTCCACGGCGACGCCGACGCACTCGCCAGGTCGGCCGAGGTGTGGCGGCGGATGGGCGCCCGGTTCGAGCATCAGGTGACGGTAGAGCTGCTCGCCGGTCCGAAACCGCCGTAAGTGGTGGTCGCGTACCGGGCACGTGGTCACCACGCATGCGGCGGTCACGCGACGGCTGCGACGCTGTGTCGCACGGCCGGCCAAGCCGCAGAGCTTGGCCGGGCTCTCGACAACGAAGGAGACACCGCGATGGGCAAGGTCACCACGGGCGCCACGATGTCACTCGACGGCTACATCGCCGGGCCCGGAGAAAGCGGGTTCGACCTGCTGTTCCAGTGGTACGGCAACGGCGAGGTCGAGATCCCGCCGCGGCTCCGCATAAGCGCGGCCAGTGCCGCGCTGGTCAAGCCCGAATGGGACGACACCGGCGCGCTGATCGTCGGCCGTCACCTCTTCGACATGACCAACGCCTGGGGCGGACGCCACCCGATGAACGTCACCACGGTGGTGCTCACCCACCAGCGCCCCGACGACCGTCCGGAGGATGACGACAACTTCGTCTTCGTCACCGAGGGCATCGAGGCAGCCGTGGCCAAGGCCCAGGAGCTGGCGGGGGACAAGAACGTCGCCGTCAACGGCGGGGAGATGGCCCGCCAGTGCCTGGAGGCCGGCCTGCTCGACGAGGTCGGCATCGAGCTGGTACCGGTCGTGCTGGGCGGCGGGAAGACCCTGTTCGGCGAACTCGGCAGCGCGCCGGTGCAGTTCGACGGCCCCTTCGCGGTCGTCGAGGGAACCGGCGTCACCCACCTGCGCTACCGGGTCAGGAAATAGGAACCCCGACAGGGCGACGACTTCGCAGGCGACCTGCGCATGATGGCAACCGGGCGGGCCGGACGCCGAGTGAGGGAGGATGCGCGATGACCGACCATGCTGTACGGCTCGCTCAGGTGGCCCGGGGCTGGGACGAGGCCGCCGACGGGTACGAGGCCTACTACGTCCCCCGCTTCGCCCCCTGGGTCGCCACCGCGGTGCGGGCGCTCACCCACGGGCCACTGCCCGAAGGGGCCGATCCTGGTCCCGTGCTGTGGGACGTTCCCAGAGCTGGACGCGCTGCGCAAGCACCTGCCAGGGCACGAGATCGTCGGCATCGACCTGTCCGCCGGCATGGTCCGACGGGCCCGCGAACGCGCCACCCGCCATCGGCGGGCATCCGTCGTCCAGGGCGACGCCTCGACCCTCGACCCGCAGTGGACGGACACGTGCGCGGCCGTGGTGTCGGTGTTCGGGCTTCAGCAGTTGCCCGAACCCGACCTCGCCATCCGGTCGTGGGCCGCTGCGCTGCGCCCTGGCGGACGCCTGTCCGTCGTCTTCTGGCCCGCCGTCACCGAGGACGACGGCCCGTTCGCCCTCATAGCCGACACCGTGCGAGCCCGTGTGCCCGCCGGCGACAGCTCCTGGGAACACCGGCTCCTGGCGGCGTTGACGACGCAAGGCCTCGCGATCGAGTGGGACGAGCATGTGTGCCACCCCATCTCCCACCCGGACGCGACGACGTTCTTCAACGCCCACACCCGATCGGGGCCGCTCCGAGCACTCGCCGAGGCCCACGGCGAAGCCTTCGTCGATCAACTACGCGAGGCCTTCCTCCGTCGCGCTCCGGCCGGTGAATGGCGCCACCGACCACGCGCCCGCCACCTCATCGCCCACCGCTGACCGGCAACCTGCCGAGCACCGGGTCCGCCCATGCGTGGAGGATCCGCTAGGGCGATCAGAACCCGCGGCGGGGCGGGCAGGCCTGCGTAGGGCCAGATCTCTGGGTCGTCGGCCAGCGGTGAACGTCAGCCGGGGCGCGGCAGGTGGACGGCAGCCTGCGCACCGAGCGGTTGCCTTCATTCGATTCGCGTCAGGTCGATGACAACGAGCTCCTTCCCGAGCGGGTAGTACACCAGCCGGCCGTCACCCAGGGCGGGCTGGACGCTGACCGATTGGCCGTTCGCGTCTGGCCGCAGTCCCAGGTCGGCTGATCTGCCGGTGGCCAGGTCGTACAACGCCTGGCCGCCCTTCGGCGGGTTGACCGTCATGAAGCGGTCGGCTGCCAGTCCGATCGCCGCCCAGTCCGGTAGGTCGCGCTCATCCGACCCGTCACGTAGCCGGTAGAAGTCCGTCTCGTCCGGGCGCTTGCCGGCGCACATCACCACCCCGCATCTGACGTACTTCTCCCCCGGACGGATCAGCGCCTCGCTCACCTCGCCGGTTTCGGCGTTGAGCAAGGTCTGGAAGCTTGTCTCGTTGTTCGGTGTGTACCTTCCGGGCGTGCCCACCCACGGCCAGCGCAGGATGTGATGATCTTCGGCGTCGGCGACCGGCCGCACAGCGCCTCCCGCGAGGGGAACGGTGAACACGCCGCCTTCCATGACCGAGAACGCCAGCCGGTCGCCGACCACGGTGAGCTTGTCACCGCCGCCTTCGACAGGGCGGTCCGTGGCGATGGCCTGCGGCGTGCCGCCCTCGATAGGCACCGACCAGAACGTCGTGACCCTGCGGCTCTCGGTCGCCTCGATCGTCTGCCAGACGATCTTTCCGGCGCCTACCGCGAAGTTGCCGGCGAACACACCCTTCGGGGTTCGAATCGTGGCCAGCTTGCGGATGTCGCCCGTCTCCAGGTCATAGGCGTGGATGGCGTCGGTTTTCTCGAAGCTTGCCCAGGTCTCCATCAGCAGCGTGCGATCGTCGATGAACAGCTGCGGGCGCAACGTCCGCCCGTTGGATGACTTGGCCGGGATCTTCCAGACAGCTCTCGGCCAGACGTCCTCGACACGACCGGCACCCATGGCCGCAGGCTTGCCCGACGGCGACGACGATGACGGCTTCGCACTCGCAGGCTCGTCGGGGGCCGGACTTCCGGTCGCGGGTTGGCTCGCGACCGGGAGCGTCGGGTTCACCGCGGTAGGGCCGGACTCCTTGCCACCGTCGCGAACGGCGATGCCGATCCCGCCCGCGACCACCGCCACCATGGCGGCGGCGAGCATGGCATGCTGACGCGCCTTGCGCCGCCGGGATCTCATCGCGACATGCGCGGACAGCCCACGCGGTGCCAGAGGGGCGCCCTCGGAGGCGCGGACGAGGGCGTTGCGCAGGTCGGCTTCCCACTCCTCGGTCATTCGGCACTCCCGTTGGTCGCCATGGGATCGGGCACAGTGGCGCGGAGCTTGCTCAGGCCGAGCGATGCGTGGCTGCGGACGGTCCCTCTCGAGACGCCGATCACCCGCGCGATCTCGGCGTCGGTCAGCTGTTCGTAGTAGCGCAGCACCAGTACGGCACGCTGCTTTCTCGGCAGGTTCCGGACCGCACGCCAGAGCCCCTGCTCGGCCTCGGATGGCAGCACATCCAGGTGCGCCCGCTCGGGCAGATCCCAGGTGAGATGCTCGCGCCTGCGTAATCGCCAGGCGCTGACGTGCAGCCTGGCCATGATCGCTCTGGTGTAGCCTTCCGGGTCCTGCTTACGGCGCACACGAGTCCACGCCCCATGCAGTCTGACGAGGGCTTCCTGAGTGAGGTCGGCCGCGTCATGGGCGTTTCCACTCAGCACGTAGCCATATCGCAGCAGGGCATCCGCCCGTTTAGCGACGAAGTCCGCGAAGCCGGAGTCGTCGTCCAATGACTTGCACCTTTCCTCGGTCTGCCACCTCCTAGACGAGATCGACCTTCAAAGTGTTGAATCATCGGCCGCCGTGACCTCGACCCCGTCGGCTGTCCGGCCATCGTCACCAGCGCTCCGCACCGCCGGCTCCCCCGGGTTCCCATACCGCGCGGGGAAGGCAGGCCAACAGCCGTGTGGCGAGGGGGTTGCTGTCTCTCGGCCGGCGGGTGCTCAGGTGGCCTTGACAGCCGACAGGTCGAACTCGAGCGTGATCTCGTCCGAGATCATCACCCCGCCTGCCTCCAGGACGGCGTTGTAGGTGATGCCGAAGTCCTTGCGGTTGATCACTGTGCTGCCTTCGAAACCGACTCGCGTCAGGCCCTGGGCGTCGACCGCTGTCCCGGTGTAGTCGAGCGGGATGGTGATCTGCCGGGTCACGCCGCAGATGGTCAGGTCGCCGGCGACCTCGAAGTTGTCGCCGATGATGTGCTTGACGAGGGTCGAGGTGAAAGTGATCGCCGGGTGCGCGGCCACGTCAAGGAAGTCGCTGGTGCGTAGGTGGGTGTCGCGGATCTCGTTCCTGGTGTCGATGCCGGCCACGTCGAGGATCAGGCGGACGGTGGAGCCGGCGGGATTGTCGGCGTCCAGGTAAGCGGTGGATTCCTGGAGGGGGATGCTGCCTCGCACCTTGGTCACCATCGCGTGGCGTGCCACGAAGCCGAACCGGCTGTGCAGGTGGTCGATGGTGTAGGTGCCCGTGAGGTTGTTGGGAAACATGCGCACTCCAATAGTTCAGCACTGAAAGATTCAGCACAAAGGTATATAAGTTTATTTCAGTGCGCAACATTTGAGTACGATGGCGCTCATGACTCGATGGCTCAACGACGACGAGCAGCGCGCTTGGCGTGCGTTCGGGCTGGCCAGCCGCCTGCTGACCGATCGGCTGGAGCGCGACCTGCTGGCGGCGGCCGACATGCCGCCCACCTACTACGAACTCCTCGTCCTGCTCTCGGAGGCGCCCGAGCGCACACTGCGGATGAGCGAGTTGGCGCAGTGGACCAACTCGAAGGGCAGCCGCATCTCCCATGCGGTCAACAAGCTCGAGGACAAGGGCTGGGTTCGCCGCGAGCACTACGCGGGCGACCGGCGTGGATGGCTTGCCGTACTGACAGACGACGGCCTCGCCGCGCTCCGGGCCGCGGCTCCCGCGCATGTGGCCAGCGTTCGCGAGCACCTGATCGATCTGCTTACCCCTGAGCAACTGGGCCAGTTGGAAGAGATCAGCCAGGCACTACTCGCCCACCTCACGGGGCGTGGCCCGGGAAGCGATCTTCAGTAGCGGCAGCTCGGCACGTCGTTCGCGCTCGCGAACAGATGTGGGCGGTGCGCGTTGTAGTGATCGGCGTACTCCTCCAGGGCTGATCGTAGGCCGGCGGCGTCTTCATCACCGCGACCTTGCCTGCAGGGCGTCTGGGGATCAAGTTGCAGATCAAGCACCACGCGATGAGCTATGAAGCGGTACAGGCTTGATCTGAGGCTTGACGACCCGATCTGGTTGCGGCCACTCTCCCCGCATGGGCTTGGGGGAACGCGTTCGCTACCAGACCTCCTTCACGGACTCGGCCCGCTGGGATGGGTTCGTGTTCCGTCCCGGCGACATCGTGATCAGCACTCCGGCGAAGTGCGGCACGACGTGGCTGCAGATGATCTGTGCCCTGGAGATCTTCGGGAGCGCGGCATTCGACCGGCCGCTCGACCAGATCTCGCCGTGGCTGGACGTCCTGCTGCGCCCGCTCACCGAAGTGCTGGCCGACCTCGAGGCACAGGCGCACCGGCGGTTCATCAAGACCCATACGCCCCTCGACGGATTGCCCTTCGACGACCGGGTCACCTACCTGTGCGCAAGCCGGGACCCTCGGGATGTGGCCGTGTCCCTGGACAGCCATGCCGGCAACACCGACCGGGCCGTGTCCCTCGCGTTGCGGGAGGATGTCGTGGGCGCCGTGGTCCTTGACGGGTTGCTGGCCACGGCTCCGGCCCTGCCGAGCGGGACCGCGCGCGAGCGCTTCTGGTCCTGGGTCAATCCGGCCGCGCCGGGGAAGGCCGTGTCCGACCTGGAGATCATGCTTCACCATCTGGACACGTTCTGGCAGGTCCGCGACCAGCCGAACATCGTGATGCTGCGCTACGAGGACCTCCTTGACGACCTCGAAGGGCAGATGCGCTCCATAGCAGCCCGGCTCGGGATCGCCATCACCGAGGCAGCCTGGCCGGACCTGGTCCAGGCCGCCACGTTCGCGGCCATGAAGGGCCGGGCCGGCGAGCTTGCGCCCGAAGCCAGCCATGACGGCTTCTATCGTGACTGCAGCCAGTTCTTCCACAGCGGATCGACAGGCCAGTGGCGGCAGGTCCTCAGCGAGGAGGAGCTCCCCCGTTACGCCGCCCGAGTCGCCGAATGCGCGCCCGCGGATCTTGCCGCCTGGATCCATCGGCCCGCGCTGCCGGTGGCGGGCAGGTTCTAGGGGCCGTGTGCGAGTGACGCCGCGCCGGGGCTGAGCGCGGAACTGGTGGTGGACGGCATCGTGGCTGCCTAGCCTGCGTACCCGTCGCGCCGGCCGCAGGACAGAGTCTCTAGCCGGCGGGTCTCGCCACCCGCGCCGCCAGTACCCCTCAGTCCAATCGACCACCAAGATGTTCGAGCACGGTCTCGGCGATGTCCCCCAGAACCGTGATCTGCTCCTCGGTCAGCAAGTCGACCATGTGCGCCCGCACGGATGCGACGTGGAGCGGCGCAGCCTCTTCGATCGCCTGCATCCCGCCCGGAGTGAGCACGATCACGGCCCCCCGCCCGTCGGTCTCGCACTCCTCACGCGTGACAAGGCCGCGCTCCTCCATCCGGCTGATGTGCCGGGAGAGCCGGCTCTTGGACCACAGCATGCGGTCAGCCAGCTCCTGCGATCGGCAGCGCCGGTTGGCACGCGAGCTGAGCGCGGAGAGCACGTCGTAGTCAGCGTCGGACAACCCCGAATCGCGGTGCATGTCGCGCGAGATCTGGGCATCGAGGAGCAGGCGCATACGCCGGTACCCGAGCCAGGCGCGGAATTCTTGTTCGTCAAGCCAGCGAGTCATGGGGCCAACCGTAGTCCTAGTTGACATGTAAACCAAAGTGCTCCAGCATCTGGTTTACACGTAAACCAAGTGGAGGACGACTCATGCCGACTTTGAAGATCATCGTTGCCAGCACCCGCCCCACCCGCATCGGCCGTACCATCGGCGACTGGGTGGCGGCGCATGCCGCCGGCCACGGCAGCTTCGACGTCGAACTGGTCGACCTGGCCGAAGTCGGCCTGCCCTTCCTCGACGAACCTGAAGACGCGACCACCGGCCGCTACGTGCACCAACACACCAAGGACTGGAGCGCGACCATCGATTCCGCCGACGCCTTCGTCCTGGTGATGCCCGAGTACAACTACGCCTTCAACGCGCCGCTGAAGAACTCCCTGGACTTCCTCTACCGCGAGTGGGAGCACAAGCCGGTCGGTTTCGTCAGCTACGGCGGGCTCTCCGGCGGCCTGCGCGCCGTCGAGATGCTCAAGCCCGTGCTCGTCAAACTTCGAATGATCCCGGCGGGCAACGCCGTGACCATCTTCCGCCGCCAGGCGATGGACCAGGATGGCAGGCTGATCGTCGACGCCCACCTGCAGTCCTCGGCCGACGGCATGCTGAACGAGCTGCAGACACTGACGCGGGTCATGTCCTCCCTGCGTGCCCTGGCCTGACCCTAAGCGCGGCCGCTAAATGGCCACACGGCGGCCCCGCATGGCGATCGGACGCACTCACAATCACCGCCGACGCTCGTGCGAGTCCACGCTGCGATGACCAGCCGTCAAAGGTCAGCCTTCTGCCTGATCGGACACCCGGACGAGACGCCACGGTCGGGCAGGACGAAGTCGACGCCTGTGGCGCCGGGCGCCACGCCCTGGCGACGTTGACCGAGCTCGCCTCCTCCCGAGGACCCGCCCCCATCGACCAGACCGAGCGAATTCACAGCGTGCCCTACGACCGCATCCCGCACACCCTCGTGGCCGCGACACGATGAGCCGACGCGCCGCATGACGGACCCGCCGGCGTCCGCGGCGCAGCGCTGCCGGACTGGCCCCACGCCGCGAACGTGCCCCATGGACCGACCAATCACACCGGCCAGACGTTTCCGGTCCCAGCCACACACAGCGAACGCGTGCCGTACGGCAGGCTCCCGAACAGCATCGCCGCCCTGGTGTAAGCCCTGTTCAGCGCATCAGCAACCGTTGTGGACAGCCTGACAACACCGATTCCTTGTGGACACCACACCAAGCCGAAACCTTGGTTCTCGCCACGACAGGAATCACCCCAGGAGACCCGATGAAGCTGCCCGCATCCGCTGCCATCCTCGCGGGAGCCGTACTGACCGCTTCGTTGATCGGAGCGCCCGGGGCGGCGGCGGCGCGGGCGGGTGGCGCCGGAGCGCTTCCCGCGGTGAGCATGGCGGCCACCGTGAAGGCGGCGCAGATCGACCCGCGCCGGGCGGACACCACGCTCACGCCGGGCGCGAAGGCGAGCGTCCTGCTCGTCGAGCAGGCGCTGCGCGACCGGCGGTTGCTCGACGCCAGGTGGGTGGACGGCTACTTCGGCACCACCACCGTCACCGCGTACGCGAAGTACCAGAAGTCGCTGGGCCTGTCCGGGCTGGACGCGAACGGGCTGCCGGGCAAGCACTCGCTGACGAAGCTCGGGGCCGGCCGCTTCAGGGTGGTCGACGTCGTCGAGCCGGGCGGCCGGGTGACGGTGGACGGCTACGTCGTCAACGCCAGGACGAAGGCCATGCTGACGGAGGCGGAGCGGCTGTTCGGGCGCGGGTTCACCCTGGACCAGGGTTCTTACAACCCGGGCGGTGATCCCACGTCCGCCGGTACGCACGACGGCGGCGGCGTGGTCGACATCTCGGTGCGCGGTCTCGATCCGGCCGCCCGCACCGCGGGGGTCCGCGCGCTGCGCAGGGCCGGGTTCGCCGCCTGGCTGCGCAATCCCCGGCAGGACACCTGGCCGTGGCACATCCACGCCGTCGCCATCAGCGACCCGAGCCTGTCCACCCAGGCCCAACGCCAGGCCGGCGACTACTACCTCGGCATGAACGGGCTGTCGGGGCGTGGCCCCGACGACGGCCCCAGGGTGCCCATCCGCACGTGGGAGGAGTATCAGCGCCGCTGATCCCCCAGTGTCAGCGCCGCCGATCCCCCCAGTGTCAGCGCCGCCGATCCCCCACCCCCTGATCCCCTACTTTCAAGGAGAGACACCATGAGAGCGCCTACCAGGATCCTCATGTCCGCGACCGCCGCCCTGGCGCTCAGCGCCGCCGTTCTCGGCACGGCCTCGCCGGTCTCGGCCGCGAGCCGCGACGGCGTCTGCGACACCGGTGAGTTCTGCTACTACTTCAACAGCAACAACCAGGGCTCGATCTCCGACTTCGCCGGCTCGGTCGCCGACTACGCCACCACACAACCCAGCTGCTACGACTTCAAGGGCCCCGGCGCCGGCAAGGGCCAATGCATCAAAAACTCCGCCGCCTCCGTCTGGAACCGCAGCACCAAAACCGTCCGCGTCTACTTCAACACCGGCCACGCCGGCCAGTACCAGGACTTCGGCCCAGGAAGCCGCGCCAACCTGAACGCCACCCTGAAGAACCAGAACGCCTCCCACCAGTTCTCCCCCTCGACCTCGGCGCGCAGCAACCTGTCGTTCTCGACCTACGCGGCGATGGGGCGCATCACCTGCGGCTTCGACGGTTACACCAGCACCTCGGGCCGCCACGAGGGCATCGACATGGCGCGCGGGGTCGGCTCCAACGTGCGGGCGCTGGTCGCGGGCGAGCTCATCAACGTCCAGTACGGCTCCACCGGCCGGGCCGGCCTGTCGACGATCGCCATCTACGTCCGCTCCGTGAACAAGACGGTCATCTACCTGCACACCGCCCCGCTCTCCTCGCTGCGGGTGGGTCAGCAGATCGCGAAGGGCCAGCTCATCGCCACCGAGTCCTGGCGCGGTGTGTCCACGAAGGCTTCCGCGCACACCCACGTCGAGATGCGTCCCGGCCGCCAGCTGCGCGCCGCGAAGAGCGTCGGCGACCCTCACCTCCAGAACCCGAACCCCACCTCCTTCTGGAATTCCCAGGGCTACAACGTCCGATGACCTCCGAGGCTCCGATGAGGAAGGCGAACGTGTCTTCACGATCTGTACGGCTGAGCGCCGGCGTCGCCGCCGCGATGATGTTCGGCGGCGCGCTCCTGACGACGGCCACGCCCGCCGCAGCGGCCGCCCGCGACGGCGTCTGCGACACCGGCGAGTTCTGCTACTACTTCAACAGCAACAACCAGGGCTCGATCTCCGACTTCGCCGGCTCGGTCGCCGACTACGCCACCACACAGCCCAACTGCTACGACTTCAAGGGCCCCGGCGCCGGCAAGGGCCAATGCATCAAGAACTCCGCCGCCTCCGTCTGGAACCGCAGCACCAAAACCGTCCGCGTCTACTTCAACACCGGCCACGCCGGCCAGTACCAGGACTTCGGCCCAGGAAGCCGCGCCAACCTGAACGCCACCCTGAAGAACCAGAACGCCTCCCACCAGTTCGTGAGCGGCGGCGGTGGAGGCACCCCGGCCGGCTGCAAGACCGACGGCTCCGACACCAGGCTCCCGACGACGATCCTCGTCTATCGCAAGTCTCTCGGCCGGGTGGAGCGGGTGGACTTCAAGACGTACGTCAAGAACGTGCTGCCCAACGAGTGGGTGTCGAGCTGGCCCGCCGAGTCGCTCAAGGCCGGCGCCCTGGCGGTCAAGAACTTCGGCTGGTACTGGGCGCTGCACTCCAACAAGAAGACGCCCGGCGGCCAGTGCTTCGACGTCTACGACCACACGTCGAGCCAGGTCTACAAGCCCGGCTCCGCGAAGGCCGTGACCAGCGCCGCCGTCGACGCGATCTGGGGAACCAGGCTGACCCGCGGCGGGAAGATCTTCCGGGCGCAGTACTGCTCGACCACGACCGCCTGCGGCAACTGGCGCGACGGCGACTGGATGTCGCAGTACGGCTCGCGCGACAAGGCGAGGGCGGGCTGGAGCTACACCGCCATCCTGAAGCACTACTACAGGGGCATCGCCCTCGGCTGACCTCGATCTCCCCGCCGTGTGCGCACACGGCGGGGATCGTCATCCGCCGACGATGAGCTGGAAGTTGATCGGCCGGTTCCCGGGAAACACGAGCGCCCCCGAAGCGTCGACCATCTTGAACCGCACGTAGCACAGGCCCGGCTTGCGCGGCGTGGTGACATCGGTGCGGATGTCGACCGTCTCGCCGGGCGGGGTGTCCGGGATCGGCACGTCGGAGATGGTCTGGCACTGGTCGGCGCCCTGCTGCGCGACGTCGAGGCGGCGCAGAGAGTAGCCCTTCCAGAGCACGGTGCCGGCGTTCTTGAGCTGCCAGACCTTCGTCATGGTCTCCCCCTGTCCCACGCGGGTGCAGTCGGGGAGCGTCACGTCCTTGATGAACATGGCCGCGTCGCCCTTGTGCAGGGGCGCGGCGGCGGGCGGGTTGCTGGAGCGCACCGGACAGTCCGCGGGAGTGAGCGCCGCGACCGATGCGGTGATCGCCGGCGCGTGGCCGCGCGCCTCGGGCTCGCCGCCGAGACCAGTGAGCAGCGCGATCAGTGCCGCCGCCCCGAACGCACCGATGCCCGCCGCGATCATGATCGGCTTGCTGGGCTGAAACCGTTTTCCGACCGGTTGTGCGGGAGCCTCGACAACCGGACGTTCCTCCGTGACCCCCGTCGATCTGACCGCCAGGCTCGCCGCCTCCCAGCGCTCCCGATAGTGGGCCGGGTCAGCGCCGCAGGCCTTGACGAACTCGACGGTCGTCTCCCAGCTCGGGAGCCGGTTGCCCTTGGTGGCCTCGTGCAACGTCGTATGGGAGATCGCCCCCGACCGGCCGGACATCTCCCGGAACGGTGGATTACCGACCGCGTCGCGTAACTCCCGAAGGACTGTCGCGAATTCCTCGATCGTCGCCGTCCGAGCACCTCTGTCGTCCACCGTGCGAAGCTAACAGCACCCGTAGCGCGCCCTCAACCCGAACTGTCATCCTCGCCGCAAGGTGTCGGGCTCCGTCATTACCTCCCTGGTAATCGACAGACAGCGTCGGGTGCCAGAGGATCATGGCATGACTGCAGGCACCCGTGACATCGTGGAAGAACTGTTGAGTCGGATGGCCAAGGGCGATCACGACCGTACGGCGGAGCTGTTCGCCGAGCCGATCGACTGGCAGCTCAACTGGCCCGCTGAAGGGCACCCGGCGGTGCCGTGGATCCGGGCACGATCCAGCCGGGCCGATGTAGCCGACCATTTCCGATCGCTGGAATCCCACCATGTGCCTGAGCTGAACGGCACATCGGTGACCCAGATCCTGGTGGACGGCACGCACGCCGTCGTATTCGGAGAGATCGCGCAGACGGCTCGGGCCGATGGGGTCGCCTACACCTCACCGTTCGCGCTGCACCTCACCGTCGAAGACGGGCTGGTCACCCGCTATCACATCTACGAGGACAGCCTGACGGTGGCGCGGGCCTTCAGCACTCAAGCATGATCGCAAAGAGCTGACGACTTCTGTCTGACAAATCCCCGCAGTTCCACGGATTCCTTGAACCGGCGAAACGTCCGCGGCGTATCGGCAGATGTACCCGCAGTTGCTGAGCGCTGATCGAGGTGCCGGGAATCGACAATTTAGGGACAAATCACCAAAACCCAGCGATCTACCTCGCGTGTTCATACGATTGCGTTTAGTAATGCCGGGGAGGTCCGCGGGATCTGCGATCAGCATCGCGAAGAGATAACGCGCGTCCGCCATCGGCACAAGATTGTGACATTAGTGCGTTAGTGTCACGTGAGCCCGGCGACCTGGGGCGGATCGAAATCGTTCCTAGGTCGCCAAGGGTGTTCAGCAGGAGTCCTGGCCGACCCCGCGCTGAACTTGGATGGAGTCATGATGTGCTTCGTCGGGCAGTGGCATCACGGTCGATTTCCACCAAGGCTGATCGCCCGTGATGCCCACTGCGTCCCGGACATGTTCTACCACCTCTGCAGGCAGAGCCATGAGGCGGATATCCCACCAGGTCTTCGCCGCTTCCACATTGCGGGCGTCCAGGGACACTTTCAGGGGACGGGAAGCCCCCGGCGAAATGCGGTAGAAGTAGGTGTATTTGTCGTTGGTCTCGCTGCCGGTCACCGCCACCACCCAGGTCTTGCCTTCAGGAGGCCTGATCGGGACCTTGATCGAGAAGCAGGGGGAGGCATACTCTCCCGTCTTCAACACCGGCAAGAGCGGCTCGGACACGGGCTCGTCCACGACCGCGCCGTAGACCAGGGTCACCGCGGTGACGACGGCGGGAACGCCGACAGCCACGAGAACGATGCGTCGCCACGTGTTCTCCAGCCACCCGATCAGCCCAGCCTTTCCTGGCGGCGTGACCTGTGGAGCGGGCTCGGCCTCGGACTCTGCTGAGGCCGGGGGGTCGGACGTGGGGTCCGCCGGCGGGTCGGCACCGACGCCGACATCATTGTCAGCAGTCATGGAAACCTCTCATGTAATCGTTCGGGGGAATAGCAGGACAAGCGTTGCGGGTGCAACGGGAAAGAAGGTTTACCGAAACGCCAGGCTTCGGCCAGCGGACCCTCACATCATTGGACGTGATCCTCTTGGGGCGCCGCCCGGTGATATTTCAATGCACCTGCAACTGATGCGTAATGATCAGTTGCGCGGGACTCCACCTTTCCCCTCTGTACGCGAACGCGGCGCATCTCTTATCTGGATACGCCGCAGAAATCCCGGGACCATCTGTGGATAACAGCAGAGCCTACTGCTAGATCACGAAAGATGTCCGACATGCCGGAATCAGGTGCGGGTGCCGGTGTCACGGCTCGACGGACTGAACCAGTACACGGACAACGGCACGCTCAGCACGTTCGCGACGAGCAGGCATGTGAGCCCTCACTAGAACTGAAGACGCGGTTCGACGCCCTTCCCAGAACAATGCTCCGATAGCCGAAACCCAGGGGCGGGAACGTCAAGGGAATACAAATCCTAGCGGGGGAAGACGCGCGGGCAAGTCGGCCATGGAGGACAAACCCAACACAACCGTGCAGGAATTAACTCCTGAGTCATAGGAAACACCGCCAAACGCACCCGCCCCGCCACACCATGCCGCAGCTCAGGCACCTGGAATGTGACGTAGACACCCACCTTCCGGGCTCCTCTTACCACGACACGCAGGGCATCCACGTACTTGACATGCTCGGCGTGTCGAGGAGGAAGTTGAACCGCCACTCGCGGGCTGACCGTCACGAATGTCCCGGGGCACGGGTCCCGGGTGACCGGGACAGAATCTCCGCCTCACGAGCGAACATGGCTAAGCCGTACGGCTGAGAAAAGGCGAGCCCGCCGGCGGATGAGTGCGGTTCCCTTCTCCTGCGAAGGTCGTCCCACAGGACTCACACCGAAGGAGAACCCGTGCGATCCACACCATCCGGTGGCAGAAGGCGTCTGGCCGCACTGATGATCGGCCTGTCAGTGGCCGGCGTCTTCGGCGCCACGGTGTCCGCGCCCGCCCACGCCCAGCCGAGGGATCCCTACAGCCCGACCTACCAGGACTGGTTCGACGAGGACAACTGGGAGCACGGCCAGGTCTACTACGAGGACGGCGCCCCGTTCATCATCAGCCTCTGCTACAACCCCAGCATGGGCTTGTACAACTGCCCGCGCTGGTTGTGACCCGGTGACGTCCTGCGGTGGCCGGGTCACCCGGCCACCGCAGATGGTCATGTGCGTATTTTTCAGCGGTACGGCGCCGCCCGGCCGGTCATGATGGCCGCACGGACGCCGATCCTCGCTGAGAAGGAACCGATCATGCCCACTGTCATCGTTGGACACGACGGCCCGCTGGCCGGCCGGCGGTTCCCTCTCGGCGACACGCCCATGACCTTCGGACGCAGCCATGACTCGTCCGTGGTGATCGCTTGCGGGCGTGCCTCGCGCTCCCATGCCGAGGTGCGGCGGGAGGGCGGGCGGTACGTCCTGCGCGATCTCGGCAGCCGCAACGGCACGATGGTCAACGGCCGCCGCGTCACGACGCATGTGCTGCAGCCCGGCGACACGATCACGATCGGCAACGAGCGGTTCCGCTTCCTGGCCTCCGACGATGTGGCGACGATCGCGGCGACCTCCCTGCTGCCGCCCTCCGGACCTCTGCGCGTGACCGTCGCGGGCGGCGGCCCGGTCGGGCTGAGCTTCGCGCTGCTCCTGGAGCATCTGATGGGCCCGCGGGTCGTGGTGACGGTCTATGACGGCCGCTGGATCGAGCAGGGCTCGCGGATCGTGTGGAAGGGCGGCGAGCACGGCAACGTTCGGCGCCAGCAGGTCGTCACGGTGCAGAGCCGCCAGTACCTCAACCTCCCCGAGCAGGTGCAGGAGCGCCTGTTCGCCGCCGGGTCGTTCTCCGAGATGTGGCCGCCCGGGCCCGATTCCATCCGCGGCCACGCCCCGCGGAACCTGCGCATCTCCTATATCGAGGACACCCTGCTGGACCTGGCCAACGACAGGGCCGGCCGGATCCGGCTGGTCCCCGCCCGCTTCAGCCCCGACGAGCACGGCGAGGCCGCCAGGCAGGACCACGTGCTGGCCATCTGCGAGGGTGGCCGGTCGCGCACCCGCGAGCACTTCGCCGCCAAGTTCGGCACCGCCGACAGCTCGATCTACTCCCTCAACGGCCGGCACCTGCAGGATGTCGTGCTCGGCCTTCGGGTCAAGTCGCGCCTGCCCGACGCGATGAGCGTCCTGCTGACGGTGTCCCAGAACCGTTTCCTGCTCAACGCCCTCGACGGCGAGGGCTTCCTCAACATGCGGCTGACCGACGAGGAGGCCAAGGAGGTCGTCGGGATCGACCCGGTCCGGCACGTGTTCGAGGACTGCGTCGCCGCCAGCCCCTGCATGATGGGCCGCGACGGCCACGGCGACTTCCACTGCTCCACGCACGGCACGCTCTTCCTGCCCGCCCTGCTCAAGGGCTCCGCCCTGTGGCGGCGTGTCAGGGAGGGGCTGGCCATGTTCGGCGTCGAAGAGGACGACCTGAGCGCCGTCACCGCCTTCCGCCTCGACATGGTGCAGCGACCCCGGTTCACGGCGCGCCTGCACGCTCCGACCGCCTCCACCCCCGGCACGTACGGGTTCCTGCTCGGCGACGCGGCCAACGCCATCCACTTCTGGCCGGGCCGCGGGCTCAACAGCGGGCTGGCCTCGGCCATCTCGCTGGCCCGCTCGCTCAGCCAGACCTGGCGCGGGCAGCCCTTCCGCGACGCCGACTTCATCCGCCACGAGGCGGCCATGGCGATGCTGCAGTACCGGCACAAGAGCCGCGCCTGGCAGGCGATGGTCACCACCGACGAGCAGGGTGTCACCCAGGCCATCAAGGACAAGATCGCCGTCGGCCTCGCCGAGGACACCTCGGCGACTCGCGACGCCGACATCGACGTGCTCATGGACCGGCTGCGCCGCATCCGCGGCCGTCTCGCGCCGCGTGTCTCCGGCCTGCCGGACGACAACCTGCTGCGCGCCCATCTCGGCAGGCTCTCGGCCGAGACCCTGCGGAGCCTGGCCATCAGCGGCGCCTGGGACACCCTCGTCATGGGCGGCGAGGAGGTCGACATCGACATCTTCTACGGCCAGGAGCCCGACAGTCGCCAGAGCGCCGAGCCGGTATGGGCTCCCCGGCTGGCCCGCGAACGCGACGAGCACACCAAGGTGGTGTCCAGAGGCACGCTCAGGCCGCTGCGTCCGGCGCGCGATGTCAGGCTCGCGGGAGCCGGGCGCCAGGTGCGGGCCGCCGGTCGGCTGTCTTCACAGGCCTGACTCGGTCGGGTCCGCTCATGTCGTACGTCCCGCGAGAGGTCGGGGCTGCACGGCCTGCGCGGTGAGGGCGGGCAGGGCATGGTGTTCACCGGCGTCGGGGAGGCGCGCCTGCACGGCCCGGCTTGGCGCCGGTCCCAGCCAGGATCGTGGCGGCCCGGCTCAACTGCCCGCTTGCCGGAGACTGATGAGGTTGCCGTCAGGATCGCTGAGGATGGCGAAGACGCCTCCGGGCTGCCTGCTCGGGGGACCCAGGAATGCGACGCCGCGCTCGGTGAGTGTCCGGTATTCGCCGTCGAGGTCCTCGCAGTCGATGACCAGACCGCGCAGCGATCCAGGCGGCATCTCATCGAACCACGTCACCAGCGTCAGGCTGGTCTGCGCGCCGTCGATGCCGACCTGGATCCAGCGCATGTCATCGCCGAAGGTGGATTCGGCGACGAGCTGGAAGCCGAGTTGGTCGAGGTAGAAGGTCCTGGCGCGTTCCTGGTCGCTGACCGGTACCGACACTACGGAGACGAACTGCATGGCGCCCTCCTATCGGGTTTCGCCGATACCCTAACATTGGACGATGGCACGACCACAGGCCGGCGAGGATCCGTTTCGAGCAATCGCCGATCCCACCCGGCGGAGGATCATCGAGCTGCTCGCAGAACAGCCGCGCACGCCCGGCGAGCTCGCGAAGAGCTTCACGACCTGCCAGTCGACCGTCTCGGAGCACCTGGGCATCCTGCGCCGAGCCGGTCTGGTGAGCTACACCGAGCAGGCCGGCCGCCGCACCTACACGCTCACACCCTCTCCGCTCGCGGAGGTCGCCGCCTGGTCCGCGTCATACGCCCGGCCGCCCGAATGACCTCGCCGAGGCTCAACGGAACTCAAGCCGGGCACGCAAAGGAAGATGTACGAGGTCCAGGGCGTGCGCAGGATTCACTCTGCGGAAGAACACGTCATGGACACACGTGAAGAAGTCGTTCTCGCCGTGGATGCGGTAGCCCACCCCGACGCCTACGTCGACTACGACGGGCAGGTCCGGATGGTCGAGCGAGGTATCGGCGAGTTGTGGGAACCGTACATGGAGAACGTGGCGCTCTTCGCCGACCTCGGCAACACCCGCGACGGACTGCGGGAGTTCCAGTTCATGGACCAGGTCAAGTAGACGGCCACTCCCCCGTTTTTTGACGAATCAGGGGAATGGCCCTCGTTAATTCGGGGCACCGATCGGCGATATTCCCTCCGCTGTCCTTCCAGCCGAGGGAGTCCATAGATGCCGTCCGGCCTGAACACCGGCGATTCCGCCTGGGTGCTCGTGAGCTTCGCCATGGTGCTGCTCATGACGCCGGGTCTCGCGCTCTTCTACGGAGGCATGGTCAGGTCGAAGAACCTGATCAGCGTTCTCTACATGAGCTTCGTCTCGATCGCCGTGGTGACGGTGATCTGGTTCGTGTACGGCTACGGCCTGGCCTTCGGGCAGGATGTGGGCGGGGCGGGGCTGATCGGCTGGGGTGACTGGGAGTTCTTCCAGACCACCCCGTCGGTGCTGGACGGGAAGATCCCGCTCTACGTCTTCTCCTTGTTCCAGCTGGTGTTCGCCATCATCACGCTGGCGCTGGTCAGCGGCTCGGTGGCCAACCGGGTCAGGCTCGGTCCGTGGATGATCTTCGGTGTGGTCTGGATGACGCTGGTCTACCTGCCGGTCGCGCACTGGGTCTTCTCCAAGGGCGGCTGGATCAACCGCTGGGGTGCGCTCGACTTCGCCGGAGGCCTGGTCGTCGAGCTCAACTCCGGCATCGCCGGGCTGGCACTGGCGCTGGTGCTCGGCCCGTCTCTGCGCTTCCGTCGCGAGGGGCCGCCGCAGCCGCAGAACGTCCCCATGGTGATGACCGGCATGGGGCTGCTGTGGTTCGGCTGGTTCGGCTTCAACGGCGGCTCGGCGCTGACCGACGGCGCTCTGGCCGCGAACGCCGTGGTGAACACGATGATGTGCGGCTGCGTGGCGATGATCGTGTGGATGTTGCTGGAGCGCAGGCGCTTCGGGCGTTTCTCCCGGCTGGGCGGCACCACCGGCGCGCTGGCCGGGCTGGTCGCGATCACTCCGGCCTGTGGATACGTCAACCTGTTCGGGGCGACGGTCATCGGGATCGTGGCCGCCGTCGTGTGCACCTACGCGGTGGAGGTCAAGACCTCCGTCGGCTACGACGACACCCTCGACGTGGTGGGCATCCACGGCGCGGGCGGCATCGTCGGCGTCGCGCTGCTGGGCCTGTTCGCCACCGGCAAGTACGGCAGCCCGATCGCCGGGCTCTTCTACGGCGGGTCGATCTCGCTGCTCGGCAAGCAGCTCGTCGCGATCCTTGCGGTCGGCACCTACACCTTCGTCCTGACCTACCTCATCGGCAAGATCGTGAACCGGCTGTTCAAGCTTCGTGCCAGCGCCAGCCAGGAGAGCGAGGGCCTCGACACCGAGCTGCGCCTCGGCTGAGGATCACACCAGGGCACGCATCAGGATGAAGGCGCCCAGACCGGTGCCCAGCGTGACGATGACGTTGGCCGCCGCCCTGGCGTACCTGCCGTCCTGGAACAGGTGGACGGTCTCCAGTTCGAAGGTGCCGAAGGTCGACAGCGCCCCGCACAGGCCCGTCCCGATGAGGGCCTGCGCGGCCGGCCCTCCCGCTGCTCCGGTCAGCCCTCCCAGGATGGCGGAGGCGAGGATGTTCACCGCCAGCGTGCCCAGGGGGAAGGACGTGCTCGTCCGGCTCTTCACGGCGACATCGATGACGTATCGCAGGACAGAGCCGAAGGCACCGCCCAGCAGAAGCAGCAGGACGGTCATGAGGATCCCTCCGCGTGGTGCGGCAGCAGCCCGCCCAGCCACAACCCCACACCCAGCACGATCCACCCGCCGACCACGCTGACCAGGGTGTACGTCACCGCCTGGCCGCCGCCGAGCAGGTCCATGCCGGCGATCAGGTGGGAGAAGGTGGTGAAGCCTCCCAGGTAGCCGGTCACCAGCAGCGGCCTCACGAACGGTCGCGGCCTGCCCTTCAGCAGGTAGGTCGTGATGATCCCCACCAGCAGGCAGCCGAGCAGGTTCACCGCGAGCGTTCCCCACGGGAACCCCGTCCGGGCTCCTGGCAGCGCTTCGGTGATCAGCCAGCGTGCGAGGGTGCCGAGCGCCCCTCCTACGGCGATGTCCAGCAGCGCCGCGGCGGTGAGGCCGGGATGCCTGGGGCGCGCGTGGCGGCCCCGGTCCAGGACGGCGGCCTCGGCCCTTTCCCGCAGCGTGATGTGCTTGTCGAAATGCCCCATGGACCCGAACTCACTGCTTTCGCGGTCTCGGCGCGGGCACGCCGAGCAGCCGCCGTCGCACCGCGTCCCAGGCCGTGTGGAAGGCGGCCTGGACCTCCGGCGAGCGGTCGCCGAAGAAGCGTGCCCACGCGCCTCTGTCGCCGGGGAGCACGCCCGCCCCCGCCCGCAGCCCCGTCCCTGCCAGCACCTCGTGGAGCGCGTCGGCGATCTCCTGGGCCGGGCGGGTGCCCGTGACGACGTACAGCGTGGACATCACGCCGAAACCGGCCATCACCGCGGGCCCCGTCACGGGGTCGTCGCCCGGGACCAGGCGGACGGGGTCGGCGAACACCAGCCCGCCGTCGGGATCGCGGACCTCCACATCGGTGCAGTACGCCTGGTAGGCGTGCCGCTCCCCCCGCGCCAGGCGCCCGGCCAGGACCGTCTCGCCCAGGACGGCGGTCGCGTCCGGCGCCAGCGTGACGCACAGCCGTTGGTAGAAGCACGCGCCCCCGAAGGGGATCGTGGGATCGGGCAGGTACTCCAGGTAGCCTCCGGGACCGACCTCGATGTCGATCAGCTGCGTGGCGTAGTCCTGCTCCATGCGATACAGCCGGGTGGCGCTCTGGGTGGTCAGGTGGACGGCGGAGCCCGCCCCGCAGGTCACGTCCAGGCGGTAGCGGTCGCCCTGCAGCACCCCGCCGCCGGACATCATGAGCATCACGTACGGCAGGCCAGGCAGCTCCGGGTCGTAGTAGTGCGGACGCGTGATGTGCAGCGGCGCCTTCTGGAAGTGGCCGGTCAGCTCCGTGCGCTCGCCGATCCGCCGGAAGGCCAGTTCCAGCACGCCGACCTTGCCCGGGCTGCCGACCGGCAGCGTGTCGGGACGGCTGCCCCGCCGCAGCACCGCGGCGGGGACCCGGCCGGGTTGGTAGCGTTCGGGCGCCAGCCGGTCGATCACCGCGCCGCCGCCGGGGAGGTCCGTCAGGCCGGAGCGGTACACGCGGCCCCCGCCCGGCTCTGGATGAGGTCGGCCACCTCGTCCACCCCTGTGCCGGTCAGGCAGTCGGTCAGGACGACCGGGCCGTCGCCCCGCACCATCCGGGCGTCGCGCTCCATGACCCCCAGGTCGGTGCGGACGTACTGCGCGATATCGATCTTGTTGATGACCAGCAGGTCGGAGTTCGTGGTGCCGGGACCGCGCTTGCGCGGCATCTTCTCGCCCTCGGCGGTGTCCAGCACGAAGATGTACATGTCCGCCAGCACCGGGCTGAAGGTCAGGGTCAGGTTGTCGCCCCCGCTCTCGAAGATCAGCAGGTCGATGTCGGGGAAACGGTCGAGCAGGTCGGCGGCCGCCGCGAGGTTCATCGTCGGGTCGTCGCGCACCGCCGTGTGCGGGCAGGCGCCCGTCTCGACGCCGACGATCCGCTCGGGGTCGAGAATCCCGGCCAGGGTGCGCCGCACGTGCTCGGCGTCCTCCTGGGTGTAGATGTCGTTGGTGATGACCCCGATCCGGTGGCCCCGATCCCGCAGGATCGGCACGAGAGCCTCGATCAGCGCGGTCTTGCCCGAGCCCACGGGGCCGCCGATCCCGACTTTGAAGACCTTCTCCAGTTCCATGCTCTCTCCAGATCTCAGGTGACGAACAGCCGGGCGGGTGCCCGTTCGTGCGTGGCCGCGACGGTGTCGGCGACCGGGACCGAGCTGTGCAGGTCCGCCGGCTCCTCGACGGCCTGTGCCATGCGTGCCGCCGCCTCCAGATCCGGGCGCGCCTCGCGCAACAGCGCCTGTGCCCGGCGGAAGTCCGTACGGCCCAGCCGTACCGCCGCGGTCGCGTAGCTGGCGGCGAAGGCGTAGAGATCCCCGGCGACGGCTCGTTGCTCGGTGACGCCGAGACCCGCGTACAGCGCGCCCACGACGACGGCGTGGTTGCCCGGCGTCGTCCTGCCGCCCACCAGCTCCGCGAGCCGTACGGTCTCGGGGACGGGGAAGGCGAAGGCGGCGGTGTCCAGGACCTGCCGTCCGGTGCGCACCGAGGCGGTGCGCTGCTCCCGGACGAGCTTGATCGCGTGCAGCCTGCGGTCGGTCTCGACGAGCCGTGCCCAGTCACCCGCGCGCGCCGCGCGGTGGGCCAGGACCAGCGCGGCGGCGTCGCCCGGGCCCACAGCGTGACGCAGCAGGTCGGCCAGCAGCCCGTGCAGGTCGTCGGCGAGCCCGAGCTGGGCGTAGCCTTCGAGCCCGTGCGAGAGGGTGTACATCCCGCTCGGGAAGGCGGAGTCGGTCAGCTGGAGCTGGGCCAGCAGCGGTCCCAGCTCCTCGACGTCGTGGGCGGTGCTCATGCCAGGAAGAACAGCCGGTTCAGCGGCAGGCTCTTGGCGGGTTCGATGTGCACGGGCTTGCCGTCCACGGTGACCTTGTAGGTCTCCGGGTCGACGCGGATGTCGGCCAGCGTCGAGTTGCGCACCATGTGCCGTTTGTCGACGGTCCGGCACTGGCGCACCGGCCGGATCAGGCGCCGCAGCCCGAGCCGGTCGGGCACGCCCGCGTCGATGGCCGCTCCGGACATGAAGGTGACGCAGGTCTGCGACAGCGCCGGGCCGTACGCGGCGTACATCGGCCGGAAGTAGACCGGCTGCGGGGTGGGCAGCGAGGCGTTCGGGTCGCCCATCGGGGCCCAGCTGATCAGGCCGCCCTTGATGACCATCGCCGGCTTGGCGGCGAACGTGGCGACCGGCCACAGGACGATGTCGGCGAGCTTGCCGTCCTCCAGCGAGCCGATCGTGTCGGCCATGCCCGAGGCGCGGGCCGGGTTGATCGTCAGCTTGGCCATGTAGCGCAGCACCCGGAAGTTGTCGTTGCGGGAGGAGTCCTCCGCCAGCGCGCCGCGCTTGTCCTTGCAGTGGTGGGCGATCTGGAAGGCACGCGTGAACGACTCGCCGACCCGGCCCATCGCCTGGGAGTCGGAGCCGATGATGCTGATGATCCCCAGGTCGTGCAGCACGGTCTCGGCCGAGACGGTCTCGGCCCGCACCCGGCTCTCGGCGAACGACACGTCCTCTGGCACGTCGTAACTGAGGTGGTGGCAGACCATCGTCATGTCGAGCAGCTCGTCGATCGAGTTGACCGTGTACGGCAGCGTCGGGTTGGTCGAGGCGGGCAGGACGTTCGGCTCGCCGGTCACCCGCAGGATGTCGGGGGCGTGGCCGCCGCCCGCGCCTTCGGAGTGGTAGGTGTGGATGGTCCGGCCGTTGATGGCGTTGATCGTGTCCTCGACGAAGCCGGCCTCGTTCAGCGTGTCGGTGTGGATGGCGACCTGGATGTCGAGCTGGTCGGCGACCGACAGCGCGCAGTCGATCACCGCGGGCGTCGATCCCCAGTCCTCGTGGATCTTCATTCCGCAGGCGCCCGCCCGGATCTGCTCCTCCAGTACGGCCGGCAGGCTGCTGTTGCCCTTGGCCAGCACCCCGATGTTGATCGGGATGCCCTCGTAGGCCTGGAGGATGCGGCCGATGTTCCAGCCGCCCGGCGTGGTCGTGCAGCCGCGGCTGCCGTCGGCCGGGCCGGTGCCGCCGCCGACCAGGGTGGTGATGCCGTTGCTCAGCGCGTGCTCGGCCTGCTGCGGGGCGATGAGGTGCACGTGGGCGTCGATCCCGCCCGCGGTGGCGATCAGGTTCTCGCCCGAGATCACCTCGGTGTTCGCGCTGATGATCAGCCGCGAGTCCACGCCGTTCTGCGTGTGCGGGTTGCCCGACTTGCCGACGCCGACGATCCTGCCGTCCTTGACGCCGATGTCGCCCTTGACGACGCCCAGGACCGGGTCGACGATCACCGCGTTGGTGATGACCAGGTCGAGGGCGACGGAGGCGCCGGAGGCGGGGTCGGCCGCCATGCCGTCGCGGGTGGTCTTGCCGCCGCCGTACTGCGACTCGTCGCCGTAGTGGCCCTCGGTGTAGTCCTTCTCCACCTCGATGACGAGGTTGGTGTCGCCCAGGCGGATCCGGTCGCCGACGGTCGGCCCGTACATCGACGCGTACTGCTGGCGGCTCATGCTGGTCATGCGGATCAGCCCTTCTTCCTGGTGCCCGCGGGCTTCTTCTTCGGCTGCTTGGCGGGCTGGGGCTCCGGCTCGTGGAGGTAGCCCCGCTCCCGCATCCGCTCGAGTGCCTCGCGGCGGGCCTCGCCGGAGCGCACGCCGCCGTTCAGCAGCCCTCCGAAGCCGACGATGCGCCCGCCTCCGCCGTACTCCACCAGCGTGACCCGCTTGGTGTCGCCCGCCTCGAAACGCACGGCGGTGCCCGCCGGGATGTCCAGACGCCTGCCGTACGCCTGCTCCCGGTCGAAGCTCAGGGCGCGGTTGGCCTCGAAGAAGTGGAAGTGCGAGCCGACCTGGACGGCGCGGTCGCCGGTGTTGTGCACGGTGAGCGTCACCCGTGCCTGGCCGGCGTTCAGCTCTATGTCGCCGTCGCCGTAGATGTATGGGTCATCCGACATGGATCCGTGTCTCCTTCGGCCGGTCCTCGTGATCATGGGTGTGGTCGTGCGGGATCGTCTCGGCCAGCCCGTCGTCGCCGTGGCCGTACCAGCGATGCTCGGCCTCGGCGGCGCGCCGGTGGATCAGGGTGCTGAGCGAGGCGGGGCTCAGCAGGGGCCCCGCCGTTCGCGCCCCGGGCCGGACCGGCGCGGGGACGAACGAGGCAGGCACCAGGACGACCTCTTCGGCGCCCACCAGCCGGCACCGCTCGATGCCCTCGTCCACGTCGGGCTCGCCGCCGCTCAGCGCGACCTCGACCCAGCGCACCGGCGAGTACTGCCAGACGAGCCGGGCGACCCTGAACAGCTCGGCGTCGGGCTCCGGCCCCATCGCGGGCGCCACCAGCAGCACGGCCGTACGGGCGGCGGAGCCCGAGGCCAGGGCCCGGCCGACCGCGCCGCGCAGCCAGCCGACCAGATGGCCGGAATCGGCGAGCGGCCGGGCCAGGAGCAGATCGCCGCGCCGCCGGCCGCGCGCGGCCCAGCGCAGGCTCTGCGCGGCCACCCCCGGCAGGTCGGACTGGCGGCCCAGGGTCATCGGCACGACCACCGTCGGCACGGCCGGGATCGCGGACTGCAGCTCGCGGCCCGCCGCGCAGACCAGCGGCGCGTCCGGACCGGGCAGCGGCGGCAGGGCGCGGCCGTCGAGGCTCTCGGCCCCTGCGGCGAGCAGGATCCGGTGGCTCATTCCCCGCCGACCGGGTCATGGCAGGACACCAGCTTGGTCCCGTCGTCGAAGATCGCCTCGACCTGCATCAGCCCCAGCAGCCCGCGAACGCCCGGCATGACGTCGTCGGGACCCACGACCTGCTTGCCCAGCTCCATGCACTCCGCGACGGATTTGCCGTCGCGGGCCGCCTCGACGATCGCGAAGCTGATCAGCGCGACCGTCTCCGGATGGTTGAGCTTCAGGCCGCGGTCCTTGCGCTGCTGCGCCAGCTGGGCGGCGGTGAACAGGAGCAGCTTGTCCACTTCCCTGGGCGTGAGGTTCATCGGAGATCCCTTTCTGCGACAGGCACGCGTCAGGCGCGCCGGATCCTGGAGAGCATCGGCACGGCGGCCAGGAACACCCAGGTCACCAGGACGAACGGCCAGGTCAGGGTGTGGCCTGCGACCACCGCGAACAGGGCGCCGATCCCGGCGCTGAACCCGGCCGCGGCCACCACCCCGAGCAGGGCGTAGAGGGCGCTCACCGGGGTGGCGACGACGAACGTGCCGAACAGCGCGAGCCCGGTCAGCACGGAGTTGTAGCCGTACAACCCCGCCGCCAGATCGGCCGCCTGGGCGCCGAGGACCCAGCCGGTGGCCAGCCCCGCGAGGCTGGACACGAGCGCCACCACGCCCAGCCTCCACCCCGCGATCACCAGGCCCGCCAGGAAGATCAGGCCGACGTACCACTGGTCCTGGAAGAAGACCTGGCCGACGCCGTTGAGGGTGCCCTGCCACAGGTGGGTCCAGCTCAGCTCCGTGCCACTGGCCGCCGCCGCACTCGCGGGAACCACCCCGACCCGGCTGAACGCCGACCCGCCGATCACGACCGCCGTCGTCACCACGCAGAAGGGAGCGGTGAAGGCGGGCAGGTCGTACGGCTTCAGCAGCACGTTGAGCGCCGAGGTGAGCACGCTCCCTGCGGCGGCACCGAAGATCACCAGGAGTACGGTCATCCACCTGACATCCAGGTAGAGCACCAGCCCGACCCCGATCAGGGTGCCGCAGAAGCCCTCCAGGCCGGGGGCCACCCGCTCGCTCCAGGAGACCCCGAACAGCCGCGCCGTGACCGTGGCGGCCACCGTGCCGAGCAGGCCGAACACCCCGAACTGCCACCCACCCGCGAACAGCGCGACCAGGAAGACCAGGCCGGTCCAGGGGCTGGACTGGAAGTCCACCTGGGCGATCCCCCTGAGGATCACCAGGGCCCCTTGAAGGGGTCGAGATGTCGTCTCTGCCATGGATCCAGACCGTTGCCCGCACTCTCGGATGATGAGCCGGACCTCTGCTGACTGGTCACGACACGTTGTCACCTATCCGATAGTTCGAGAAGTGAAGCTCGGCGTTGCTTATGGAGTCACTAAAGAGGCAGGTCAGCGGGCCGCTTGCCCAGAGGTGGCGACGTTCTGGCTGGCCGACGGGGGTGCCAACCTGAGGGCGGCCACGCCGTACACCGTGCGGAGCGAGGTCCGCGTCGAACACCCGGCCGCGGAGATCGTCCGGGACGGCACGGCGGGGGTCGTGGCCGGCGCGGGGCCGCTGAATCCGATCGAGGGCAAGGCCCCGACGACGGTCGGCAAGGTGTTCTTCATCGGCAGCGACCTCCAGCCCCACTGGTGCGCCGCCACCTCGGTCCAGTCCCTCTACCGGAACGTCGTCGCCACCGCCGGGCACTGCGTGATGGACGTCGAGGCGCCGATGGGCGCCCTGGACAAGTGGGCCTTCGTGCCCGGCCACACCGAGGGTGCGGCGCCCTTCGGCCTCTACGTGGGCAAGCAGGCGGCCGTGTCCGACCACTTCGAGAACTACCGGACCTACGACCACGACTTCGGCTTCGCCAACGTGTACGACGGGGTCACCCTCGGCCAGGACGGCGCGCTGGCGGGTTCCGGGCGGCTGGGCGACAACGTCGGCGGGCAGGGCTTCGCCTGGAACCGGGTGGTCGGCAGCAGACGTGACCTGTTCGGCTACCCCTCGGGCGGCGACAGTCTTGCGACGTCGTCGGGCGCGACCTTCGCGGTGAGCAGGCCGGGGCGGCCGGAGGAGCGGCTGATCGGCGTGGCCTCGCCGTTCGCCAACTCCCTCGGAGCCATGTGGCTGGCGACCTACTCCACCCGCAGCCGCCTGGGCTACCTCGACGGCATCACGGTCAGCGTCGCCGACACCGACGGCGACGGCGTGTTCGACACCAGCGTCTCGTCCTACTTCGACAGCGTGGCCGCCGGGGTGTACTCAGCCGCCCGCCACACGTCCACCGGCCCGATCGCCTGACCTGGCGGGCAGGACCCGCCAGGTGCGCTCCCCCGTCAGCGCGACCGTGACTGCAGTGACCCGGCGATCCGGTGCCCCGTCCACCGCTTGAACCTGCGCAGCGGCTCCAATCGGCTCGCCGCCCGGTCGAGCCGGTAGTACAACCCCGGCGGAAGGTACGGCAGCAGCGGCGAGTGACGCTGGCCGAGCAGCGCGAACATCTGCGCCGGCTCCAGGCGCAGGTAGCGCGGCAGGTCCTCGTAGAACCGCGCGCTGTAGCGGGCGGCGCTCTGGACCGGCAGCAGCGCGGCCTTGCGCTCCCGCTCGTAGGCGGCGAGCGCGGGCTCCAGGGCGGAGTGACGGTCGATCGCGCCGGCCAGCGCGATGGCGTCCTCGATCGCGAGCGTGGTGCCGGCGCCGATGGAGTAGTGCGTGGTGTGCGCGGCGTCGCCGAGCAGGACGAGGTTGCCGCGGTGCCAGGAGCGGTTCGTCACGGTCTGGAAGCGCAGCCACTGGGCGACGCCCTGCCCGCGCCCGATGAGCCGGTGCCCGTCGAGCAGGTCGGCGAACAGCTTCTCCAGCAGTGCCAGGCAGCCCGTCTCGTCGGCGCGGTCGAGCCCGAGCCCCTGCCACGTCTCGGGCGCGCACTCGATCACGCAGGTGCTGCGCTCGCCGTCGAAGCGGTAGCCGTAGCACCAGATCCAGCCGTGCTCGGTCTCCACGAAGGCGAAGGTGAAGGCGTCGAAGACCCTGGTGGTGCCGAGCCAGATGTAGGTGTTGCCCCCGGTGGCGACCTCGGTGCCGAAGTCGTGGCGGCCGCGCAGCGAGCTGTTCACGCCGTCGGCGGCCACCACCAGGTCGGCGTCCGTGACCTCGTCGGCGATCTCGCGCTCGAACTCCACCCGCACGCCGAGTGCGGTAGCCCGGTCGGCCAGGATGCCGAGCAGCCGGTGGCGGCCGATGCCGAAGCCCGGGTCGCCGCGGTGCGTGGTGGTGCGGCCGCCGACGAGGGCCATCCCATCCTGCCAGCGCACGGACGCCTCGCCGATGGCGCGGGCCGACTCGGGGTCGCTCTCGCGCAGCCGGTCGAGCAGGCTGCCCCAGTACGTCACGCCCCAGCCGTAGGTCGAACCCGCGGGGTTGCGCTCGAACACGGATACGTCACACGAAGGGTCGCGCAGCTTCATCAGGATCGCGAAATACAGGCCCGCGGGGCCGCCACCGACACACGTCACCTTCTGTACTTCGTTTGGCACAGGGTAGTTATACGCGTACAGCCTGCCACCCCAGGTGTTACGCCACGCCGGACTGTTTGCATTCTCATTATCGATAATGATAACGTCGCTATCGTGGAGAATTCGACAGCCCGCTGGGCCGAACTGGCACTTCACCCGGTCCGCATCCGCATCCTGGCCGCCGCGGCCGGTGCTCGCCGTACCGCCTCCGACCTCGCCGGCCTGCTGCCCGACGTGCCCCAGGCCACGCTCTACCGCCAGATCGCCACCCTGGCCAAGGCGGGGATGCTGGAAGTGGTGGAGGAGCGCAAGATCGGCGGAGCGACGGAGCGCGTCTACTCGGTGCCGGAAGGCGGCGTGACGCCCACTCCCGAAGCCCTGGCCGCGGCCTCCCCCGAAGAGCACGCGCGGCATTTCACCGCGTTCGCCGCCGGCCTGCTGTCGGAGTTCTCGCGCTACCTCGCCAGGGAGCACATCGACTTCGTGGCCGACGGTGTCGGCTACCAGCAACTGGTGCTGCACCTGGATGACGAGGAGTTCGTCCGCTTCGCCCAGGGTTTCGCCGAGCTGGTCCAGCCCCTGCTGGCCAACAAGGCAGGCGCTGAGCGCACACCCCGGCTGCTGGCGACGATCCTCCTCCCGCTGACGAAAGGCTGACGCATGGCAACGCTGTCGATCGAGGTCCGCGACCTGACCAAGAAGTACGGCGAGCTCACCGCCGTCGACAACCTCAGCTTCACGGTCAGGCCGGGCGCCGTCACCGCCTTCCTCGGCCCCAACGGAGCCGGCAAGACCACGACCATGCGCATGATGGTCGGCCACGTCGCCCCCACCTCCGGCAGCGTGACGATCGGCGGGCAGCCGTACCGCGACCTGCCCCACCCGACCACCGTCGCCGGCGCGGTCTTCGACGCCGCCTCCTTCCACCCGCACCACTCGGCCAGAGACCACCTGAGGATCTACGCCGCGATGGGCGGCCATCCCCCGAACCGGGTCGACGACCTCCTCGACCTGCTCGGCCTCACCCACGCCGCCGGACGCAGGACCGGCACCTTCTCCACCGGCATGCGTCAGCGGCTCAACCTGGCCACCGCCCTGCTGGGCGACCCCCGCGTCCTGCTCCTGGACGAGCCCGGCAACGGCCTCGACCCCGAGGGCACGGCCTGGCTGCGTTCGTTCCTGCGCACCCTGGCCGACGAGGGGCGCACCATCCTGGTCTCCAGCCACGTTCTCAGCGAGGTGCAGCAGATCGCCGACGACGTCGTGATCATCCGCCAGGGCAGGCTCCTGGCCGCCGGCCCCCTGCACGACCTCGCCGCCGCCCACACCCCGCGCACCCACGGCCTCACCGCCCACCAGCCCAGCCTGGAGGAACTCTTCCTGGCCCTGACCGGCGAACGGACGAACACATGAAGCCCCTCATCCACGCCGAACTCCGCAGACTGCTGGCCACCCGCATGTGGCTGGGCACCCTGCTCGCCGCCGCCCTCCTCGGCGGCGGCCTGGTCGGCCTGCTCGCCCTCGTCGGCCCCGAGAACTTCGACCCCCCGATGCCCGGGCTGCACACCGAAGCCGGAGTCCGGGCCGTCCTCGGCTTCCTCGGCTACACCGCCTTCATCCCCGCCGCCATCGGCACCCTTGCGGTGACGTCGGAATACCGTCATCGCACCATCAACTTCACGTTCCTCTACTCCCCCGGCCGCTGGCGGGTGCTGGCCGCCAAGCTCGTCGTGTACGGCTTCGCGGGCATGATCTACGGGCTCGTCCTGTCGGTCACCGCAGCCGTATCGCTGTTCGGCGCAGCTGCCGCGCGGGGGCTCAGCTTGGGGTTGCCCGCCGGGACCATCGTCGAACTGCTCGCCCGCCTGGCCGTGGCGATGGTCGCCTACACGGTGCTCGGGGTCGGGATGGGGGCGCTGATCCGGCACCAGATCCCGGCGTTGTTCGTGGTGGTCGGGTATCTGTACGGGGCGGAACTGTTGCTCATCATGATCCCCGGGGTGCGCGAGCTGTACCCGTGGCTGCCTGGGGGCGCTACCGCGGCGTTGACCGACTTCACCGCGGTGGCTGATGCCATGGCTCAACAGCTTTCCAGTGAACCGGTTCGATTGTTGTCGCCGTTGGCCGGGGCCTTGGTTCTGCTGGGGTATACGGCTTTGGCGAGCGGGGTGGCGTTGGTGAAGCCTCTGCGCCGTGATGTCGCCTGACCGCTGTGTCCGAAAGCACCGCATAGACTCCCCGCCCATGAGGGCAGAGATCATCACCGTTCGCCGCATCCAGGTCGATCTGGCAGGTCAGCGGGTGCTCGACGACGTCGCCCTGTCAGCCCGCCCCGGCCAGATCATCGCCGTCACCGGCGAGAACGGCGCGGGCAAGTCCACCCTGCTCCGCTGCCTCGCCGGTCTCCAGGTCCCGACCAGCGGTGAGATCGCCGTCCTCGACACCCCTCCGACCGACACGCCCGCCTTCTGGCGTGATGTCGCGTTCGTCGCCGACGAGCCCGCCTGGTATCCCGGCCTCGGCGTGCGCGAGCACCTGGAGATGGTCCTGTCCGTCCACAAGGGCGGCCGGATGTCCGCGGGGGCCGCGCTGTCGGCCGTCTATCTCGACGGGCGCGACGAACGGCACCCGCTGACGTTGTCCACCGGGCAACGCCAGCGGCTGTCCCTCGCGATGGCCCTCGTCAGGCCCAGCCGCGTGCTGCTCCTCGACGAACCCGAACGCGGGCTCGACGCCGCCTTCCGTCCTCGCCTCGCCGCGCTTCTGCGCGCTTACGCGGGCGAGGGCGGCACGGTGGTGATGGCCACCCACTCCCCTGACCTCGCCGAGGCGTGCGATGCGGTCAGCCTCACCTTGGAGACGACGCCGTGAATCGCTGGCAGGATCGGTACACCACGCTGTTCGGCCTGCTCGTGCTGGTCGCGATCGTGGGGCAGCCCGTGGTGTCCGCGCTGGGGTCGCTCGCCGCGCATGCCGAGCCCGCGCGGATCGGCCCGGGGCTCGGGCTCGCGGCGGTGGCGTATGCCGGATATCTGGCGCTTGTGCGGGCGGTCGGCCCGGTGGCGCTGTCCGCCGCGGACGCCTCCTGGCGGCTGCTGTCGCCCCTGCCCCGCCGTACGGTGCTGGGCAGGACGACCGCGGTCATGACCGCGGTCGCGGTGCTGTGCGGGCTGGCGCTCGGCGTGGTGCTCCTGTCCGCGCTCGGCGCGCCCGACCACACCCTGGTACGGCTGGCGGCGGCGCTGGTGCTCGGCCTCGGCGCGACGATCGGCGGCATGGCGCTCGGCGTGATGGGGCAGTCCTCGCCCGCCTGGGACGGCTGGCTCCAGGCTCTGACCACGGCCAGCGTGGCGGCGGCCATCCTGCTGACGGTCCTCGGCAGCGGGCCCGGGAGGACCGTTCTCGCGTCGGTGGCGGGCGCTCCCTCCTGGCCCGCCGCCGCGCTCGCGGCGGCCGTGACCGCCTTCCTCGTCCGGCGCGCCTGGCGGGAACAGCCCAGGGTGCCCGCCCGCGCGATCCAGGCCGCCTCCGTCAGGACCGGGCGGGTCACGCAGGCCGCCGTCGCGCTCGATCCCGGTGCGCTGACGTGGGCGGCGGAGGACGCCCACTGGCGGGGCCGTACGCCGGGCTCGAAGGTGTGGCCGGTGACGGGGGCGTGGGTGCTCGGCTGGCAGGAGCTGCGGCGGCTGGGACGGCGCCCGGTTCGCGTTGCCGTACTGGGTCTGTCCGCCGGGGTGCCGGCGCTGGCCGTCATGGCGGGAGCGCCGGGGTTGGCGGCGGTGCTGGCGTTCGCGGGCGGGCTCGCGGCGGCGGTATCGGCGACGTCGGGTGTCCGGCGTGACGGCGACAATCCGGCGTTGCTCCGGCTCCTGGCGGTGGGACGGCGCCGCGCGCTCGCGGTCAGGGCGGTGCCGTCCGCGCTGGTCAGCGCCGCATGGCTAGCAGCGGCGCTCGGCGGGATGACCGCCGCGAGCGGGTTGACCGTCGCAGGCGGGATGACCGTCGCGAGCGGGATGACCATCGCAGGTGGGATGACCGTCGCAGGCGGGATGACCGCCCCGAGCACGCTGCTCGCGACCGTGTGGTGGCTGTTTGGACCGGCGTGCGCCCCCGCCCTCGCCGCGGCGGCGGAGCGCATGGCCCTTCGCCGGCCGGTCGACCATTCGATGCCCGTCATCGACACGCCCGGCGGCGCCATCCCGACGGGTCCCCTGCTGTGGGCGGCCACCGGCGTGGACCTCGCCGTCCTCGGCATCGCCCCCACGCTCGTGGCGGTCGCCGTCCAGCCCGCCGATCTGCTTCCGTGGCTCGCGGCGCAGGCGCTGACCGGCCTGACCGTCCTCGGCGGCCACCTCTGGCTGCGCAGATAAGCGCCGCCGCTGGCTATCCTGTGGCACGTCGAGCCGCGAACCACCGGGAGGGCGATCCGAGTGACAGCCTCCCGACCTGCGACAACCGTGGTGGCCCACGCGGTCATCGCCTCGCTGACCCTGCTCACCCTCGCCGGCGCCTGGCACCTCGGCGCCGCCCTCTGGCAGATCCTCGCCGCAACCGGCGCCGCCGTCCTCCTCCACATCGGAGCGACCCGGCAGCACCCGTGGAAGGGCTACACGACAGCAGCGCTGGGCATGCTGGTCCTGGCGTTGACGCCCTTCCCCGGCTGGTCGACCGTCATGCTGCCCTCGGCCGTGTGGTTCCCCTACCTGTTGTGGCGGCTGACCGTCCAGCTCCCGCTGCGGTCCTCGATCAAGGCGCTGGCCGTCGCGGCGCTCGGGATCGTCCTCACCGAGCTGGTGGCGTGGCTCCGGCTGCCCGCCGGCGTCCCGGTGTGGAGCCGCCTGACCGAGGGCGGGCTGTGGATGCTCGTGGTCAGCGGCGTGTGGCTGGCGGCCCTGCTGGTACGGCGCAGGCACGAGGCCCGTCAGCGCGCCGAGGGCGAGCGCCTGGCCGAGGCCGTCGCGGACGAACGAGCCGGCATCCGCCGCGACCTGCACGACGTGATCGCCCACACGGTGACGGTCATGGTCGCCCGGATCGAGGCGGCGGCGGTGACGACGACGGACCCGGCGACCCGCCGGGAGCTCGGCGACATCGCCGAGACCGGGCGTGACGCCCACCAGGGTCTGCGGGCGATGCTCGCCACGCTGGGACCGCGCGCCGGCTCCGCGCCCGCGCAGGTGCCGATCTCCCTCGACGCGATCCCCGACCTCGTGGCCTCCGCGGCGAGCCCGCTTCACACGGTGACGTTCGAGGAGGTGGGCGAGCGGCGTTCGCTGAGCCTGAGCGCCGAGGTCGCGGCCGTGCGTGCCGTACAGGAAGGTGTCACCAACGCGCTGCGCCACCTCGAACCGCCGGTCACGGTGGCCGTTTCGCTCCGCTGGGCTCCCGGCGAGGCGGCGGTGGAGGTGCGCGACGACGGCGGCACGGCCCGCCGCGCCGCGGGGAGCCACGGGACCGGGCTGATGGGGGTCGAGGAACGGGTGCGTACGGCCGGCGGCACGCTGTCGATCGACCAGGGCGACCACGGGTGGGTGCTGCTCGCCCGGCTGCCCACGAAGGAGGGGGCATGACCAGGATCCGCGTCATGCTCGTCGACGACCAGGAGTTGTTGCGGGCCTCGCTCCGCACGGTGCTGTCAGCCGACGAGCGCATCGAGGTCACGCACGACGTCGGCGACGGCGGCGCGGCGATCGAGGTCGTCAGGCGTCACCGCCTCGACGTCGTCCTGATGGACATCCGCATGCCGCGCGTCGACGGGGTCGCCGCCACGGCGGAGATCGTCAGGATCGCGCCGGAGACGCGGGTGCTCATGCTGACGACCTTCGACGACGACGAGCTGGTCGTGGCCGCCATCCGGGCCGGGGCGAGCGGCTACCTGACCAAGGACGTTCGGCCCGCCGCCCTCGCGCAGGCCGTGTGCGACGTCGCCTCGGGCACGGCGGCGCTGGCCCCGGGCGTGGCCGCGACGGTCCTCGATCTTGTACGGCAGGCGCCGATGCGCCGGGCGGCGGCCCTCGACGGCCTCAGCCCGCGCGAGGCCGAGATCTTCGGCCTGCTCGCCCGCGGCCGCTCCAACAGCGAGATCTGCGCCGAGCTGGTGCTGAGCGAGAACACGGTGAAGTCGCACGTCAGGGCCGTGCTGCAGAAGCTGGACCTGCGCGACCGCGTGCACGTGGTGATCTACGCCTACGAGAACGGCCTGGTCGGCCGCCAGGATTTGCCGGGCTGAGCATGCCGCCCCGCCGGGTGCGGCTTCTGTCGGTCCGCCCGCATAGTGTGACCCCATGCCAGATCGTGTGAACGGAGTGCCCGCGCCGCCCACCGACTCGGTGATCGAGTTCGCCGACTGGGACGGCGACGACCTGTCGGGCCGCGTGTTCGAGCGGGTGGCGTTTCGCGACGTCGACATGACCGAGGCCACGAGCACCGGTGCGACCTTCGTCGAGTGCACCTTCCGCACCACCCGCTTCAACGCCTCGACCCACACCGACAGCGCCTTCGTCAACTGCACGTTCGTCAACAGCTCGTTCTTCGACGCGACCTTCTCCGGCTGCAAGTTCGTGGGCAGCATGTTCGAGCGGTGTTCCTTCGACCTGATGAAGGTCGAGGGCGGCGACTGGTCGCTCACCGGCCTGCCGGGGGCGGCGCTGGGGGCGGCGTCGTTCGTCGGGGTGCGGATGCGCGAGGCCGACCTCACGGGCGCCAGGTGCGAGGGGGCCACCCTGCGCGACGTCGACCTGGCGGGGGCGATGCTGCACAGCGCGAACCTCGTCCGGGCCGATCTGCGCGGCAGCGACCTGTCCACGCTCGACCCGCTGGTGGTGCAGCTGAGCGGGGCCCGGGTGGACATCACGCAGGCGGTCGCCATCGCCACGGCACTCGGCTTGAACGTCGCGCCGTAGAGGGCCTATTTGGTGCGGTGCGGTGTCACTCTCGTGACCGTCACCGATTTGACCGGCTTCTCGCCGGGCTCGTCCGGTGCCTCCACGGCCACGTTGCGCATCTTCCCCACCCGGTCCGTGCGCACGTCGTAGGTCAGCGTCGCCGATTCGCCCGCGTCGAGTTCACCCGTCCACACCAGGATGGGCGAGTCGTAGGTGACCGTCCCCTTGCTGGCGCGGAAGCCGCCGACGACCCGCCCGTGGTGATTCACGTCGGTGAGGTCGTCGGTGTAGGTCCCGGAGCCGGCCACGCCTCCGATGTTGGTCGCCTCGATCGTGTACCGGACCGTCCCCCCGATCTTGACCACGGTCTTGTTCACCCGCTTGACCACCTCGAACTCCGGTTGGCGCCCGCATTCGAGTCGTGCGTTGAACGGGAAGTCGTGGATCTCGCCGCCGTTGTCCTCCGTCGTCCCGTGGGTCAGCCGCCGCACCACGACGTTGCCCTCGATGTTGGCGGAGTTCTCGTCGACGAGGTGGGCGCTGGGCGCGAACACGGTGCCTTCGATGGAGTCGCCCTGCCCGGCGGGGAGCAGGATGCGGGTGGCGGTCGGGAAGTCCCACAGGATGTACGGCGCCTGGCCGCCGCTGACGCCGGCGAGCTGGGGAGTCCAGGTGAAGTCGTCGCCGACGCCACTGGTGTCGACGACGATCAGCAGCGGGGTGCGGGCGGTCGGCTGGTCGCGGAAGGAGAGCTCCGACAGGCGGCTGAGGTCCTCGGCGTCGATCTTCAGGACGTTGGTCATGCCTGACGTCAGGTGCACGTAGCCCTGGGCGCCGCTGGGCGGCGGGCTGGGCAGCGGGGCGCCGCTCGCGTCGCGCAGGACGACGGTCGAGGTGCAGGCGGCCAGTTGGGTGGCGCGCTGCCGGTAGGTGGCGAAGAGCGCGGGGAAGTTCATGCCGGTCGGGGCGCTGATGGACGCCGCGGGCTGGTGCACGGTGAGCTCGATGCGGGGCAGCGTGCCGTACGCACCACCGCCGGTGATCTGGGTGTTGACCTCGACGTTGTTCTGGTCGACGTTGCGCACCGTGCTGCCGGTCAGGTCGCCGATCTTGACGTAGCTGTTCTGGAGCACCTGGATCAGCCCGTCGCCGGTGGTCGCGCCCCACAGGATCCTGCCGTCCACCAGGAGGGAGGTGGGCCTGGCGTCTCCTGGGGCGGTCCAGGGGCCGGGCGTCTGCAGCGCCACCCGGTAGTTGTCGCCGAGGACGAGGTCGCCGCCGAGGGCCATGGTGCCCTCGTTCTCGTTGCTGGCCACGTTGGCGTCGGTCTCGACCACGGCGGTGTAGCCGCGGTTGCCCTCCACGGGGTTGTACGGCACGCGCGCCGTGGCGGGCGCGGCGACGAGCGCCGCCGTCACCGACGTCCCTGCGAGGAGTCTCAGCCCGATCGAATGCACGCCCATGAGGCACAGCCGACCACCGCCCCAGCCGCCGGGACCATGCCGACAGGCCGGGAGCCGCGGAGCTTTCCCCAATGCGGTGGATACCTATAGGGGTATTTGACCAGCCACTTCACCTCACATAGGGTCGAGTCAGGCAAATACCCAGGGGGGTATATCAATCGTGATCTTCACCCAGTACTACCTCGACTGCCTCTCCCAGGCCTCCTACCTGATCGCCGACGAGAGCACCGGCCACGCCGTGGTCGTCGACCCGCGCCGCGACGTCTCCGAATACCTCGCCGACGCGCGCACGCACGGCCTGACCGTGGCCGGCGTCATCAACACGCACTTCCACGCCGACTTCGTCGCCGGACACCTGGAGCTGGCCGACGAGACCGGCGCGTGGATCGGGTACGGCACGCGCGCCGAGACCGAGTACCCGATCAGGAAGCTCGCCGAGGGCGAGCGCATCCCGCTCGGCGACGTCACCCTCCAGATCATGGAGACTCCCGGGCACACCCCGGAATCCATCAGCGTCCTGGTCTTCGAGCACGCGGACGACGCCGTGCCGTACGGCGTGCTCACCGGCGACGCGCTCTTCATCGGCGACGTCGGCCGGCCCGACCTGCTCGCCTCCGTGGGCGTCAGCGCCGAGGAACTCGGCGCGATGCTCCACGACAGCGTGCAGAACAAGCTCATGGCCCTGCCCGACGAGGTGCGGGTCTTCCCCGCCCACGGCGCCGGCTCCGCCTGCGGCAAGAACCTGTCGACGGAGAAGCAGTCGACCATCGGGCAGCAGCGTGCCACCAACTACGCGTGCGCGCCGATGAGCCGCGACGCTTTCGTCGCGCTCGTCACCGCGGGTCAGAGCGCGGCGCCCGGCTACTTCGCCTACGACGCCGAGCTCAACCGCAAGGACCGGCGCCGGTACGACGCCGCCGCGGCGGCGCGGCCGCTCGTGGCCGCCGAGTTCGACGGGCTGCGCGCCGGCGGCGCGGTGGTCGTGGACGCCCGCTCGCCTCAGGAGTTCGCCGCAGGCCACCTGCGCGGCTCCGTGAACGTGCCCGCGGACGGGCGCTTCGCCGAGCAGGCGGGCACCGTCCTCGACCCGGCGGACGAGCTCGTCGTGGTGGCGCCGGAGGGCCGGGAGGAGGAGGTCGTCACGCGTCTGGCGCGGGTCGGCTTCGACCGGGTGTCCGGGTATCTGCGCGATCCCGAGGACGCGCTGGAGGAGCTGGCCGGAGAGGTCACGCAGGCGAGCCGGGTCACGGCCGCGCAGCTGCGGGCGGCGCTCGCCGGTGGCGACCCGCCGGTCGTCGTGGACGTCCGCGGGTCCGACGAGCGGGAGGGCGGCTTCATCGAAGGCTCCTGGCACCTGCCGCTGAGCGAGCTTCCCGGCCGCGCGGGCGAACTTCCCGCCGACCGGCCGATCGTCGTGCACTGCGCGGGCGGGCACCGCTCCTCGATCGCGGCGAGCCTGCTGCGGCAGCGCGGCTTCGGCGACGTCTCCGACATCCTCGGCGGCTACACCGCCTGGACCCTGATCTGAAAGCGGCCACACCCTTGAGTAACAGCACCACCCTCACCGCCACGGCCCTGCACGGCCTCGTCCAGGACGGCCGCGCCCCGCGCCTGCTCGACGTGCGCACGCCCGCCGAGTTCCGCACCGCCCACATTCCCGGCTCGACGAACGTCCCCCTCGCCACCCTGCGCGAGCACCGCGACGACCTCCTCCCCCACCTCGGCGCCGACACCGTCCTCGTCTGCCGCTCCGGCGCCCGCGCCGCCCAGGCGGCGCGGCTGCTGCCAGGCCTGCAGGTGCTCGACGGCGGCGTGAACGCCTGGGAGCTGGCCGGCGCTCCCCTGACGCGCGGTCCCGAGCGCTGGGACATGGAGCGCCAGGTCCGCCTGGTCGCCGGCTCGATCGTGCTGGTCAGCGGCCTGGCCGGGGTGGTCGTCCCCGGCGCCCACCTGATCGGCACGGCGGTCGGCGCCGGTCTGGCCTTCGCCGCGCTCAGCAACACCTGCGCGATGGGCATGCTGCTGGCCAGGCTCCCCTACAACCGCGGACCTCGCCCCGACCTCCGCCAGGTGATCGCAGAGCTGCGGACCGCGGCGTGACGATCCTCATCGTCGCCGCCTCGCTGCTGGTGGGCCTGAGCCTGGGCGTGATGGGCGGCGGCGGGTCGATCCTGACGGTGCCGATCCTGATCTACCTGGCCGGCCAGGGCACCAAGGAGGCCATCGCCACCTCGCTCCTCGTGGTCGGCGTCACCAGCCTGGCCGCGCTGGTCCCGCACGCGCGCGCCCACCGCGTGCGCTGGCGGGCCGGGCTGCTGTTCGGCGGGTTCAGCATGGCGGGCGCCTACGCGGGCGGCCGGCTCGCCGAGCACGTCCCCGGCCCGGTCCTGCTCATCGGCTTCGCCCTGATGATGCTCGTCACGGCCGCCGCGATGCTGCGCCGGCCGCGCCAGGGCGACGAGCCCGTACGGCCCAGCCTCCCGCTCCCCCACATCGCCCTGGAGGGCCTGGTGGTCGGCGCGGTGACGGGTCTGGTGGGTTCCGGGGGCGGCTTCCTGATCGTCCCGGCGCTGGCACTGCTCGGCGGGCTGCCGATGGCGGCCGCGGTCGGCACATCGCTTCTCGTCATCGCGATGAACTCCTTCGCCGGCCTGGCCGGTCACCTGTCCGGGGTGACGATCGACTGGAGGCTAGCCCTGACGGTGACCGTGGCCGCCGTGGTGGGCAGCCTCGTCGGCGCCCGGCTCGCGGGCCGCGTCCCGCAGGCCACGCTGCGGAACGCCTTCGGCTGGTTCGTCGTGGCCATGGGTGGTTGTGTCCTGATCCGCCAGCTTCCCGTCGGCACCGCCTGGGCCTGCGCGGCCCTGGCGGCGGTGCTGGCCGTCGCCGTCACGGTCCGGGTACGGCGAGCATAGAGTGAAATGGATACCCCGCTGGGTATCCATGGTCGTCACGAAGGAGCTTCCCGTGCAGGTGGACGAAGAATCGATGCGCCCCGTCCTGAACCGGCTGCGGCGCGCCCAGGGCCAGCTGGCCGCGGTGATCTCCATGGTCGAGACGGGCCGCGACTGCAAGGACGTCGTCACCCAGCTCGCCGCGGTGTCGCGGGCGCTCGACCGGGCCGGGTTCAAGATCGTGGCCAGCGGCATGCGCCAGTGCCTGGCCGACGACAGCGACTCGCCTCCCATGACGGAGGAGGAGCTCGAGAAGCTCTTCCTCGCCCTCGCCTGACCTCACCCTCGCCTGGCTCAGAGCATGCGCAGCGCGTCGGCCGAGCTCGGGTCTCTCGGCGTGTAGATCTCCAGCCGGTGGTCGGGGCTGTCGGGCTGCAGCCACACCTGGTAGTCGACGCTCGCCGCGCCCACCGTGGGGTGGCGCAGGTGCATGGTCCCCACGGTGCAGTCGGAGACCTCCCCGATCGCCCACATCCGCGCGAACTCGTCGCTGCGCATCGTGAGCTCCCCGATCAGCGCCGCCAGCCGCGCGTCCGTCGGGAACCTCCCGGCGGTGAGCCGCAAGTAGGCGACGTGGATGCGGGCGAGCTCCTCCCAGTTGTGGTGCAGGTCGCGGCTGTGGGGGTCGAGGAAGAACATGCGCGGGATCGACGGCCGGCGGCCGGGCTCCCACGGCGCGTCGAAGGGGACGTGCTCGGCGAAGAGCGCGTGACCGGTGCGGTTCCACGCGAGCACGTCGCCCCGGCGGCCCAGGACGATCGCCGGCGTCGTCTCGCCCAGCGCTCCCAGCAGCGAGAGCACCCGCGGGTGCGGCTCCTCGGGCGGCGGCTCCGACAGGCCGGGCGCGGCCGGCTGCTGGGCGAGGTTGTGCAGGTGGGCGGTCTCGACGCGGTCGAGGCGCAGCACCCGCGCGAGGGCGTCGAGCACCTGCGTGGACGCCGTCCCCGCCTGCCCCTGCTCCAGGCGCGTGTAGTAGCCGGCGCTCACGCCCGCGAGCTGGGCGAGCTCCTCGCGCCGCAGCCCCGGCACCCGGCGCGCGCCGCCGAACGTGCGCAGCCCGGCCTGCTCCGGCGTGACCTTGTCGCGGCGGCTCTTCAGAAAAGTCCCCAGTCCTTCCACACGATCGAGCCTAGGCCGGTGGCCGAGCCCGTGGGTAACCCTGTCAGGTGCACCCTCAGCAGGGGGATGGCTGCTCATCCCGACCTGCAGGATCGTCGGCGTCATGTCTCGACAGCTCGCAACGCACCGCCCGCCCGGCCTGAAGGCCTGGCTCGGCCTCCTGATCGTTCTCGGCCCCGTCCTGCTGGTGTCCATGGACGGGTCGATCCTGTTTCTGGCCATGCCGCGCATCAGCCAGGCGCTCTCCCCGACCGCCGACCAGGCCCTGTGGATCCTCGACATCTACGGCTTCGCCGTCGGTTCCCTGCTGATCGCCTTCGGCTCCATCGGCGACCGGTACGGCAGGCTGCGGCTGCTCATGATCGGCACGACGGCCTTCGGGCTGAGCTCGGCGGCAGCGGCGTTCGCGCCCACTGCCGAGCTGCTCATCCTCGCCCGCGCCCTGATGGGGGTGGCGGGGGCGACGCTCCTGCCGTCGGCGCTCGCCGTACTGAGTGAGTTGTTCGCCGACCCGCGGCGCAGGGCGCAGGCGATCGGCATCTTCGCGGCGGCGTTCGCGGCCGGGTTCGCCATCGGGCCGGTGTTCGGCGGGCTGCTGCTGGAGCGGTTCTGGTGGGGTGCGATCTTCCTGATCAACCTTCCCGTCGTCGCGCTGTTCCTGATCTTCGCGCCGATGGTGCTGCGCGAGGTGCGCGCGACCCGGCGGGGCGGCGTCGACGTGCTGAGCGTCGTCACCTCCGCGGCCGGTCTGCTGCTCACGATCTACGCGCTCAAGCACCTCGCCGCCGAGGGCGTGGACCTCGTCCCCGTCCTGCTGGGGGTGGCCGGGCCCGCGTTGCTCGTGTGGTTCGCCGTCAGGCAGCGCTCGCTCGAACACCCGCTGATCGAGTTCTCGCTCTTCCGCGACCGGGTCTTCACGGTGGCGGTCATCACCGGGCTGCTGCCGCTGGCCGCGTGGTCGGCCTCGGCCTACCTGGCGGGTGTCTACCTGCAGTCGGTCCTGGACCTGCCGGTGCTGGACGCGGCCCTGCTGGCGCTTCCCGGCGCGGCGGTGCTCACCCTGACCTGCGTCGTCACGCCGTTCGTCGTCGACCGGATCGGCAAGCGCACCGCGCTCCTCGCCTCCCACTTCTCGATCGCGGGCGGCCTGCTGCTCCTGCTCCCGGCGGCGGTCACGGGCGGGGCGGGCTGGTACGTGGCCTCGACGGTCATCGCGGGCCTCGGCTACGGCATCAGCTTCAGCGTCGTCGCCGACACCGCCGTGGGCGCCGTCCCGGCCGAGCGGGCGGGTGCGGCGGGCGCGATCGCCGAGACCAGCAACGAGATCGGCAACGCGCTCGGCATCGCCCTGCTCGGCTCGCTCGCGGTGCTGGTCTTCCGGCTCCAGGGCCCGGAGCTCGCTCCGACCCTGGAGGAGACACTGCAGCTCCCGTCGCTCGCGCTCGCGGCGGCGGAGCAGGCCAAGGCGGCGTTCGTCACGGGCCTGCACGTGGTCGCCGCGGTGGCCGCGGTGCTGCACGCGGCGCTCGGTGTCCTCACCCTGCGCTGGCTGGCCCGATGATCCGGCCTCAGCGGATCACCCCGGGCGTCCAGTGATCACCGTAGGCCGCCCGCAGCTCCCGCAGCCGCCAGTCCGCTCCCGTGACCCTCCCCCTGCACAACGGGCTCCCGCACCCGCACTCCACGTCGCGGCGGGACGAGCGCGGCGAGCCCGGCGTCGTCGATCTCCTGCCCGCCCAGCCGCATCACCACGGTCCCCGAGGGAAGGGCCGACGCCGCGAACAGGCCGAACCCTTCGATGGGCGACGGCCTGACCTCGACCTGGGGCGACAACCAGCTACCGCCCTCTGACGTGCCGTCGTGCGTCATCGGCCAGCTCCTCCACCTCGGCGACGCTCCGCCCCAAGATCCGGGCGATCTCTTCGTACGGCACCACGAACAGCTCGCGCAAGACGAAGGCGAGTCTGGCCGCCTCCGGCAGGGTCTCCAGGAGCACCAGCAGCGCGAGTTGCACAGAGTCCGACAACCCCGAGCCCGCGACGGGTCCCGTGGCGGGCGGGGCGCCGCGCAGCCGGTCGACGCACACCCTGGCCACGACGCTGGCGAACCAGCACGTGGGGTCCTGGACGCGCACGCGCTCCCACGCCTCCGCCACGGCCGCGTCGGCGTCGTCGAGCGAGCCGAGCAGCCGGTAGGCGACGGCGGTCAGGTGCACCCGGTCGGCGGCGAAGCGTTCGGCGAGGAAGGAGTCGTCCATGCCCCACTGACGAAGCGCGGGGCCGGAACGTGACACGGAAATAGCCACACAATGTGCCCGCGCCATTTATTGCCTAGTTAATTCCTCACCGGTGACCGGTGAAAATCTCACTAGGAACAGCTCTGGTTATCCGTAAGTATTGCAGGAGTAAACAGCGAATTAAGGAGGCAAGGTTGTTAGAACAGTACGAACTTCACTGCCTTGCCAATCCATTGTTCTATGACGCCTTTTCAGAAGAAAGGGCGGATTATCCGACCAAATCCACCCCGGAGGGCTGGCTCCACGCCCCCACCGACACGTGGATGCACTACGCCCCCGAAGGTCAGAGCCTGCCCGCGCAGGGCTGGAAGATCCACGCCAGCGCCGGCCTCGACGACGCGGAACGGGTCATCTCCACGGTCTGGGACTACTGCGTGCCACGGAAGATCCCCTTCAAGTTCCTGCGCAGCCGAACAGTCGTCGCGATGCTCAACAGCAAGGCGGCCGACCGCGGCTCCAGCGGCAAACTCGTCACGATCTACCCCAAGGACGACGTCCAGCTCAAGGAGACCCTCGAAGAGCTCGACGGCCTCCTGACCGGCACGCCGGGGCCGTACATCCTCAGCGATCTGCGCTACGGCCAGGGCCCCCTGTACGTCAGGTACGGAGGGTTCGTCCCCAAGAAGGTGCTCGGCGACGACGGCCGGCTCGTCCTGGCCATCGAGAACGACCAGGGAGAACTGGTCCCCGACAGGCGCGGCCCCGGCTTCGCCGTACCCGCCTGGATCGAGCTGCCCGCCTTCCTCGAACCCCATCTCGCGGCGCGCAACGCGGTCACCATGCAGGGCCTGCCGTACGAGATCGAGAGCGTGCTGGCCTTCTCCAACGGCGGCGGCGTCTACCTGGCCACCGACAAGAGCGACGGCCGGCGCGTGGTCCTGAAGGAGGCCAGGCCCCACGCGGGCCTCGACACCGCCCGCCGCGACGCGGTCGCCCGGCTCAGGCACGAGAAGGCGATCCTGGAAAGACTCCAGGGGCTCGACGCCGTGCCCCGGCTGAAGGACAGCTTCTCGCTCGGCGAGCACGAGTTCATCGTGATGGAGTTCGTCGACGGCAACCCGCTGCAACGCCAGATCGTCCAGCGTTTCCCGCTCGACCAGCGCGACCTGGCCGACTACACGGCCTGGGCCGTCGAGACGGCCGAGCGGGTCGAGCGGGCGGTCGCCACCATCCACGAGCGCGGCGTCGTCTTCGGCGACCTGCACCCCAACAACATCCTGATCACCCGGGAGCGGCGGGTGGTGCTCATCGACTACGAGGTCTCCTCCCTCGCGGCCGATGACGCCACCGCGACGCTCGCCAACCCCGCCTACGCCGCGCCACGCGGCTGGCGCGGACTCGACGTCGACCGGTACGCCCTGGCCAGCATGCGGCTCAACCTCTTCGCGCCGCAGACCACGGTCATGCTGCCCCTCGACCGCGGCAAGGTCTTCCACCTGGCCGAGCTGATCCAGGAGCAGTTCCCGGTGCCGGCCGAGTTCATCAGGCAGGCGGTCAGGACCATGGCGGGACCGCCGCCGCTGAGCCCCGCCAGGCTGCGGACGGCCATCCTTTCCAGCGAGACCCCCGACCGCACCGACAGGCTCTTCCCCGGCGACCCGGCGCAGTTCCAGCCGGGCGGCGGCACCAGCCTGGCCTACGGCGCGGCCGGCGTGCTCCTGGCTCTGGGCGAGGCCACCGACGAGCAGCTCGACTGGCTCACGCGGCACACCGACCCGTCGGTCAGCGGCTTCTATGACGGCCTGCACGGCGTCGCCTACGTCCTCGACGAGCTCGGCCACCACCAGGCGGCGCGAGAGCTGGCCGGGCGCTGCGAACAGGTCGGGCACCTGGGGCTCGACCTGTTCGGCGGCCTCGCGGGCATCGGCCTGGCGCGCATGCGCCTCGGCCTCGACGCCGGCGACATCGTCGAGCTCTGCGCCGACCGGCTCGGCGGCCCGGACGACGTCCCCGACATCAGCGGCGGCGACCATCCCCGCGCCGGCCTGATGTACGGCTCGTCCGGCGTCGCCCTCCTGTTCCTCCACGCCTACGAGCGATCGCGTGACCCGGAGCTCCTGGAGCTCGCCAGGACCGCGATCAGGCAGGACCTGCGCAGGTGCGTGCGCACCGACGACGGCTCGCTCCAGGTCAACCAGGGCTGGCGCACGCTGCCCTACCTCGACGAGGGCTCGGTCGGCATCGCGCTGGTCATCGCCAGGTATCTCCGCCACGTCTTCGACGACGAGTTCGAGCGGGCCCTGGCCGACACGATGCTCGTCACGCGCGGGCGCTACTTCGTCCAGCCGGGTCTGTTCGCGGGCCGGGCCGGGATGATCGCCGCACTTCGCGGCCTCCAAGGATCCGGTGACGATCTCGATCGGCTCGTCTCCGGTCTGGCCTGGCACGCCCTGCCGTTCATGGGCGGTCTGGCCTTCCCCGGCAACCAGCTCCTGCGGTTGTCGATGGATCTCGCAACGGGCACCGCCGGCATCTTGCTCGCACTCGGCGGTGCGTCCCTGCCATTCCTCGACCCCTCAGGAGGTGTGACCGGGTCCTGCCCTTGTCCGGCCAATTAAGAGCACTTCATTCAGAAAGGCAACGATCATGACCCTGCTCGACCTCCAGACCCTCGAAGTTCCCGGCGGCGGCCACGGCCACGGCGGCGGCAGCACCCTGACCGTCCTGGGATGCAACTCCCACACGCCGAGCAACCTCAGCCTGCTGATCTGCCACTAGGCGAACGCCGATGCCCGGGAGCCCTCGGTGAGGGCTCCCGGGTTTCGTCCGACGAAGGGAGGCCGCGTGCGGGCGGCGGACCGGCTGGTCACCAGAACCCTGCGACAGGCGGGCGTCTGGACCATGCTGCTGGCCCTGGCGTCGGTGGTCACCTCCGTGGCCCTCCTCGCCCTCCCCTATCTGATCGGCAAGGCGGTCGACACCCCCGGCCAGAGTCTGTGGCCGGTGCTGGCCGCCGTGACCGCGGCCGCGCTGGTCGGCTGCGACGCCCTGGCCGCGTGGGCCTCCGGCGCGAGCGGCGCGAGCGCCGCCGCCTGGGTACGCCGCCGGGCCGTACGACACGTGCTCGGCGTGGGGCCGCGCCTGACCCGGCGTTTCACCGAGGGCGACCTGGCCACCAGGATCGGCCTCAACGCCGAGGAGACCGGCCGCGCCCCCGACTCCATCGTCTCCGGCCTGAGCCTGCTGATCCCCTCGGCCGGCGCTCTCGTCCTCCTGATCGTGATCGACCCCTGGCTGGCCGTCGCGCTGACGGCCGGCCTCGTCGTCATCGCCCTCATCCTCAAGGCGTTCCTGCGCACCTCCACCGACCTGGCAGCCGGATACCAGGAGGCCCAGGCCGAGCTGGCGGGCCGGTTCCTCGACGCGATCAAGGGCGCCCGCACGATCGCCGCCGCGCACTCGGCGGAACGCGAGGCGGGCCGGATCCTCCACGTCCTGCCCCGGCTGAGCACCCACGCCATGGGCCTGTGGCGCGCGAACGCCGACGCCGCGGTCCGTGCCGGGCTGCTGGTGCCGCTCCTGGAGATCGTCGTGCTCTGCATGGGCGGATTCCGCCTGGCCGCGGGCGAACTGAGCGTCGGCGAACTCTACGCGGCCGCGCGCTACGTCGTGCTCGGCACCGCGCTCGGCTCTGCGGTGGGCCAGCTCGCCGGGCTCGCCAGGGCCCGCGCCGCCGCCGCCCGGCTGACCGAGCTGCTCGACGAGCCCGCCACCAGGTACGGCAGGAGTGAGCTGCCGCCGGGACCCGGCACCCTGGAGATCCGCGGCACCGACGGCCTGGACCTGGCCATCATGGGCGGCAGCTGCGTGGCGATCGTCGGGCGCAGCGGATCGGGCAAGTCGCGCCTGGCCGAGCTCGCCGGGCGCATGGCCGACCCGCCGCAGGGCACCGTCAGGCTCGACGGGGTGCCGCTGCCGTGGCTGAGCCGCGCGGCGCTGCGTGGCGCGGTCGGCTACGCGTGGGAGCGGCCCGCGATGCTCGGCGACACCGTGGCGGGCATGATCGCGCTGAACGGCCGCAAGGCGCCCGTGATCCGCTCGGCCGAGCACGCCGGGGCCGACGCCTTCGTGCGCCGCCTGCCCGAGGGCTACGACACCCCGCTCGCGCAGGCGCCGATGTCCGGCGGTGAGCGCCAGCGGCTCGGGCTGGCCCGCGCGTTCGCGCAGGGTGACCGGCTGCTGATCCTCGACGACGCGACCTCCAGCCTCGACACGGTCACCGAGCATCAGGTGCGCCAGGCCCTGTCGCGCGACAGCCGTACCCGCCTGATCGTCACCCACCGCGTGGCCACCGCCGCTGCGGCCGACCGGGTGATCTGGCTTGAGGACGGCCGCGTGCGCGCCGAAGGGCCCCACGAGCGGCTCTGGCAGGACCCGCGTTATCGGGCGGTGTTTGCATGAGGCTCCGTGCCCTTCGCGGCGGCGCGCGCCTGGGGCTGATCCGGCAGATCCTCGCCTCCAGGCCGCGGCTGCTGTGGGCGCTGGCCGGCTGGTCGGTGGTCGAGGCGCTGCCCATGGCGGTGCTGGGCATCGTGCTGGCCCACGCCATCGACGACGGCTTCGCGGCGGGCGAGCCGGTGACGGGCCTGCTCTGGCTCGGCGCGCTGGGCGCCGCCTGGGTGATCGGCGCCGTGGGCGCCCGTCAGGTCGTCATGACGATCGCGAGCCTGGTGGAGCCCTTCCGCGAGGCGCTGCTCCGCCGGGTCGTGAACGGCGTGCTGCACCGCGCCGACGGCGACACCGCCGCGCTCGCCCGCACCAACCTGCAGGTGGAGCTGGCCCGCGACGCCCTCGCCGCGGTGATCACCGTCCTGCGTTCCTTCGTCTTCAGCCTGGCCGGGGTGGTCATCGGGCTGGCCGCGCTCGTCCCCGAGCTGGTGCTGCTCATCCTGCCGCCGGTGTTCGCCGGACTGGCGCTGTTCGCGGCGTCGTTGCCCGCTCTGGCCCGGCGCCACCGCGCCTTCCTGCTGGCCGACGAGGCCACCGCCGAGGCCGTCACCGCGATGGCCGCCGGGCTGCGCGACGTGAGCGCCGCCGGGGCGGAGGAACGTATCGGCGACCAGGTCGTCGCCCGCGTCGACGCCCAGGCGCGCGCGGGCACGCGGCTGGCCGGGCTCACCGGGGCGCGCACGCTCACCCTGGCCGTGGGCGGCTGGCTGCCGGTCGTGATCGTTCTGGCGAGCGCGCCCTCGCTCGGCGCCGGGCCCGGGGTCGTCCTGGGCGCGCTCACCTACGTCACCCAGTCGCTGGTTCCCGCGCTGAGCAACCTGTTCGAGGGCCTGGGGGCCAACGGGGTACGGCTGGGCGTCTCGCTGGGGCGCGTGCTGGAGTCGGCGCCCATCCCGTCGCCCCGCTCCGTCCTGGAGGGCGGTCGCAGCGGCGGGGCCCGGCTGCGCGGTGTGCGCTTCGCCTACGGCCCGCATGCCGAGCCGGTCCTCGACGGGCTCGACCTGGACCTGGCCGAGGGCGAGCACCTGGCCGTGGTCGGGCCGAGCGGCATCGGCAAGTCGACGCTGGCCTCGCTGCTGGCCGGGCTGCTGTCGCCCGACGCGGGATGGGTGCTGGTCGGGGGCATCAGGGCCGACCTGATCGACCCGGTCAACCGGGTCCTGGTGCCGCAGGAGGCCTACGTCTTCAGGGGCACGCTGCTGGAGAACCTCATGTACCTGGGCTGCGGCGAGGTCATGTCCGCGGTGCGCGCGGTCGGGGCGGAGGACCTGGTCGCCCGGCTGGGCGGGCTGGAGTCCGAGATCGACCCGGCGCTGCTGTCGCCCGCCGAGCGCCAGCTGATCACCCTCGTGCGCGCCTACCTGTCGCCCGCCCGCCTGGTGATTCTCGACGAGGCCACCTGCCATCTCGACGCCGCCGCCGAGGCGCGGGCCGAGGAGGCCTTCGCCCGGCGCGGCGGCACGCTCGTCGTCATCGCCCATCGGATCAGCTCGGCGGTCCGGGCCCGCAGGGTGCTCGTCATGGACGGCACCGGCGTGATGCTCGGCACCCACGAGGACCTGCTCGACCGCTCCCCTCTCTACGCCGACCTGGTAGGACACTGGAGGATCGCGTGAACGACCCCTTCCGCTGGCTCGAGGACCCGAGCAGCCGGGAGACCCGGGACTGGCACCTGCGCCAGGACGAACTCTGGAACCGTCACCTGTCGAAGCTCGCCTGGCGCGAGGAGGCCATGGCGCAGATCAGGGCCATGTCGGCGGCGGGTGAGGTGTCGGCGCCCACGTGGCGCGGCGAGCACCAGTTCATCACCAGGCGCGCGGCCTGGCAGGACCACGCCGTGCTTTACCGCGACGACAAGGCCCTGATCGATCCGAACCTGCTCGACTCCAGCGGCGCCACGGTGCTCGACGACTGGCAGCCCGACCTGGAGGGCCGCCAGGTGGCCTTCCAGTTGTCGCGCGGCGGCGACGAGCGCTCGGCGCTGTACGTCGTCGACGCCGACACCGGCCAGATTGTCGACGGCCCCGTGCCCGACTGCCGATACTCCCCCGTGGCCTGGCTGCCCGACGGCAAGGCCTTCTACTACGTGCGCCAGGGCGCCGTCTGGCTTCGCCGGGTGGGCGGGCCGGAGGAGCGGCTGTGCAAGGGCCAGGGCATCGGGCTGAGCCACGACGGGCGCTGGCTCGTCGTCGCCCAGGACCGCGATGTGCGGATCATCGACCTGCCCGAGTCGACGACGCGTGCCGTACAGGAGGGGGTCCAGGCTCGCACGGTGGCGGCGGTCGGCCCCGACGGGCGCTTGTACGTCGCGACCGATCGCGACGCGCCGCTCGGCCGGTTGTGCGTGGCCGATCCCGGGCGTCCTGACGAGTGGCGGGAGCTGGTGCCGCAGGATCCCGAGGCGGTGTTCGCCGGTTTCGCCGTGCTGGAGACCCGGTTGCTGGTGGCCTGGCTGCGTGACGCGGTGTCCGAGGTGACCGTGCACGATCTCGACAGCGGGGCCAGGATCGGCGAGGTGCCGCTGCCGGGTCCCGGCTCCGTCGGGCCGATCAGCGTGCGCGGCGACGAGGCCTGGTTCGTCTACACCGACTACGTGACGCCCTCGACCGTGCTGCGCTACCCCGGCGAGGCGCCGGTCATGGAGGCCGAGATCCGCTCCGAGCGGGTCGAGGCGATCTCCGCCGACGGCACCAGGGTGCCGGTGCTGGTGTTGTCGAGGCCCGGCGACAGCGGCCCGCGCCCGACCATCCTGTACGGCTACGGCGGCTTCGGCATTCCGCTCACCCCCGCCTACTCCACCTACATCCTGCCGTGGGTGTTGTCAGGGGGTGTCTTCGCGCTGGCCGGGGTCAGGGGCGGCGGCGAGCGCGGCGAGGAGTGGCACCGGCAGGGCATGCGGGCCGACAAGCAGAACAGCTTCGACGACTTCGTCGCCTCGGCCTCCCTCCTCATCGAGGGAGGCTGGACCACGCCGTCGCAGCTGGGCGCCTGCGGCGAGTCGAACGGCGGGCTGCTCGTGGGCGCGGCGATCACGCAGCGTCCCGAGCTGTTCGGCGCGGCCGTGATGTCGGCGGCCGTGCTCGACATGGCCCGCTACGAGCTGTTCGGGATGGGCGCCTCGTGGCGTCAGGAGTACGGCTCGGCCGACGTGCCCGAGGAGCTGGAGTGGTTGATGGCCTACTCGCCCTACCACCACGTGCGCCCTGGGGTGCGGTATCCGGCGACGCTCTTCACGGTGTTCGAGGGCGACACCCGGGTGGATCCGATGCACGCGCGCAAGATGTACGCGGCCATGATGGAGTCGGGGGTCGAGCACGTCTACCTGCGGCGTGAGCGCCACGTGGGCCACGGGCGGCGGGCCTACAGCAGGGGGGTCGAGCTGGCCGCCGATCTGCTCGCCTTCTTCCGCCATCACCTGCGCTGACGCCATCGGATGAGGCCGAAACGTCCCAGGGAGGCGGGCCACAACCAGCCCGCCTCCCTGGCGATCTCGACGGCCTCCACCCTGGTGCGCGCCCCGACCTTCATCAGGATGCGCGACATGTAGTTGCGGACGGTGCCGTCGGAAAGGCACAGCCGTACGGCGGCGTCCTCGATCGTCGCCCCCTCGGCCACCACGCCCAGCACGTCGAGCTCGCGCGCGGTCAGGGGGTTCTCGGGTGCCTTGAGCGCGGCCACGGCCAGCTCGGGGTCGATCACCCGCTCCCCCTGCATCACCCTGCGGATGCAGGCGGTCAGCTCGCTGGGCCTGGCGTCCTTGACGACGAAGCCCTGCACGTCGGCGGCGAGGGCCCGGCGCAGCGCGGTGGGCGTGGCCAGGCCCGTGAGGATCACCGCCCGGCACGACGGCAGCTCGCGGCGCAGCTCCGCGACGGCGGTGAGGCCGTCGAGTCCTGGCAGGGCGATGTCGACCAGGGCCACGTCGGGGCGGCAGCGTAAGGCGGCCTTGACGATGTCGTTGCCGTTGTCGACGTCGTCGACGACCTCCATGTCGGGCTCGGAGTCGATCAGAGCCTTGAGTGCACCCCTGATCAGGTGCAGGTCTTCGGCGAGCAGGATCCTCGTCACAGCTACCCCCAACGATCTGTGCACAGATGGTCACTATCAGCTAGATCGGTGGGGGAACGCAAGGGATTCCGGAGTAAAGGACCTTGACTCGGGTTATGGCATCGATTTCAGGTCGGCCGGATCGAACTCCAGCGCGGACGACAGCCGCCTGAGCGCGTCGATGACCTCCAGCAGGCCGTCGTGGCCGAGAGCCCCGATCACGCGATCCGCCGCCGCCTCCAGGTCGGGGTCGATGGCCTCGATGGCGGCCCGGCCCGCCGCCGTGGGGCACAGGAGCTTGGCACGGCGGTGGGCGGGGTTGGTCTCGTATTCCGCCAGCCCCTTGTCGACGAGCAGGTCGGCCACCCGCTGCACGCCCTGGCGGGTCAGGCCGCGCAGCCGGGCGATGCCGGCCACGGACATGGGCGTGTCGAGGACCGCGCTGAGCACCTGCCACCAGGCCACGGTGATGCCGGCGGGCCGGGCCAGCGCGTCGCCGAGGGCGAGGAACTGGCCGTTGAGCCGGTAGACCGTGAGCGCGGCGTCGGTGAGCATGGGACCGTGCGGGTAGGTCATGCCGAGGACAGTACCTCCCAGGCCGACTGGTCCTTCTTGCCGAACAGCCGGTACCACGCGTCGAGCACGACCGGCGGGTAGACCTCCAGCTTGGCGAAGATCTCCCGGGCGAACTCGACGGGGGCGTAGGCGGCAGCGGTGATCAGGTCGCCGTCGGTCACCGCCGGGGAGTCGACGTAGCGCTCCGCGCCGGCGTACCCCTCGGCCATCGCGAGGTAGAAGGGCGCGTTGCTGGTGTGGCGGCGGGTGTCGAGCAGTCCGGCGCGGGCCAGGCCGAGCGTGGCCCCGCAGATCGCGGCGACCGGCACCCCCGCTTCGAGGAAGGCCGCGGCCTTGCCGGCGAACGGGGCCAGGGAGTCGCCGCTCTCCCACGGCTCACCGCCGGGCAGGACCAGCATCGCGGAGCCGGACGGCTCGACCTCGGACAACTGCACGTCGGGCAGGATGCGCAGCCCGCCCATGGTGGAGACGGGGTCGAGCGTCAGTGCGGCGGTCACGACACGCTGCTCGGCGAGCCCGGCGGTGACGTAGCCGGACTCCCAGTCGGACAGGCCGTCGTACACACCCATGTAGATCGTGTTCATGACAATATACTGTCATTTCGACAGCATGCTGTCAATCGAAAACATGCGAAGATGATCCCCATGGCAGAGATCGTCGGAGGCGGGCGCCCGGTCAACGATGCCGAGCGCCGCGTGATCGCCCATCTGCGCGACCACGCGCCCGACGACTGGCTGCTCCTCCACAACGTCGAGGTGCCACGCGGCGACGACGTCTTCGAGGTCGACCTCCTGGTCATCACCGGCCACTCGCTGGTGGTGATCGACGTGAAGGGCACCAGGGGCCGCATCGAGGTCGCCGGCCCGCGCTGGTTCCCGTCGAGGAGCCCCGCGTACGGCTCGCCAGCGGTCAAGCTCCGCGGCACCGCCAGGGCGATCAAGGGCCTGCTCGTCGACAAGCACCGCGAGCTGGAGCGCGTCTACGTCGACAGCCTCGTCGTGCTGACCGCGCCCGACGCCAAGCTGGTCGACCCCGACAACCGCGACACCGGCCATGTGAGCGGCCTGCCCGGCCTCATCGACACCCTCGGCGACGTGCGGCGGGTGCGGCGCGGCGGCACCACCGACGCCAGGTCCTACCGCGGCGCCATCCTCGACTCGCTCAACGCGATGGTCCGCCGCAGCACGGCCGCGCCCAGGTTCGGCCACTGGGAGGTGGAGGAGGAGCTCGGCGGCGACGCCAAGGTCACCGAGTATCGCGCCTTCAACGCCACCCTGCCCGGCAGCCAGACCGTGCTGCTGCGCGTCTACCAGGCCGATCCGATGGCCGACAAGGCCACGCGCGCCGCCGAGCTGCAGCGCATCGCCAACGCCTACCAGTCGCTGGCCATCCTGCCGCCGCACCCCAACGTGGTGCGCCCGCGCGACTTCTTCGCCATCGACGACGAGAGCCGCTTCGTCCTGGTCCTCGACGACGTGCACGGCGAGGCGCTCCAGCTGCGCAGGCAGGTGGGCCTGGGCGTGATCAGGGAGATGCTGGCCGGACTGGCCCACGCGCACGCCCACGGGGTGATCCACCGCGCGCTGACCCCGGCGAGCGTGCTGGTGACCGACGACGGTCACGCGATGCTCACCGGCTTCGACTACGCCAAGCCCGGCCCGCGCGCCTACACCGTCGCGCACGAGCTGGGCAACGTTCTCGACACGCAGTTCGTGGCGCCCGAGTGCCAGAACCGCCCCGACCTGATGAACGCCGCCTCCGACGTCTACGCGGCCGGGGTGATCGCGCAGCGGTTCCTGGCCGATCCGCCCGAGGTGGTGGCGCGCATGCTCGACGTGTCACCGGCACGACGGCCGTCGGCCGCGCAGGCTCTGGCGGCGCTCGACCGGCCCGCCGCGGAGTTCGCCGCCGAGCCCGTCGCGGAGACCCGGCAGGACCCGTGGTGGCGGCGGCTCTTCCGCCGCGACTGACGCTACTCACGGGTAACTGAGTATCCGAGCGCTTACCGGCCCCGGAGCGCCGGAACGAGACTCGATTCCATGCGATTCTGGATATTTCCGGTCACGGTGGTGGTGGCGCTCTTCGCGATCTGGTTACTGATCTTCCTCGACGTGCCCCTGTCCACCCTGCTCTCGCTCGCCCTGGGCTTCGTCAGCCTGGCCTGGCTGGTCGGCCTGCTGATCATCCCGTGGAACCTGTACTTCGGCGCGCTGCGCGCCGTGGGCAGCATGGAAGAGTCGCGCAGGCGCGGCATCGAGATCGACGCCCACCACGAGGAGGAGGCGCGCAGGATCGCCCGGCGCATGCTGCGCCTGGCGATCGGCGGCCACCTGCTCTCGGCCGTCGTGGTCGGGGTGATCAGCTACTTCTCCGGCAGCCAGGTGGGCTACTACTTCGCCGGGTTCTACCTGCTGAGCACCCTCTTCCGCCCGGCCGTCGCCTACTTCGGCCACCTGCGCCGCCGCATCACCAGCCTGTCGACGAGCGCGACGCATCCCCGCGACGACGTGCTGACCATGCGGGAGTCCGTCCAGCGGCACGAGCAGGAGCTGAAGCGCATGGCCGAGGAGAACGGCCACCTGCGCGACGAGATCGCCTTGCTGCAGGGACGGGTCCACGACGCCGAGCGCAGGGTCAACGGCATCTCGCAACGCTTCGCCGAGACGGTGAACGGCATGGCCGACAACCACGAGGTGATCACCGGGCTGAAGGCCTTCATCCGGTTGCTGCGCGCCGAACAGTGAGGAGCCCGGCGCAGGATGCGGCAAGCTTGGGCCCATGAGCCTGACCGCGCGGGTGGCCAAGGCCGCCGAGATCGCCCTGGCCGGCCGCAAGCACGTCACCTTCCTCGACGTGGTGACCGGGCTGCGCTGGCTGCACACGCGCCACGTCGACACCTGGCGCCAGGGACGCGCGGCCACGCTCTCCGAGCTGGCCGCGGTCGACGACGAGCGCATGGTCCAGGCGGCGGCGCTCCTGCGCGACTGGGCTCGGGCCCAGGGTCTCAGGCCCGCGGCGGTGCCGTACGTCTCCGGCAGCCGTGACCGGCGCGAGCTGCGCTTCACCCGCGAGGGCGACCAGGAGGCCTTCCGCACCCACTGGCTCTCCCCCGATCTCAGCGAGGCCAGGGTCAGGCAGCTGACGGCGGAGAAGGTGCCCGACCTGGTCGTGGTCGTGCCGCAGAAGGCGTGGACGTGCGCCGACTGCGGCGAGACCGGGCCTTACCTGATCATGGAAGAGGATCGGCCGCACTGCCTGACCTGCACCGACCTCGACCACCTGGTCCTGCTGCCCGCCGGCAACGCCACGCTCAGCCGCCGGGCCAAGAAGGAGAGCACCCTGTCGGCGGTGGTCGTCGAGTTCAACAGGCGCCGCAAGATCTACCAGCGCGTCGGCGTGCTCGTGGAGGAGGCCGCCCTGGCGCTAGCCGAGGAGCAGTGCCTGGCCGACGAGGAGGTACGCCTGCGCCGCCGCGACCGCGACCGGGAGCGGCGTGACCACCAGGACGTGGAGTACCAGGCGCGGATGGCCGCCGAGATCACCCGGCTGTTCCCCGGCTGCCCGGCCGGGCGCGCCGAGGAGATCGCCCTCCACGCCGCCCGGCGCGGCAGCGGCCGGGTGGGCCGCACGGCCGCCGCCAAGGTGCTCGACGAGAACGCGATCACCCTCGCCGTGGTGGCCTCCGTGCGCCACCTCGACACCGACTACGACACCCTGCTGATGCAGGGGGTGCCGCGCATGGTGGCGCGGGAGCGGATCCGCGAGAAGATCGAGGCTAAGCTCGCCTCGTGGAGATGAGGGAACGGCTGCTGGAGTTCGCCCTGAGCCTGCCCGAGGCCTGGGAGGACGAGCCCTGGGAGGGCGACACCGTGGCCAAGGTGGCCAAGAAGATCTTCGTCTTCCTCGGCTCCCCCGACGGGTTCACGGTGAAGCTCACCAGCCAGGCGCACGGCCACGCCATGACCGTGGAGGGCGCCGAGCCCGCGGGCTACGGGCTGGGCAAGTCGGGCTGGGTCAGCGTGCCGTACTCCAAGGCGCCCGGTTTCGAGGTGCTGCGCGACTGGGTCGAGGAGAGCTACCGCAACGTCGCGCCCAAGCGGCTGGTCAAGCTACTGGACGGCCAGGCGTAGGGCGAAGCCGACGAGCACCACGCCGGTCACCCGCTCGATGCGGCGGCGCATGCGCGGCGTGCGCAGCAGCGTGCCCAGCCGGTCGACGACCAGGATGTAGAGGGTGAACCAGAGCGCGTAGAGCCCGGCGAAGATCGCCGAGAGCAGCACGGGCGACTCGGTGGCCATGAACTGCGGCAGGAAGGTCACGAAGAAGAGCAGGACCTTCGGGTTGAGCAGGTTCGACAGCAGGCCGCTGCGGATGTGACGCGCGGTGGGCGCGCCCGGCTCCGCGCCGCGTCCGCGGGCCCGAAGCGCCTGGACCCCGAGCCACAGCAGGTAGGCGACGCCGGCCCAGCGCAGGATGGCGAAGGCGGTCGGCGAGGCGGCCAGGAGGGCCGAGAGCCCCGCTGTCGCGGCGGCGGCGTGGACGGTCAGGCCGATCAGTCCGCCGAGCATCGTGCGGAGTCCCGCGGCGCGGCCGTGGCTGATGGAGGTGCGCATGATGAGCGCGGCGTCCGGTCCCGGAATCATGATCATGATCAGTCCGGTCACCGTGAAGGTGAGCAGCATGGCGGGGATCTCCCGGAGAGCTGGGGGCGCGCTCCGAGGAACCCGCGGGTGTGCAGGCCGCACGGAACGCGGGCAAACAACAACAAAAGTGCCTTGTGGGCATCAAGATGCTATCGGAACAGTTAGCACGCTCTGACCCGTCACACCGGACATGATGATTCTGCTGCTGGCCCTGCCCCTGCTCCACGCCGACTGGACCGTGACCGAGGCCCCGCGCGAGACCCACTGGGTCAACCCCTGCGGCGACGCCCGGCTCGGCGCCGCGGGCCGCGTCGAGGTGCTCAACGCCCAGAAGCACGCCCCGGCCTCCTCACGGCTGGAGGAGATCGCCCGCTACCGCAACGTGAAGGCCGCCAAGCAGGCCATGGCCGACCTGCGCGGCGCCCTGGTGCGGTGCGCGCGCACCGACGACGGCAGCGGCCTGGGCCGCGACCAGGTGTGGACGAGCGCCTCGGTCAAGGCCGGCGACGAGGCGCTCAGGGTGGCCATGCAGAGCCACCACGGCTCACGGCCGACGCTGCACGGCCAGCGCGCCGTCGTGGCCAGGCAGGGCCGCTACGTGATGGTCTACGCCCACGCCGACGAGGGCTCGGCCCTGCCGCGCGCCTCCGACTTCCGCCGTCACCTCAAGGACGCTCAGGTGACCGCCAGACGGTTGCGGTAGACCGGGTCACGCCACAACTCCTTCTCCAGGACCTCGCCGATGATCGTCGCGGCGTCGAAGACGTCGACGAAGCGGGTGTAGAGCGGGGCGAACCCGAACCTCAGGATGTCGGGCGCGCGGAAGTCGCCGTGCACGCCGCGGTCGATCAGCGCCCGCATCACCGGGTAGCCGTCGTCGTGGAGGAAGCTCACCTGGCTGCCCCGCCGCTCGGCCTCGCGCGGCGAGGCCAGCTCCAGCCGGTCGCCCACCAGGTCGATGAAGAGGTCGGTGAGCCTCGTGCTCTTGGACCTCACATCGGCCAGGTCGACCTGGTCCCACAGGTCGAGCGAGGCCTCCAGGGCGGCGAACGACAACACGTGCGGGGTGCTCACGGCGAAGCGCCTGATGCCCTCGGCCGGGCGGTGGCGCGGCTCGAAGGCGAACGGCTCCGCATGGCTGTACCAGCCCGGCAGCACGTTCTGAGCGGCCTCGTGGTGGCGCGGATTGACGTAGAGGAAGGCAGGCGAGCCCGGGCCGCCGTTCAGGTACTTGTAGGTGCAGCCCACCGCGAAGTCCGCCTCGGAGACGTCGACCTCCAGCGCGCCGACGCTGTGGCAGACGTCCCAGATCATCAGCGCGCCCGCCTCGTGGACCCGGCGGGTGACCTCGGGCACGTCGTAGCGGGCGCCGGTGCGGTAGTCGACCTCCGCCAGCAGCACCACCGCGGCGCCCTCGAAGCCCTCCGAGACGTCCCGCGTCGGACCGAGCCGTTCGATGATGTAGTTGTCGGTCGGGAAGTTGGCACGGTCCACCACGATCGTGCCCGACCGCAATCCCAGGGCCGCGGAAACCGCCTGGTAGACGGCGATCGAGGTGGTGTTGCCGACCACGACCGTGCCGGGGGCGGCGCCGATCAGCGGAGCCAGCCGGTCGCCGGTGGTCAGGGGCTGGGCGAACCAGCCCGCGCTGTTCCAGCCGCCGACCAGCTCGCGTCCCCACTCCTCGGTGACCGTGCGGGCCACCCGCTCCGCCGTACGGCGTGGCATGGCGCCCAGCGAGTTGCCCACGAGGTAGACGACCCCCTCGGGCAGCACGAACTCGTCCCTGAAGCCGCCCAGCGGATCGGCCTCGTCCAGCGCGGCGCAGGCCTCACGATCCAACACCCAGATACTCCTTCGCAGCAGCCGGGTCCCTGCGGAACTCGGCGGTCGTGGCCTGGTAGACGAAACTGCCCTTCACCATGCACCGCACCTCGTCGGCGACGGCCACGGCCAGATGCAGATTCTGCTCGACCAGAATGATCGACATGCCTTCCAGGCTCGAAAGGGCCCGGCCCAGCTCCTCGACGACGAGGGGCGCCAGACCTTCCGACGGCTCGTCGAGCAGCAGCAGCCGGGGGTTGCCCAGCAGGGCCCTGCCGATGGCGAGCATCTCCTGCTCGCCGCCGGACAGCTGGTCGCCCCGGTGGCCGCGGCGGGCGGCCAGTGAGGGGAAGAGCTCGTAGACCCGCTCGGCCGTCCACTCCCCCGGACCGGAGGAGATGGCGAGGGTCTCCTCGACGGTCAGCGAGCGGTAGACGCGCCGCCCCTGCGGCACGATCCGTACGCCGTGCCGGGCGATCTGCCGGGTGTCGAGCCCGGCCAGCTCGTCGTCGCCGAGCCTGATCGAGCCGCTCCACGGCTTCACCAGGCCCATGAGGGTGTGCACGAACGTCGTCTTGCCGACGCCGTTGCGCCCGAGGACGGCCACGGCCTTGCCGGGCGCGAGCTCCATGGCGGCTTCGTGCAGCACCTGGGCCTGGCCGTACCCGGAGGCGAGCGCTTCGACGGTCAGCACCAGATCTCCTTGGCCGTGCCCAGGTAGACCCGCTCGACCTCGGCGCTGGCCTTGATCTCGGCGGGTGAACCGTCGGCGATGACCTTGCCGGAGGCCAGCACGGTCACGTGGGAGGCGACGGCGAACACGACGTCGAGGTCGTGCTCCACGATCAGCAGCGTGGTGTCCAGGTTCTGGATGAGCTCGGCGAAGCGGGCGCTCTCGGCCGACGACATGCCCGCCGCGGGCTCGTCGAGCAGCAGCAGCCTGGGCTGCTGGGCCAGGGCCATGGCCACCTCCAGCCTTCGTGCCTCGCCGTGGGACAGGGCGCCGGCCGGTCTCTCGTCGCTGAGCTCCATGAGCTCCAGGTAGCCGGTCACCTCCCGTTTTATATCCATATTTCGCCCCCTACCCAGCCACGCCCGCATCCCGAGCCCCCGCCGGCCCCGCACGGCGAGCGCCACGTTCTCCGCGCAGCTCAGCCCCGCGAACAGGCTGCTGTGCTGGAAGGTCCTGGCGATGCCGCGCCGCGCGCGCCGGTGCTCGGGCAGCCCGGTCACGTCCTGGCCGTCGAACTCGATCGTGCCGCCCGACGGTTTCAGCGCACCCGCGATCATGGCGAACAGCGTGGACTTGCCCGCGCCGTTCGGCCCGATCAGCGCCCGCCGCTCCCCCTCGCCCACCGACAGGCTCACCCCGTCGACGGCGTTGAGCGCGCCGAAGCGCATGGTCAGCTCATGCAGCCTGAGCACGTCGCCTCCCCAGCAGTCCGTTGGGCAGGAGGTAGACGCAGATCACGAACAGCGCGCCCTCCACCAGCAGCCACAGCTCGCCGAGCGCGGTCGAGGTGACCGAGCGCAGCACGATCAGCCCCACACCCGCGATCAGCGGCCCGACGAGCGTCTGGCGCCCGCCGAGCAACACCATGATCAGCAGCAGCACCGAGACGCCGATCTCCAGGTGGGTGGGGGCGACGAAGGTGTCCTTCTGCTCCACCAGCGCTCCGCCGGCCGCGCACACCGCCCCGGCGATCACCACGGCCGCCAGCCGTACGCCGGTCACGTGGTAGCCGAGCGCGGCCATGCGCGCCTCGTTCTCGCGCGTGCCCGCGATGGAGCGGCCCAGCGGGCCGTCGCGCAGCAGGACCAGCACGCCGAAGCCGACCGCGACGACCGCCAGCGCCCACCAGTAGAACGTCACCACGTCCAGGCCCGTCGGCGGGATGTCGGCCAGGCCGTTGTCGCCGCCGGTCACGCGCGTGGAGCGGGTCGCCGCCTGCACCGCGATCTCGCCGATGGCCAGGGTGAACATCAGGAAGAAGAAACCCCTGGTGCGCACCGCGAACCACCCGGTCAGCAGGGCGAACAGCACGCCCGCCGCGATCGCGACCAGCAGCTGGAGCGCCACGTTGGGCGTGACGTGCTTGGCGGTCAGCCCGGCGGCGTAGGCGCCGACGCCCAGGAAGGCCGCGTGTCCTAGCGAGGGCAGCCCGCCGTGTCCCACCAGGAAGGCCAGGCTCGCGGCCATCAGCCCGTAGGCCAGCCCACCGGCCAGCAGGTCGAGGCGATAGGCGTCGAGCATGTACGGCATGGCAGCCAGCAGGACCATGACCGCCACGACGGCGATCTTCCTCGTCAGGTCCTTCCTCATCACGTCGCCCTCCCGAACAGCCCGGCCGGGCGCCACAACAACACGGCGGCCATCACCGCGAACAGCAGGTAGGCGGCCAGCTCCGGCACCAGGGCCACGCCGAGCGTCTGCACCTGGCCGATGAGCAGGGCTCCCAGCGCCGCGCCGCGGATCGAGGCCAGCCCGCCGACCACGATGACGATCAGCGCCAGGACCAGCACCTCGGTGTCGAGCCCCGCGCGCAGGTTGAGCAGCGGGCCGCCGAGCACTCCCGCGAGCGTCGCCAGCGCGCAGCCCGCGAGCACCACCGACAGGCGGATACGCCTGACGTTGACGCCCGTGGCGGCCAGCATCTCGGGATCGTCGACGGCCGCGCGGACCAGAGCGCCCGCCCTGGTCCGCTCGAAGACCCAGAAAGTCGCCCCGGCGATCGCCAGGCCGGCCACGATGACCGCCACCCGGTAGGCCGGGTAGCTGCCCGCGATGCTGCCGTCGAGCCCGCGCGGCGCGGCCAGACTGTGGAAACCCCGGTCGGCCACCTGCAGCAGGAACTCCGACAGCAGGATGGCCAGGCCCATGGTCAGCAACGCCTGGTCCAGGTGGCCGCGCCTGGTCAGCGGCCTGATCGCCACCGACAGGCCGCCGCCGAGCACCAGACCGGCGACCACGGCCAGCAGGGCGACGCCGATGAAGACCGCCAGCGAGGTGGGCGCCTCGCCGATGACCAGGAACGCCAGGTAGCCGCCTGCCATGTAGAGCGCGCCGTGGGCCAGGTTGAGCACGTCCAGGAGGCCGAAGATCATGGTGAGTCCGACGGCCAGGACGAAGAGCAGGCATCCGAAGGCGATGCCGTCGAACGCGGTGACGAGCAAGGTCACGATGCGGGATCCGGGGCGATGGTGGCCACGACCTTGTTCACGCCGCCCTCGTAGGTGCGGGCGTACCAGTTCTGCACCGGGTTGTGCTTGTCGGCGTCGAGCGTGAAGGTGCCGCGGGGGCTCTTGATCTCGCCGACCTTGGCCAGCGCGTCGGACAGGCTGCCTTGAAGAGCCGCCGCCTTGTCGATGAGCTGCATGGCGTCCCAGCTCTGCAGCGCGACCGCCGACGGGTTCTTGCCGGTCTTGGCCTTCCACATGCTGACGAAGGCGGCGTTCTCGGGGTTGTCGAGCGCCGGGGAGTACAGGCCGACGCTGGTGATGCCCTCCGCGTCGGCGCCGATGGCCTGCAGCACGTCCTCGTCGGTGATGTTCTGGCAGGTCAGCAGCTTGATCTTGGAGTCGTAGCCGAACTGCTTGAAGTTCTTGGCGAAGGTGATCGCCTCGCCGCCGGCGTAGAAGGTGTAGAGGAACTTGGCCTCGGAGGGGATCTGGCTCAGGTACGGCTGGAAGTTCTGCGTCTTGCCGAAGGGGGTGAGGATCTGCTTGATCGGCTTGGCGCCGCCCGCCTTGGTGTAGCCGTCCTCGAAGCCCTTGAGCGTCTCGGTGCCCGCGGAGTAGTCGGCGCCCATGAGCACCGCGCCCTCCTTGCCGTAGGCCTCGACCGCGTACTTGCCCGCCGCGTAGCCGTGCATGTAGTTGGTGTAGGAGACGCGGAAGACGCCGGGGCCGCCCAGCGCGTCGGCGCCGGCGTTGGCGATCACCACGGGCGTCTTCTGGGCGCCCGCCTCCTTGGCCACCGCGACCGCGACGGGCGAGGCGATCAGGCCGGTGATCACGTCGACCTTGTTCTCGAGCGTGAGCTGCTTGGCCTTCTGCTGGCCAGCCTCCGGGTTGCCCGCGTCGTCGGCGACGATGAGCTCGGCCTGCTTGCCGCCCAGCTTGTTGCCGTGCCCTTCGAGGTAGAGCTTCATGGCGGTTTCCATGTCGTCGCCGAGGGCGGAGTAGACGCCCGTCTGCGAGACGATCGCGCCGACCTTGATCGTCGAGTCGTCGGCCGCGCTCTGGGTCGCCGCGCCACCACAGGCGCTGACCGACAGCACCAGCAGGGCCAGCACCGCATATCTCATGAGAACTCCCCGAGGAAGGTTCTAGCGTTGTTGCCGAGGATCTTTGCGCGTGCGGTGCCGGAAAGGAACCCCGCGTTGCGGACAAGTTGACCGACCGGCGACTCGCCCAGCGGGTAGGGGAAGTCGGAGCCGAGCATCACGCCGTCCTCGGTGAAGACGTCGACCAGCAGCCGCAGGGCACGCTCGTCGAAGACGACCGAGTCGACGCTGAAGCGGTCGACGTAGTGGCTCGGCGGGTGCTCGGAGGTGCCGATCACGTCGTGACGGCGGTGCCAGGCGTTCTCCAGGCGGCCCAGCCAGAAGGCGAACGAGCCGCCCCCGTGGGCGAAGCAGATGCGCAGGTCGCGCGAGACACGGTCGAAGACGCCGCCGAGGATCATGGCGATGATCGACAGGTGGGTCTCGGCGGGCATGCCGACGATCCACTGGGCCATCCACCGCTCGATGCGCGGCCCGCCCGGCAGGTCCCACGGGTGCACGAAGACCGGCATGCCGATGTCGGCGCAGTGCTGGAGGAAGTCCACGAAGTGGTCGAGGTCGAGGTCGCCCACGTGGTTGCCGATCTCGACGCCCCTGTGGCCCTGGCGTTTGCAGCGGTCGAGCTCCTCCACGGCCAGCTCGACGTCCTGCAGCGGCACCTGGCAGAAGGGGATCAGCCGCTCGTCGGAGCAGATGTCGAGCGCCAGGTCGTTGAAGATCTTCGAGATCCGTACGGCATCCGCGGGCGGTCTGTCGTAGCCGAAGAAGACGGGTGTGGGCGAGACGACCTGCTTGTCGACGCCGTCTTCCCGCATGGCTTCGAGACGCTTCTCGGCGTCCCAGCACTCATGACCGACCTTGCGGAAGTCCTGGTCGTTGACCAGGATCATGGCCTCGCGCTCGGAGTCGACGCGCAGCCGGGGCGCCCCCGGCCAGCCCAGATCGGGCCAGCCCTGGGGCACGTAGTGTGTATGGACGTCGATGATCATTTGCCGGGGTGAACCGTTCCGCAGTTGTCGCAGGTGCGCGCCTTCTCGTCGGCGTAGAAGGCGTTGAAGACCGGCGGCAGGTCCTGGACGATGTCGCGCACCTGCAGCTCCACCTCGTGCACCGGCTGGTCGCAGCTCGGGCAGAACCACAGGAACTTCTCCAGTGTGCCCTCCTCGCGGATGCGCTCGATCACCAGGCCGACCGAGTCCGCCTCACGCTGCGGCGAGTGCGGCAGGTTGCCGGGCAGCAGCCACATCTGGCCCTCACGGATGTCGATCCGCTGCGGCCCCTCAGGGGTCATCACGTTCAGGTGCATGTTCCCCTTGATCTGGTAGAACAGCTCCTCGTACGGGTCGATGTGGAAGTCGCTGCGCTGGTTGGGGCCGCCGACCACCATCACGATGAAGTCGTCGGCCTGATCGAAGACGACCTTGTTGGCCACCGGCGGCTTGAGCAGGTGCGCGTTGTCTTCGATCCACCTGGTGAAGTCGATGGGGGGAATCATCGGCGCTCCTTGTAAGCGATGGCCTGGATCTCGATCAGCAGATGCGGGTGCGGCAGCTGGTGCACCGCCACGGTGGTGCGCGCGGGGCCGGTCTCGTCGAAGTACTCCGCCCAGACCTCGTTGTAGCCCTTGAAGTCGTTCATGCTGACCAGGTACGTGGTGACCTGGACCAGGTCCTCCAGCGACGCGTCCTCGGTCTTGAGTATCCGGCCGATGTTCTCGATCACCGCCCTGGTCTGCTCCCTGATGTCCAGGTCGGTGGTGCCGAACTCGTCCGTCGTGGCTCCGGCGATGCTGTTGTCGGGGCGGCGCGAGCTCGTGCCCGAGACGAACAGGTGGTCGCCCGCCCGCCTGACGTGCGGGAACCTGCCGCGCGGTGTCGCCAGGGCCATCACGTGCTCCTCAGTGATACCGAGCCGAGATGCTGGATCTCGGCCCTGACGTGCATGCCGGGCCCCAGCGGCTCGGCCGCGGTGGCCGCGCCGGCCAGCACCACCCAGCCCTCCTCCAGCGGCCCGCCGGCCAGCCTCGCCGCCTCGGCCACCGCCCGGCGCGGGTCGCCGAGTATCGCCCCCGTCGAGCCGTACTGCAGGGCGCCGCCCGCCCGGAAGAGCACACCGAGGTTCCACCGGGCCGGGTCGTACGGTTGCCACGGGCCGAGCACGTAGGCGGCGCCCGAGGTGTTGTCGGCGATCACCGATTCGAGCGAGAAGCGGAAGTTCTCGTAGCGGGAGTCGATCACCTCGATGGCGGGGGCGACCGCGGCGACCGTGCCGCCCTCGCCGACCAGGTAGGCGACCTCCGGCTCGACCCTGGGGTGGATGAAGCGGGCGGTGTCGAGCGTGCCGCCCTCCTGGACGGCCATGGCGTCGGTCAGGCGGCCCAGGATGAGGTCGTGCACGCCCATCTGGACCCGCTTGGCCTCGCTGGTGAAGCCGAGCTTCACACCGGTGAGGCGCTCGCCTCGCTTGAGCCTGAGGTCGATGAGCTCGCGCTGCACCTCGTAGGGGTCGAAGCTCTCGGCGGGCTGGGCGATCGCCTTGGCCGTACGGCAGGCCTCGTCGAGCCGCTCCGCCAGGCTCATCGCCCGGCTCCCGGGCTCATCGGCCGGCCGGCCGTGGTCGCTGGGGCTCATCGGCCGGCTCCCAGGTCGAGGGCGATGTCGACGATCATGTCCTCCTGGCCGCCGACCATGTTGCGGCGTCCGGCCTCGGCCAGGATCGCCCGGGTGTCGACGCCGTAGCGTGCCGAGGCCGCCTCCGCGTGACGCAGGAAGCTGGAGTACACCCCCGCGTAGCCGAGCGTCAGCGTCTCCCTGTCGACCCGGACCGGCCGGTCCTGCAGCGGCCTGATCAGGTCGTCGGCGGCGTCCATCAGCGCGTAGAGGTCGCAGCCGTGCTCCCACCCCATCAGGTCGGCCACGGCCACGAAGGCCTCGATCGGGCAGTTGCCCGCCCCCGCGCCCATGCCCGCCAGCGAGGCGTCGACCCGCGTGCAGCCGTTCTCGACCGCCACCACGGAGTTGGCCACGCCGAGCGCGAGGTTGTGGTGGGCGTGGATGCCGATCTCGGTCTCCGGGCGCAGCCTGTCGCGATATCTCAGGATGCGTTCCTTGACCCCGTCCATGGTCAGCCGCCCGCCGGAGTCGGTGACGTAGACGCAGTGCGCGCCGTACGACTCCATGAGCGCCGCCTGCGCGGCCAGCTCCCCGGCCGGGGCCATGTGCGACATCATCAGGAACCCGGCCACGTCCATGCCCAGGTCGCGGGCGGTGGCGATGTGCTGGGCGGAGATGTCGGCCTCGGTGCAGTGCGTGGCGATGCGCACCGACGTGACCCCCAGGCCGTGCGCCCGCTTGAGGTCCTCGATCGTGCCGATGCCCGGCAGCAGCAGCGTCGTGAGCCTGGCCGTGGTGATCGCTCCGGCGACCGCCTCGATCCACTCGTCGTCGGTCTGGGCGCCTGGCCCGTAGTTGAAGCTGCCGCCCGCCAGTCCGTCGCCGTGCGCGATCTCGATCGCCGCCACGCCCGCGCGGTCGAGCGCGCGGGCGATCTCGGCGGCCTGGTCGACCGTGTAGCGGTGGCGGATGGCGTGCATGCCGTCCCGCAGGGTCACGTCCTGCACGTAGACGCGGGTCATGGGGCCAGCCTCTCGGCGGTGCGGAGCGCGGCGGAGGTCATGATGTCGAGGTTGCCGGCGTAGGCCGGAAGGTAGTGGGCCGCGCCCTCCACCTCCAGGAAGACGCTGACCTTGACGCCGCCCTTCGCGCCGGGCACCAGCGTCCAGACCGGCTCGTCGTCGCCGACCGCGGAGAACTGCACCTCCTGCTTCAGCCGGTATCCGGGCACGTACTCCTGGACCCCGGCCACCATCGCCTCCACGGCGTCGGTCACGGCCCGCTCGTCACACTCCTCGACCAGGCAGTAGACCGTGTCGCGCATGATCAGCGGCGGCTCGGCCGGGTTGAGGACGATGATCGCCTTGCCGCGCTCCGCGCCGCCAATCTTCTCGATCGCCCGCGCGGTCGTCTCGGTGAACTCGTCGATGTTGGCCCGGGTGCCCGGCCCCGCCGACCTCGAGGCGATCGAGGCGACGATCTCGGCGTACCTGACCCTCGTGGTCGAGGCGACCGCGGCGACGATCGGGATCGTCGCCTGGCCGCCGCAGGTGACCATGTTCAGGTTCTGGGCGTCCAGGTGCTGGTCGAGGTTGACCGGCGGCACCACGTACGGTCCGATCGCGGCGGGCGTCAGGTCGATGACCCGCTTGCCGTACGGCTGGAGCACCGCGTAGTTACGGTGGTGCGCGGCGGCCGAGGTGGCGTCGAAGACCACGTCGACATCGGCGAACTCCTCCAGCCCGACGAGCCCTTCGACACCTTCCGCCGTGACCGCCAGCCCGCGCCGCCCGGCCCTGGCCAGGCCGTCGGAGCCGGGGTCGATGCCGGCCATCGCGACGCACTCCAGCTTGTCGGACAGCAGGCACTTCAGCATGAGGTCGGTGCCGATGTTGCCGGAGCCGATGATGGCGGCTCTCATGACGAGAACACCGCCCTGACCGAGCCCAGCCCCTCGATGTGGGCCTCGAAGACGTCGCCGGCCTCGACGGGGATCACCGGGCCCAGCGCGCCGGTGAGCACGATGTCGCCCTTCCTCAGCGGCCGGTCGGTACGGCTCAGCGTGTCGGCGAGCCACACGGCGGCGTTGAGCGGGTGGTCCAGGCAGGCCGCGCCCACGCCGGTGGAGACCTCCTGGCCGCCCTTCGTCATGGTCATCCCGGCCAGCCGCAGGTCGACGCTCCGCAGGTCCACGGGCGTGGCTCCGAGCACGAACGCGCCGCTGGAGGCGTTGTCGGCGATCGTGTCGGCCAGGGTGATGTCCCAGCCGTCGATGCGCGAGTCGACGATCTCGATCGCGGGCAGCACGAAGTCGACCGCCCTGATCACGTCGACCACGGTGAACGGCCCGCCCTCCAGGTCGTCCTTCATGACCAGCGCGATCTCGGCCTCCGCCTTCGGCTGCAGGAACCTGCCGGCCGGGATCGGGCGGCCGTCGAGGTAGGCCATGTCCGCGAAGAGCATGCCGAAGTCGGGCTCGCTGACGCCGAGCTGCTCCTGCACCTTGAGGTTGGTCAGGCCGATCTTCCTGCCGACCAGGCGGCGGCCCTCCGCCAGGGCCCGCCTGGTGTTGATCGCCTGCACCGCGTAGCCGTCGGCGGCCGTGCCGACGATGTCACGCACCGGGGGGCACGGCTTGCCGGATCGCTGCGCCTCCAGCAGACGGTCTGCGGCCACCTGGTAGGTGTCGACGGCTTCTGACCACGTGTCGCTCATCGCATCTCCCTCGTCTTTCCGGCGTTCTTCCGGAACATCAGCGGATCTCCATCGTGATCGTCGTCGGCTCGGAGTAGAAGTCGAGCGAGTGGGTTCCGCCCTCGCGGCCGATGCCGGAGAGCTTCACGCCGCCGAACGGGGTGCGCAGATCGCGCAGGTACCAGGTGTTCACCCACACCAGTCCCGCCTCCAGGCGCCTGGCGACCCGGTGGGCCCGGTCCAGGTCGCTCGTCCACACGGTCGCGGCCAGGCCGTACTCGCTGTCGTTGGCCCTTTCGACCGCCTCGTCCTCGGTGTCGAAGGGGGCGACGTGGCAGACCGGGCCGAAGATCTCCTCGGTGTTGAACCTGGAGCGCTCGCTCAGCCCGGTCACGATCGTGGGCTCCACGAAGTATCCGGACTTCGACAACACGGAACCGCCGCCGGCGTGGAACTTGCCGCCCTCCTCGCGGGCGAGGTCGTAGTACGACTGCACCTTCTCCCGGTGCTCCTTGGAGATCATCGGCTGGCGGTGGATCTCGTCGAGACCGCTGACCAGGGCGGCGACGAAGTCGTCGAAGATCGGGCGCTCGACGTACAGCCGCTCCGTGCACAGGCACACCTGGCCGCCGTTGAGGAACACCGAGCGCAGCGTGCCCGCCACCGCCCTGTCGAAGTCGCAGTCGGCGAACACGACGCCGGCGTTCTTGCCGCCCAGCTCGAACGAGATCGGCTTGACCCGGTCGGCCACCGACCGCATGATGCTCCGGCCCGTCTGCGTCGATCCGGTGAAGGTCACCCCGTCGACGCCCTGGTGCTCCACCAGGAGCCGTCCGGTCTCGCCGTACCCGTGGACGACGTTGACCACGCCGGGCGGCAGGCCCGCCTGCTCGCAGATCTCGGCGAACAGCGCCGCGCTCGCCGGGGTGTTCTCCGACGGCTTGACCACCACCGTGTTGCCCGCGACCAGGGCGGGAGCCAGCTTCCACGTCATCAGCAGGAACGGCAGGTTCCACGGGACGATCACCGCCACGACGCCCAGCGGCCTGCGCACCGTGTAGCTCAGGACCCCGTCGAGGTGGAAGGCCTCCTCGGGCCGCTGCGCGGCGATCTCGGCGAAGGCCCTGAAGTTGGCCGCGCCACGCGGGATGTCCAGGCTCCTGGTCTGCTCGACCGGCTTGCCGGTGTCCGCGATCTCCACCGCGACCAGGTCGTCGAACCTGCGCTCGATGCCGTCGGCGAGCTTGCGCATCCACCCGGCCCGCTCGGCCACCGGCAACGCGGCCCACGCCGGCGCCGCCCGCCTGGCCGCCGCGACCGCCCTGTCGACGATCGTCGGGTCCGCCTCGTGGACCTCGCGGATCCGCTGACCGGACACCGGGTCGTAGGCCGGGAACGTGCTTCCCTCAGGCAGGAACTCGCCCCCGACAAAGTGCGCTATCTGCTCAAACACCACAACTCCTCACATCATCGGGTATAGAGCTTCGCCCCTCCCTGGACAACAATGAGTTCCATGTCACGGAACCTGTCGATGCTCGAGAAGTCGTGGCTCATCCTCGACGCGTTCCGCCCCACCGGCGGCCCCCTCCGCCTCCTGGACGTCGCCGACAGATGCCACCTTCCCAAGACCACCACCTTCAGACTGCTCACCGAACTGACCGAGATCGGCGCCATCGCCCGCCGACCCGACGGCTACTACCTCGGCCGGCGACTGTTCGAACTCGGCAGCATCGTCCCTCTCGAACGAGACCTGCGCCACGCCGCGCTGCCCTTCATGCACGACCTCTACGAAGCCACCCACGAAACCATCCACCTCGGGGTGAGAGACGGGCTCGACGTCGTCTACGTGGAGAAGATCCGCGGACGGGAGTCGTTCTCCCTCCCGTCACGGGTCGGGGGCAGGCTGCCGCTGACCTGCACGGGGATCGGCAAGGCGCTGCTGGCGTACTCGGGGCCGGCGCTGATCGAGGAGGTGCTCGCCCGGCCCCTCCGTGCCATGACCGCGCACTCGATCGTGGACGCACAACGGCTGGAGGAGGCGCTGGGCCAGATCCAGGCGGCCGGGGTGGCATTCGAGCGGGAGGAGGCCCAGGTGGGCGGCGCCTGCATCGCCGCGCCGGTGTTCAGCGAGGGGGAGGTGGTGGCGGCGCTGTCGGTGTCGGTACCGCTGGGGCGCTTCCACCCGACCCGCCTCGCACCGGCGGTAAAGACGGCGGCCCTGGGGGTGTCCAGGGCACTGGGGAGACGGTCGCTCTAGGGGGTCGGGCCTCAGGCGGCGGAGTCAGCCATCTCGCTCGGCCAGCCCCAGACCAGCCACCGGCCGGCCGCCACGCCCATCGGCCCAAGCCGCCTGGCCACCTTCCCCGGCCCGACCCGGCCGCTGGCTGTGCTCGCTCCCCGCAGCCACCTCACCCCGATGCCACCTCCCGCCAACCACGCCTCCCCGGCGTCGGCAGGCAGCGGGACGGCGAAGTCCGGCGCCCAGCCACCACACCCCACGACTGATGGCAACTGCCGGAAGCCCCCGGCCCGAGCAGGACCGGGGGCGGGCGGGTGGGTGGGGGGTGGGCGAACGGGGGCGAGGTGAGTAAGGGAGGAGGGCGAGACAGAAGGCAGGATCAGACGCCTCAGACGAGGAAGAGCAGTGCCGAGCTGATCAGCACCGTCACCGCCGTAGCGAAGTGCACCCCGAACGCCACCGCCCTGCTCCCCCCGTTCCGCAGAACGATCACCGTGTCGGCCAGCGGGTTGAGTGCCACCACGAGCATCATCCAGGCCCCCGCCTGTGCCCCCGCGAAGGCGAGCAGCGCCAGCCCGAGGATCCCGTAGCTCAGGTCGCGGATCCCCTTGATGTGCAGGTAGGCGACGTCGGTCGTGGCCGCCACGCCGTACCCCGCGGCGGAGGGGATGGGCTGCAGCAGGAACCTGGCCCCGATGAAGACCACGAAGAGGTTGAGCACGATCGCCAGGCCGTACGCGACAACAGTGAACATGAGTCACTCCCAAAGAAGATCTAGCACCGCTAGGAACAAGGTCGACGCTAACATATCTCTGACAGATGCGCTAGCGGTGCTAGCATTGCGGTCATGAGCATCCAGGCGCGCAAGGAACGAGAGCGGGCGGAACGGGAGCGGCGCATCATCACGACGGCGCGCGACCTGGCCGAGGCCGAGGGCTGGGACGCGGTGACGACGCGAAGGCTCGCCGCCGAGATCGAGTACAGCCAGCCCGTCCTCTACAGCCACTTCAAGGGCATGGACGCGATCATGGCCGTCGTCGCCGTCGAAGGGTTCGCGGAGCTCGCGCAGTTGCTCCGCGAGGCCAGGGTCAGCTCGACGACCTCCCAGCAGGCCGTCGAGCGGGTGGGCAGGGCGTACGCCGACTTCGCCGACGCGCATCCCGCGCTCTACGAGGCGATGTTCGTCCGGGCCGTCGACCTGCCCTTCGCCACGCCCCGGGCCCCCGAGGCCCTGCAGGCGGGGTACGGCGAGCTGCGCGAGGTGATGCGCCCGCTCGCCGGCGACGACGACGTGGAGGTGCTCACGGAGACCTTCTGGGGTGGTCTGCATGGAATGGTCACCCTCCAGCGCAGCCGCAGGCTGCACCCCTCCACCTACCGCGCCTGCATCGAGCTGCTGATCAAGCGATTCGTCGGCTGACCTGGGCGGCGGCCGGGCGTACATTCGGGGTCATGCTGTTCGAGAAACGCCTGCGCGAGGGGGTGCGCGACGGCTCGATCACCCTGGCCTTCCGCCGATGGCGCCGCAGCCAGGTCAGGCCGGGAGGCCGCTACCGCATGGGCGAGGGCCTGATCGCCGAGGTCACCGCCGTCGGCGTGGCCGGCGAGGTCGATGACGACGACGCGAGAAGGGCCGGGTACGGCACGCGCGACGAACTCCTGGCCGACCTGCGCAACGGTGAGGGTGCGCGGGCCAGGCGAGGCGGGCGTCGCCCGACGCAGGACGAGGGCGATCTGTATCGCATCGAGCTGCGCCTGGCCGCCGAGCGCGACCCGAGGGACGACCTGGCCGCCGACACCGCGATCGACCTGCCCGCCCTCGCCGCGCGCCTGGAACGTATGGGCCCGTGGACGGTGCCCGCGCTGGAGCTGATCGCCGCCAACCCCGGGGTGCGCGCGGCCGACCTGGCTCCGCGGCTCGGCCAGGACACCGCGGTGTTCAAGCTCAACGTCCGCAAGCTCAAGAACCTCGGTCTGACCATCAGCCTGGAGACGGGTTACCGCATCTCGCCGCGGGGTTCCGCATTCCTGGCCGCGAGGAGGACATAGGGGAACCCATGGAAACGCGCACAGACCGGATCGAGACCAGCGACGGCAGCTTCGACGTGCACCTGTGGATCCCCGACGCGGGCCACGGGCCGGGCGTCGTCCTGCCCCACGAGATCTTCGGAGTCGGCCAGTACATCAGGGACGTCGCGGCCGACCTGGCGGGGCGCGGTTACGTGGTCGCCGCGCCTGACCTGTTCTGGCGGCTGCACCCGAACTGGGAGGCGCTGCCGGGCGAGGAGAGCCTCAGGGCGTCGCTCGACCTGGCCTCGCGGCTGGACTTCCCGCAGGCGGTGGCCGACTGCGCGCTGACCGCCGATCATCTGGCCAAGCTGCCCGAGGTCACGGAGGGTGTGGGCACGGTGGGTTTCTGCCTGGGCGGGTCGATCGCCTACACGCTGGCCGCCAGCGTGCCGCTGCGGGTGGTGTTGTCGTTTTACGGCTCAGCCGTACCGGATCATCTGGGTCTGCTCGACCGGATCGACTGCCCGGTGTTCTTCGTGTTCGGCGGCAGTGATCAGTACATCTCGCGCGACCGGGTCGCCGCCGTCGAGAAGGCCGCCGAGGGCCGGGAGAACGTCACGGTCTACGTGGACGAGTCGGCCGGGCACGCCTTCCACAACCACCAGGATCCGGCCTTCCACCATCCGGAGGCGGCCGCGCGGGTCTGGCCGGCCGCGGTCGAGTTCCTCGCCCGCGCTCTGCCCGTACGGTGAACGGCGCGTAAACGGCTGCACGGAAGCTGCACACAGCCCCCACAGACCCTGTCTGTCGGGCTACCTTCCCGTACCTCAGGATGAACGGGTGACGCGCGCTTGGGACCTGTGGGGAAATGTCATCATTGCTGCCCTTTTGGGGCTTCCGGTGGCCCTCCTCGCAGCCCTGATCCTCACCCGGCTCCGTAAGCGCGCCAACCACCCCGCACCCCTGCGCACCGCCCTCGCTGACGTGGGCATAGTCGCCGGAACGGCCCCCTGGGTGTGGATGATCCTCACCCCGCTGCATCGCGGCGTGCGCGTCACGCTCGTGCCCTTCCATGAGCTCGGCTGGTTCTTCACCCAGCCGTTCGGGACCGTGTTCGTGCAGGTCGTGGGCAACTTACTGGTCTTCGCGGCGCTTGGTGCGCTGCTGCCTGTCCGCTCCAGGCGCTTCGCCTCGCTCCCCCGCGTCGCGCTCGTGGCGGCCCTCGCGTCCACGACCGTGGAGGTCCTCCAGTACGGCTTCCGCCTCGGACGGCATTCCACCGTGGACGACGTGTTGATCAACACCGCGGGCGCCGTACTGTTCGCCCTGGTTACACGCCGCTGGTGGGCTGATCGAATAGCGGCCAGGACCGTTCCAAGGTAACGGACCGCAAAAACGACCTCTGATCGCCACACGGGCACGATCCACTCAAAAGAAGCACGCGACCAACCTGCGTATCTGTGCGATCGTGGACAAGACGGGGCAAGTTCTCTGGAGACGCCAAACCCGGTTGGTGACAGAGGGTGATCGAACGTGTCTGAATCCCCGGTACCTCACGAGCCCCCCATCTATCGCCGCATCGCCGACCAGCTCCGTGCCCGGATCGCGGCCGGCGAGCTGCGCGATGGGGACAAGTTGCCGGGGGAGAACGCGCTCATGTCCGAGTACGGGATTGCGCGCGCTACTGCCCGGCAAGCGCTATCCGTCCTAATCAACGAAGGGCTGGCAGTACCGAAACGAGGCTCGGGGGTCTATGTGCGACTGTTCAAACCCATCCGAAGACACGGCTCCCGCCGTCTGTCCCGCGAGCAGTGGGGACAGGGCAGGTCCATCTGGGACGCGGACACCAGAGGACGCCCGTTCACCGTGGACGAGGTGGAGATCGTTCGTGAACCCGCTTCCTTCGAGGCGGGGAGCGTGCTCGACACACGCGACGTGTGGGTCAGGCGGCGGCGCTACTCCGTGGATGCGCGCCCTGTCCAACTGGCCACTTCTTACTTCCCTGCCGATCTGGTCGAGGGAAGCGCGATCACCCTGAACGACACCGGCCCCGGCGGTGTCTACGCTCGCCTCGGCGATCTGGGAGTCGGCCCCGCGCACTTCACCGAGGAAGTGCGCGCCCGCATGCCCACCCCGCGCGAGGCACATCTGCTGGATCTACCTGGCGGCACGCCGGTCATCGTCGTCCTGCGCACCGCGTACACCGCTCGAGGCATCCCGGTCGAGTTGAACGAGATGGTGCTGGATGCGGCCGCATATGTACTTCAGTATGACTTCGACGCATAGATCAAGTTGGTCTGTCAAGCGGTAGGTTGACCTAGCCTTGGCGGATCTTGTCCTCTCTAGAGATGTGAAGTCTCCTGGGAGGAGCACGGAAAGTCGCAAAGCGGGCCCGGGAAGGGTTGAGCGATGTCCTTTGATCGGCATCTTGCCGAGATCGCCCGGGAGTACCCGCATTGGACCATCTGGCGGAGCGACGCGGGCCGCTGGTGGGCCACCAGGCACCACCCGCTCAGCGCAGCGCAGCGCGAGGCGGGATGCGCCATGACCATCGATGCCGATGATCCTGACGGGCTGCGCGAGCAGCTGCGAGACCAAGAGAGGCGGGCGCGTCTGCCCGGAGCGACGGATGCGCCCGATCCCTGATCCTGGACCGGTCCACTAGGTCCAGGCCATAGTCGCCCGGTGCCGGGTCCAGCGTCTCGGCGGCTCCGGCACCGGGCTCCCACGCGGAAGTCCTTGACCCTATCGGGGGCGGGGGCTTCCGCTCATTTCTGCCATGATCGCACCTGGTGGGGATGAGATCCATGGGGTGTCCGATGCTTGCCACCGACCAGATACCGACTATTTACGGATAAATCCGGCACAGCCCCGAACCAATCCTTCTTCGGTGTCGTCCAAAAAAGATCACCGCGCATCTGAAGGGGTCCACGTGATCAGCTGGTCGAACACCGTGAGCGCGCCGCGAGCATGAAGTTTCGCAAACGCACCCCGAGCTCCGCGGAACGCCTCGACGTCACCCGCCTCCCCGACGATGTCGTGGCCCTCATCGACGCCCTCGGACCCGACGAGCACGTGATCGTCACCCGTGACGGCGCGTCGATCGCGAAGATCTCCAGCACCGTCGCCGTGGTCCAGGGAGCCGTCGTCGGCCGTGACGCGCCGAATGAGGTGAAGCAGGAGGCGCCGAAGGACTACGACAGCGTGACGGTCGTGGCCACCGCGATGAAACTGTCCGCCAAGGCCCGCGTGGCGCTGGCGAAGCAGCTCGGGCCCGACTACGTGGTGCTCGACATGCTCGCGGCCCCCAAGACGACCGACGTGCTGCTGGTGCCGGCGGGGAGCCCGCAGCTGATCGGGGCGCTCAAGAACTCCTTCCCCAAGGCCAGAATCGTGATCACCGAGATCGAGGACGACGAGCTCGGGGTGCAGTATCACGGGCCGGTGCGGCGGCTGCTCGACGCGGGGGCGGACGCGTACCTGCCGCCGGCGAACCTTCCCGGGCTCGCCAGGCAACTGGAGTTCACGCTGTACCACGGGCGCGAGCTCAGCGGAGGGACCGCGGCGCCGTTGCAGCTCGAATCAGGGGGCCCGGACGACGCGTGATGCCCGGGACGGCACCGTAGTGTCGCCGCCCCGGCCTCGCCCGCCTGCAAGACGGCCCTCCCCCAGCACTACTGCGGCGAAGGCAGCCTGTTCAACGTGATCTCGTCGTCCACTTCCTCCTCCGGAGCGGGCTCCGGGCCGATCTCCTCCACCACGACCAGCTCGCCGCGCGGCGACTCGCTGGGCAGGGGGGCGGGCGGGGCGGTCGGGATGAGCTCGCCCGCCATCGCCTCCTTGTCCATGAGGTCGGCCAGCACGACGCTGATCTCGCTCAGGCGGCGCACGACCTCGCCGTGGGTGTCGGTCAGGTAGGAGACACGGCGGCCCGTGTGCTCGTCGAGGGAGTTGGCGCGCTGCTGGGCCGAGGTGAGGGTCGTCTCGGCCTCGCCGCGTGCCGTACGCAACGTGGCGTCGGCTTCCGCACGGGCGCTTCCGAGGGTCGACTCGGCCTCCGCGCGGGCGCTCTCGACCAGCTGCTCGGACTCCACACGCGCGGCCGTCAGCATGCGGTCGGCCTCGCCACGCGCCTCGCGCAGGCCCTCTTCCGCCTCGGCGCGGGCGGTGGTGAGGGTCTCCTCGGCGTCGGCGCCGGCCTGGGCGAGCATGCGCTCGGCTGCCTCGGTGGCCTCGGCGACGCGCCGTTCGGCCTCGGCCTGCGCCGAGGTGAGGATCTTGTCGGACGTCTCCCGCGCGGACGTCACGAGCCGGTCGGCCTCGGCCTGCGCGCCCTCCACCCGACGGACGGCGTCCGCCTCGGCGTCGGAACGCTTGGAGGCGGCTTCCTCCTCACCGAGCTTGAGGATCTGGGCCAGTCGCGGGCTCAGGTCGTCGTAGCTCTGCGGCGCCTCCACCATGCGGCGGCGGGCCTCGGCCAGCTCGATGCGGGACTGCTCGGCTTGGTCTATGGCCCTGGCCAGGCGTTCTTCCAGGTCTCTGATCTGGTTGCGGGTGCGCAGCATGTGGTCGTGCACCTGACGCCGGTTGTAGCCGCGGATGGCGACTTCGAAGACGTCTTCTTGCATGAGTTCGGGAAGGATGTCGTGCTGGTTCGTCATGGGGGTTACCTGTTTGCGTGAGGCGGGAGAATCACTGCGAGTTGTGGCTGCGTGACTTCAGGAAACGACTTTGCTTCCTTCTGACCCAAGTCGCAACCGGAACGGCATAGGTGGGGCAGGAAATACGATGTGGCGGGTGTACATAGCAGCATTGGACGGCGGGGCGGTGCCCGACATTCACCCGGAGGCGTATATAGCGCCCGGAGCGACGGTAGTCGGGAATGTCAGGATCGGGGCCCGGGCGAGCATCTGGTACGGCTCCGTTCTTCGGGGAGACGACGAGCGGATCGAGATCGGTGAGGAGTGCAACGTCCAGGACCTGTGCTGCCTGCACGCCGACGCCGGCGAGCCGGCCGTCCTCGAGCCCCGGGTCAGCCTGGGCCACAAGGCCATGGTGCACGGAGCGCATGTGGAAACCGGTGCCCTGATCGGGATCGGTGCAATCGTGCTCGGTGGCGCGCGCATCGGCGCAGGCACTCTCGTCGCAGCTGGAGCCCTGGTCGGGCCGGGAAAGAAAATCCCCGCGGGCGTGCTCGTCGCGGGCACGCCCGGCAAGATCGTGCGCGAGCTCACCGACTCCGACCGTGCGACCTTCGCTCGCACACCGGACAACTATCACGCCAAGGCACTCAGGCACCGGCGGGCGTCAGCAATCTGATCAGCACCTCGTCGCTCACCGAGGCCGGGTTCATGGGGTCGACGCCGTCGGGCATGTGAGGGCGCAGGAAGCGGACGAAGTCGACGCTGAGCTTCAGGTCCGGCTTGCCCTTGATGTCGGTGAGGTTCGCCTTGGCCGGGTCCTGCTTGAGGGTGCCGAAGCTGTTCCAGTCGGTGTAGCCGGTCATGCCCCACTGGAGCACCTGCGTCTCGGCCAGGTCGGGACGGGCCCAGCGTCTGCCGACCTTCCAGGCGCCGCCCTCCTCCTTGTAGAAGGCGACCACCAGGCTGCCCGTCCTGGCCAGGACCAGCTCCACCCAGCCGGCCTTCACCGGGTGCTCCTCCGGCTTGGAGCTGCCGTCGAGGGTCTCCTTGACCTCGACGCGGTTGGCGACGTCGCCGGTGCCGGTCGTCACGGAGAGCCAGTTGGGCTTGGTGTCGGAGTCGGGGACCCTGACCATCGCGCCGCCGAGCGAGAAGATCTGCTTGGGCGAGCCGCCCTTGAGGCCCTCCGACTTGACCCGCATGTGCATCACGATGTCGCCCGCGAGCTCCTGGTAGACGAACGGGCCGCGGAAGCCGTCGAACCAGGCCGAGGGCTTGGGTTCCAGGGTGAGGTGGCCGCCGGCGATCTCCAGCCTGGTGAGGCGGTTGAGGTCGCCTTCGGTGTCGCTGAGCTTCAGCCATACGGGCAGCTCCGCCGTACTGGTGAATTCGCTCGACGCCGAGCCGACCTCGCCGCCGGGGACGGGCGGGTCGGCTTCTCCCAGTGGGAGGGCGGCGCCGCCGGACTGAGCCACTGGTGGAGGGGTTGGTGGCCCGCCCGTCGTGCAGCCGCTTACCCCGCAAACGACCACAAGAGCCGCAATTACCCTCGCCCGCATATCGGACATTCTGCCGTCTTTAATGGCCGGGGCGGCACCTGACTGGCATGTTCATGATCCCGCCGCAGCGCTGGAGTGCTGTCTGCGGTACCTCCCGGGCGACATCCCGAACTCCCGCTTGAACGCCTTGGCGAAGGCGAACTCCGAGGAGTAGCCGCCTCCTTCGGCGACCACGCGCAGCGGAACGTCGCTGGTGGCCAGCAGCCGCCCGGCCACGGTCATGCGCCACCACGTCAGGTAGGTGAGGGGCGGCTGGCCCACCACCGCGGTGAAGCGGCGCGCGAAGGCCGCCCGCGACAGGCCCGCCCGCGCGCCCAGTTCCTCCACGGTCCACGGGTGGGCGGGGTCGTGGTGGAGGGCGTGCAGGGCGTCGGCCATCGCCGGATCGGCCAGCGCCGCGGCCCAGCCGGTGGCGGCCTGGTCGGCGTGCCCGTGCAGCCAGGCGCGCAGGATGTAGAGCAGCAGCGAGTCGAGCAGCGCGGGCACCAGCGCGTCGGAACCGGGTCCCGGCTGCTCCAGCTCGGCCCCCAGCAGATCGACGGCGGCGCGGAGCGCGGGGTGCACGCCCATCCTGGCGGGCAGGTGGACGACGTCGGGAAGCCCGGTGAGCAGCGGGTGCGCCCGCGTCCGGCTGAGCCGGTAGGCGCCGCACAACATCAGCGTGGCCGGTCCCGTGGCGGCAGGCGGCTCCTCGGTCATCACCCAGTTCCCGTCGTGGTCCTGGACGACGTCGACCAGCGGCGTAGCGGGATCGTCGGCGATGGCGTGCCCGCGTCCGTGGGCGAGGAAGACCACGTCGCCTGGCGCGAGCGGCACGGGTTCACGGCCGGGCGGGAGCAGCCAGCAGGAGCCGCGGAGGATGACGTGGCAGCCCGCGCCGTCGGAGGGGGCGAACCGCATGCCCCACGGCGCGGCCATGAGGGTGCGCGAGGAGTGCGGGACGCCGGTGCGCATCGCGGTGATCGCGTCGCTGAGCACATCCATGGCATCGATCATCCACGAGACGAGACGATCGGACAAGAACCAGAGACTCTGTGGCATGGAGAGTCTCCCCAGCGGATTTGTAGCGTCTTCCCCATGACGAACCACGCACGCACGGTGCTCTTCCACGAACTCGGCGGTCCCGACGTCCTGAAGGTCGAGGAGGTACGGCTCGGCGCGCCGGGCCGGGGTGAGGCGCGTGTCCGCATCGACGCCATCGGGGTCAACCGCGCCGAGGCGCTCTTCCGCGCCGGCACCTACTACTACCAGCCCACCCTTCCCGCCTCCCGCCTGGGCTTCGAGGCCGCGGGCACGGTCGAGGAGGTCGGTGCCGACGTCACGGACTTCGTGCCGGGCGACCTGGTCAGCGTCGTCGGCGATCAGGAGATGTCACGCCACGGCGTCTACGCGGACCGCGTCAACGTCCCGGCCCGCGCCCTGCTGCCCAGGCCCGCCACGATGGACGCCATCACCGGCGCCGCGTTGTGGACCACCTACCTGACCGCTTACGGCGCCCTGGTGGAGGTGGGCCGTACGGATCCCGGCGATGCCGTCGTCATCACCGCGGCCTCCAGCGCCGTCGGGCTCGCGGCCATCCAGATCGCCAACCATCTCGGCGCCGTGCCCGTCGCCGTCACCCGGACCGCCGCCAAGGCCGCGCGGCTGCTCCAGGCGGGAGCCGCCCACGTCGTCGCGGCCGACGAGGGCGACGTCGCCGGCCGGGTGCGTGCCCTCACCGGCGGCAAGGGCGCCAGGACCGTCTTCGACGCCGTCGGCGGGTCCGGCCTGGCCGAGCTCGCCCAGACCGTGGCGGACGGCGGGCTGCTGATCGTGTACGGCTGGCTCGACGCCCGGCCCGCGCCCCTGCCCATGAACTGGCCGCTCAACATCCACGGCTTCGCCGTCGACAGCGTCACCGCGGATCCCGCCCGCATGGCCCGCGCCCGCGCCTTCGTCGAGGCCGGCCTGCGGGCAGGCACGCTGAATCCCGCCATCGACCGGACCTTCGACCTGGCCGACATCGCCGAGGCGCATCGCCACATGGAGTCGAACGACCAGCTGGGCAAGATCGTCGTCACCGTCCGGCACTGAGCCGGCCGCCGGGATCACAGCAGGAGCCTGCAGCAACCGCTCTCGCAGTCCCGCAGGGTCTCCAGGGCCGCCCTCCTGGCCCTTCCCAACTCGGCGATCCTGGCGTCGATCCGGGTCACCACCGCCTCCAGCCGCCACCGCTCGCTCTCGCACGTAGCCTCTCCCTGATCGTGGGCGGCCAGGGCATCGACGACCTCGTCGAGGGTGAACCCCAGCTCCTGCAGGCTCTTGGCCATCCGGATGCGCTCCACGGCGGCAGGGGTGAAGGCGCGGTAGCCCGACGGCCTGCGTTCGGCGGCGGGCAGGACGCCCCGGCGCTCGTAGAAGCGGACCGTGTCGACGCTGACCCCGGCTTCCCGCGCCACCTGACCGATCTTCACCTGGCTCACCTCTTGACTCTGGACTTAGGTCCAGAGTCTACGGTTCGAGAAACAGCGTCAGAAGGAGATGCGCGATGAACATCCCTCCAGCGTCCACCCCGGTCGCGTGCGACATGAGCACCGCCCAGGACACCGTCGAGGAGCGGCTGCGGGAGTATCGGCGGTTGTTCGACCGGCATCTGGCGGGCCGGGAGCGGACCGGCCAGGGCATCCGGTTCCTGCTGCGCGCCGAGGCCGGCGTCGAGGAATGGGTGCGGGATCTGGCCGTCAGAGAGAAGGCCTGCTGCGCGTTCTTCGCCTTCGAGGTGTCGGTCGAGGGCGAGCACGTGGTGTGGGAGTGCGCCGTCAGCGACGACGACAACGCTCGTGCCGTCCTGGAGGAGTTCTACCGGCTTCCGGAGGATGCGATCTACTAGCGGCATGACGATCGCGCGTTCCCTGCTGTTGTTCGCCCTGGCCGCGGTTGCCGAGATCGGCGGCGCCTGGCTGGTGTGGCAGGGGGTGCGCGAGCAGCGGGGGCTGGTGTGGATCGGTGCCGGGGTCGTCGCGCTGGGCGTGTACGGGTTCGTCGCGACATTGCAGCCGGATGCGAACTTCGGGCGGATCCTGGCCGCTTACGGCGGGGTGTTCGTGGCCGGGTCGCTGGCGTGGGGGATGGTCGTGGACGGGTTCCGGCCTGACAGATGGGACGTGGTGGGGGCTTCCATCTGCTTGGTCGGGGTTTTGGTGATCATGTACGCTCCGCGCGGTTGAGCCCGTCGCGGCGCGTACTATTGCCGCCATGCCCGACCGCTGGGACGCGTTCGACGAAGCCGAGGCGGAGGCGAGGGCCATGATCCTCGACCCCCGCTGGTCAGGCCTGGCCGTACCCGTCAGAGCTCAGGCCATCGCCGCCCGCATCCTCGTCACCTCCGACGGCAGCAGATGGCTGTTCGGCGCCCACGGCCGGTGGCACGTGCAGGATCCGGTCGACGGACGCTGGCATCTGGCCGCCCCGCCCGCCCGCTGCCCGGCGACGAGGGTGTCCCACCCGGCCGCCGTGGTGCTCACGCACCTGATTCCGACCGGCCCCGACTGCGCGCCCGACTCGGGATCCGTGCAGGGGTTCATCGGGCCCGACGTGCCGAAGGAGCTCACGGAGCGCATCCGGGTGCTGCTGCGGCCCGCGGGCCGGCGGCCGGTCGCCGAATACCCGCTCACCGCCTTCACCGAGATCTTCGCCGCCGACGTGCCGAGCACCGTCGCCGCGATCTGGGGCACGATCATGTGGTGCGCCTACGCTCCGGCCTTCGACGGCAACGAGCGGCTGATCACGGTCTTCGGCGAGTATCTGGGCAGGCCGCTACCCGGCGACGAGTGGGTGCGGTGGATCCCGTCACCCGGGCTCATCGACCTGGCCACGCTGTTCGCCGAGCGGGTGCGGGGCGGGGAGCATCGCGCGGCGCTGCGGCTCGTGGCGCTGATGGCGGACACCGCGCACGCCCTGGCCGACGACGCCCGGTTCCGGCCGCGGGCGACGGCGCTGCTGGCGATGGTGGAGCCGCTGTTGCGCCAGCCGGATCTTGACGACCGCGCCGCCGCTCACGGCGACGAGGCCGTACGGCACGCGTGGCTGGCTCGCTGCCCCCGCGACCTCGACCGGGCGCTGCTGGCCGAGCGCTCCCCCGGCGAGGCGTTCAGGCATGCCGTGTACGACCTGGTGGGCAGCCTGGCCTTCGCGACCGAGCCCCTGGTGTGGGCGGGTGCCTTTCTTTCCGAGCTGCCCGATCCCGAAGGACGCATGGAGGCGTGGCTGGATCATCGGCTGCGCGCCGCGGTGCGACGTCAGGACCCGCCGGAGGCCACGCCCTTCCGGCGGGAGGCGGCGACGGGCTCCAGGGAGGGCGGCACCGCGTCCACCGGCTCCTGGGAGCTGCCCACGGGCGAGTGGGCGCCCGACGTCAGCGACTGGTCCGCCTCCGCCTCCAGGCCCAGGCCGGAGCCGCCGATGCCCACGCTGCCCAGCCCCGCCGTACAGAAGCTGATCGACCGTGAGCCGCCTGACCGGTCGACGGCCGCCGCGGTCCTGGGCGCGGCCTACGCGGCGGCGCACGCCTGGTCGAGGCTGACGGGCGTCGAGCTCACGCAGCATCCGGGTCCCAAGGCCGTCGCGGAGCGGATCGCGCACGAGCGGGACGACCCTCATGTAAACCACTAATCCCGCTATTTCACCCTTACTCCGCCTATATCGTTCTAACACTCAACCCATCCTGCAATTTCCCGAATTGTGATCTTAGAAACCGGGAAATGATCCTGTTGGGGGTAGCGCGGCGCAGAAAGGAATGACTCCGATGGGCCATGTCGCCGCAAGGCCCCCCGCCGTAACCTCGAAGAGGGTGTGGGCTGCGGAAGGAAGGACGACGCGGTGGGGCACGAAGACTTGGACCTCCGGGTCCATGACCGTGTCGCGTTGGACGAGATTGCGCTCTACGCCGAGGTACTCTCCGCCGTGGCGATCAGCCCGCGGCGACTGACCTTGGACGAGCTCGACGACGCGCTCGGGTTGCGGACTTCGGCAAGTCACTGAGAGAAGTCACGAGAGCAAGTCAGCACAGGACCATCACAAAGACCTAGTCCCGGACTCCCATGGGGTCCGGGACGGTGGTTTACGGGCCCGGGAAGGGGCCCCAGGGTGACTAGTCCCCCGAAAGCTACGAACGCACCAGCCGGGCGATGGCCGCCGAGGCCTCCTTCACCTTCGCGTCCGCCTCAGGGCCCCCGCTGTTGATCGCGTCGGCGACGCAGTGGGAGATGTGATCCTCGAGCAGCCCGAGCGCTACGGCCTGCAGCGCCCGCGTGGCGGCGGAGATCTGGGTGAGCACGTCGATGCAGTAGGAGTCGTCCTCCACCATGCGCTGCAGACCCCGGATCTGACCCTCGATACGCCTGAGGCGGGTCAGATACGCCTGCTTGTCTCCGCTGTACCCATGCATGACTACAAGGTACCGGCTCCGTCAGCGCAGATCGCTGACCAGTTTCTCCCATTGTTCGCACACCTCTCCGGCGGAGTGGCGCACGACGGTCTCCATCGCCCCCGCGGCCAGGGAACGCCGGCGCCGCTCGTCGTCGATCACCGCGAGCAGGGCCAAGGCGAACCGCTCCGACTCGTTGTCGCCCTCGGGCACGAGCACCCCGTTGTATCCGGTGGCGATGAACTCGGAGGGCCCCCGCGCGCCGTCGAAGGCGACGACGGGCACGCCGCAGCCCATCGCCTCCAGCACCGTCATGCCCAGGTCCTCCGAGCGCGAGGTGGTGGCCACGATCGAGGCCTTGGCGAACTCCCCGGCCAGATCGGAGGTGGTGCCCATGAAGTAGACGTGGTTGTGCAGGTTGAGCTCGCCCACGAGTTGCCTCAGGCGCGACTCCTCCGGGCCGGAGCCGTACAGCCTGAGCCGCCAGTCGGGCCGCTTGTCGGCGACGACGGCGAAGGCCCGCACGAGCCTGTCGTAGGCCTTGACCGGCACCCACCTGCCGCCGGCGGCGACGATGCGGTTGTCCATGCGCGAGCGCGGGAACGGCCCGGGCGGCAGCGCGTCGGGCACGACGTGCACGCCGGGGCCCTGCTCCAGGAGGCGGTCCCACTCGTCCTTGGCCGACTCGGTGCCGGTGACGACCGCGTCGAGCCGCGGGTAGTACTTCTTCACGGGCCCTGGTACGGCGGGGCGGCCCCATTCGCGGGCCACCCGGAAGATCTCGCGCGGCGCGTATCTAGCCGCCTGGACAGACAGCCCGGGTCGGGTGGTCAGCAAAATGTCACTCTTGAGACCGCGCAACATGCGCCACAGCGCCACCTCCGTGCGCACCTGTCCCCGTGGCAGCAGATGGCGCACGCCGGGCCTGGCGTCGATGAGCGACCGCATCCGCACGTTCGGGCCGGCCGGGAAGAAGGGTTTCTCCTTGTGTCTCCTGATGCTCACGACCTCGACGTCGTGGCGCAGCGACAGGGCGTCGGCGAGGTTCAGGGTGGCCCGCACGTCCCCGCGCATGCCGTACGCGGAGGGCAGCACCAGCGTGATCCTCACCCGCCCACCTCGATCCGCAACTCGTCGTCGGCGGTGTAGCTGGGCCGTACGGGCACGCCGTCGACGCGGGCGGCGGGATAGTGCACGCGGCGGCGTTTGCCGTCGACGTCGTCGAGGCGGGAGCTGAGACGAAGCGGCGTCGGCACGCCCTCGACCTCCAGCGCGGGCTCCCAGCTGCCGGGATCGTCGGTGATCACGTCGACCAGGGAGACCGCCGCGTGGAAGCGGATGCCCTGCACGGTGGCCGGGGTGCGGATGGTGGCCTGGGGCCGGTGGAGGGTCAGCCTGGCCTCGTGACGTGCGTCGTCGTCGTCGAGGCCGGTGTAGGCGAGCACGCCCGTGACCTCGAAGCGGCCCTCGCGGAACCACACCGCCTTGACCTCGGCCGCGGGCGCCGCGTCTGCGACCTTCAGCGCCAGGAAGCCGTTGCGGGTGCGGTAGGAGCGGTAGGCCAGGGTGCGCTTGCACAGCGCGTAGGTGTCGAGGTGGTCGAGGGAGAAGCCGGGATCGATGGACTTGAGCCGGGTCTTCTTGCCGTCGTGGCGCAGGTAGGCGTCCCAGCGCCCGGCGCTCAGGTCGAGCGGGGCCAGGGAGACCGCCAGCGAGGCGGTCTCCAGCGGACCCAGCGGAATCTCCCGCTGCACCCCGCTCACCCGATGTTTCAGCACCAGGTCGGTGCCGTCGGGGAGGGGGTGCTCCAAGGCGAGGCGGAGGGAGAGCACATCAGCCAAGGTGACCTCGGCGTCCGTGACGACCACGCGTATCACCGGCCCCCTCCCCGTCGATTGAAGCCATGCGACGTTGAGGTTACCGTGATTTTCCCGTTATGTGGATGCCGGGTTTCGTACCTGACATCCGGATGTTTCAGGATTTGACGGATCGGATCAGAAGCTGTGCGACGTCCACGACTTCCAGCGACTCCTTGGCCTGGCCGCCGTTCTTCTTCTCGTTGATGGCGTCACCGAGCATCACGAGACAGAAGGGGCAGGCGGTGGAGACGGTGTCGGGATCGGTCGTCAGCGCCTCGTCGACCCGCTCGGTGTTGATGCGCTTGCCGATCCGCTCCTCCATCCACATGCGCGCACCTCCGGCGCCGCAGCAGAAGCCGCGGTCCTTGTGGCGGTGCATCTCCTGGGTCTGCACGCCGGGCACCTTCGACATGATGTCGCGGGGCTGGCTGTAGACCTTGTTGTGGCGGCCGAGGAAGCACGGGTCGTGGTAGGTGATCTTCTCTTCGATCGGGTTGATCGGGACCAGCTTGCCCTCGTCGACCAGCTTGGCCAGCAGCTGCGTGTGGTGCACGACCTCGAACCGGCCGCCCAGCTGGGGGTATTCGTTGGCCAGGGTGTTGAAGCAGTGCGGGCAGGTCGCGACGATCTTCTTCGCGCCGACCTCGTTCAGCGTCTCGATGTTCTGCTTGGCCAGCATGTTGAAGATGAACTCCATGCCCAGGCGGCGGGCCGGGTCACCGGTGCAGGCCTCCATCGGGCCGAGCACGGCGAACTTGACGCCCGCGATGTGCAGCAGCTCGGCGACGGCCTTGGTCGTCTTCTTGGCCCGGTCCTCCAGGGCTCCGGCGCAGCCGACCCAGAAGAGGTACTCCGTGTCCTCGGAGAGCTTCTCGTCGACGACCTCGACCTCGAAGTCGAGCTCCTCGATCCAGTCCGCCCGCTTCATCTCGGACATGCCCCACGGGTTGGCCTTGTTCTCCAGGTTCTTGATCATCACGCCCGCCTCGGACGGGAACGACGATTCGACCATGACCTGGTAGCGGCGCATGTCGAGGATGTGGTCGATGTGCTCGATGTCGACGGGGCACTGCTCGACGCAGGCGCCGCAGTTGGTGCACGACCACAGCACGTCGGGGTGGATGACGCCGTCCTCGCCGACGAGCGGCTTTTCGAGCAGCGCCAGCACGTCCTGGCCGGCGTGCGAGGTGTCGGCGCCGGGCAGGAGGTACGGCGCGACCTTGAAGGCGTGGTCACGCTGGTCGAGGATGAGCATCTTCGGTGACAGCGGCTTGTCGGTGTTCCACGCCGGGCACTGCGACTGGCAACGCCCGCACTCGGTGCAGGAGTAGAAGTCGAGGAAGCCCTTCCAGGTGGTGTCGGCGATCTTGCCGCGGCCCAGCTTCTCGGGGTCGAGGTCCTCGTCCTCGAAGTCGACGGGCTTGCCGTCGATGCGCATCTCGGGCGCCTCGCCCAGCCCGTCGGGCCGGCGCGAGAACAGCACGTTGAGCGGCGCGGTGAAGATGTGCAGGTGCTTGGAGTTCACCACGATGACCAGGAACACCAGCATGAAGCCGATGTGCAGCAGCAGGGCGATCTCTTCGAGCAGGTCGCTGGCGGGCAGGATGTCGCCCAGCCAGATGCTGACGAACGCTCCGCTGGAGTAGGGCAGGTTGCCGTTGGCGCTGGCCGCGCCGCGGGCGAGGAACAACGTCCAGATGATGTTGAAGATCATGAACAGGACGAGCCAGGCGCCGCCCAGGTGGGAGCCGAAGAAGCGCGACTTGCGGCCCTCGGTCTTGGGGGAGTTCTTGATCCGGATGACCGCGAAGGCGACGAGGCCGAGCAGACAGGCCACCGCGATGAAGTCCTGCAGGAAGCCGAGCACCGCCCACTGCCCGATGATCGGGATGTGGAAGTCGGGCTCACCGGTGATCGCGCCCTGGATGATCGCGCCGTAGGCCTCGATGTAGACCGTCAGCAGGATGAAGAAGGCCCACATGACGAAGAAGTGCGCGACGCCAGAAGGGGTCCACTTGAGCAGCTTCTTCTGGCCGAAGACCTCGACGATCTGCGCCTTCAGCTCCTCGGGCACATGGGTCTTGGCATATTCGATCCGCTCGGGAGCGGGCGGGCCTGAGGTGGCCAGCTTGAAGAGGAACAACGCCCGCCGTCCGGCCACGGCCACCGCCGCGACGGTCATGACGAGCGCGAGGATCGCTACCCAGAGCACCGGGTCCCTCCCACAGAGTTGCGTTGCCAATCAGCCTACGTCGGCTGGTCAGCCACGTTCTCCCCAGCCTTGCTACTGGCGAGTAACGTTACCATCTAGAACAATGCTCTATGGGTCAAGGTAGCGCTGGAGCGTCGGCCCCACCAGTTCGACGATCTCTTCCAGGTCAGCGGAGGCGATCGGTTCCAGCCGGAGGACATACCTCGCCATGATGATCCCAAACATCTGCGCGAATGCCGCCTCGATGCGGATGTGGGGCACCTCCAGCGCGTCGGCCACGCGGAACAACATCGCGCTCGACATGAACTCGCGCAGCGTCTCCCTCGCCTGGTCGTTGGTCATCGCCGAGCGCATCAGCGCGATGACCGGCTCCCTGGCCTGCGGGTCCGAGGTGACGGTGAGCAGCAGCCTGACCAGCCGCTCGCCCAGCTCCTGCCGCGGCGCGCCGAGGAGCTCGGGCAGGATCACGTCGGGCGTGACGGGAAGCTGCAACGCCTCGGCGAAGACACCCTCCTTGTTGGCGAAGTAGTGGTGCACCAGGGCCGGGTCGACGCCCGCCTCCCTGGCGATGCCGCGCATGGTGGCCTTGTCGTAACCCTTCTCGGAGAAGACCTTCCGTGCGGCGACGAGGATCTCTCCCCTGGTGTCCGCCGTGCCCGGGCGGCGTCCAGGCCTGCGAGCCGTACTCAACGGCCCACCGCCAGGTAGACGCGCATCGGCACGGTCAGCACGCCTTCCCGGGCGTCGCCGTCGAGCCGCCTGCGCAGCCCGCCCACCAGCTGGTCGGCCTGCCCCGGGTCGAGGGCGGCCATGTAGGAGTGCGACCTGAGGTCGAGCAGGAAGTCGTCGACCGTCACCAGCCGGGTCCAGTGGACCCAGCGTTCCTCGACGTCGAGCACGGCCGCGATCGACGGCACGCGCCACTGGGGATGCGCCGGGCCCCAGTATTCGGGGACGAGCTCGGCCAGCTCGGCCTCGTAACCGGCCAGCCAGTCGGCGTTGGCCGTGTCATGCGTGTTCCACCACGCCGCGATCGTGCCCGTACGGCGGAGCACGCGCCGGGCCTCGCTCACCGAGACGACCGGGTCGAGCCAGTGCCACGACTGGGCGTAGCACACCAGGTCGGCCACCCCGTCGTGGAGCGGCAGCTGGTTGCCGTCGGCCCGCACCGCCGTACACGCGCTTCGCGACACCAGCCGCGACAACATCTCGGCACCCGGATCGACGGCCACCACGCGCGCGCCCCTGGCCTGCAGGGCCCTGGTCGAGATGCCCGTGCCGGCGCCGACGTCGACCACCAGGGCGCCGTCGAGCGAGGCCCCGGTCAGCTCGGCCAGCGCCGCGAACAGGCCGTCGGGATACCCGGGCCGGGCCGCGTCGTAGGCGTCGGCCACCCGGTCGAAGACCCTGCCGAGCGTGCGTCTGATCATGGAGACGTCGCGAGGTGGAGCCGGGCGAAGGCCAGCGCCTCCGCGAGATCGTCGATGCGTTCCGTACGGCTGACGGCCTTGCGGGTGTTGATCTCGAGCACGACGTTGCCGGTGAACCCCGTCGTGGCCAGCCGCTCGAGTATCGCCGCGCACGGCTGGGTGCCGCGGCCGGGCACCAGGTGCTCGTCGAGGTTGGTCACCCCGGTGCCGTCGGCGAGATGCAGGTGCGCCAGCCGGTCGCCCAGCTTGACCGCCATCTCCATCGCGTCGGAACGTGACACCGCCGTGTGCGACAGGTCGAGAGTGACGTCGGGGAAGTCGTAGTCGATCGGGTTCCAGTCGGGTGAGTAGGGCACCACCGCCTTGCCCCTGGCCTTGAGGGGGAACATGTTCTCGACGGCGAAGACCACGTCGGTCTCGTCGCGGATGCGGGCCAGCCCGATCTCGAAGTCACGGGCGTAGTCGCGCTGCCAGCGGAAGGGCGGATGCACCACCACCGTGGTGGCGCCCAGCCGCTCGGCCGCCTGCTGCGCCTTGACCAGCTTGGCCCAGGGGTCACGCCCCCACACCCGCTGGGTGACCAGCAGGCAGGGCGCGTGGATGGCCAGCACCGGCACCTCGTAGTGGTCGGACAGCCGCTCGATGACGTCGATGTCCTGGCTCACCGGGTCTGCGCCCACCATGATCTCGACACCGTCGTAACCGAGGCGCCCGGCGAGTTCGAACGCGTCGGGAGTGCGTTCCGGATATACCGAAGCCGTGGACAATGCGATCTTCGCATTGGGCACGCGGATGACGTCTGTCACCCTGCCAGCCTAAAGCGCGAGCTCTCCTATCGTTGACCCATGCCACGCATCCACACCGGCGCGATCCCCAGCCCCAACATCTGGAACACCCCCGCGGTCTACGAAACCGAGAACCGCGCGGTGGATCCCGAGGGCCTGGCCGACGCCCGCCTGCGTGAGCTGCGCCCCTGGACCGGCGCCACGATCCTCGACATCGGCTGCGGCACCGGCTACCACCTGCCCTCCTACGCCCGCGAGGCACGCGCGGTCATCGGCGTCGAACCCCACGGCGACCTGGTGAGCGTGGCCAGGCGCCGCTGCGCCGCGGTGACCAACGTCACCGTCCACACGGCCACCGCGCAGGCGCTCCCTCTACCAGACGCGTCGGTCGACGTCGCGATCGCGCGCTGGGCCTACTTCTTCGGCCCCGGCTGCGAGCCGGGCCTGCGGGAGCTGTCCCGAGTCGTACGGCGGGGCGGCGCGGCCTTCGTGATCGACCTCGACGGCTCGCGCGGCTCGTTCGGGCGGTGGTTCCGCGAGACCGTGCCGCAGTACTCCCCCGCCAAGGTGGAGGCGTTCTGGACCCAGCAGGGCTGGGAGCGCGAGGAACTCGATCTGCGGATGGCCTTCGAGACCAGGGCGGACCTGGAGGCGGTGCTGCGCATCGAGTTCACGCCCAAGGTGGCGCGCGCCGCCGCGTCGGAGGTCGCCGGGCTCGAACTCCCCTACCCGAACGTGCTGCGCTGGCGCCGCTTCTAGGCCTTGACCCTGACACAGGTGTCAACGTTTACCTTGGCGGTATGCGAATAGGCGAGCTGGCCACGAAGACCGGCGCGAGCACCCGCTCCCTGCGCTACTACGAGCAGCACGGCCTGATCTCCGCCAGGCGCGAGAGCAACGGCTACCGGGAGTACGACGAGGCCGACGTGCGCCTGGTGAGCGAGATCCGGGAGCTGCTCGCGATCGGCTTCACCCTGGAGGACGCCAGGCCCTTCGTCGACTGCCTGCGCAGCGGGCAGCCCACGGGCGGCTCCTGCTCGGGGTCGGTCGAGGTCTACCGCCGCAAGATCGCCGAGATCGACGAGGAGATCCGCGTCCTGCTCGCCCGTCGCGCCGAAGTGGCCGCCCAGCTCAAGGGAGCGTTGCAATGATCGAGTTGACCGCCGACACCTTCGAGGAGCAGGTGCTCAGGAGCGACAAGCCGGTGCTCGTCGACTTCTGGGCCGAGTGGTGCGGGCCGTGCCGCATGGTCGCGCCGGTGCTGGCCGAGATCGAGGCGGAGCACGGGCTGACGATCGGGAAGCTGAACTTCGACGAGCACCCGCAGATCGGCGCCCGGTACGGGGTGATGGGGTTGCCGACGATGGTGCTGTTCGAGAACGGGGAGCCGGTGAAGCAGATCGTGGGGGCCAAGCCGAAGCGGATGATCGTCAGGGAGTTGGGCCTGTCCGAGGTGGAGTGACCTCATCAGGAAAGGCATATATCGTGATACGCCACTATGCCCCGCATGCTCCCCCTGCTCGTGGCCGCTTTCCTGATCACCGGGTGCTCCCTGCTCCCGGTGCCCTCGGCGTCCACTCCGCCCGCGCCCACGAAGCAGGCGGCGCGTCCCAAGCCCACCGTGACCGCCAAGCCCAAACCCTCGGCCACTCCCGCCCCGCGCAGAGTGCTGAGCGACCCCCCGGTGGGCGACGCCGCCCGTGACCGCAACCCGCTGAACAAGCTGGCCAAGGCCCGGCCGCGTGCCTGCAAGACGCCCGCCGTGCCGTACAACAGCTGGAGGGGCATGCGGAACTACCTGGCGGCCTTCGCCTCGTGCCTGGACCGGCACTGGAAGACGGAGTTCACCAGGGCGGGGCTGAAGTTCCAGGTGCCGCGGCGTTCCTTCCTGGCCAAGCCGGCCAAGAAGGCGTGCGGCGGGTGGATCAAGGGCGCCACCGGGCTGTACTGCGGCGACTCCCGCTCCAAGGACTACCGGCGGCTGTGGGTGCTGATCACGAAGGACGACCTGTACCCCGAGGCACGGATCTACATGGTCGACCTGCTCGCGCACGAGTACGGCCACCACGTGCAGGAGATGTCCGGCTTCGGCGACGTCACCAACCGCGCCTACTGGCGCGCCGACGGCGAGGGCAAGAAGGCCGAGGACGCGGTGACGCGCAGGTCGGAACTGCAGGCGCAGTGTTTCTCCGGCATCGGGCTCGGCGTGTTCTACGACGCGTTGTTCCCCACGGGCACGACGCTCGACCAGTATCGCGAGTCGATCGTCACCTGGGACCAGGACAACGAGTGGGACCGCACCCATGGCCTGCCGCGCACCCAGTTCACGTGGTTCGACCGCGGGTTCGACCAGCTGCGGCCCGCCGCCTGCGACACCTGGCACGCCCGGGCCGCGCGCGTGAAATGAGATTTGTCGGCGGGCCCCGCTAGCCTGCTCGGCATGGCGAAGACAGCTGCAGTTGGATACCGCTGCACCGAGTGCGGCTGGCGCACGCTCAAGTGGGTCGGCAGGTGCGCGGAGTGCCAGGCGTGGGGCACTGTCGACGAGGAGGGCGCCGCCAAGGGCGTGCACGTCGTGCAGGCGGGCGCCACCAGCGCGCCGGCCATCCCCATCGGCCAGGTCAAGGCCGATGTGGCCATCGCCCGCACCACCGGCATCGGCGAGCTCGACCGCGTGCTCGGCGGTGGCCTGGTGCCCGGCGCGGTGGTCCTGCTGGCCGGCGAGCCCGGCATCGGCAAGTCGACCCTGCTGCTCGAGGCCGCGGCCAAGCTCGCCGACCGCGAGACGGTCCTCTACGTCACGGGCGAGGAGTCCGCCTCCCAGGTGCGCCTGCGCGCCGACCGCATCGGCGCCCTGCGCGACCGCCTCTACCTCGCGGCCGAGACCGAGCTCGCGGCGCTGGTCACCCACGTCGAGAAGGTCCAGCCCAGGCTGCTCGTCGTCGACTCCGTGCAGACGATCGGCTCGGCCCAGGCCACCGGCGTCCCCGGCGGCGTCACCCAGGTCCGCGAGGTCGCCGCCAATCTCGTACGGCTGGCCAAGGAGCGCGACATGTCGACCGTTCTGGTCGGCCACGTGACCAAGGAGGGCTCGATCGCGGGCCCGCGCACCCTCGAGCACCTGGTCGACGTGGTGCTCAACTTCGAGGGCGACCGCCACTCCCGGCTGCGCCTGGTGCGCGCGGTGAAGAACCGCTTCGGCCCCACCGACGAGGTCGGCTGCTTCGACCTGCACGAGCGCGGCATCGAAGGCATCAGCGACCCGACCGGCCTGTTCGTCTCCCACCGCACCAAGCCGGTCCCCGGCACCTGCGTCACCGTGACCGTCGAGGGCACCAGGCCGCTGCCCGCCGAGGTGCAGGCGCTGGTCGCCCGCACCGAGGCCCAGCAGCCGCGCCGCACCAGCTCCGGGCTCGACACCTACCGCGTGCAGCTGATCCTGGCGGTGCTGGAGCGCAGGCTCAACGCCAAGCTGGGCGGCTGCGACGTCTTCACCGCCACCGTCGGCGGCATCAAGCTGGCCGACCCCGCGGTCGACCTGGCCGTCATGCTCGCGGTGGCCAGCGCGGCCGGTGACCGCGCCCTGCCCGCCGGGATGATCGCCCTGGGCGAGGTCGGCCTGGCCGGGGAGCTGCGCCCGGTGCGTGACGTGCGCCGGCGCCTGACCGAGGCCGCCCGGCTGGGCTTCACCCGCGCCCTGGTGCCCAAGGGTTCGCTCGACGAGGGCACCCGCCGGCCCGGCGGCCGCCAGCAGCAACGTTCGCTCGTGCCCGTCGGCCCCACCCAGTTCGCGCCGGGCTTCGAGGTGGTCGAGGCGGAGAATGTGTGGGATGCCCTGACTCACGTCACTTGATCCTTCTGACCGTATGACGTGATCCTTTGGAAACCCCAGGCAGGCTTCCCCCAAGAGAACGCTAAGCTGGATTTGGTATACAGCGACACCGGGGGCCACGTGGGAAACGACAGGAGCGTCGACGACCGCCGTCGCGAGGCCCTTGCCGCACTGGCTCCGGGCACTCAACTACGCGACGGTCTTGAGCGCATCCTGCGCGGACACACCGGCGGGCTGATCGTGCTCGGCTACGACGCCGACGTCGAGGCCATCTGCAGCGGCGGGTTCCAGCTCGACGTCGAGTTCTCCGCCACGGGCCTGCGCGAGCTGGCCAAGATGGACGGCGCCATCGTGCTGCGCTCCGGCGACTACCAGATCGTGCGCGCGGGGGTCCACCTCGTGCCCGATCCCTCGATCCCGACCGACGAGTCCGGCACCCGCCACCGCACCGCCCAGCGGGTCGCCCGGCAGACCGGCTTCCCGATCATCGCGATCAGCAAGTCGATGCGGATCATCGCCCTCTACCTCGACGGCATCCGCTACGTGCTCGAAGAGTCGGCGGCCATCCTGTCCAAGGCCAACCAGGCCCTGGCCACGCTGGAGCGCTACAAGCACCGCCTCGACGAGGTGTCCGGCACGCTGTCGGCGCTCGAGATCGAAGACCTGGTCACCGTCCGCGACGTGGCGGCCGTCGTGCAGCGCCTCGAGATGGTCAGGCGCATCGCCGACGAGATCGAGGGCTACGTGGTCGAGCTCGGCACCGACGGCCGGCTGCTGTCGCTGCAGCTCGAAGAGCTGGTCGCGGGCGTCGATTCCGAGCGCGAGCTCATCGTGCGCGACTACCTGCCCTCCGACTCCTCGCGCGCCTTCCCGCAGGCCCTGCGCGACCTCAACAAGCTGTCGTCGAGCGAGCTGCTCGACCTTGGGGCCGTGGCCGACGTGCTCGATTACTCCGGCGGCGAGGCGCTCGACGGGCCGGCCAGCCCGCGCGGCTTCCGGCTCCTGGCCAAGGTGCCGCGGTTGCCGGGATCGGTCGTCAACCGCCTGGTCGGCCACTTCGGCGGCCTGCAGAAGCTCCTGGCCGCCAGCATCGACGACCTGCAGGCCGTGGGCGGAGTCGGCGAGTCCAGGGCGCGCAGCGTGCGTGAGGGCCTGTCGAGGCTGGCCGAGTCGTCGATCCTGGAGCGTTACGTCTGACGCTTGACGAATCTATACACGCGTTTAGATTCGTGGGTATGGCCCTCGTCGTCGTTTCCCTGATCCTGGCCGCGCTGCTCGTGTATTCAGCGGTCAGGAAGCTGAGCCATCGCGAGGAGGTCGTGCGGACCTACGCCAGGGCAGGGGTCGCGGAGCCGAGGCTCAACCTGCTGGCCGCGCTCCTGCTGGCGGGCGCGGCGGGCCTGGTCGGAGGGCTCGCGTGGGCGCCCCTCGGCCTGGCCGCCGCGATCGCGCTGGCGTGCTACTTCCTCGCCGCGGTCTTCTTCCACGTGCGCGCCCACGACCTGCGCAACCTGCCGACGCCACTGGTCTACCTGGCACTGGCGATCATCGTCATCGTGCTCAACCGGACCGCCGGGGGCATGGTGGTAAGCACGCTCCCCTGAGCGACGTCACCGCAGGTGGATGGCGGTCAGCACGCTCCCCTGAGCAACGTCACCGCAGGTGGTTGGTTGGTCAGCACGCTCGCCTCAGCAACCTCACCGCAGGTGGAAGACCGCCTTGCGGCTGCGCAGGGAGCCGCCGTCGACCACCGCCACGTAGGTGCCCGGCAGCGCCGCCTGCCCTTCCTTGCCGCACGCGGCCGCGGACCGGCGACGGTCCCACTGCACCGTGCGCACGAGCGGGATCCCGCGCTCCAGCTTGTGAATCTGGCCGTCCTGCCCGCTCACGCAGTCGGCCGTCGACCAGATCCGATCGTCACCCGAGGTGATCAGCAGTTCCAGCGCACGCGGCCCGACATCGGCGGTGCACATGACCGGCCCGGTGTTGACCAGCGTGTAGACGAACCCCGGCTGGGCCGAGCCCGCGTAGATCTCCTCGCGCCCCTGCAGGCTGAGCACCAGCTCACTGCGCTCGCACGGCATACCGGGCTTGCGCGGCTTGGGCTTGGCGGCGACCGCCTTGACCGAAGCCGACGGCTTGGCGGACGGCGACGCCGACGGGGAAGGGCTCGCGGTGGGCGACGGGCTGATCGTCGGCAGCCCGGAGAGCACCGGGTCGGCCGGGGGGCTCTCGAGCGACTGGGCACTCGACTTGCCGGCGGGCCCGTCGGATCCGCTGGAGCACGCCCAGGCCACGACGGCCACCACGACCAGCGCCCCGACCAGGACGCTCATGCGCCGCCGCCAGTAGACATCACCAGCGTCGCCACGGAAAGTGTCCGGTTCCATACGCACAGCATGAACGAAAACCCGTGCTTGCAGCGTGACGACCCGCCGTAGTCTTGACTGGTGGCCGAGCTGCACTCCCCCATCCTGAGCTGGTACGCAGAGAATGCCCGAGATCTTCCGTGGCGCCGTCCCGACGCCACGCCATGGGGCATCCTCGTAAGCGAGATCATGCTGCAGCAGACCCCGGTGGTCCGGGTGCTGCCGATCTGGCTGGAGTGGATGGAGCGCTGGCCGACACCGAAGGACCTGGCCGCGCAACCCTCCGGCGAGGCCGTACGCCACTGGGGCCGGCTCGGCTACCCGCGCCGCGCCCTGCGCCTGCACGCGTGCGCCACCGCGATCACCGAGGAGCACGGCGGCGAGGTGCCCTCCGACCACGCGACGCTGCTCGCCCTCCCCGGCATCGGCGAATACACCGCCGCGGCCGTGGCCAGCTTCGCCTTCGCCGGCCGCCATGCCGTGCTCGACACCAACGTGCGCCGCGTGTTCGCCAGGGCCGTGCGGGCCGAGGAGTATCCACCCACGGCCACCTCCGCCGTCGAGCGGCGCCTGGCCGAGTCGCTGCTGCCCGAGGTCGGCGCGCCGACGTGGGGGGTGGCCGTGATGGAGCTGGGGGCACTCGTCTGTACGGCACGCGCACCACGATGCGCCGACTGCCCGATCGCCGACCGTTGCGCGTGGCGCCTGGCGGGCAAACCCCCGCACTCCGGGCCGGCGCGCAAGGGGCAGACGTACGAAGGCACCGACCGGCAGTGCCGGGGCAGGCTGCTGGCCGTTCTGCGCAAGGCGCACGGACCGGTGCCCAAGGAGGCGCTGGACGTGGTGTGGGACGACGCGGTGCAGCGCGAGCGCGCCCTCGACGGCCTCGTCGCCGACGGCCTCACCGAGGTCCTCGACGACGGCACCTACCGCCTACCCGGCTAGGCGGCCGACCAGCCGTCGGTGACCGGCTGATGGTGACCGGCCGATGGTGACCGACCGACGGCGATCAGCCGACGGCGACCAGCCGACGGCGACCAGCCGACGGCGACCGACCGACGGCGACCGACCGACCGACGGCGACCGACCGATGGCCGATGGCCGATGGCCGCGCCGGGCTGACGACCGCTGACGACCGCTGACGACCGCTGACGACCGCTGACGACCGCAGACGACGCGCCAAGCCGAGCGCCGCCGGGGAGGCGGCAGTCAGGCGATCCAGGCCGGGATGCCGAAGTCCTTGCCGTCCACCGCTGCCCTGGCCTCGGCGGGAGCCGTGCAGATGGCCACGAATCCATCCTCACCCGCCGTCACCTGCCGCACAGCCCCGGCCGGCATCACCACGGTGTCGCCGGCGACCGCCGCGAGGTCCTCCTCCCCCAGGCGTACGCTCACCGCGCCCTCCAGGAAGGTCCAGACCTGGTCGGCGCTGATGGTGTGCACGGGCCCGGCGATACCCGCCTTGCCTTCCACCCGCCAGATCGACAGGCCCGCCGCCCCCTGGGTCGGGGAGGCGAGGGTGGTCATGATTCCGCCGGGGGTCTCGGTACGACGCGCGTCGGCCTCGCGAATCAACATGGGATCTCCTAAGATAGACAATGCCGTTGTCTAAATAGTGAACCAGGTTGTCTATCGTGTCAAGTGAACTCCCTCTCCGCTTCCTGCTGGCCTTCCGCACCATGATCGATGAGCTGCATGCCGAACTGGCCCAGCAGGGTCACCCCGACATGCGGCCCATGCACGGCTTCGTGCTCCAGGCCATCGGCCCCCAGGGCACCACCGCCGTCGAGCTGGGGCGCACGCTGGGCGTCTCCAAACAGGCGGCGGGCAAGACCGTGGAGGCGCTGGAGCAGATCGGGTACGTGGAACGGGCAGTGGACCCGGCCGACACCCGGCGGAAGATCGTCAAGGTGACCGACCGGGGGTACGACGCGCTGATCCGCTCGGGCGAGATCCTCCGGCGCCAGCACCGGCGCTGGGCCGAAACCCTGGGCGCCGACCGCCTGGCCGCCCTGGAGAGCGATCTGCGGAAGATGACCCCGGAGAACGTATGGAAACTGGACGCCCCAGGCTGGTTCAACTGAGGCGCAGAACCGCTCGGACGGAAGCTGCACAGGCGAAGGCCGCTCGGACACCAGGCCGCTCGGACACCAGGCCGCTCGGACACCAGGCCGCTCGGACACCAGGCCGCTCGGACACCAGGCCGCTCGGACACCAGGCCGCTCGGACACC
>NZ_JBITGL010000017.1:155196-213880 GCF_044456985.1 Nonomuraea sp. NPDC050663
CCAGGCCGCTTCAGCGGAGGATCGCCAGCACCTCAGGCGGCCAGTTGCAGGCCCAGGCCCGTGAGGTTGGTGCGGGCCCAGTCGAGCTCCTCCGCCAGCACCGACACCAGTGCCCCCGGGCCCTTGGCCTTCAGCGGGGCAGCCAGGTGGTGCATCTCGACCTCGATGTGCGCGGTGCCCGCCACGGCCCCCGACAGCATGGCGGCCAGCGTGTCGTGCAGCACGGCGCCCGTGTCGGGGCTCTCGTGGTTGTGCACGTGTCCGAGCTTCACCACGGGCGCCCCCGCCTGGGCCAAGCCGCGCAGGGCGGTGCCCGATTCCTCGGTGTCGCCGCACGCCAGGTTGCACGCGTCGAGACAGACGCCGAGATGCTCGGAGTCGATCCCGCCCACACGCTCCAGCGCCTGCTCGGTCGTCTCCAGGACGCATCCGGGCCACGGCTCGAAGCCGACGCGGATGGTCTTGCCGGTGACGCTGTAGATGCCGCGCAGTTCGCGGGCCAGCCGCTCCAGGCGGCGGGTGGCGATGGAGTGCAGGTCGGCGGGCCAGTCGCGGCGCCAGCCGATCGGGATCGTGGAGATGCTGCCGAACCGTACGTCTTCGGGCAGCAGGAAGGCGAGGATCTTCGCCAGTGCCATCGTGTAGCGGTATCGCTCGGGCTTGGCCCAGTCGGGGCCGGGCGCTTCCTGGTGCCGCCCGCCGGTGCCGTTGAGGCTGACGACCTCCAGCCCGCGCTCCTCCAGGGAGCGGCGCAGCCGTACGAGCTCGATGCGGTCGGCGGTCAGGTGGTCGGCGACGCCGGGAGACAACCACAGGCCGATGCCCATGCGCTCGACGCCGAGGCGCTTGCGCACGGGTACGGCGTAGCGGGTCAGGTGGGCGATGAGGTTCTCGAGGTCCTCGGCGGGGTGGACGCCGGCGTTGTAGGCCAGGTGAACGAGAGTTCCGTCCTCGTGACGCAGGCGCATCGGCTTCCTCCACGGCTTCGACTGTCGGCGTTCTCGCCTGCCTCGAGCATTCCGGCTCCGGGGTCTCCGGTGCGTCCGCCCTGAGTTGACTGCTTACTACTCCCCAGGGAGCAGCCTCACCCTAGGCGCATGCTCTTGGGGGAGACTTGCGTGAGACTTGGCGATGTCTTGCTCTACGGAGTGTAGTACTACTTCTGGTGGTGGTATAGCCGATCCGGCAACCATTCCATCTCAGTTCGCGAGACGCGCACTATGGGCGCTTTTCCCCACAGCGCCCTCAGGGCCGAGGGCGCCCGTGCCAGGGAATTGCCAGGAAGGGAAAATCGAGAAGAACAGCTTCCCGGACGCCGACCCGGTCTGGGACGAGGTCTCGGTGAAATTTACCGACGACACGCTCACCGGGGAGGGCACGTCAAGACCCGACGGCCCAAGGTCCGGCCCCCGACTCGCAGGTGAAATGAGAAAAGGCCCTCGCTCCGAAGCGGAGCGAGGGCCTTTCTCAGGCAGAACCGGTCAGTTCTGGATCGGCTCGGCGATCGCGGCGGCCGAGTCGGGGACCCGGGCCGGGGCGGTCTCGCCGACGAAGGCGAACGTGGCGTTGTCGCCCTCGCCCTCGACCGTCACCTTGATGATCTGACCAGGACGCAGCTCGCCGTACAGGATCTTCTCCGACAGCGAGTCTTCCAGCTCGCGCTGGATGGTCCGGCGCAGCGGGCGAGCACCCATGACGGGGTCGTAGCCGCGGTCGGCCAGCAGCTGCTTGGCCTCGTCGGAGACCTCGAGCCCCATGTCGCGGTCCTTCAGGCGCTCGGCGACCTGGGCGAGCATCAGATCGACGATCTGGATGATCTCCTTCGGCGTGAGCTGGTGGAAGACCACGATGTCGTCGACACGGTTGAGGAACTCGGGCCGGAAGTGCTGCTTGAGCTCCTCCTGGACCTTGGACTTCATCCGGTCGTAGTTGGAGTCGGCGTCGTTGTTCTTCGCGAACCCGACCCCGATGCCCTTCGAGATGTCTCGGGTGCCGAGGTTGGTGGTCATGATGATGACCGTGTTCTTGAAGTCGACGACGCGGCCCTGGGCGTCGGTCAGGCGACCGTCTTCCAGGATCTGCAGCAGCGAGTTGAAGATGTCCTGGTGGGCCTTCTCGATCTCGTCGAAGAGGACCACGGAGAACGGCTTGCGCCGCACCTTCTCGGTGAGCTGGCCACCCTCTTCGTAGCCGACGTATCCGGGCGGGGAGCCGAACAACCGCGAGACGGTGTGCTTCTCCATGAACTCGGACATGTCGAGCGTGATGAGGGCGTCCTCGTCACCGAACAGGAACTCGGCGAGCGTCTTGGCGAGCTCGGTCTTACCGACGCCGGACGGGCCGGCGAAGATGAATGAGCCACCGGGACGGCGCGGGTCCTTCAGGCCGGCGCGGGTGCGGCGGATCGAACGGGACAGACCCTTGATGGCGTCGTCCTGGCCGATGATCCGCTTGTGCAGCTCGTCCTCCATGCGGAGCAGGCGCTGCGACTCCTCCTCGGTCAGCTTGAAGACCGGGATGCCGGTGGCGGTCGCGAGCACCTCGGCGATGAGCTCCTCGGTGACCTCGGCCACGACGTCCATGTCGCCGGCCTTCCACTCCCGCTCGCGGCGCTCGCGCTTGAGCTGGAGCTGCTTCTCCTGGTCGCGGAGGGCGGCGGCCTTCTCGAAGTCCTGCGCGTCGATCGCGGACTCCTTGTCGCGGCGCACCTTCGCGATCTTCTCGTCGTACTCGCGCAGGTCCGGCGGAGCGGTCATCCGGCGGATGCGCATCCGCGAACCGGCCTCGTCGATGAGGTCGATCGCCTTGTCGGGAAGGTAGCGGTCGCTGATGTAGCGGTCGGCGAGCTGCGCGGCGGCGACCAGCGCCCCATCGGTGATGGAGACGCGGTGGTGAGCCTCGTAGCGGTCGCGCAGGCCCTTGAGGATCTCGATCGTGTGGCTGAGCGACGGCTCGGCCACCTGGATCGGCTGGAAGCGGCGCTCGAGCGCGGCGTCCTTCTCAAGGTACTTGCGGTACTCGTCGAGCGTGGTGGCACCGATGGTCTGGAGCTCGCCACGGGCCAGCATCGGCTTGAGGATGCTGGCGGCGTCGATCGCTCCTTCGGCGGCGCCCGCGCCGACGAGGGTGTGCAGCTCGTCGATGAACAGGATGATGTCGCCGCGCGTGCGGATCTCCTTGAGCACCTTCTTCAGGCGCTCTTCGAAGTCACCGCGGTAGCGGGAACCGGCCACGAGCGCGCCGAGGTCAAGCGTGTAGAGCTGCTTGTCCTTGAGCGTCTCGGGCACCTCACCCTTGACGATCTTCTGTGACAGGCCCTCGACGACGGCGGTCTTGCCGACGCCGGGCTCGCCGATCAGAACCGGGTTGTTCTTGGTCCTCCGGGAGAGGACCTGCATGACCCGCTCGATTTCCTTCTCACGGCCGATGACCGGGTCGAGCTTGCCCTCGCGGGCAGCCTGGGTCAGGTTTCGGCCGAACTGGTCGAGCACCAGGGAGGTGGAAGGAGCGGACTCCTGCGGACCGCCGGCCGCGGCCGGCTCCTTGCCCTGGTAGCCGTGGAGCAGCTGGATGACCTGCTGCCGCACACGGTTGAGATCGGCTCCAAGCTTCACGAGCACCTGGGCCGCCACACCCTCACCCTCGCGGATGAGACCGAGCAGGATGTGCTCGGTGCCGATGTAGTTGTGGCCCAGCTGCAAAGCCTCACGGAGCGACAGCTCGAGGACCTTCTTGGCCCGCGGGGTAAAGGGAATGTGCCCCGACGGAGCCGACTGGCCCTGGCCGATGATCTCCTCGACCTGCTGACGCACACCCTCAAGGCTGATGCCGAGACTCTCCAGAGCCTTGGCGGCAACGCCCTCACCCTCGTGGATCAAACCCAGAAGGATGTGCTCAGTGCCGATGTAGTTGTGGTTGAGCATCCTGGCCTCTTCTTGGGCCAAGACGACAACACGCCTCGCTCGGTCGGTGAACCTCTCGAACATCTCGTCGCTCCTCACAGAGCGGTCAGCCCAGGCCCGGCAAATCCGGTCCCGTCATCCCGCATGCTAGCCCTGGCTCGGCGATCCTTGGCCCTCTGCCGCTCTATAGCAGAGAACGTTCCCCGAGAGCAGGGCGTTCACCCTCCATCCAACTACTGTCTGAGGGTGGTGTGTTCCCGATACGCCGCAAGCGAACGAGGTTTAGGGGCTCTCGGAGAAAGCATCACGAGGCAGTCCCCACATCCTACGGGCCAGATGGCCGAAAGACCTCACGCGCTGATCGCCGAGGGCGAACACCCGACCGTGGCGGTGAACGGTCGTACGGCGCCGCGAGGGGCTGTGATCAAAGCGCGGAGACAAGAAAAGAACGCAAAACCTGACAGCAAGACGATCATGCGCTTATGGCATCCGCCGGGGTTCTTGGCGATCGTCATAAGCGCATGGGCGTCGACTAGTGAGCCGCTTCGTACTGCTCCACGATGTTTCCCGCGATGCGGCCGCGCTCGCTGACGGGCAGCCCCCGCTCCTTGGCCCAGGCGCGGATACGCGCGCTCTGGTCGCGGCTCATCTGACGAGAACTCGCCCGGCCGCCGCCACGACGGCGCACGGCGGTGGCGCCCGACTTGCGAGCACCCTGCACGAAAGGCGTCAGTGCGTCACGCAGCTTCTTGGCGTTTCCGTCGCTCAGGTCAATCTCGTAGGAGGCACCGTCAATAGCGAAGCTGACCGTCTCATTGGCCTCGCCTCCATCGAGGTCATCGATGAGAATCTCCTGGATCTGCTTGGCCATCTACGCATTCCTTTCCGGAGTATTGCTTCATTCGCCTGCCCAAACATATACCCGGAAAGGCGTCGGCACAATTCAACGCCACGTGATTCCGATGGGCGGCGGATCAGTTCTGGTTCTCGGGCCCTTCGGCGGCGTTTGACCGCCGGCCCGCAGCCTCCGACTTGACCAACTTCACCACGCCATAGATGAAGACGGCGGCCACGACAGTGGGCGGAAGCAACGCAGTGATTACATCGGTAACGGCTTGCATTCGTCCTCGACTCCACGGGGGGCACTTAATGCACAAGCAACACCACGGACGTGCGGCGCTGCTACGCGCCGCCGGACAGTACACGACCCTAGCGCGATCGACGTCCCACCCGCTCAGCGGGGGTGATGGGACACCACGTGCTCAGCCTAATACCAGTCTGGGCAGAGTTCTTACCGGATCATGGGAAATCTACGCAATTGTGTTGCTTGCCACGTCATCGTCCATCTTTGACCACTACCGTTCCAGCCCAGCGGTCATCGAGTCCTCGCTGGCGGGGCTTGTCGATCAAGATGAACAACCCCACGGCGAACACCAGCATTCCGGCAAGCAGATTGGCCAGCGGAATGCCCATCACGATCGCCGGGCCCGGATAGAGCAGGGCCCGTTTCAGCGCGGCGGTGCGGGTGTGCGGGGAGACACGAATCTTCATGATCGACTTACCGAAGGTGCGGCCACGCCTGGAAAGGGCGAGCCACTCATAGCCGGTATAGGCGGCGCCCGCCAAGAACCAGGCGCCCACGACGATCAGGCCATCCGGAAGGCCGACAGTCCGGAAGAAGAGCCACAGCAGGATGGACAGAATGTAATAGAGGACGCCGAAGACGAGCGCCTCAATGAGGCGCGCCGCGAAGCGTTCCCACCATTCGGCGGGGACCCCACGCGTCCCTGGCGGGGTCTCGGTCATATCCACTCACCTCCCACCGGGCTATATCGCACATTTTGGTTCGGGCCCGGGTACGAAACAGGGGCCGGCATCTGCCGGCCCCCGTTTGTGCTCGGTCGGGTTACTTGACCTTCACGACCACGGTCTTGGCCCACTTGTCGGCGAACGTCTGCTGAAGAGGCTTGTCCCACAGCAGCGAAGCGCCGTTCACGGCCACCAGCAGTCCGCCCAGCCCCATTCCGAAGGGAAGGAAGAAGGCGAGGCCGTAGAGAATGTAACCGCCGTAGGTCACCAGCGCCCGCTTGAACGAGACGTCCGTCGGCAGACCGCCGGGCTGCACGGGGCCGCCCACCTGGACCACCTTGATGCCCATGATGATCTTGCCGACCGTCTGGGCCTTCAGCTGGTTCATGAAGAAGTCGTAGCCGACCCAGACCGCCGTCGTCACGATGGCGATGACGAGGTAGTAGAGGACCCAGCTGCCGCTCGATCCGCCCGTCGCCCAGTTGTAGCTCGGGACGAGGAAACCGAAGATCGCGGTCAGGATGCCCGCCACGACTCCGAGGATCACGCCGTCGACGATCCTGGCCACCAGGCGCTGCCACCACTCGGCGAGCGGGGCGGGGGCGCCGGGAGGCTGCACGCCCACCGGCTGGTGCCCGTAGCCGGGCTGCTGGCCGTAGGCGGGCTGGCCGTACTGCTGCTGGCCGTAGGCAGGGGGCGTGCCGTACTGCTGCTGGCCGTAGTCGGGCTGCTGCTGGCCGTACGCCGGCTGGGCGTAGCCGGGCTGGGTGCCCTGACCGTACTGCTGGCCGGAGGCGGGCTGCTGGCCATAGGCCTGCTGACCGTAGGCCTGCTGCTGGTCGCCGTAACCCTGCTGCTGGTCGCCATAGCTCGGCTGCTGCTGGCCGTAGCCTTGCTGCTGACCGTAGCCGGGCTGCTGGCCGTACTGCTGGCCGGAGGCGGCCTGCTGACCGTAACCCTGCTGCTGGTCGCCATAGCTCGGCTGCTGCTGGCCGTAGCCCTGCTGGCCCGACGCCGACTGCTGGCCGTAAGCCTGCTGCTGGTCGTAGGCCTGCTGCTGGTCGCCGTAACCGGGCTGCTGCTGGCCATAGCCCTGCTGGCCGTAACCCTGCTGGCCCGACGCCGACTGCTGGCCGTAGGCCTGCTGGTCGCCGTAACCCTGCTGCTGGTCGCCGTAGCTCGGCTGCTGCTGGCCGTAGCCCTGCTGCTGACCGTAGCCGGGCTGCTGGCCGTACTGCTGGCCGGAGGCGGCCTGCTGACCGTAACCCTGCTGCTGGTCACCGTAACCGGGCTGCTGCTGGCCGTAGCCCTGCTGGCCCGACGCCGACTGCTGGCCATAGGCCTGCTGCTGGTCGCCGTAACCGGGCTGCTGCTGGCCGTAACCCTGCTGGCCGTAGCCTTGCTGGCCGTAGCCCTGCTGCTGACCATAGCCCTGCTGCTGGCCGTAGCCCTGCTGCTGCTGGCCGTACGGCTGCTGCTGGCCATAGCCCTGCTGGCCGTAACCCTGCTGCTGGCCGTAGGTGCCGTCTTCGGCGCGGTAGCCGACGACGGTCACGTCTGGGTCTGCGTTCTGCTGTCCGTATTCGGGAGCCCGGGGCTTGTCGTTCTCATCGGGATCACCCTGTGGATACGGCGGCTGTCCGGTGCTCACCGTGTCACCTCACTTCGAGTTCGCATGTGGCACATGTCAGGACACATGCTTGCTGCTGCCCAAGGTATCGGCATAGGTATCAACAATCACCTTTCCCCTTGGTCAACACTCGCGTCATTTGCCGCCAGGTGCAGCAGCATCCGAGTGTTGCCGAGGGTGTTCGGCTTGACGTGCTCCAAGTCGAGAAACTCGGCCACGCCCTCGTCATAGGAGGCCAGCAGTTCGGCGTACACCTCGGGCGACACGGGGGTGCCGTCGATGGGCAGGAAGCCATGTCTGGCGAAGAAGTCAACCTCGAAAGTGAGGCAGAAGACCCGGCGCAGGCCGAGTTCGCGGGCGGTGGAGATGAGTGCGGCGACAATCCGGTGGCCCACGCCCGTGCCCCGGAGATCGGGATCCACGGCGACCGTACGGATTTCCGCGAGGTCCTCCCACAAGACGTGCAATGCGCCGCAGCCGACGACTTTTCCATCGTGTTCGGCTACCCAGAATTCCTGGACATCCTCATAGAGGGTGACGGTGGCCTTCTCCAGAAGCCGTGGCCCGGCACCGGCATAGGTGTCGACGAGACGCTTGATCGTCCGTACGTCGGCCGTGCGTGCACGCCTGACGAACGTCTTGGTCTCGCGCTCGGCGACCTGCTCCATGAGGCTCCAGCGTACCGATCTATTTACGGCTAGCCCCTATCTCCGGCCTGCTCGGCCGCCGAGCCCCAGGAGTCACCGCTGGTCACAGCAGTCCCAAAGCACCGTAAACTGCGCACAACACTCGGGTGACCGCGCGTGCGCGTGATCCTGGCGTGATCCGGACGATGCCAAACCTCAACGGAATTCGCAGTTCTGGTTGAGCAGGAACTGATCGTGCACTAGTGTCCAGCGTCGATATCCCTTTGTGATCCTGCGGGGGGATGCGCCCAATCCCCTCGTCGGGGGAACCGGGGAACCACAAATGCACCTGGGGTGAGTCCGAGCAGCCGCTCGGTAGGGCTGCTCCGGCCCGAACCCGACAGCTAACCCGGTCGGCGCGGTGAGAGGAGAGGTGGCTGCTTGGTGAAGCGCACACGCGGTCGTGGAGGGAAGTCGGCGGGCAAGCACGCCCGCCCCCCGGAACACCCCGCGCTCGCCGCCCGGCGCGGCAGGCGGGTCGTGGCCGTCTGCGCGGCCCTCATGGCGCTGACCGTCGCCTTCCCGCTGGGATCCGCGGCGGCCGATCCCGAGCCGACGATCAACGAGCTGGCCAAGCAGGCCGAGGGGCTTCACACCCAGATCGGGCAGCTGACCGAGCAGTACAACGGCCAGCGGGTGAAGCTGAAGGACGCCGAGAAGACCTCGGCCGAGGCCCAGAAGACCCTGGCCAGCCGCCAGCGCGAACTCGCCACCAAGCGCCGTACGGCCATGCTGCTGGCGCAGAGCGCCTACATCTCCGGCGGGTACGACCACGCGATGGCCTTCAGCCAGAAGGGTGACCCCGACACCTTCCTCGACAGCGCCGCCACGACCTCCGCCCTGGAGGAGCAGCACAGCGGCCAGCTCAAGGAAGTGGCCCAGGCGATGAACAAGGCGACGCAGGCGGAGAAGGACGCCACCGCCAGGATCAGCCAGGTGCAGGAGCTCATCTCCGATCTCGACGGGCGGCGCGACAAGATCGTCAAGCTGGTCGCCAAGGTCGAGAGCAAGCTCTACTCCGATGCACTCGCCCAGGCCAGCAACCGCGGCCGCGCCGTGCGCGTCAACCTGCCGATCATCGGCAGCGGCAAGGCCGCCGAGGCCACCCGCTGGGCGCTGACCCAGCAGCTCAAGCCGTACGTGTGGGGAGCCGAGGGCCCCAACTCCTACGACTGCTCGGGTCTGGTGATGGCCGCCTACCAGAAGGTCGGAATCAGCCTGCCGCACTACACGGGCGATCTCTGGACGGCCGGCAGGCATGTTTCCAAGGAGGAGCTCAGGCCGGGTGACCTGGTGTTCTTCTACAGCGACCTGCACCACGTCGGCATCTACGTCGGCGGCGGCATGATGGTGCACGCCCCGCAGACCGGAGATGTCGTCAGGCTGGCCCCCATCGGCCGCCGCCCGTGGGCGGGAGCCGTACGTATCGCGGACTGACGCCCGTCAGCCGGAGACCAGCCGACGGCCTAGATAAGCTGACGGCGCGCAGCCCAGGCGACCGCCTCGATGGCGGTCGCCACTCCGATGCGGTCGCAGATGACCCGCAGACGGCGTCGTACGGTCCGCCCGCTGATGTCCAGCCTGCGGCCCACCCGATCGACCGTGACGCCCTTGGCCAATTCACCGAGCAGAGCCAGATCGGCCCGGCTCAACTCAACGCCCTCGGTGAGTAAATCCATCCGGAGCCTCCCCCCACTGCAGAAGCCGGCGGTGTCTCGCCCGAGCGAAACGGTAAACGCATTCTGGAAAGGTCGTCAAGGTGGGCCATCTCCCCACTTGACCAGCGCTATTGACGTGATCAACACAATGTGAACTACTCACGATATGTCAGAACACGTCGTGATGAGCCGGGAGATCTCGACAATGATCCTGACACCCGGGCTGCGTGCCTCGTGACCGCAGCGGATCTCCTCGGCTTCGATCCCGCCGACCCCGAGTTTCTTCGCGACCCATACCCAACTTACGGCCGCCTCCGAGAGCATGCTCCCCTGGTCAGAACGCCGCTCGGTATGCTCCTCGCGACGACCCATGAACGATGCACGGCCGTGTTACGCGATCCCCGTTTCGGCCATGGCGCAACCGGAGCCGAATCCTTCCTGTTCATGGATCCGCCGCAGCACACAAGACTGCGTTCACTCGTCAGCAAGGCCTTCACCCCGCGCATGGTGGAGCGGCTGCGGCCGCGCATCGAGGGCATCGCCAAGCAGCTCGTCGACGAGCTGCCCGCCGAGGCCGACCTGATCGCCCGCTTCGCCTACCCGCTGCCCGTGCTGGTCATCACCGAGCTGCTCGGCGTCCCCGCGAGCGACCACGAACGTTTCCGCGGCTGGAGCGAGAAGCTGGCCCGCAGCCTCGATCCGCTGCTGCCCTCCGACGAGGAGGCCCAGACGTTGCGGGCACGGGCGGAGTTCCGCGAGTACTTCCGCGAGCTGATCGTCCTGCGCCGCCTGTGGCCGGGCGACGACCTGCTCAGCGTCCTGGTCGAGAACCAGGAGCTGACCGAGGACGAGATGGTCGCGACCTGCATCCTGCTGCTGGTGGCGGGGCACGAGACGACGGTCAACCTGATCGCCAACGGGGTGCTGGCCCTGTCACGGCACGACATGTGGGCTCTGGCCTCCGACCACCCCAAGCAGGTCGTGGAGGAGGTCCTGCGCTACGACCCGCCCGTGCAGCTGACCGGCCGGGTGAGCCTGGTCGACACCGAGATCTCGGCCAGGGGCCAGATGGTGCTCCTGCTTCTCGGGGCGGCCAACCGCGACCCGGCGATCTTCCATTCGCCCGAGATCTTCGACCCGCTGTCAAGCTCGCCCAGGCACCTGGCCTTCGGGCTGGGCATCCACTTCTGCCTCGGGGCGACGCTGGCGCGGCTGGAGGGCGAGATCGCTTTGAAGGAGCTGGCCCGACGGGAGCCACGGCTCCTGGAGCGTGCTCCGCCGTACAAGGAGAACCTCGTGTTGCGCGGGCTCGCGCGGCTTCAGGTCAGGCTGTCGTAGCGGCCGCGCGCCTCCTCGACCTCCTCGATGTGCTCCTCGGCCCAGGCCTTGACCGCCGCCATCAGCGGCAGGAGGGTACGGCCCAACGCGGTGAGCTCGTAGTCGACACGCACCGGCACGGCGGGGGTGACCGTGCGGGTGACCAGGCCGTCGCGCTCCATGGAGCGCAGGGTCTGAGTGAGCATCTTCTGGCTGACCCCGGCGATCCGCCTGGCCACGTCGCTGTAGCGGCGCGGCCCGTCGGACAGGGCGACCAGCACCAGGCTCACCCACTTGTCGCTGAGCGTGTCGAGCAGCTTCCGCGAAGGGCACTTGTCGATGTAGGCGTCGTAGGCGACCTTGGCCTCCGCGCGACGTTCGGCTGCTGTCTGGGTGGACACGACGCTCCTCGTGGTGAGTTACGCACTTCTGGGTGCCTTCTTACCAGAAGAGAGCAACTCTTCCTAGGGTCGTGGCCATGAGAGCACTGATCGCCCGTGACGGGCAGCTGGACATCATCGAGACGCCCGCCCCTGAGGCGGGGCCGGGCCAGGTACGGATCAAGGTCGAGGCGGCGGCCGTGAACCCGATCGACGTGGTCACCGCGGCCGGCGTGCTGCCCGACTACGGGCTCGCGCCCAAGCGCGACGCGTGGGCGCTGGGCTGGGACGTGGCGGGCGTCGTGGACCAGGTGGGAACGGGAGTACGGCTCGGCGTCGGCGACCGGGTGATCGGCCTGTCGGACCGGCTCGCGATCCCCTTCAAGGCCCAGGCGGACTACGTGGTGCTGGACTCCGCCGCCGTGGCGCCCGCCCCCGAGGGCATCGGGGCCGTCGAGGCCTCCACCCTGCCGCTCAACGCGCTCACCGCCCTCCAGGCTCTGGACCTGGCCCGCCTGGACGCCGGCCAGACGATCCTGATCACGGGCGCGGCGGGCGGGCTGGGCGGCTACGCGGTCGAGCTGGCGGCCCTGCGCGGGCTTCGTGTGGTCGCGGTGGCGGCGCCGCAGGACGAGCAGGCCGTGCGCGGCTTCGGCGCCGAGTGGTTCCTGCCGCGCGGCGACGACCTGTCGTCGGGGGTGCGTGCGCTCGTTCCCGGCGGGGTCGACGGCGTGGTGGACTCCGCCGCCGTGGGCCTGGACGCCCAGGACAGCGTGCGCAACGGCGGCGTCTTCGTCGCCGTGCAGGCGGGCGCCGCTCCCCTGCCGCTGCGCGGTCACCGCGTCGAGACGGTCTTCGTCACCGCCGACGCCATCCAGCTCACCGCCGTCTCGCGGCTCGCGCAGTCAGGGCGCCTCTCGCTGCGGGTGGCGGGCACCTACCCGCTGGAGCGGGCGGCCGAAGCTTACGAGCGCGTGGGCAAGGGCGGGCTGCGGGGACGGCTGGTCCTGGTTCCCTGACATTGTCCGGGTTTCTTGACAAAGCACGGCAAGCCTTCATTACTGCCCCGGGCAACCCTATGATCGCGATCGGGCTAGTCGAGGGGGTTCGTGGGGGTGTCAAGCGGGCCGTGGTTCGTGTGCCTGCCCGACCACCCCGGAGCGCGGGCCGCGGCGGAGACCTTCCTGGCCCGGTGCCCGCACGTGGTGCACCACCGCTCGGGCCGCCCTTGGCTCGCGGGCGACTGGCCGGAAGGCTGGCTGAGGACACGAACCCGCGCGCGGACCCTGTTCGGGCCGGAACCGGGGAACGAGCGCACCTGCCACGTCCTGTCCAACGACGACGGCCGGATGCGCCTGCGCGGCACCCTCTCGGGCGGCGCCCGCCTGTTCCACGCCCGGCTCGCCGGGCTGACCGTGGTCGCCGACCGCGCGGACGTGCTCGCCGCGCTCGTGGGGGCCGAGCTCGACCAGGAACGGATCGCGGCGCACCTGTTCGACCTGCCCATCGAGCCGGTCCCGCCGTGGCGCGGCGTGCATGCCGTACGGCCCGACCACGCCGTGGAGATCGACCCCGACGGCCGGGCCAGGCTCGTGCGGGTGTGGTCGCCGCCGGAGCCCGAGCTGCCGCTGGAACCCGGCGCGCGGGCCGTCGCGGCCGCGTTGCGCGAGTCGGTCGACGCCCACCTCGGCACAGGGGTCAGGTCGGCCGACCTGTCGGGCGGGCTCGGCTCGACGTCGCTCTGCTTCCTGGCGGAGGGGTTGACGACCGTGGTGACCACCGTGTCGGACGACCCGGCCGACAACGACCTCGACTGGGCAGAACGGGCGCTGCGCCACCTGCCGCCCGTGGAGCACCTGACCGTCACCCCCGGGCAGTACGGCATGCCGTACGACCAGGCGGTGCGCAGCGGGCAGCGGGTGGACCTGCCCTTCCGCGAGCTCCGGGCCTTCGGCATGTTCCGCGCCCAGGGCGAGATGCTGGCGGCCAAGGGCAGCCAGGTCCACATGACGGGCTTCGGCGCCGACCGGTTGTTCGTGCCGCCCGCCTCCTACCTGGCCAGGCTGGCGCGCAGGAGGCCGCTCCTGGCGCTGAGCCACCTGCGGGCCATGGGACCGTCGCGCTCGCTGGTGCGCATGATGGCCGACACGAGCGCCTACGGCGACTGGTTCCGCCCCGGCCGGTGGGGCACACCGGTGGTCTTCCCCGCGTGGGTGCTGCGACGGCTCTGGCGGGCGACGCTGCTGACCAGGCAGCTCGACCAGGCCGGCGCCGATCTCGGCCTGCGCACCGTGCATCCGTTCTGCGACGGCCCGCTGGCAGAGGCGGTGCTGCGGGTGCGGCCCGAGGAGCGCGGCGACCCGCGACGGCACCGGCCGCTGCTCGTCGCGAGCATGCGGGGGATCGTGCCCGACGAGAACCTGGGGCGCACCAGCAGGGGGCGGGCGGGCATCGACGCCCGCGCGGGCCTGCGGGGCAACCAGGCGGAGCTGCTCGCGTTGTGCGACGACTCGATCCTCGGCGAGCTCGGGCTGATCGATCCCGACGTGCTGCGCAGCACGCTGCTCGGCCCGATACGGCACGAGGCCCTCGCGCAGACGCTCGCGTGCGAGGCCTGGCTGCGAGGGCGCCGGAGTGCCGTGGGGCTCAGGAAGTCGGCTTGACCAGCGGGAAGAGGATGGTCTCGCGGATGTTCTTGCCCGTGAAGGCCATGACCAGCCGGTCGACGCCCAGCCCCATGCCGCCCGTCGGCGGCATGCCGTACTCGAGCGCGGTGAGGAAGTCTTCGTCGAGCTGCATGGCCTCGGCGTCGCCCCCGGCGGCCAGCAGCGACTGCTGGGTGAGCCGCTCGCGCTGGTCGATGGGGTCGGTCAGCTCCGAGAAGGCCGTGCCGAGCTCGGTGCCGAACCCGATCAGGTCCCACTTCTCGGTCAGCATAGGGTTGTCGCGGTGCTTGCGCGCCAGCGGCGAAGTCTCCATGGGGTAGTCCATGACGAACGTCGGCTGGACGAGGGTGTGCTCGACGAGCTCCTCGAACAGCTCCTGGACCAGCTTGCCCTGGCCCCACTTGGAGTCCCAGTGGACCTCGTGCTTGTCGGCGATCTCGCGCACCCGCTCGATGGGCGTCTCGGTGGTGACCTCTTCGCCGACGGCGGTGGAGACCGCGCCGTAGAGGGTGATGCGCGGCCAGCGCTCGCCGCCCAGGTCGACCTCGCCGTCGCCGAACGGCACGACGGTGGTGCCGAGCGCCGACACGACCGCCTTCTGGATCATGCGCTGGGTCAGGTCGGCCATGTCGTCGTAGTCGAGGTAGGTGCCGTAGGCCTCGAGCATGGTGAACTCGGGGTTGTGGGTGGAGTCGGCGCCCTCGTTGCGGAAGTTGCGGCCGATCTCGAAGACCTTCTCGATGCCGCCCACGACCAGGCGCTTGAGGTAGAGCTCGATCGCGATGCGGAGGTAGAGCTCCATGTCGTAGGCGTTGATGTGCGTCTTGAAGGGACGCGCGGCGGCGCCGCCGTGGATGGGCTGCAGCTGGGGGGTCTCGACCTCCAGGTAGCCCTCTTCGTGCCAGAAGTCGCGGATCGCGCGCACGACGCGGCTGCGCACGTAGGCGGTGGCGCGGGCCTCGTCGTTGACGATCAGGTCGAGGTAGCGCTGGCGCACGCGCGCCTCGGGGTCGGTCAGGCCCGTGTGCTTCTCGGGAAGCGGGCGCAGGCACTTGGAGGTGATGGCCCAGCGGTCGGCCAGGATCGACAGCTCGCCGCGGCGGGAGGTGATGACCTCGCCCTCGATGCCGACGTGGTCGCCGAGGTCGACGTCGGACTTCCAGGCCGCCAGGGAGTCTTCGCCGACCTTGTCGAGCGAGATCATGACCTGCAGGTCGCCGGAGCCGTCGCGCAGGGTGGCGAAGCAGAGCTTGCCGCCGATGCGGTTGAGCATCACGCGGCCGACCACGCCGACGCGGTCGCCGGTGGCGGTGTCGGGCTCCAGGCCGGCGTATTTCTCCCTGAGCGCGGCGTTGGTGGTGGTACGCGGGAAGTTCACCGGGTACGGGTTGACACCTTCACGCTGGAGGCGGTCGAGCTTCTCCCGCCTGATACGCATCTGCTCAGGAAGTTCCACAGCACTAAAGGTTACCGAAGTGCAAGCGGTGGTCAGCCGGATGCATGATCCATGAAAGCGGGCCGACTTATCACTTTCTTACGGGCTCAGGGGGGAACCGGCAAGGCGCCGGTCCAAGGGGAGCCCAAGGGAGACACCATGTTCAAGAAGATCGTCATCGGTCTGGTCGCCGCTGCCGCCGCCACCGCCATGGCCGCCTCGGTGCCCGCCGCCGCCAGCGCCACCACCGTCCCGTCCGACTACCACAGCGACTGGGGCTACTACTACGCCAAGCACTACCTGGCCAAGGCCAAGGGCCACATCTCGGTCGACTGGTACGACCACCACAGCAACACCACCGAGGTCTCGGGCAAGCTCTACGACCTCGACCCCCGCAAGTACAGCCAGGGCGGCAAGTGCGCCTACGTCAAGTTCCAGGTGAACTACCTGGGCGACGACCACCACGAGTGGGAGCAGGTCTACAGCAAGAAGTACTGCGGCTACCCCGGCTACAAGTCCTTCCACTTCGAGGAGGACGACGTCCGCAGCGTGCGCGTCAAGGTCTGCCAGACCGACAAGCACGGCAACTACTTCACCAAGTGCAGCAAGTGGAACTACCTCTACGACTACGAGGCCGTGTGATCGCCCTGACGCACCCTGTGATGCCCTCCCGCAAAGGCGCGGGAGGGCATTCTCACGTCGTGTTGCGGTTGTAGATGAGCCGCAGCCCGATCAGGGTCAGCCAGGGTTCGTGGATGTCGATCGAGCGGGCCTCGCTGACCACCAGGGCGGCGTGCGCGCCCGTCGCGACCACGGTCACGTCGTCGGGGTCGTCGGCCAGCTCGGCGGCCATGCGCTCGACGATGCCGTCGACCTGCCCGGCGAAGCCGTAGATGATCCCCGCCTGCAACGCCTCGACCGTGTTCTTGGCGATCACCGAGCGCGGGCGGACCAGCTCCACCTTGTGCAGCTGCGCCCCGGCGGCGGCCAGCGCCTCCATCGAGATCTCGACGCCCGGAGCGGTCACCGCCCCGACGTACTCCCCCTTGGCGGAGACCGCGTCGAAGGAGGTCGCGGTGCCGAAGTCGACGATGACGCAGGGCCCGCCGTACTGGTCGATGGCGGCCAGCGCGTTGACGATGCGGTCGGCGCCGACCTCCTTGGGGTTGTCCATGCGGACCGGTACGCCGGTGCGCACTCCGGGCTCCACGATGACCGCCGTCACGTCGCCGTAGTAGCGCCGGCACATCTCGCGCATCTCGTTCAGCACGCTCGGGACGGTCGAGCAGATCGAGATGCCGGAGATGTCGACGTTCTTCAGCAGGGGCGAGAGGTTGAGCAACCCTTGCAGCACGACGGCGAGCTCGTCGGCCGTGCGGCGGGCGTCGGTGGCCAGCCGCCAGTGTTCGACCACCTCGTCGCCCTCGAACAGGCCGAACACGGTGTGGGTGTTGCTGACGTCGATCGTGAGCAGCATCAAGCTCCCCGTAGGTCCAAGGCGATGTCGAGCGCCGGCGCCGAGTGCGTGAGCGCGCCCACCGCAAGGTAGTCCACGCCAGTCTGAGCCACAGCCGCCGCCGTTTCCAAGGTCAGCCCGCCACTGGCTTCGAGCCGCGCGCGGCCGGCCACCAGCTCGACGGCCTCACGCAACCCGGCGACGGTGAAGTTGTCGAGCAGGATCTCCGCGGCGCCCTCGGCGAGCACCGGCTCGATCTGGTCGATGCGGTCCACCTCCACCTCGATGGGCAGGTCGGGGTAGGCCTCCCGCACCGCGCGGAACGCCTGGGCCACTCCACCCGCCGCCACGACGTGATTGTCCTTGATCAGGGCGGCGTCGGACAACGACATCCGGTGGTTCGTGCCGCCGCCGGCGCGCACCGCGTACTTCTCCAGCGACCGCAGCCCCGGCAGGGTCTTGCGGCTGTCGCGCACCGCCGCCCTCGTCCCGCGCAGCGCCTCCACCCACATGGCCGTCTGCGTGGCGATGCCCGACAGGTGCGTGAGCAGGTTGAGCGCGGTGCGCTCCGCGGTCAGCAGGGCGCGGGTGGGCCCTTCCACCGTCATCAGCACGTCGCCGCGCGTCACTCGCTCGCCGTCCTTGGCCCTCCGCTCCGCGCGGCCGACGCCCAGGGCCAGGAAGACCACCTCGGCGACGGCGAGTCCCGCGACCACGCCGTCGGCGCGCGCCACCACGTCGGCCACCGAGACCTGCTCCCCGGGGATGGTGGCCAGGCTGGTCACGTCGCCCGCGGCCTGCAGGTCCTCGGCCAGCGCGCGGTCCACCACCTGCTGGACCTCGGCGGGGTCGAGCCCGGCCGAGCGCAGCTCGTCGGCGGTGCGCCGCGGCATCGTGTGCGGTGCGTAGGTCATGGCAAGCCCCTCCTCGGTCAGCCTGAGGTCGATGTGCCCCAGCCATTCGTCGTCGTCACGCTCGGGGAAGTCCTCGCGCCAGTGCGAGCCCCTGGTCTCCTGGCGTACGCGGGCGGCGGCCACCAGGGCGGAGGCCACGGTGAGCAGGTTGGTCGTCTCCCACGACTCCACGCCCGGCAGGACCGCCACGGGCGTCCACTGGGCGTCGGTCAGGGCCTTGGCCACCTGCTTCAGCGATCCGGCGCTGCGCAGGACACTGGCGCCGCGGCTCATGTGCGCCTGGATCCGCGCGCGGGCGCGCGGGTCGACCAGCCCTGATTCCGGACGGCCCGGCGCCACGGGGCCGGGCGCGTGCTGGGCGAGGAAGATGTCGGAGGCGATGCGCTCGGCGAAGACGAGCCCTTCGAGCAGGGAGTTGGAGGCCAGCCGGTTGGCGCCGTGCACGCCCGTGCAGGCCACCTCGCCGCAGGCGTACAGCCCCTCGATCGACGTACGGCCCAGCAGGTCGGTCCTGACGCCACCGCTCGCGTAGTGGGCGGCCGGCATGACGGGCACCGGCTCCGCGGCCGGGTCGAGGCCGTGCTCCAGGCAGGCCTGGTAGATCGTGGGGAAGCGGGACTTCCACAGGTCGGCGCCGAAGTGGCGGCCGTCGAGGTAGACCTGGCCCGGCTCACGCATGATGGCCTTGGCGACCACGTCACGCGGCTGGAGCTCGTCGGTGAACCGCTCGCCCGCCTCGTTGATCAGGTAGGCGCCCTCGCCGCGCACCGCCTCGGAGATCAGCGGCTGCTGCCCGGTCGAGTCCTCACCCAGCCACAACACGGTCGGGTGGAACTGCACGAACTCCAGGTCCCTGACGACGGCTCCGGCCCGCAGCGCCAGCGCCACCCCGTCGCCGGTGGAGACGACCGGGTTGGTGGTGGAGGCGTAGATCTGGCCCATGCCGCCGGTGGCCAGCACGACCGCGCGGGCGTGGACGGCGCCGACGCCGTCGCGCGCGCCCTCGCCCATGACGTGCAGAGTGACGCCCGCGGCGCGGCCCTCCCCGTCCTTAAGCAGGTCGAGGACGAGCGCGTGCTCGATCACCCTGACCTGCGGGCAGGCGCGCACCGCCTCGGTCAGGGCACGCTGCACCTCGGCGCCGGTGGCGTCGCCGCCGGCGTGCACGATCCTGTTGCGATGGTGCCCGCCCTCGCGCGTCAGTTGCAGGCCGCCGGCGGCGTCACGGTCGAACTGCGCCCCGCGCTCCATCAGCCGGTGCAGCGCGGCGGGCCCCTCGGTGACCAGAGCCCGTACGGCAGGCACGTCGCAGAGCCCCACACCCGCCACGAGGGTGTCCTGCAGATGCTCCTCCGCCGAGTCCGCGGGGTCGAGCACGGCGGCGATGCCGCCCTGGGCCCATTGCGTGGAGCCGGACGAGAGCACGTCCTTGGTCACCACCAGGACCTTGGCGGAGGGGTCGAGCTCGACGTGGCGCAGCGCCACCGTGAGCCCCGCGATACCGGATCCGACCACGACCACATCGGCGTCAACCGTCCAGCCCGGCTCGGGCGCCGTCAGCTTGAGGGGAACCATGGGCATCCTTTCGTCACTATGACGATAACCCCTCCGGGCTAGCGGATCCGCAGGGACCCCTCCGTCACGCGAGCGGTGATGACGCTGGTCGCGGCCTCGCTGGTCGCCACATCCACGGTCTCGCCTCCACGTGTGACATCGCTCACAACGCGGTAGCGGCCCTCGTCCGGCACGTCGAGCGCGATCGTGCCCTCGGTGAGGATCGCCGAGACCTTCTCTGGGACCCCGGCGAAGTCCAGCGTCACGTCACCGACCAGGCTCTGCACGTCGACCTCAGGCGAGCGCAGCCCGGCGGCCACGACGCTGCCGCTGCGGGTGCGCAGGGTCAGCGCGCCCGAGGCGTCGCTGACCATGACCGTGCCGTCGGCGGCGGTGAGGCGGAGCGCTCCGTGCACCCCCGTGACGGCCAGCAGCCCGTCGCCGACGTCGGCGCGCAGCCTGGTCCTCGGCGGCACCCAGACGCGGTAGTCGGCCTCGCAGAGCGACCCGGTCAGGTGGGTGCTCCTCTGGCACTCCAGCTCCAGCCGCAGCTCGCCGCCCTCGAACGTCTGGACCACGCGCGGCTCCGCCCTGTCCCAGCGCACCTTGCGCTCGACCCTGACCTCGCCCGGCCTCCCGGCGAAGACCTGCACCTCGCCGGGGCCGCGCACGGCGTTGAGCGCCAGGTCGGCGGCGGCCAGCGGGTAGGTCTGCTGCGCGGTCACCTCCTGGCTCGGCGGGCGCTCCAGCAGCACCCAGCCGACGAACACCCCGGCGGCCAGGGCGATCGCGGTCGCCACGGCGCCCCAGGCCACCCAGGTCGCACGCGAGGTCACCTGCCGGACTCCAGGAAGCGCAGCACGGCCAGCACCCGCCGGTGGTCCTGGCTGTCGGCGCTCAAATCGAGCTTGGTGAAGATGTTGTTGATGTGCTTGGCCACCGCGCTCTCGCTGATGACGAGCGTGGTGGCGATGCCGGTGTTGGCGCGGCCCTCCGCCATCAGGCGCAGCACGTCGATCTCACGCGGGGTGAGCCGGTCGAGCGGGCCGTTGTTGCCGCGGATGAGCAGCTGGGCGACCACCTCGGGGTCGAGCGCGGTGCCGCCGCCCGCCACCCGGTGCACCGCCTCCAGGAACTCCGACACGTCGGCCACCCGGTCCTTGAGCAGGTAGCCGACGCGGCTGGTAGCGGTGGCCAGCAGCTGGGTGGCGTAACGCTCCTCGACGTACTGCGACAGCACCAGCACCGCCAGGTTGGGCCGCTCCCCGCGCAGCACGAGCGCGGCCCGCAGCCCTTCGTCGGTGTGCGTCGGCGGCATGCGCACGTCGGTGACGACCAGGTCGGGCTCGTGCTCGTCGACCGCGCGCAGCAGCTCGTCGGCGTCGGCGACGGCGGCGACGACCTCGATGCCGGCCGAGCCGAGCAGCCGGACCAGGCCCTCGCGGAGCAGGACGGAATCTTCGGCGAGCACTACCCGCATGGCAGCTCCACGGTGATGGTTGTCGGTCCCCCGAGGGGGCTGTCGATGGCGAGGGTGCCGTCGACGGAGTTGACGCGCTGGGCCAGGCCGCGCAGGCCGCTGCCCGCCCCCAGCTTGGCACCGCCGCGGCCGTCGTCGGTGATCTTCAGCGTCAGCCGGTCGCTCGTGCGGACCACCTCGATGGAGGCCCTGGCGGCTTCCGCGTGCTTGACGATGTTGGTGAGCGCCTCGGAGACGACGAAGAACGCCACCGCCTCGATGGCGGGAGCGGCCCGTTCCGCGACGTCGACGCTGAGCCGTACGGGGAGCGGTATCCGGGCCGCCAGGCCCGACAGCGCCGCGTCGAGTCCCTGCTCGCTCAGGATCGCCGGGTGCAGGCCGCGCACCAGGTCGCGCAGCTCCTTGACGGCCTGCTTGGCCTCCTCGTGGGCCTCTTTCAGCGCCGCCTTGACGGGCTCGGGCGCGTCGGTGAACTGCGCCCTGGCCATGCCCAGGTTCATCGCCAGGGAGACCAGGCGCTGCTGGGCGCCGTCGTGCAGGTCGCGCTCGATGCGGCGGCGCTCGGCGTCGGCCGCGGCGACGACCTCGGCGCGACTGACGGTCAGGTTCTCGACCTTGTGGGTCAGCACGTCGCTGCGGGTCGGGCCGAGCATGCGGCGGGCCACGAACAGGTTGGCCTGCGCCACCGCCTGGGCGATCAGCGGGGCGAACGCCAGGAGCAGCAGGCCCGTGGGAGTGAGCTCCAGGAGCGTGCGCCTGCTCTGCGGGCTCCAGAGCAGGCTGGTGGCCATGGTCGCCCCGCCCGCCCAGGCCGCGGTGACCACGGCGGCGCCGATGACCCCGGTGATCGGAGCCACGAATAGGTGATAAATCAGGGTCCGCCAGGTCTCGCCGCGCCGCCACGCGAACCGGTCGGCCGGGAACGACGGCATCGGCAGGCGCTCGCCGAGGAAGGCCTCGAACCGCGCGCCCTGCCGCACGGTGTAGGCGTGCAGGCCCTTCGACAGGTGCCGCAGCACGGCACGCGACAGGAAGAAGGTCCAGCTCAGCCCCAGGGCCAGGACCACGTGCAGCAGGATGAGCACGAACGGCGGCAACGCGAGCGGCAGGCCCACCACGGCGTGCGCGGTGTTGAGCCAGGCGCGCGACGACCAGGGCAGGTTGCGCGCCTTTGGGGCCTGGATTGCGGTCACAAGGCACAACCGTAATGCCCCTTAGATGGTGCTTCGCGAAGTCAGGGTGGAGTCTCCAGGGTGGTGCAAACTGCACCCCAAATCGGATGATCACGCCAGCGACCCGAGGGGCCTGACCTCGGGATTCTTGGTGACATGACGACGACGCTCCGCCCTCTCGCCCACCTGGCCTACCTCGGACTCGGACTGACCGCGGGCATGACCGTGCTCGGCCACGTGGGAGCCGACTCCCGCCTTTCGGCCATCGGCAGCACGATCAGCGACTTCGCCGCGGCCGACTTCACCGGGCCGGTCTCGGTCGGCATCTTCCTGTGCGTGGCCGCCTCGCTGGCCCTCTACGGCGGGTTGCACAAGATCGGCGCCCCGCTGACCCGCTGGACGCGCACGCTGTTCCTGACCTGGTGCGGCAGCCTCTTCGTGACCGCCGCGGTGCCCACCGACGACCCGTTCACGATGATCGAGCTGAGCACCGCCGGCTACGTGCACCGCTACTCCTCGGCGCTGGCCTTCGTCGCGCTCATGGCCTTCACCTGGTTCTTCGGCCGGGCGATGCGCGCCGACGGCCGCTGGAAGGACCTGGCCGGCCGGGTGCGCCGGATGACGCTCGCCGCCGCCGGCAGCGGCGCGGCCATGGTCGCCACCACCTACCTCGGCGACCGCTTCCTCATCGGCCTGATCGAGCGGGGCATGGCGGCCTTCGCCGTCGGCTCGCTCATCGTGGTCGCCCTGAGGGTGCTCAAGCTCGCCGAGCGTCCGGCCCCGCGCCTGGCCCTGGCCTTCTGATGCCGGTCGCGGACTGGCTCGGCCACCTGCCGGGCGGCTGGATCCTCGCCCTCACCGGGCTGGCCATGGTGATCGAGGCCGGGCTCCTGGTGGGCCTCATGATCCCCGGGACCACGTTGCTGCTGACGCTCGGCATCCTGACCCAGCTCGGGGTGGTGCCGCTGGCGGGCGGCCTGGCGACGGCCGTCGCGGCCACGGTGCTGGGCGCCCAGCTGGGATTCTGGAGAGGGACCACGACCGGCGTGCCGCTCACCCGCCTGGTGGAGCGCCCGCTCGGCCGGGCGGCGGAGCTGGTGGCCAAGCACGGGAGCAGGGCGGTGGTGATCGGGCACTGGAGTTCGTTCGGCCGCAACCTGGTCCCCCGCCTCGCGGCAGCGGGACGCATGCCGTACAAGACGTTCGTGTCGGCGGTCGTGCCGAGCGGGGCCCTGTGGGCCACCGCCATGGTGCTGATCGGCTACACCCAGGCGGCGGCCCTGCAGCACTACGCCGGGCTGGTCGGCCCGTGCGTCGCGGTGGTGCTCGTGGTCGCGCTCATCTGGACAGCTCGTCGCCGCGGGTCGTCCCAGGGACCGGTGCGGCCAGGTCGGCGCCCAGTTCGATGATCCGGTTGCCGCCGTCGACGTGGACCACCTTCGGGTCGAAAGTCTTCAGCTCGTCGTCGTCGATCTGTACGTAGCTGATGATGATCACCAGGTCGCCGGGTGAGACCAGGCGGGCGGCGGCGCCGTTGATGCCGATCACACCGGAGCCCCGCTCGCCGAGCAGGGCGTAGGTGACGAGCCGGTTGCCGTTGTCGATGTCGACGACGTGCACCTGCTCGCCCGGCAGGATGCCGGAGGCGTCGAGGAGGTCTTCGTCGATCGTGATCGAGCCCACGTAGTGCAGGTCGGCCTGGGTCACCGTGGCACGGTGGATCTTGCCGGACAACATCGTCCTGAGCATGAAACGGCTGCCTTTCGCTGAGGGGTCACAGCTCCAGGAGAACGTTATCGATCAAGCGAGTAGTCCCGATACGGGCGGCGACGGCCAGAACCGCGGTGCCGTAGTACCTGTCGTCGACCTCGGTGAACGTCGCGGGATCGACCAGGACGAGGTAGTCGGGCTCGATCCCCTCGTCGGCCAGGACGGCCTGGGCGGCACGCAGCACCGCCGACGGTGCCCGCTCGGCCTGCCCCGCCCGCAGCGCCCGCGACAGGGCCAGGGCCCTGACCCGCTCGTCGGCCGAGAGGTAGACGTTGCGGCTCGACATGGCCAGCCCGTCGTCCTCGCGCAGCGTGGGAGCGCCGACGATCTCGACCGGCACGTTGAGGTCGCCGACCATGCGCCGGATGACCGCCAGTTGCTGGGCGTCCTTCTGGCCGAACAGCGCCACGTCGGGGCGGACCAGGTTGAAGAGCTTCAGCACGACGGTCAGCACGCCGTCGAAGTGGCCGGGGCGTACCGCGCCCTCCACGATCGTGCCCATGGTCCCGGACGAGACGGTCACCTGGAGCGGCGAGGGATACATCTCCTCGACCGACGGCGCGAAGACGGCGGCCACGCCCTCGGCCTCGCAGGCGGCCAGGTCCTGCTCGAAGGTGCGCGGGTAGCGGGAGAAGTCTTCGCTGGGCCCGAACTGCAGCGGGTTGACGAAGACGCTGACCACGACGTGGTCGGCGTGCTTGTGCGCCAGGCGGATCAGCGAACGGTGACCCTCGTGCAGCGCCCCCATGGTCGGCACCAGGGCGACCCTGCCGGCCAGCTCGGGGAGCTCGTCACGCGTGCGTGCTAGGTCCATATGTTGCCTCCCAAGGCGTCCAGGAGACGCTCGGCGGCTTCGGGCTTGAGCAGCCCGGCGGCCAGCGCCCGGTCCGCCGTGAGCCTAGCGAGCACCACGTAGGCGTCGGCCGCCTCGGGCGCCGCCAGGATCAGCGCGTCGACGTGCTTGCGCACCGTGCCCGCGTCGCCGCGCACGACCGGGCCGGTCAGGCCGGAGATGCCCATCCGCAGCACGTTGTCGAGCGCCGCGCCCAGCAGGGGACCGAGCATGCGTCCCGGGTGCTCGACGCCGATCTTGCGCAGCAGTTCGGACGACTCGGCGATCAGGGTCACCATGTGGTTGGCCGCTCCGGCCAGGGCCGCGTGGTAGAGCGCGCGGTCGGAGTCGTCGATCCAGACGGGCTCGCCGCCCATCTCCAGGACCAGCGCCTCGGCGATGGGGCGCAGCGGCTCCGGCGAGGTGACGCCGAAGGAGCAGCCGGTGATCCTGGTGAGGTCGTCATCGCGCCCGGTGAAGGTCATCACCGGGTGGAGCGCCAGCGGCAGCGCGCCCTCCCTGATCGCCGGCTCCAGGACCTGCAGGCCGTACGCGCCGCTGGTGTGGGCCAGCAGCTTGGTACGCAGGTCCGCCCCGGTGGCGGCCAGGCCGGTCACCAGGTCGGGCAACGTGTCGTCTGGCACGGTCAGCAGGATCAGGTCCGCCGCGCGCACCACCTCGTCCGGCGGCACGGGCTCGACGCCGAGCCGCTCGACCGCCCATCGGTGCGAGCGGTCGGAAACACCGCTCGCGGCCACCACCCTGTGCCCTGCCGTCGCGAGCGCCGCGCCCAGGGCCGAGCCGACCTTGCCTGCCCCGAGCACGCCGACCTTGAGCCGACCGGGCCGATCACCAGCCTCCATGCCGACCAGAGTAGTCGGAGCTCCGACTCTTACCCCGTGTGACGTGACTGGGGTTTTGCCGCGAGTTGAGGTAGTGACAAAACAGACAAGGGCATACAAACATCGCACCCCCTGCCGCAGGAAATCGAACGAGGGGATCGATTCATCGCATGACAGCGGGCGCCGGGTTCCGCTTGAAACCGACGCCCGCATGACGATGTGCTACCCATGGAGGTGCAGCCCGGTCGGTCGACGAACCGACCGGGTCTCCCGACGTCTAGCGGTGCACGTGGGCCCAGGCGCCACCCTGGCAGCCGGCGATGGCCGTGCCCGCGATGGCCAGGGCGTTGCCGCAGACGTTGATGGGCGCCGTGATCGGCAGGAAGATCTGGTTCCCCGACAGCACCCCGCTGTCGCCACTGGTGATGTCGGCATGGGCCGGGGCGGCCAGAGACATCAGAGCGAGGACACCGGCGACGACGGCGGTCTTCTTGAGCATGAGGAACTCCTCTCGATAGGGGCGGAACCATCGGCGGCGACCGCGCCCGCTGGGGGTCGGGCCGGGCGATGTCCCGATGACAGTGCGTAACGTTAGCGCAAAGCGATCACAACAAGTAGTCAGTTAGATACTCAGCGTGTCATGAGATAGTCATGGCATGTGGCTCACCTGGCGCGCGGCAATGGAGCACGCGCTCTACGGCGATGACGGCTTCTACCTGCGCGAACGCCCTTCAGGCCACTTCCGCACCTCCGTCGGGCCGATCTTCGCCGCCGCGGTGCTGCGCCTGCTGGTCCGCACCGACGAGGAGCTGGGCCATCCCGAGCGGCTCGACTTGGTCGACATCGGCGCCGGGGAGGGCGAGCTGGGGGCGCGGGTGCTCGAAAGCGCCCCGGCGGAGCTGCGTTCGCGCCTGCGGGTCACCGCCGTCGACCTGTCGGCCCGCCCGCGCGAGCTGGCCGCCGAGGTCGGCTGGTCGACCACGATCCCCGCGGGCATCACCGGGCTGGCGATCGCCAACGAGTGGCTCGACAACATCCCCCTCGACGTGGTCGAGCTGACCCCCTCGGGCCCGCGGCTGGTCATGGTGGAGACGGAGACCGGCGAGGAGCGACCGGGCCAGGCGCCGCACCCCGACGACTGCGCGTGGCTGGCACGCTGGTGGCCGCTGTCACGGGTGGGCGACCGCGCCGAGGTGGGCCGCGCCCGCGACGCGGCCTGGACGGCGGTGCTCGTACGGCTTGCGCGGGGCCGGGCGGTGGCCATCGACTATGCACACCCTGTGGATAACCGTCCCCGTTTCGGAACACTCGCCGGATATCGTGACGGGCGTCTGGTCTCTCCCATCCCCAACGGGACCTGCGACATCACCGCGCATGTCGCCCTTGACGCCTGCGCGGCGGCCGGGGAACGGGCGGGCGCGTTGTCCACAGAGTTGTCCACACAACGCGAAGCCCTGCGCGAGCTGGGTGTCACCGGCCTGCGCCCGCCCCTCGACCTGGCCCACCACGATCCGCGCGGCTACCTGCGCGCGTTGTCGGCGGCCACCGGGGAGGCGGAGCTGATCGACCCCTGCGGGCTCGGCGCCTTCGGATGGCTGGCTCAGCTACGGTAAATGGGTGGATATCCAGCAGACCGCCCTGCCCGGGATCGGGCTGAAACACGAATTCGACACCCAGTCGGGCCGCCACATCGCGGTGATCTCCCATCGTTCCGGGCGCCGAGACCTGATCGTGTATGACCGCAACGACCCCGACCGCGCGTGCGAGGCCATAGCACTCAACGACGACGAGGCCGACGCGCTCGTCGAACTGCTCGGCGCCCCCCGCATCGTGCAACGGCTCAACGACCTGCACCGCGAGATCGAAGGCCTCGTCAGCCTGCAGCTCCCCATCCCGGCGGGCTCCCCGTACGCCGGCCGTACCCTCGGCGAGGCGCGCATCCGCACCCGCACCGGCGCCTCGGTGGTCGCCGTCGTGCGGCGCGGCCAGGTGCAGACCAGCCCCGGACCCGACTACCGCTTCGAGGCGGGCGATGTCGTGGTCGTGGTGGGCGACGAGGAGAACACCTCCGAAGTCTCCGACATCCTCACGGACGGATAAGTGCACCACACCGCGATCGTCTTTCTCGAACTCGGTGCCATCGTCCTGGCCCTCGGCGTGCTCGGCGCCCTGGCCCTGCGGTTCGGCATCTCCCCCATTCCCCTCTACCTCGTGGCCGGGCTCGCCTTCGGCGAAGGCGGCCTGCTCCCCCTGGAGACGAGCGAGAGCTTCGTCGCCATCGTCGCCGAGATCGGCGTCGTCCTGCTCCTGCTCACCCTCGGCCTGGAGTACAACGCCAAAGAGCTCGTCACCAGCCTTCGCGGCAACGCCCTGGCCGGCGTGGTCGACCTGGTGGCCAACTCAGCCCCAGGCGTGATCGCCGCGCTGCTGCTGGGCTGGGGCCCGGTCGCCGCGGTGGCCCTGGGCGGCGTGACCTACATGACCTCATCGGGCATCACCGCGAAGGTGCTGTCGGACCTGGGATGGATCGGTAACCGGGAAACCCCCGTCGTGCTCAGCCTCCTCGTCTTCGAGGACCTGACGATGGCCGTCTACCTGCCCGTGCTCACGGCCCTGCTCGCCGGGGTCGGCGTGCTCAGCGGGGCGGTCTCCGTCGGCATCGCGCTGCTGACCGTCACCGTCGTGCTCGTGGTGTCGCTGAAGTTCGGCCGCTTCATCGAGGCCTTCGTCAGCAGCCCCAGCGCCGAGGTGCTGCTGCTCAAGGTGCTCGGCCTGGCGTTGCTGGTGGCGGGCATCGCCCAGCAGTTGCAGGTCTCGGCGGCGGTCGGCGCCTTCCTGGTGGGCATCGCCCTCTCGGGAGAGCTGGCGCACGAGGCCCGGGCGTTGCTGGCGCCGCTGCGAGACCTGTTCGCCGCGGTGTTCTTCGTCTTCTTCGGGCTCCAGACGGACCCGTCGAAGATCCCTCCGGTGGCCGGGCTCGCGGTGCTGCTGGCGGTGATCGGCATGGCGACCAAGCTCGCCACGGGCGCCTTCGCGGCACGCAGGGCCGGGGTGGCCAGAGCCGGCCGGGCCAGAGCGGGCATCGGCCTGATCCCGCGAGGCGAGTTCAACATCGTCATCGCGGGCCTGGCGGTGGCCGCGGGCGTGCATCCGGATCTGGGCCCGCTGGCCGCGACCTACGTGCTCATCCTGGCCGCCTTCGGACCGCTCGCCGCCAGGCTCGTGGAACCGCTGCTGACCCGGCTGGTACGTAGTTCTCCCAGCTAGCGGGCGATCTCGGGGCGAGCCGACACTCGTGGCATGTCGTTGAACCTCGTCCAGCCGGGTGACCCTGAGTATCCAGCTCTCTGCTCTGCGTGGAACGCGGGGATCCAGCACCGGCCCGCCCTGATCCTGGCCGCCTCGTCGGCCGAAGAGATCGCCGAGGCCGTCGCCCACGCCTCGGACCGCGGCCTGCGCGTGCGCGTGCAGGCCACCGGGCACGGCGCGCTGCGCCCGGCCACCGGCGACGACCTGCTGATCGTCACCTCGGGCATGACCGGGGTGACGATCGAGGACGACACCGCCCTGGTGCAGCCGGGCACCAGATGGAAGGCCGTGCTCGACGCCGCCCACCCCCACGGGCTGGCGCCGCTGCTCGGCAGCACCAGCGACGTCGGCGTGATCGGCTACAGCCTCGGCGGCGGACTGGGCTTCCTGGCCCGGAAGTACGGCCTGGCCGCCGACGCCATCGTGGAGCTGCAGCTGGCCTGTGGCGACGGCAGGCTGCGCTGGATCGACGACACCCGCGACCCGGAGCTCATGGGCGCGCTGCGCGGCTGCGGCCCGAGCTTCGGCGTCGTCACCGCGATGCGCATCCGCCTCGTCCCCGCCGCCGAGGTCTACGGCGGCACCATGTTCTGGCCCGCGGAACTGGCCCGCGAGGTGCTCCTCGCCTACCGCTCGTGGGTGCGCGGGGTCCCGGTCGAGCTGACCTCGGCCGTCGGCGTGCTGCACGTGCCCGACCTGCCGTTCGTCCCCGAACCGATGCGCGGGCAGTCCTTCACCCGCATCTGCCTGTGCCACTGCGGACCCGACTTCTCCGGCGTCGAGGAGCTGCTCGCCCCGCTGCGCGCCATCCCTGGGCTGATCGCGGACATGACCCAGCGCATGCCCTCCACCCGGATGGACGAGATCACCATGGACCCGGCCGAGCCGATGCCCTTCGCGATCCGCGGGGAGATGATGGCCGACCTGACCGACGAGGCCGTCGACTACCTGGCCTCGATCTCCCCGCGCGACCGCGAGCCGTACCTGCTGTGGCTGACCCGCCACGTCGGCGGCATGCCGCACCGCAACGCCGGGCTCGGCTGGGCGCAGGGCGAGTTCGTGACCGAGACCGTCAGCGTGGTGCCCGACGAGAGCCTGGCGGGAGTCGTGCGGGCCTTCGGCGACCGCTTCTCGGCCGGGCTGCGCTCGGCGGCGACCGGCTACACGCCGCTCAACTTCGTCGGCTCGCCCGAGGAGACCGGCCTGGCCTTCACCAGCCAGTACGGCACGCATCTGGCGGAGCTGAAGAAGCGCCACGACCCGGCGAACCTGTTCGGAGGCGACCGCCCGCTTCAGACCGACATCTCGAGCGAGCGCAACCCGCGAATGATGTAGTTGCCGGTCCACTCGGGCTCGCGCAGGAGTTCCAGCTTCGGCGCCTTCCGCAGGAGGGCGCCGAACGACTCGATCAGCTCGATCCTGGCCAGCGGTGCGCCCAGGCAGAAGTGGATGCCCGCCCCGAAGGAGATGTGCGGGTTGTCGGCCCTGCCCACGTCGAGGCGGTCGGGTTCGGCGAAGACCTCCGGGTCGCGGTTGGCCGAGCCGAACAGCAGCGCGACCTCCACGCCCTTGGGGATGGCCACCCCGCCGACCTCGATGTCGTCGAGCACCCAGCGCTCGAACATCTGCAGAGGGGTGTCCCAGCGCATCAGCTCCTCGACCGCGGTGGGCAGCAGGCCCGGATCTTCGCGCAGCCGCGCGAGCTCCGCGGGGTTCCTGAACAGCGCCCACCAGCCGTTGCCCGTGACGTTGACGGTGGCCTCGTGGCCGGCGTTGAGCAGCAGGACGCAGGTGCCGACCAGCTCGTCCATGGTCAGCTCGTCGATGGCGGCCAGGGCGGCGATGAGGTTGTCGTCGCCCGGGTCGGCGGCCCGCTCGCGCAGGTAGTCGCCGAACTCCTGGGCGGCGCGCACGGCGGTGTGCTGGGCCTCGATCGACGGGTTCAGCTCGTACATCCCGCAGATGTCGGCCGACCAGGGTCGCAGCAGGTGGCGGTCGGATTCGGGGATGCCGAGCATGTCGGCGATGACGGTGACCGGCAGCGGCTCGGCCACCTCGGCGATCAGGTCGCCGCCGCCCTTGGCGACGAAGGAGTCGACCAGGCTCTCGGCCGTCTTCCTGACGCGAGGACGCAGGGATTCGACCATGCGCGGGGTGAAGGCCCTGGAGACCAGGCGGCGCAGGCGGGTGTGAACGGGCGGCTCGACGTCGAGCATGCCGGCCCTGATCACCCGCCAGAACGGCTCCTGGAAGTCGGGCTCGGGCGGCCTGCCGAACTCCTCGTGGGTGGCCAGGTGCAGGTAGGAGCGGCCGAGGCGGCGGTCTCTGAGCAGGGCGTTGACGTCGGCGTGCCGGGCGACGAGCCACTGCCCGGTCGGCTCGAAGAAGCTGACCGGGCGGTGCTCGCGCAGGTCGGCGTAAACGCCGTAGGGATGAGCAACGAAATCCGGATCCCACGGATCAAAGCGCACTATTTCACTTTAGAGCGCTTCCGCATCCGGATGTTGAGCAACTCGACGACGAGCGAGAACGCCATCGCGAAGTAGATGTAACCCTTGTTGACGTGCTGGCCGAAGCCCTCGGCGACGAGGAGCACACCGATCAGCACCAGGAACGACAGCGCCAGCATCTTGATGCTCGGATGCTTGTCCACGAACCGGCTGATGGGGCCGCTGGCGAACAACATCACCAGCACCGCCACGACGACCGCCGCGATCATGACGCCCAGCTCGTCGACCATGCCGACCGCGGTGATCACCGAGTCGAGCGAGAAGACGATGTCGAGGATCATGATCTGGACGATCGCCGATCCGAAGGAGGCGACCTTCCTGCCGTTCTCCTTCTCCTCGTGCGGCTCCATGGCGTGATGGATCTCCGTCACGCTCTTGGCGAGCAGGAACAGGCCACCGAGCAGAAGGATGAGATCTCGACCCGAGATCTCATACCCGAAAACGCTGAACAACGGCTCCGTGAGCTTGACCACCCACGACAGCGCGAACAGCAACGCCAGACGGCTGATCAGCGCCGCCGCCAGGCCCAGCACCCTCGCCCGGTCACGCTGCTCCGGTGGGAGCTTCCCGGCGATGATGCTGATGAAAATGATGTTGTCAATCCCCAGGACGATCTCAAGCGCGACCAGGGTGATGAACCCGATCCATATTTCTGGGTTGGCCACCCAGTCCCACATCTGGAACCTCCTTGCGTCTCAACCTGCACTCAACGATCGTGAGTCCCAGAAAGTTCGCGACTTGCGTTTTTCGCCCCAGTGTCGGTTATAGTTCGGGCGAAGGTCATGAGTGCCAGCGCACAGCCCCGGCTTGCTGGCCGGCAACCCTCGCGTCCGCGGCGGGGTGCCCCGGGTGAGGACCTGGTCCGTCACGATGGGTGGCGGGCAAGCGCGGGCTCCGGGGTGGGCCCATGGCCTCTGAGGAGCACTGCCGTGTCCACGCTCAGCATCTTTTCCGGCAACGTCCCCGTCCAGGCACAGGCCCAGGAGCAGCAGCGAGGCCACCGGCCGCTGCCCGCGGTCCTCGGCGCCGACCTGGAGGTCCCGGTCAAGGGCGGCAAGCTGGTCCCCTACGCCAACCTCGACTACGCCGCCAGCGCCCCCTGTCTGGAGCCGGTCAGCGCGGCCGTCAACGCCGCCCTGCCGGCCTACTCCAGCGTCCACCGCGGCGCCGGTTACGCCTCCCAGCTCACCACCCAGCGCTACGAGCAGGCCCGCCACACCGTGCGCGCCTTCGTGGGAGCCCGCCCCGACGACGCGGTGATCTTCACCCGCAACACCACCGACTCCACCAACCTGCTCGCCCGCTGCCTGCCCGAGGACGCCACCGTCGTCGTGTTCGACACCGAGCACCACGCCTCCCTGCTGCCGTGGGCCAACGTGGTCCGGCTGGCGCCGCCCGCCTTCCCCGGCGAAGCCGTACGCGCCGCCGACGAGGCCCTGAGCGGGATCGAAGGGCCGAAGCTGCTCGTCGTCACCGCCGCCTCCAACGTCACCGGCGAGCTGTGGCCCATCGCGGCCCTGGCGCACATCGCCCACCGCAACGGCGCCCGCATCCTCGTCGACGCCGCCCAGCTCGTACCCCACCGCCGGCTCAACCTGACCGCGCTCGACCTCGACTACGTGGCCTTCTCCGGGCACAAGCTCTACGCGCCCTTCGGCGCGGGCGTGCTCATCGGACGCCGCGACTGGCTGTCGGCCGGCGAGCCGTACCTCAAGGGCGGCGGCGCGGTGCGCGCGGTGGCCGACGAGATCGAGTGGCACGAGGACGCCGAGCCGCGTCACGAGGCCGGCACCCCGAACGTGCTCGGCGCCGTCGCCATCGCCGCCGCCTGCGACGCCCTGTCGGCCACCGGCTGGACCGAGCTGGTGCACGAGGAGGAGCGGCTGATCGCCCGCCTGCGCACCGGGCTGGCCTCGGTCGAGGGCGTGCACGAGCTGTCGCTGTGGGGCCCCGAGCACCCGAGGGTCGGCATCGTCTCCTTCGTCGTCGACGGGTTCACCGCGCGCGAGGTCGCCGAGGCCCTGTCCGGCGAGTACGGCATCGGCGTGCGCGACGGCAAGTTCTGCGCGCATCCGTTCGTGCGTCACCTGCTGGGCACCTCCGACGGCGGATGCGAGGACCCGACGGCCTCCGCCGTACGGGCCTCCATCGGCCTGGGCACCACCGAGGAGCACGTCGACCGGCTCGTCGAGGCCCTGCGCGAGCTGCTGTCGCGTTAGGAGCCGCTGGGCGGCGTTGGCGGCTCCTGCCGCGGCGTGGTCGGCATCTGCTGCGTCGGCGGCATCTGCTCTGCCGAGGACGGCGTCCGCGGCGTTGACGGCGGGGCCGACCGTGTCCCGGAGCCTTGCCCCGACTGCGGCGTCGGCGGGTCCTCGGAGACGAGCGCGTCGATCTCGGTGAGCTCGTCCTGGGTGAGCCGCTGCGAGGGCACCTCCCGCTGGCCGACCGGCGGGGCGGCCGGCCCCGTGATCACGGCAGGGGTGGTCACCGGGGCGGTGGTCCCCGGTGCGGTGGTGACCTTGTACGCCTCCTTGCGCTCCTTGTTGCGGCGCATGACGCCACCGAACAGCCCGTCCAGGCTGATCCGCCCCGGTCCCGCGACCATCAGGAGCAGGCAGCCCGCGCCGAGCGCGCCGACCAGCTCCCAGCCGTTGTCGGTGACGAAGATGCCGTTGTAGATGTGCACGTAGGCGATGGCGCCGACGCTCACCGCCAGCAGGGCCAGCGCGACGATCCGGGTGATCAGGCCGATCACCAGCAGCGCGCCGCCGCCCAGTTCGGCCACGGCGGTGAAGGTCGCCGCGGCTTCCGGCATCGGCACGCCCGCCTGGACGAACATCTGGGTGGTGGCGTCCAGGCCGTTCTGCCACTTCTGCCAACCATGGGCGATGAAGATCACGCCGATGGTGACTCGCGCGATCAGCGCGCCTAGGTCATAGACGATCTTCCCCATGACAAATCCCCCCGTTCATCACCTTTCTCCCCAGGTGGATCACCCGAAATGCGGAACCTTGCCGTTCCTTGACCAAGTGGTGCGCTGGATCACCCGTTGTGTGGGTGGCAGCATGGGCCTATGACAGAACGGGTGGTGGGCATCGGAGCGGGCGCCGCCGAGGTGGGCAAGGAGCTCGCCACCGAGGACATGGTCCTCAACATCGGCCCCCAGCACCCGTCCACGCACGGAGTGCTGCGCCTGAAGCTGACCCTCGACGGCGAGCGCATCTCCAGCGCCGAACCGATCATCGGCTACATGCACCGCGGCGCCGAGAAGCTCTTCGAGGTCCGCGACTACCGCCAGATCATCATGCTCGCCAACCGCCACGACTGGCTGTCGGGCTTCGCCAACGAACTCGGCGTGGTGCTGGCCGCCGAGCGGCTGCTGGGCATGGAGGTGCCACCGCGCGCCGTATGGGCGCGCACGCTGCTGGCCGAGCTCAACCGCATGCTGTCGCACCTGATGTTCCTCGGCTCCTACCCGCTGGAACTGGGCGCCATCACCGCCATCTTCTACGCCTTCAACGAGCGCGAGCGCATCCAGGCCGTCATGGAGGAGATCTCCGGCGGGCGCATGCACTACATGTTCAACCGTGTCGGCGGCCTCAAGGAAGAACTGCCCGAGGGCTGGCTCGACCGGGTCTCCCAGACCCTGGCAGAGGTACGGCGGCGCGTGCCCGACATCGAAGGGCTCATCCTCGGCAACGAGATCTTCCTGGCCCGGACCAAGGGCGTCGGCGTGCTCACCCGCGAGCAGATCATGCAGTTCGGCGTCAGCGGCCCGATCGCCCGCGCCTCCGGCGTCGACTTCGACCTGCGCCGCGACCAGCCGTACCTGGCCTACAACGAGCTGCCCGTCAAGGTCGTCACCCGCACCGCGGGCGACTGCCACGCCCGCTTCGAAGTGCTCTTCGAGCAGCTCCTGGTCTCGCTCGACCTGGCCGAACGCTGCGTCGAACGGCTGCGCGAACTGCCGCCAGGGCCGATCAACCAGCGCCTGCCCAAGGTGCTGAAGGTGCCAGAAGGGCACACCTACGCCTGGACGGAGAACCCCCTGGGCATCAACGGCTACTACCTGGTCTCCAAGGGCGACAAGACGCCGTGGCGCATGAAGCTCCGCGCGGCCTCCTACAACAACGTGCAGGTGCTGCGCGAGATGCTGCCCGGCCACCTGGTCGCCGACATGGTGGCCATCCTCGGCTCGATGTTCTTCGTCGTGGGTGACATCGACAAGTGAGCTCACCAGCAGCACCCCGTGACGCGTACGTCGACTGGCTCCGCGCTCTCAGCCTCATCGTGGTCGTCGTCTGGCACTGGGCCTTCACCATCCTGCAGTGGACACCGGAAGGGCCCATGCCGACCAGCCCGCTCGGCTTCACCTCGGGGCTGTGGATCCTCACCTGGCTGCTGCAGGTGCTGCCGCTCTTCTTCTACGTCGGCGGCTACGTGCACCTGCTGTCGTGGGACAGGGCCTGCGCCCGCGGCGTCGGCATCGGCTCGTTCGTGTGGCGGCGCATCCGCGCCCTCGCCGTGCCCGCCCTCGTCCTGTCCGCCGCGTGGATCACCATCGGCGTCGTCGTCACCATCGTCTTCGACGTGACGTGGATGCCCCTGGTCGTGCTGCTCATCCTCAGCCCGCTGTGGTTCATGGCCGTCTACATCGCCCTGGTGGCGCTGCTGCCCGTCGCGTTGTGGCTGCACCGGCGCTACGACGTGCTGGCGCTCATCTGGCTGGGCGGCGCCTCGCTCGTGGTCGACGTCGTACGGCTGCGCTACGGCATCGAGTGGGTGGGGTGGCTCAACATGATCCTGGTGTGGGGGCTGGCCCACCAGGCCGGCTTCTTCTACCAGCGGATCGTGGTGCTGCCCAGGCGCTACGACATCGCGATCCTGTGGACGGGACTGTTCGGGCTGGTCGGCCTCGTGTACTCCGGCATCTACCCGGGCTCCATGGTGGGAGTGCCGGGCGACAAGTGGTCGAACATGGCGCCGCCCACCTTCGTCATCGTCTGCCTGCTGATCTTCCAGATCGGGCTCGTCGAGGTCCTGCGCCCGACCATGGAGCGGGTGCTCCAGCGGCCCCGGTGGAAGAAGGTCAACTCGACCATCAACCGCTACGCGCTGCCGCTGTTCCTGTTCCACACCACCGGGATGGCGATCGCGCTGGGCATCTCGTGGGCGCTGCTGGGCCGTCCCGGCGCGCACACGCCGCCCGACCTGTACTGGTGGCTGGAGCGGCCCATCGCCATCCTCGGACCGCTGATCTGCACGGTGCCGGTGATCGCCCTGTTCACGCGGCGGCGGGCGGCCAGGGAGCGGACTCGCGTTTCCTGAAGTTCCGAGGTCAGCCCAGAAGCGCGGCCACCCGGGCACGGTCCGCCTCGTCGGCCGGGACCTGCAGCACCATCAGCAGGTCGGGGTCCTCGACGAGGCGGAGCTGGAACATCTCCAGGCTGATCTCCCCGACGCCCGGGTGGCGCACCTGGATCGTCGCCGGGCGGAACGAGCGCACCGGGTACTCGGCCCACCAGGCGCGGAACTCGGCGCTGGCCGACGACAACTCCTCGACGAGTTGCGCGCCGCGCGGATGCAGGTCGGAGGAGGCGCGGAACTGCGACAGCACGGCACGCGCCGCGGGCTCCCAGCGGGCCAGGCGGGCACGCTCCCCGGCCTCGGCGAACATGAACCACAACAGGTTGCGCCTCCCCGGCGCCATCGTGGCCGGGTCGTGGCGGACCTTGGCGTAGGCGGCGTTCCATGCCAGGTAATCGAGGTGGGCGTCATAGACGCAGGCCACGTTCGGCATGGCGGCGTCGACGAGGCGCTGCAGCCGGGGCGACGGGACCTCGGGCGGGTGCGTGGGCCGGGCGTCGGGGGCGGGCAGGTCGGCCAGGGTGCGCAAGTGCCGCCTGTCGTCGGTGTCGAGTCGGAGCGCGCGGGCCAAAGCGTCGATCACCTGGGCCGAGGTGGAGATGTCGCGGCCCTGCTCCAGCCACGTGTACCAGGTCAGGCTGACCCCGGCCAGCTCGGCGACCTCCTCGCGCCTGAGGCCGGGCGTGCGCCGCGTGCCGTACGCGTCGGTGACGAGCCCGACGTCGGAGGGCTGCAACTTCGCGCGGCGAGCACGCAGGAAGGACGCCAGTTCCGCGCGTCGTGCGCTGCCGTCGCTCACCGGCTCGCCCCCTGACTAGGGACCCCCTGACCAGGCGCCCGAGTGACCGCAGGCTAGCAGTAGCGCTACCAGGAACCGCCGGGCGGATCTCCGTACGCTCGAGATCAGCGAGAGGCGATCTGAGAGGTGCGAGAGCGGCTCTTCCTACTCTCGAAATCCGTGTGAGGCGACCTGAGAGGTGCGAGATGAGCAAGCCTGTCTTAGTGATCGGGGCGACCGGTCAACAGGGTGGGGCCGCGGCGCGTCAGCTGCTGCGGCGTGACAAGCCCGTACGGGCCTTCGTGCGTGATCCTGAGGCGCCCGCGGCGCGGGCGTTGCGCGAAGCGGGAGCGTCGCTGGTCCGCGGCGACCTGGACGACACCGAGAGCGTGCGGGCGGCGCTCGACGGAGCGTCGGGCGTGTTCCTGGCGCTGACCATGATGACCGGGCCCAGGATCACCGCCGAGGGGGTCGCGGCCGAGGAACGGCGCGGCAAACTGGTGGTCGACCTGGCCGCGCAGAGCGGCGTGGACCACCTGGTGTACTCCTCGCTGGCCGGGGTCGACGAGCCGACCGGCATCCCCTACTACGAGAGCAAGGGCCGCATCGAGGCGCACATCAGAGCCTCGGGACTGCGCTTCACGATGGTGCGGCCCGGCTCCTTCATGGAGAACTTCACCACGCTCACCCGGCCGGTCGTGACCGGCGACGAGATCGTGGTGAACCTGGCGATCCGGCCCACGAAGCCGATGAACCTGATCGCCGTCGACGACATCGGCGTCTTCGCGGCGCGGGCGCTCACGTTCTCGACGGAGTACGCCGGCGAGAGCATCGAGCTCGCCGGCGACCGGCTCACCGGCGAGCAGATCGCCGAGGCCTTCGGACGCGCCACCGGCCTGCCCGCCCGCTTCCAGCAGGTGCCGATCGAGCGGCTGCGGGCCTTCGACCCCGAGGTGGCCAGGACGTTCGAGTGGATGGACACGCGGGAGACCCCGCCGCCCGACATCGACGGCCTGCGCGCGCTGCACCCCGGCCTGCTAACCCTGGAGACCTGGCTGAAGGGATGGACCCGATGAGCGACGGACTGCTGCTGCCCCCTGGACAGGGATCGCCGATCCCGTCGGCGGGGATGACGCTGAAGGTCGGAAGCGAGCACTCGGCCGTCTGGTCGGTGTTCGAGGCGACCGTGCAACCCGGCTTCGACGTCGGGGCGCACCTGCACACCGAGGCCGAGGAGTTCTTCTACGTCCTCGACGGCGAGCTCGACCTGCTGGCCTTCCACCCCAGGGGCGAGGCGTCGGGCGACTGGCTCACGTGGGAGTCGGAGAGCGGCCAGAAGGTGTATCGGGGCGGGCCGGGGAGCTCGATGTTCGTGCCGCCCGGCACCCCGCACGCGTTCACCAACCCGGGCACGACCCCGGCGCGCATGCTGTTCGTGGTCTCACCGACCGGGCACGAGCACTACCTCAGGGAACTGGCCGACGTGATCGGACGCGGCGGGCCGCCCGACCAGGACACGATCGTCGAGCTGCGGGCACGCTGGGACATCCAGCAGCTCACCCCGCTGCTCCCCAACCGTCACGCGATGCGCTGACCTCAGGCCTGGCCGCGCTCCTCTCCTGGCTGCTTGGGCACCTTGCAGCAGTGTTCGAGGTAGAGCGCGGCGCAGATCAGCAGGACGGACGCCACGAAGGACCCCGCCGTGACGAAGAACTCGCCGCGCGGCGTGTCCTGGCTGAGCAGCTGCACGGTGTGCAGGGCGAACCCGGCGAACACCCCGGCGATCAGCGCCCCGCCGTACGCCGAGGCCTTGGCCAGCGCCGTCAGCCTGACGACGGCCAGCGGCTCCACCGGCTTGGTGTCGGGCCGGCGCTCGATCCTGGCCTTCGTGGAGTTGCCGGTGATCGCCTCACCGATGGCCAGCAGGAGGAGCGTCGGGATCGCGGTCCACGGCACGAGGGGCAGCGAGGAGTAGAACTGCCGCACCAGGATCAGGGTGAGCAGCGCCACGATGACGACGACGCCGACGAGGTGCCAGGGCTTGACCGGCTTCAAGCGGGCCCCTGCAGCTTGAGGTCGCCGCGCAGCCGTACGCCCTGCTTGTCGAGGCCGTCGAGCAGCGCCTGGATCGACCCGTGTCCGGGGATCTCGGCATCGGGGTCGACCTGCGACCACGGCACCAGGACGAACGCCCGCTCGTGGGCGCGCGGATGCGGCAGCGTCAGCTGCGGCTCCTCGGCGCAGACCAGGTCGCCCACGGCGATCAGGTCGACGTCGAGCGTGCGCGGGCCCCACCGCTCCTCGCGCACCCTGCCGAAGGCGGTCTCGACGCTCTGCGCCCGCTCCAGCAGCGTGTAGGCGTCGACGGTGGTGTCGGCGAGGACGATGGCGTTCAGGTACGGGCGCTGGTCGTCGGGGCCGCCGACCGGATCGGTCTCGTAGACCGGCGAGACGGCGATGTAGTCGAGGCCGGGCGCGTCGAACAGCGCGTCGACCGCTCCCTGCAACGTCTGGAACCGGCGGCCGAGATTGCTGCCGAGGGCAAGGACTGCTTTCATGCGCGGCTCCGCCTGATCGTCACGATCACATCGTCGAAGGGCAACGGGATGGGAGCGGCGGGCTTGTGCACGCTGATCTCCACCTCACGCACCAGGTCGTTGTCGAGGCAGACGTCGGCCAGGCGCTGGGCGAGCGTCTCGACCAGGTTGACCGGATCGCCCTCCACCACCTTCACCAGCGCCTCGGACAGCTCGCCGTAGTGGACCGTCTGGGTCAGGTCGTCGCCGGAGGCCGCCGCGCGGGTGTCGAGGAAGAGGGTCGCGTCGACGACGAACTCCTGCCCCAGGTCGCGCTCGGCCTGGAAGACGCCGTGGCGGCCGCGGGCCCGCAGGCCCGTCACCGAGACTCGATCAAGGGTCACTCGTCTTCATCTTCCTCGTCGTCGTTCTGCAGCACGGGCGAGCCGTGGTGCATCCACAACCGCCAGCCCTCCGGGGTGCGGATGTAGACGTTGCTGGCCACCACCTTGCCCGCGGCGAAGCTGGACTCGCCCTCGTCGCCCGCGGTCAGGATGTTCTCCACGCACGTCAGCACCGCCATGTCGCCCAGCACGCTGGTCTTGACGTCGGTGAGGACGAACTGGATGTAGGTGGTGTTCGCCATGATCAGCGCCCACGAACGGAGCACCTCGGAACGCCCCGCGAGCAGGGTCCACCCAGGGTGAACGCAGGTCACCTGGCCTTCCGCCGAATCCTCCGCCCAGACCTCGGTCATCTTGTCGAGGTCGGCGTTCTCGATGGCGGTGTAGAAGGCCTGGTTGACCGTCTCGATCGCCGTGGTGTCCACGCTCATCTGGCCGCCTTGCTCACGTACTGCCTCCAACGTTTCCGACCGGTTGATCTGCTGCCGCCCGCCGCCAGGCCGCGGCCACGCGGACGGCGTCGGCATTCGGGCCCACCTCGTGCACCCGCACGCACCACGCGCCGCTGCGGGCGGCGAGCGCGGAGACGGCGACCGTGGCGGCATCGCTACGGTCGAACGACCGCGGCGTGCCATCGGGGTCGGCCAGGAGCCTACCGAGGAAGCGTTTGCGCGAGGCGCCGATCAGCACCGGATATCCCAACTCCAGCAGCCGGTCCATTCCGGCCAGCACTGCCCAATTGTGCTCTGCCGTCTTGGCGAATCCCAGGCCCGGATCGAGGATGATCTGGCTTTCCGCGACACCTTCGGCGAGCACCATCGCCACCCGCTTGGCCAGCTCCTCGCGCACCTCGCCGACCACGTCGTCGTAGATCGCCCGGCTGTCCATGCTGTGGCTGTGGCCGCGCCAGTGCATGACGACGTACGGCACGCCGGTGTCGGCCACCACGCGCGGCATGTCGGGGTCGGCCAGGCCGCCGCTCACGTCGTTGACGAGCTTGGCGCCCGCCTCGACCGCGGCCCTGGCGACCTCGGCGCGCATCGTGTCGACGCTCACCGCGACGCCCTCGGCGCTGAGCCTGGAGATCACCGGGACGACCCTGGCGAGCTCCTCGTCGAGCGACACCCGCGCGGCGCCCGGCCGGGTGGACTCGCCTCCCACGTCGACGATGTCGGCACCCTCGGCGACCAGCTCGAAGCCGTGGCGCACGGCCGTCTCCTCGTCGAACCACAGGCCGCCGTCGGAGAAGGAGTCGGGGGTGACGTTGACCACGCCCATGACGAGGCACCGATCCTCGGCTGGTAGTCCGGGCACGCTCATCATGTGACCAAGCCTAGGCGCTGCGACTGGGCACCACGTGCCACGGGTCCCGGTTGTGGACGGCTCAACAGCACGCCGCCAACCCGGGCACGGCCACAGGCGTGGGCCGGGGCGGACGCCGGATCTGCGGTAGCGGCGAGCCTGGGACCGGCGGCGAGTCTGTGGTCGACGCGGGATCTGGGCCGACGCCGGATCTGGGGTGGCGGCGGGGCCGGGGCCGCGGCGGGCCTGAGGACGACGGCGGACCTGGGGGCGGGGACGACGAAGGGGCCCCGGGTGGGAGCCCCTTGAACGAGCCATGCGAAGCCGTATCTCAGCGGCCCAGGATCAGTGCCATGGCCTCGGCCCGCGTCTTGTCGCTGGTGCGGAAGTCGCCGCGCACCGCCGAGGTGAGCGTCTTGGCCCCCGGCTTGCGCACCCCCCGCATCGTCATGCACAGGTGCTCCGCCTCCACGACCACGATCACGCCGCGAGGCTCCAGCACCCGCATGAGCGCGTCGGCGATCTGCGAGGTCATGCGCTCCTGGACCTGCGGCCTGCGGGCGTAGACGTCGACGAGGCGGGCGAGCTTGGACAGCCCGGTCACCTGCCCCTTCTCGTTGGGGATGTAGCCCACGTGGGCCACACCGTGGAAGGGCACGAGGTGGTGCTCGCAGTTATGCGTCAAATGCCCACTGATCAGGAACGTGGGGTGGGGATCACACTTGAAGCTGTGAACCGTGAAGGGTTTACTGCCCTCGGCTTCGATCGGCCGCACTTCGATCACACGGGCCCACTCCGACTCCACCAGGCGGGACTCTTCGGCGTACTGGGCCGGGAACCCGTGCTTGCGCAGCCAGCTGTCGGCGACCCAGAGCGCGGAGCGCCGCTGGGTCGCCGGGGTGAAGCGAGCACCGATGACAGCCGCCAGGTCCTGGAGGAAGGGGGCATTGCCGCTCACGATGGTGGCGCCCTTGCTCTTGGGCGAGCGCCAGCCGTCTCCGTCGATGTATCCGTCGAGGAATCCCTGGAAGGTACCGATCTCGTTCAGCACCACCCGGGGGAAACGCTGACGCATGTGGTGGGCGTCGCCGCCGACGTACTGGCGCATGAGATCGGCCAGGTAGGACGAGACGACACGCACCCGGAAGCCCGATGTGTCAAGACCGGTGTACCCAGAAGGCCGGGAGACGCTTTCGATCTTCGCGTGGATGCCCATGGCCCGCTCGAGGGCCACCTGGAACTTCTTGGCGTACTCGCGGTCGTTGACCACGAGCGATACGTAGTTCGTCCCCACGGTGCCGTCGGCGCACAGAGTGCCGATCACGTAGCCCATGTCGTAGCCGAACACCAGCTCCGGACGACCGCGGTTCAGCCGACGTGGCGGTGTCCATTCGACGAACAGGCCCTCGACGTCCTTGGCCTCCATCCACCCTTCGGGGGTTGCCAGGGGGTGGTCGGGGGTCACCTTGAAGGAGCCCTTCTCGGTGATGACCTCGACAAGACCGCGCACCTGCTTGGAGCTGATCTGGGTGACGGTGGTCTTCTTCACCTCACCACGGACCAGCGTGTAAAGCTCGTCGCCGACCTGGACGTCAGCGGCCCGCTTCTGTCCGCCGACGGCATTGACAGGCTGCTTGCTCGGGACGCAGGTGGAGTACACCTCGATGTCGCGCACGAGCACCATCTCGTCGTGGTCGACGTCGAAGACCTTGGTCAGGACGTCTTCCGGAGCCTGGTGCAGCCCGGAGTACTGCTCCGCCATCGCGCGGGCCACGCGGGACGGGGTGTCGAGCAGGCCGTCGCGGTCGGGGTCCTCGCCGATGGCGACGAGGATCTCACGGACGGCCTTCTCGATGCGGGCCTTGTCGACGGTCACGCGCCGTCTCCGGGCTGGATGGCCTTGGGGTGCCCCGAGGCCAGCGAGCCGTTGCCCGACTGCTCCTTCGGGGTCAGCACCGGGGGCCGCTCGGAGGGCAGGCGCTTGCCGTAGCCGGCGTAGGACGGGCGGTGCTCGCGCACGACGACCGGGGCGAAGACCTGGAGGACCATCTCGCGCGAGAGGGTCTCCTTCTCCATGAGCTCCAGCACCAGGTTGTCGAGGACGTCACGGTATTCGACGAGGATGTCCCACGCCGCGTCGTGAGCGGTCTCGATCATCCGGCGCACTTCCTCGTCGATCGTCGAGGCGATCTTCTCGGAGTAGTCGCGCTCGTGACCCATCTCGCGGCCGAGGAAGACCTCGCCGTTGCCGGAGCCGAACTTGCGGGCGCCGAGCTGCTCGCTCATGCCGTATTCGGTCACCATGCGGCGGGCGATGGAGGTGGCCTTCTCGATGTCGTTGGAGGCGCCGGTGGTGGGCTCGTGGAAGATGAGCTCCTCCGCCGCGCGTCCGCCCAGCAGCATCGCGAGCTGGTCCATCATCTCCGAGCGGGTCGCGAGGAACTTGTCCTCCATCGGCAGCGTCATGGTGTAACCCAGGGCGCGGCCGCGCGACAGGATCGTGATCTTGTGGACCGGGTCGGCGTTGGGAAGCGCGTGCGCCACGAGCGCGTGACCGCCCTCGTGGTAGGCGATCATCTTCTTTTCCTTGTCGGACATGACCCGGGTCTTGCGCTCCGGGCCCGCCATGACGCGGTCGATCGACTCCTCGAGGACGTCCATCGAGATCAGCTTCTGGTCGGCGCGCGCGGTGAGCAGCGCCGCCTCGTTGATCACGTTGGCCAGGTCGGCGCCCGTGAACCCGGGGGTACGGCGGGCGATGACGTCGAGGTCGACGGTCTCGTCGAACGGCTTGCCTCGGCCGTGGACGCGCAGGATGCCCTTGCGGCCCTCGAGGTCGGGGCGGTCGACGGTGACCTGGCGGTCGAAGCGGCCCGGGCGCAGCAGCGCCGGGTCGAGGATGTCGGGGCGGTTCGTCGCGGCGATGAGGATCACGCCGCCCTTGACGTCGAAGCCGTCCATCTCGACGAGCAGCTGGTTCAGCGTCTGCTCGCGCTCGTCGTGACCGCCGCCCAGGCCGGCGCCGCGGTGGCGGCCGACGGCGTCGATCTCGTCGATGAAGATGATCGCCGGGGCGTTCGCCTTCGCCTGCTCGAACAGGTCGCGCACGCGGCTGGCGCCGACACCGACGAACATCTCGACGAAGTCGGAACCGGAGATCGAGTAGAACGGCACGCCCGCCTCACCCGCGACCGCGCGGGCGAGCAGGGTCTTGCCGGTGCCGGGCGGGCCGTAGAGCAGCACGCCCTTGGGGATCTTGGCGCCGATCGCCTGGAACTTGGCCGGGGCCTGCAGGAACTCCTTGATCTCCTGGAGCTCCTCGATGGCCTCGTCGGCGCCCGCGACGTCGGCGAAGGTGGTCTTCGGGGTGTCCTTGGTGATGAGCTTCGCCTTGGACTTGCCGAAGTTCATCACTCGGCTGCCGCCGCCCTGCATCTGGTTCATGATGAACAGGAACAGCAGGATGATGATGACCATCGGCAGGAAGCTGAGCAGCAGACCGACCAGGATGTTCTCCTGGGGCACGTCGACCGTGAAGCTCTTGGTCTTGCCCGCGGCTTCCTGCTTCTGCAGCTCCTGGACCAGCGCCGGACCCTGGCCGGTGATCCAGGAAGCCTGGATGCGGTTGGTTTCGGCGTCGTTGGGCTTGACCTGTATGGGAGTCGTCAAGGTCAGCTCCATGCGCTGATCCTTGTCGATGATCTTCGCCACGCTGACGTTGCCGTCTTGGATCTGCTTGAGAGCCGTCGACGTGTCCGCCTGCTTGAAGTTCCCGTCGCTGCTCCACAGCGAGGTCACGAGCAGGAGCAGCACGACGATGCCCAGGATCCACAGCAGTGGCCCACGTGTAAATCGCTTGAGATCCATCCGATGCGGAACCCCTTGCGGGCCCGTCCCTTCCTGACCAAGGCCTGAAACCCTCGGTGACCCGGGGGCGCGGCGGATGCCGCTGCTATCTGAACTACCCGGAGGCGAAGCCTCTAAGTGTCAGACGGTACACCGGTAGAGCGCACAGGGTCACTGCCCGCGCCACCGGCCTTGCCCTACCAACGTACGTCAGGTTGCCCAATGTTCCCTGAACTATTGGCCGTTGTAGACGTGGGGCGCCAGCGTGCCGATGAAGGGCAGGTTGCGGTAGCGCTCGGCATAGTCGAGGCCGTAGCCGATCACGAACTCGTTGGGGATGTCGAAGCCGACGTACTTGACGTCGATCGGCACCTTCACGGCGTCGGGCTTGCGCAGCGCGGTGCAGATCTCCAGCGACGCGGGGTTGCGGCCCTTGAGGTTGTTGATCAGCCAGTCGAGCGTCAGGCCGGAGTCGATGATGTCTTCGACGATGAGCACGTGGCGGCCCATGATGTCGGTGTCGAGGTCCTTCAGGACCCGCACGACGCCCGAGGACTTGGTGCCCGCCCCGTAGGAGGAGACGGCCATCCAGTCCATCTGGACCTGGTTGCTCAGTGCCCTGGCCAGGTCGGCCATCACCATGACCGCGCCCTTCAGCACGCCCACAAGCAGCAGATCCTTGCCGGCGTAGTCGGCGTCGATCCGGGCCGCGAGCTCCTTGATCTTGGCCTGGAGCTCGTCCTCCGGGATGAGGACCTTTTCGAGGTCCTTGCCCATGTCGGCTGCGTGCACCTGGGATTCCTTCGGTCGGCTTAAGACTGGAACACCAGGGTGCCATACCGTCGCAGGGCACACAGACCCCCGGGCAGGTCAACGGCCTTCTGCCCGTGCCATGCCGTGATGAGGCGGTCGACGGCGCGCACGTGGCCCGCCGTGAGCGCCGAGGAGGGCGATCCGGCGCGCAGCGCGGCCCGCCGCAGGACGCGGGTGCGGACCGCCTCCGGCAAGGCCTCCAGAGCCGGTACGGCAAGCGTCACGGGATCGGGGATATCGCTTAGAGCGCAATCCGCGTAGGCCCTCGCGGCCCACTCGTCGAGCGCGTCCGCGTCGGCACGGGCGAGCCCGGCGGTTCTGGCGAGGGCCTCGGCGACTCCCGGGCCGAGTTCGCGCTCCAGGAGCGGCAGGACGGCGGTGCGCACCCGGACCCGGGTGTAGCGGGGGTCGAGGTTGTGGGGGTCGCCCCACGGGCGCAGGCCCAGGGCCTCGCAGGCGGCGACGGTGGTCTTCCTGGGGAGGGCGAGGAGCGGGCGGCGGTAGCGGCCTGCCGTACCCGACATGCCCGACAGCGACCTCAGGCCGCTCCCTCTGGCCAGACCGAGCAGGACCGTCTCCGCCTGGTCGTCGCGGGTGTGGCCGAGCAGGACCGCGGCGGCGCCGAGCCGGTCGCAGGCCGCGTCGAGGGCGGCGTAGCGGGCCTCGCGGGCGGCGGCCTCTGGTCCCCCGCCGGTGCCGACGGTGACGGTGAGCACCTCGGCGAAGTCGAGCCCGAGCCCGGCAGCGGGAGCGGGAGCGCCGGTGGCGTCGGAGGCGAACGAGTCCGCGCAGGCCGAGCCATGAGCGACGGGCGGCGTGTCGGCGGCGGGCGCCGTGACGTGGGTGAAGGCTGGGCGGAGGGCTGGGGCGGTGGCCAGGGCGGCGACCGTGCGGGCCTGGGCGGCCGAGCCCTCCTGGAGGCGATGGTCGACGGTCAGCAGCCCCGCGCGCAACCCCGCACGCGGGGCGACGAAACCGAGCGCCGCCGCCAGCGCGAGCGAGTCGGCCCCGCCGCTGCACGCGACGAGCACGAGCGAGCCTGAGCCGAGATCCGCCAGCGCCTCGCGTACGGCGCGGCGGACCTCGGCGACGGCAGGATGCGGACCCATGGCAGCCATTGTGCCCGCCGCGACCTGCTACGCAGGGAGCGCGTCACTCCCCAGCACCCGGCGGCACCAGGAGTCGGGGTCGGCGATCTCGTCGAGGGTGGGGAGGGTCTCCGGCGAGGTCCAGATCCGGTTGAAGCCCTCCATGCCGACCTTGTCGACCACGGCGGTGACGAAGGCCGAGCCCTGGGCGTACTGCTTCATCTTGAGCTCCAGGCCCAGCAGCCGCTTGATGGTGCGGTCGAACCGCCCGCCCGCCGCGCGACGCTGCTGGAACTTGGCCCTGATGTCGACCACGGACGGCACGACGGCCGGGCCGACCGCGTCCATGACGAAGTCGCCGTGCCCCTCGACCAGGGTCATCACCGCGGTGAGGCGGTCGAGGATGGCCTTCTGCTCGGGGGTCTGGATGGCTTCGATCAGGTTGCCGTCGCCTTCGCGCAGGACCACGTCGGCCACGGTGTCGGCGGCCTGGCGCAGCCGTTCCATGAGCGTCGGGAGGTCGAGGTCGGAGGCGAGCAGGAACTCGGTCATCTGCCCGCGGACGTATTCGCGCAGCCACGGCACGCCGGTGAACTGCACGCGGTGGGTCTCCTCGTGCAGGCAGACCCACAGCCGGAAGTCACGCGGGTGGACGTTGAGCTCGCGCTCGGCGTTGACGATGTTGGGGGCGACCAGCGTGAGGCGGCCGACCGCCTCCTGGCCGCTGGGGTCGGGCGGCAGGAACAGTTCGTACTGCCCCAGCACCCGGGTCGCCAGGTAGGCCAGCACGGCGCCCACCTCCACGCCCGTGATGCGCGAGCCGACGGCGGTGACGATCGCGGGCGTCTGGTTCTGACGCTCCGACATCCGCTCGGTCAGGGGTTCCAGCACCACGCGGAAGCCCTCGACGTTGGCCTTGATCCATCCTGGCCGGTCGACGATGGTGGCGGGCTGCGGTGGGGTCTCGGTGTGGATCTGCGTGAACTCCCGGACGTGGCCTTCGGCCTCGCGCGAGAGGGTGCGCAGCTCGGAAACGGCTTGCCTGGCCTCTTCGCGGCTTACCTGCGGGCCTGGGCGGACCAGGCGCGTTCCGGTAGCGACGGCCAGATCCCAGTCGATCACCTGCATACCGTCCACCGTACGTGCTCGCTCAGGAGCGTGCGACGATGGCGGCCAGCCGATCGAGAACGGGTTCCGCGGTGAGCGGAACCTTGTCGGCCAGGAAGGCGAAGCTGACCAGCCGCCCTTCGCGGGTGGTGGCGAAGCCCGCCAGCGTGTTGACGTTGTTGAGCGTGCCGGTCTTGGCGCGCACCAGGCCCGCTTCCGTGCGGGCGTCCTTGGCGGTGAAGCGCCTGCCGTTGCCGAGCGTGCCGGAGAAGCCGGCGATCGGCATGCCGGAGACGACGGCGTGGAGTTCGGGGTGCTGCGGCGAGGACGCCAGCGCCACCAGCCTGGCCAGCGCGTCGGCGCTGATGCGGTTGCGGGTCGACAGGCCGCTGCCGTCGGAGACCGCGATGCCCTTGGCCATGCCGAGGCGCTGCAGCACCTTCTGCACGGCCTGCGCGCCGCCCTCGAACGAGCCCGGCAGGCCTTCCTTGAGGGCCACGTGCCTGGCGAGCGCCTCGGACAGGTCGTTGTCGCTGAGCGTCAGCGCCCGCTCGACCAGGGCGTAGACGGGTTCGGACTGGACCTGGGCGAGCTCGGGCGATCCGGGCGGCGCCGTGGCGGAGGCGATCTTCCCCGTGACGCTCACGCCGTACCGCCTGAGCAGTTTGCCGAAGGCGGCCGCGGCGTGGCTCGCGGGGTCGTTCACCCGGGGGCTCGACATCGACGGGTTGGCCTTGCCCGAGTCGATCATGAGCGCGGACACCGGCGCGACGTTGCCGTCGGGGATGTAGCTGGGCTTCCATCCCGGCCCTGACGACGGGCCGGTGAACATCGAGTCGTCGAAGCTCAGGCCGACCTTGGTGACGCCCTGCTCCTTCAGCGCGGTGGCGGTGCGCTGGGCCAGCTGCGCCAGGGAGGCCTGCTTCGGGTAGGCGCCCGCCTTGGCGCTGGGCCCCGCCAGGGTCGGGTCTCCGCCCCCGACGAGCACGATCGAGTTCTTCGCCGCGCCCTGCACGACGGAGGTGGTCAGGCGCGTGTCGGGACCGAGGGAGGCCAGCGCGGCGGTGCTCGTCACGATCTTCGTCGTGGAGGCGGGCGTGATTCCCGCGGCGGCGTTCCTGGCGAAGATCTGCTGCCCTGAGGCCACGTCGATCACCACGGCGCCCACGCTCGAACCCAGCGCTTTGTCACCCAGCGCGCTGGAGAGTTGGCTGGCCAAAGTACTCTTAGTCGGGAGAGTTCCGTTACCGCCCGCGGCCAGCACAGGCCCTGAGGTGATGACGGGCGCGACAGAGGGGGAGGCAGCCGGCTCCGGCCGGACGGGCGCCTGCTCGGTCATCGCCGCCAGGTTGAAGTCTTCGTGCGACACCGCGTAGGTGCCCGCGGCGATGGTCGCGACCTGGAGCATGGCGAGTGTGGTCAACGCCACCCAACGCTCACGCATCCAGCTCTCCCTACTGTGTTCGCCTACGAGACATTAACGCCCCTCAGGCAGTGCCCGGGGGGTCGAGTGGAGGAAGCGTCGTGGAGTTCGACGTCGTCGTTGAAATTCCGAAGGGACAGCGGAACAAGTACGAAGTGGACCACGAGACCGGCAAGATCAGGCTCGACCGGCTGCTGTTCACCTCCACCCAGTACCCCGCCGACTACGGCTTCATCGAGAACACCCTCGGTGAGGACGGCGACCCGCTCGACGCCCTGGTGTTGCTGCAGGAGCCGACCTTCCCCGGTTGCTACATCACCTGCCGCGCGGTCGGCATGTTCCGCATGACCGACGAGGCGGGCGGTGACGACAAGGTGCTGTGCGTCCCGGCCACCGACCCGCGCATGGAGCACATCCGCGACATCCACCACGTCCCGGAGTTCGACCGCCTGGAGATCCAGCACTTCTTCGAGGTCTACAAGGACCTGGAGCCCGGCAAGTCCGTCGAGGGCGCCAACTGGGTGGGCAGGGTCGAGGCCGAGGCCGAGGTCGTGCGGTCCTTCGAGCGGCTGAAGGAGCAGGGCGGGCACCACCACTAGCCCGCCGGTCGTGTAGCCCCGACGAGGTCGCGTCGCCACATCGAGGCGACGCGGACCACGTCGCCCGTCTGCGGGGCGTGCACCATCAGGCCCTTGCCGATGTACATCCCCACGTGGTGGATGGTCCCGGGGTCGCTGCTGACGTAGCCGAAGAACAGCAGGTCGCCGCGGCGCAGCTGGTTGATCGGCACGTGCGGCCCCGAGGTCCACTGGGTGCCCGTCCAGTGGTCCAGCCTGATCCCGACCTTCTCCCAGGCCCGCATGGTCAGCCCCGAGCAGTCGTAGCTCGACGGACCGTCGGCCGCCCACACGTACGGCTTGCCGAGCTGGCTGAGCGCCCAGTTCGCCGCCGCGTCCCCCCTGGTCGAACCGGTGGCCAGCGAGTAGCGGGCGTAGATGGATCGTTCCATGGCCGCCTGCCTGGCTCTGGCCAGCCGCTCGGCCTGGCTGCGCGCGGAGTCGAGCTCCGATTCGAGCTCCCGCTTGACGGTCATCAGCTCGCGCGTCTCCCGCTGCTGCTCGGCGACCGCCTTCTGCGCGGCCAGCTTGGCCGCCTCGGCCCGCTCGGCGGCCTCCTGCTGGTCGAGGAAGGCCTGCTCGGCGTGCTCGCGCAGGATCGTGGCGACGGTGCGCATGTCGCGGCTGCGGTCGAGGATCTGCCCGCGTTCGCCGCCGATCTGCCGGAGCACGCTCACGCGGTGCAGGAAGTCGTCGTTGCCGATCATGCCGAGGATCGGGCTGCGCACGTCGAAGCCGCCGTAGGTCTGCGCGGCGATCTCCGCCACGTCCGCCTGCGCGCCCACCACACGCTGCTCGGCGGCGACCATCCTGGCCAGGGCGTCGCGGTGCGTCTGCTCGGCTCGCGCCAGCCGTACCTTCTCGCCGTTGTAGGCCTCCACCTGGCGTTCCGCGGCGGCGTCGAGCGTGGTGAGCCGGGCCTCCGCCGCCGCCAGGCGGGCGGTCGCGGTTCCCAGCTCCTTGGTGCGCTGTCGTACCTCCTGGCGGGCGTCGGCGACCTCGTCGGCGGAGGGGCCCGGCTTCGCTGCGGCCGGCGAACACGTGGTCACGAGCAGACAGGCCACCAGGAATCCGGCTCTGATCGGGCTCATGGTTACCACAGTTCCCAGTCGTCACGCAGAGCACACATGAAACTCACGTAACGTAATCATCGCAGGCGAAAGAGGCGTTCCAGCCACGGTCGGACACCCAGGGGCGGCGGCGCGGCGCCGCGCGGGTAGGTGAACACCGGCGCAGGACTGCCGTAGGAGGCGTGCAACTCGGCCGCCTTGCACCAGTCGGCGCCCACCTTCGCCGCTGCCCAGGCCGCCGCGATCGCCGCGCGGGCCTCTGGGTTGCGCTCGTAGGTCTGGTAGAGGGTCATCGCGGCGTGCGCCGCCTGGTGGCCGTCACGCGGGTAGGCGGTCTCGGCCAGGTAGGGCGCGATGACCCGGCCGCCGTGCCGAGTGGCCAGAGCCCAGGTCCAGTTGGCCACGACGAGGGCGAGCACCGAGTCGGGCACCGCGGCCGCCGCGCCGTACATGCGCTCCTGGCGCGGGCCGGTCAGCCGCCGCGACGGCCAGAGCCATTCGAGGTCGGCCGGCGCCTCGGCGACGGCCAGCCACGACAGGACGGCCAGCCCGCGCGCGGTCTGCAGCCTCGACAACTCCAGGATGTCGCGCAGCATGCGCGGGCCGGGGTCCAGCCAGGTCGGCCAGCCTGCCCGCTGGCTGCGCGGGACCAGCTCGGCCAGTTCCTCGCGCACCGCCAGCGGCAGGACCTTGATGCCCCTGACCTCGAAGGCCTCCACGACCGGTCAGGCGGCCTTGCCGGCGGTGGGCGCCGGCTCCTGCGTGGGCTCCTGGGCAGGCGGGGTCTGGGGCGGGGTCTGGGGCGGGGTGCCCGCGGGCGGCGTCGCCGGAGGCGTGGTGGCCGGAGGCGTGGTGGCCGGAGGCGTGGTGGCCGGGGGCGGGGTGGCAGGAGGCGTGGTCTTCGGCGGTGGTGTCTGGGCGGGCGGCGTCGTCGCCGGGGGCTTGCCCGGTCCCTTGCCGGGCGGGCAGTCGTCGTCGCGGCCCGGCCTGTCGTGGTGGTCACGGCTCGGCTGGTCGTCGGGGGCGGTGTCGACGGGCGGCGGCGCGGCGGGCGGCGTGGTCGCGGGCCCGGCGGTGGGTCCGGCGGTGGGGCGCGGGGCCTTGGTCGGCTGCTGAATTGGGCCAGCCGTGCCCGACGGGGCGACCACGCCGACGACAGGGCTCCCGCCGTGCGGCGGCGCCTGGACGAGCGGCTGCGTGCCCCGGCTGTCGAGGATCGGGACGACGACGAGGTCGTCCTCGCTGGGTTCCGGCTGCCAGGGAAGCAGCAGGCCGGGCGACTCCCCGATCGGGCCGAGCCTGCCCGCCGCCACGCCGGGCACCCCGGGCTCCGAGCCGAAGTAGTGGAAGACGCTCGCGATCGCGACCACCGCGGCTAATCCGGCGAGCGCCCCAGCAAGCGCCTGAGGCCACCGGCGAGCCTTCCTGCCCGTCGGGCTGGGAAATCCGGCGGCGTCCAGGGTGGCCGACCGGCGGGCCACGTAGCGGCGGTAGGGCACCAGCTCGGGGTCGGCGAAGCAGCTCAGCACCCGCACCCGCAGCGACTCGGGCAGCCTGACGGCCGGGAGCAGCTCGAAGACCTTGGCCGCCGACACCTGGCGCAGCCGGTGCGGAGCGCAGATCTCGCATCGGATCAGGTGCCGGACGAGGTGGTCGCGCATCTGGCCGGTCAGCTCGCCGGAGAAGCCCGACAGGATCAGCGCGCGGCGGGGGCAGTCGTAGGGGCCCTTGCGGGCCAGGATCTCGGCGGTGATCGCGTCGCGCAGGCGCTCGCGGGCGTCGTCGAGGTCGGTCTCCAGGTGGCGCACAGGCACGCCGAGCACCGAGGCCACGTCGGGGAGCGGAAGGTGGTGGGTGGTCGACAACTCCAGGATCTCGCGGTCCTCCGCGGGCAGGCTGCGCACCGCGTTCCAGGCCATGATCCGCAGGTCCGCGTCGTCGGGGTCGTCGAGCTCCGGTGGGTGCGACGCGCTCTCGTCAGGCTGTACGGCAGGGCGCCGGCGCAGGCACTCCACCCGGGCCAGCGCGTACAACCACGCCCCCAGCCTGTCGGGGTCGCCCAGCCGCTCGATGTGCGCCTCGGCCGCGATCAAGGTGTCGCGCAGGGCCACCTGGGCGCTGTCGGCGCTGGCCAGCAGGCTCCAGCAGTAGCGGTAGACGCTTTCTGCGTGGGAGTCGTACAGGGCGGCGAGGGCTCCGGGGTCACGGCCGCGCAGGGCCTCGACCAGGACGCGGTCATTCATGTGACTGAAGGTAATGGATTGGTAACTTGCAGTTCTACCCTTTCGACGCGAATTCCAAAGGAGTTCAGTTATTCGCGGGGATCTCGGCACCCACCAATAAGTCCGGATATTTCATTGCTGAACACTTTATTGATGGTTGGAGCCGGGGCCGTGGCCCCGGCCGGTCAACTAGTGCTCGTCCCCGGGCATGGCCTGGGGCGCGCGGTCGCGCAGGAACGGCTCGGTGGTCGGCTTGACGGTGTGCACCGGCACCGCGCCACCCAGCGCCAGCTCCTCGTAGGGCCGGGCGGTCGAACCCCAGGTGCGCACCACGGTCTCGGTCCTGGCGACCTTGGCGCTCGACGGCACGCCGTCGACGGTGAGGATGAAACGCGGCGTGGTGCCCGTCTTCACGTCGTCGACGAAGGCGCTGCCGCCACCCAGCAGCTTGCCCGCCGAGTCGCGCAGCAGGGCGCTGACCACCAGGCTGCTGGCCGGCATCCGGTACGGGTTGGCGACCGTGCCCATGACCAGGTAGCTGCCGTCCTTCTGACGCAGCGACTGCACCCGCGACGTGCGGAAAGGCTTGAACGCCGAGACCACGCGCGCGGCCTGGCGCCACTGCGCGGGACGGTACTCGATGGTCACCTTGGCGGGCTTGCCGTCGGCCACGGCCTGGCCGGTGAAGGCCAGCTTGCCGCCCGGCGGCACGGCGTCGAGCGGCTGGTCCATGCGGACCACTTCGGCGCCCTTGGAGTCACGGCCCACGACCGTGGCCACCACGTGCTCGCCGAAGTGCCAGGGATTGTCGTTGGAGAGCACGCCGGCCCAGTTGACGACGTAGCCGTCGTCGGACTTGACCACGGTCGAGGCCTGCTCGGCCAGAGCGAGCGGCTTGAGCTGAGCGGTGGGTGCCTGCTCTTCGCCGGAGCATCCGGTAAGGAACAGGGCAGCCAGGGCGAGGACGGTGATTCGCACGTATCGGTACTAGCCGCTGAGAAGGTACGGTAACCGCTGGACACGCGACAGCCGTACCAACTCTTTAACGGGCCCGCACTACTCGCGTTTCGTCCCATACGGGTTCGGGCGATTCGTACACTTTGCCGTCGGAACCGAATACCAGATAGCGGTCGAAGTCCTCGGCGAACCACCGGTCGTGCGTGACGGCCATCACCGTGCCGTCGAAGGCGTTCAACCCCTCCTGCAACGCGTCGGCACTGGCCAGGTCGAGGTTGTCGGTCGGCTCGTCGAGCAACAACAACGTCGCGCCCGACAACTCCAGCAGCAGGATCTGCAGCCGGGCCTGCTGGCCTCCCGACAACGTCTCGAACCGCTGCTCCGCCGTACGGCCGGCCAGCTCGTAGCGGGCCAGCAGCTTCATCGCCTCGTTCTTCAGCCGGGCGTGCTCGGTCATGACGATCTCGACGGGCTCGCGGCCCAGCAGGTCGGGACGCGAATGCGTCTGCGCGAAGTGGCCGGGCACCACCCGCGCGCCCAGCCGGGCGACGCCGGTATGCCTGACCTGCTCCCCCGCGACCAGCTTGAGGAAGTGCGACTTGCCCGACCCGTTGGAGCCCAGCACCGCGACGCGCTCGCCGTACCAGATCTCCAGGTCGAACGGCTTCATCAGGCCGGTCAGCTCCAGCTGCTCGCAGATGACCGCGCGCTTGCCGGTGCGCCCGCCCTTGAGGCGCATCGAGATCAGCTGGTCCTTCGGCGCCAGCTCGGGCGGCCCCGCCTCCTCGAACTTGCGCAGCCTCGTCTGGGCCGCGTGGTAGGCGGGCGCCATGCCGTCGTTGTAGCGCGCCTTGTTCTTGAGCATGTTGACCAGCGCCTTGAGCTTGGCGTGCTCTTCGTCCCAGCGCCTGCGCAGCTCGTCGAGCCGGTCGTTCCTGGCCTTGCGCGCCTCGGCGTACGTCGTGAAGCCGCCGCCGTGGATCCAGATGTTGCCCGACTCGACCGTCACGATGCGGTCGGCGGAGTTCGCGAGCAGCTGCCGGTCGTGGCTGACCAGCAGGACCGTCTTCGGCGTCTCCTTGAGCTGCTGCTCAAGCCACAGCTTGCCGGGCACGTCGAGGTAGTTGTCGGGCTCGTCGAGCAGCAGCGTCTGGTCGGGGCCTCTCAGCAGCGCCTCCAGGACGAGGCGTTTCTGCTCGCCGCCGGAGAGCGTGGCCACGTCACGATATTTCACGTTGTCGTACGGCAAGCCGAGCGCGGCCACCGTGCAGGTGTCCCAGAGCACCTCGATGTCGTAGCCGCCCGCGTCGGTGTAATCGCTGATCGCCTGCGCGTAGCGCACCTGCGTCTTGGTGTCGTCGCGCTCCATCATGTCGAGCTCGGCCCGCGCCAGCCTCTCGGCCGCCTGCCGCACGGCGGGAGGGGCCACGCTCAGGAGCAGGTCGTGAACATTGGAGCCGTCGCGCACGCTGCCGACGAACTGGCGCATCACGCCCAGGCCCCCGGAAGAGGTGACGCTGCCGTCGACGGGCTGGATGTCGCCGGCGATCAGGCGCATCAGCGTCGTCTTGCCCGCGCCGTTCGGCCCCACCAGGGCGGCCTTGACGCCCTCGCCGACGCGGAAGGACACGTCGTTCAGCAGTGGCCGCCCGTCGGGCAGCACATACGTCACTCGGTTGACTTCGACGTGTCCCACGACATCTCACTCCTCAGGTCCTCGCGCAGGGTACCTGGCGTTTTCCCGGGCGGTCATCCCAATTTTCCACGGCAGGGCCAGCAGGGCGGCGGCCAGGTAGAGCCAGCCGGTGATGTCGGACAAGCCGCTCCCGCCGAAGGCGGTCAGCATCGCGGCCGCCATGGCCAGTGCTGTGATGACGCCGGCCAGGCGCCCACCGGCCGCCGCCGCGACCGCCGCCAAGGTCGTGAACACGCCCATGGCCGCCCAGGTGTCGAGCGTCATCCACACGTCGAGCGCCGTGTCGACGAAGCCGTCCCCTGACCCCGTGACGGGGCCGGGCGTGAGCCGGATGGCCTGGGCCGCGAGCGCCGCGAGCAGGACGCCGCTCCACATGGCCGCCCGCGCCGTGCCCAGCCGCGGCAGGCCGCGCCGCCCGCCGGCGACGAGCAGGATGAGGGCGAGCGCCTGGCACACCGCCGTGTCCCAGGGCCTCGGCACGGGCACGCCGTACGCCACGACCGAAGGGGTCGCGGCCACTGCGGCGAGCACCAGCGCGGTCACGGCCATCCCCGCCCGCGCCGCGTAGAAGGGCACGGGCCATGCTATCGACGCCTAGACAACAAGTGATCTGATGACTAGAACGATAGTCATGAGGCGACTGATCCCCCTCGTCGTCGCCGTGCTCGGGTTGGTGGCCGCGCCGTTACAGGCGGTGGCCGCGCCTCCCAAGCCGGTGCCTTCCGATGCCCGCATCGCCCATCAGGCCCCCGACCTCGGACCCTCCCCGTGCGCGCTGCCCGTGACCGGGGCGGCGGTGAATCCGCGGCTGACCTCCCTGTTCACCGCGCAGGGCGACGACAACACCCGCACCGACGACTGGACGGGCGCCGACGGCACCTATTCCGTCAGGCTGCCCGGCGGGCGCCAGGTGTGGGTCTTCTCCGACACCTTCCTCGGCATGGTCAACCCCGACGGCTCCCGGCCGCCCGTGGTGGAGGAGGGCGGCACGACGGTGCTGCTCAACAACAGCTTCGCCGTCGAGCGGCATGGCAGGCTGGAGACGATCTACGCGGGCACCGCCGACGACCCCAAGGCGATCATGCCGCCGCGTGACGAGAACCACTGGTACTGGGCGGGTGACGCGACCGTGGCCGGCGGGCTGCTGGAGGTCACCTACCAGGAGTACGAGCGGTTCGGCCCCGGCACGTGGGACTGGCGCTGGCATCGCAACGTCGTGGCCCGTTTCGCCCCCGGGCGGCTGGACCGGCCGATCAGCGTGCACGATCTGCCGAGCGGCCGCGGCGTCTCGTGGGCGTCGGGCGTGCACCGCGACGGCCTGTACACCTACGTGTACGGCGTCGAGGACTTCGGCATCGTGAAGTACATGCACGTCGCCCGGGTGTGGGGGCAGAGCCTCACCGGGCCCTGGCAGTTCCTCACGTCCTCGGGCGAGTGGTCGTGGAGCCAGGCCGACTCGGGGCGGATCATGGAGGGGATCGCCAACGAGTACTCCGTGAGCAAAGTGCGCGGATCCTACGTGCTGATCACCCACGACACGACCGAGCTGCTCGGGCCGCACATCGTCGCCTACTTCTCCTGCTCGCCGTACGGCCCGTGGGGCAGCAGGACGCCCGTCTACACCACCCCCGAGACGGGCGGGAACGTCTTCACCTACAACGCCCACGCGCACCCGGAGATCTCGCCCGAGGGCACCCTGGTCGTGTCGTACAACGTCAACACGTTCGTGAGCACCGACCACTATCGCGACGTCACGATCTACCGGCCGCGGTTCCTGGACGTGAGCTTCCTTGCGTAACTGGGCGGCGCGGATCCGGGAGGTGTTCCTGGAGGGTATGCGGGCCTTCGTCCTGGAGAACGAGCGGCTCCGCGTCACCGTGCTGTCCGACAAGGGCGGGGATGTGGTGGAGTTCCTCCACAAGCCCACCGACACCGATCTGGCCTGGCTTTCTCCACAGGGTGTGCACGACCCGCGGGGCTCGGACGACTTCATCGAGCACTACGAGGGCGGGTGGCAGGAGGTTTTCCCCAACGGGGGCGGGGGGGGGGGGGGGGGGGGGGGGGGCGGGGGGGGCGGGGGGGGGGGGGGGGGGGGGGCCCCCCCCGGCCGGGGGGGGGGGGCCCGCCGCCCCCCCCCCCGCGCGCGCGGGGGCGGG
>NZ_JBITGL010000018.1:0-196994 GCF_044456985.1 Nonomuraea sp. NPDC050663
GGGGGCGCCACCACCCCCCCCCCCCCCGCCGCGCCCCCCCCCCCCGGGGCCCCCCCCCCCCCGGGGGGGGCCCCCCCCGCGGCCCCCCCCCCCCCCCCACCCGGGGGTGGGGGGGGGGGGGGCGCCCCCCCCCCCCCACCCCCTTCCCGTGCGGCGGTAAGCTCCAGCAGACAGCCAGGCACGACCGAGGGGGACAGGTGCGCAGCCGTACACTCGCGACCGCACTGGTGGCGACGTTGCTCACCACGGGGTTCACCCCGCCGCCCAGCCCCACGCCGACCCCCGCGGCCACCCCCACGCCGAGCCCGTCCGCCACTCCCACGGCGACCCCCAGCGACGGCACGCTGCAGATCCTCGCCTTCAAGGGCTACATCGAATACGGCGGCTCCACGCCCAAGGTCAACTGGACCAGCGACTTCCAGGACACCACCGGCTGCCGCATCGCCCGCCTCGACGTCGTCGGCTCGCGCGCCGAGCTGGAGGCCGCGCTCGCCAAGCGCCCCTACGACGTCTTCACCGCCGGACCCGAACTGGCCGGCGAGCTGATCGACGGCAAGCGCGCCCAGCGGCTCGACACCGCCAAGGTCTCCGGCTACGCCGACCTCGGCAAGCGGCAGCGCGAGCAGGTGACGCGCGGCGACGACGCCTACGGCGTGCCGTTCCTGTGGGGCTCGTACGAAACCGTCTACGACTCCTCGCGCGTCAAGGCGCCCACGGCCGAGGCGCTCTACACCTCGCCGCGGGCGATCGTGCGCGACACCCCGATGACGATCGGCCACGCCGCGCGCGCCTTCGGCCTCGACCCGGCCAAGCTGACCCCGGCGCAGCTCGACGAGCTGGCGGGCAGGCTCGGAGCGGGCGAGCGCGACTACTGGACCCGCGAGCTGGAGATCGTCACCGGCCTGGCCACCGGGAAGATCGACTACGCCCAGGCCACGCCGTACATCAGGAGCCGCCTGCAGAAGGCGGGCCGGCCGGTCAAGCGGGTCAAGGCCGACCACACGATCGGCTGGTCCGACTCCTGGATGATGGCGGCGGGCACAGCCAACGCCGACTGCGCCTACCGCTGGCTGAGCTGGATCGCCGCTCCCTCCACCCAGGCCGAGGCGGCCGCCTGGACCGGCCTGGCGCCCGCGAGCCAGAAGGCCTGCACCGGCGCCGCCGCCGAGGTGTGCAGGGCGTACGGCAAGGCCGCCAAGGTCGACTTCTTGCCCGGCTCCACCGGGATTTGCGCCGCGCAGGACCGGGAATGCACTAGCTATGCCACCTGGGAAGAACGGTGGCGCAAGATCGTTAGCTGAGTTCTGGTTGCCGAGACGCCCCGGGTGTTCCCCCCGACACCGGGGCGTCTCTCTTTTTGTCCAAACTGTAACTGGCTGAATGGCCAGTCAGTACTGGCTGAACGACCAGTCAGCGAGTAGAGTCCCGTCATGAGAATCCTGCTTGTGGGAGCCGGAGGCGTCGGCTCCGCGGTCGTGCCCATCGCCGCCCGCCGAAAATTCTTCGAGCACGTCGTGGTCGCCGACTCCAAACAGGACCGGGCGGCACAGGCCGTCGCCAAGGCCGGTGGCGATCCCCGCTTCAGCTCCATCCAGCTCGACGCCTCGAACCGGGCGGAGGTGGCAGCGGCGCTACGCGAACACCGGTGTGACGTGTTGTTCAACGCGGTCGACCCGCGCTTCACCATGTCGCTCTTCGAAGCCGCCCTCGACGCGGGCGCGCACTACCTCGACATGGCGATGTCGCTGAGCAGGCCGCATCCCGCCGAGCCGTACAGCAAGCCGGGCGTCAAGCTCGGCGACGAGCAGTTCGCCCTCGACGGCGAATGGCGCGCCAAGGGCCGGCTGGCCCTGGTCGGCATGGGCGTGGAGCCCGGACTGGCCGACATCTTCGCCCGCTACGCCGCCGACCACCTGTTCAGCCGCATCGACGAGGTCGGCATCCGCGACGGCTCCAACCTGGTCGTCGACGGCTACGAGTTCGCCCCCACCTTCTCCATCTGGACCACGATCGAGGAGTGCCTCAACCCTCCGGTGGTCTGGGAGGACGGCGCCTGGCACACCACCGAGCCGTTCAGCGAGCCGGAGGTCTTCGACTTCCCCGAGGGCATCGGCCCGGTCGAGTGCGTCAACGTCGAGCACGAGGAGGTGCTGCTGGTGCCCCGCTGGATCGACGCCCGGCGGGTGACCTTCAAGTACGGCCTCGGCCAGGAATTCATCGGCGTGCTCAAGACGTTGCGCAAGCTCGGCCTCGACACCGCCGAGAAGGTGCGCGTCGGCGCGGCCGAGATCGCCCCGCGCGACCTCGTGGCGGCCCGGCTGCCCGACCCGGCGACGCTCGGCACCCGCATGCGCGGCAAGACCTGCGCCGGCACCTGGGTCAAGGGCGTCGGCGTCGACGGGGCGCCGCGCGAGGTCTACCTCTACCACGTGGTCGACAACGAGTGGTCGATGGCGGAGTACGGCTCGCAGGCCGTCGTGTGGCAGACCGCCATCCACCCCGTCGTCGCGCTGGAGCTCGTCGCGTCGGGCGTGTGGTCGGGCAGCGGCGTGCTGGGCCCCGAGGCCTTCGACGCGGTGCCGTTCCTGTCGATGCTCGAGGAGTACGGCTCGCCGTGGGGCATGCGCGACGACAGCCTCGTGCGGGCTGCCTGACCGCGAACCGCTCGGCAGATGGCCACCGAGGTCCTCCCTGGTCGAGACCAGGGGGGACGGCTCCTAGTCCACCCCGAGCACCTCGGCGCAGTCGGAGCAGGCCATCACGGGGGAACCGTCGGGCAGGCGGCCGATTCGCACCCGGGGCAGCGGCCACTGCTTGCGGCACGACACGCACGAGCGGCCCACCCGCTGCGCGGGTGTCAGGACATCGGGGGCAATGGTGGGGAGCCGGTGGATTCTCGTCGCACCTTTCGGCGGTCGTGAGGTCACATGGCCTCCTTCAGGGCCGATGGGCTTGACGGAACGTTACCCCCTGGGTCAGCGGAGAGGGAAGGCCACGACTGTGGCCAATGGGGCGGGGAACAGGGCCTCCGCGCAGTCGGTGCAGGCCATGACGGCTGTTTCGTCGGGAAGGCGGCCGACGCGAACCCGCGGTCGCGGCCATTTCTTGTGGCAGACCACACAGGCGTCGCCGAAGCGTTGGGCCGATGACAGGCCCTCTGGGTCGAACGTCACCATGTCGTCCACCGTTCCGGTCGGACCCCAGTTCATCACGCTCCTCGCAGCGCTCGCCCAGCCCTATACCGGATCCGTTATAGCCGTCTTCGATCAAGGGGGGCGTCAAGCGCGGGTACAGCTTCCCCAGGAGAGCCTGGCGTACACCACTAAAGAGGGACATCCACCTGAAGATGGATGCCCCTCTTTGTGGGATAAAGCGGGAAACGGTCAGGGTAAAGAGCTGATCAGAGCTCGCCCAACGCCTTCTCCAGGATGCCCAGGCCCTCCTCCAGCAGGTGCTCGGGCATGACCAGCGGAGGCAGGAACCGCAGCACGTTGCCGTACGTGCCCGCGGTCAGCACCAGCAGGCCCTCGGCGTGGCACGCCTTGACCAGGGCCTGCGTGGCGGCCGCGTTCGGGGTCTTGGTGCCGGGCTCGACCAGCTCGATCGCGATCATCGCGCCGCGCCCGCGCACGTCGCCGATGACCGGGAACCGGCTCCGCATCGCCTCCAGGCGCGGGAGCATGATCTCGCCGATCCTGCGGGCCCTGGCGACCAGGTCCTCGGCCTCGATCGTCTCCAGGACGGCGAGCGCCGCCTGGCAGGCCAGCGGGTTGCCGCCGTAGGTGCCGCCCAGGCCGCCCACGTGGACCTTGTCCATGATCTCGGCGCGTCCCGTGACGGCGGCCAGCGGCAGCCCGCCCGCGATGCCCTTGGCGGTGCAGATCAGGTCGGGCACGACGCCCTCGTCCTCGCAGGCGAACAGGTCGCCGGTGCGGGCGAAGCCGGTCTGCACCTCGTCGGCGATGAAGACGATGCCGTTGTCCTTGCAGAAGTCGGCGATCCTCGGCAGGAAGCCGCGCTCGGGCACGATGAAGCCGCCCTCGCCGGCGATCGGCTCGATCAGCACGGCGGCGACGTTCTCGGCGCCGATCTGCTTCTCGATCATGTCGACTGCCTGTTCGTAGGCGTCGCTCGGGCCGCGGAAGGGGTAGGCGAGCGGCACCCGGTAGACCTCGGGCGCGAACGGGCCGAAGCGGTGCTTGTAGGGCATGTTCTTGGCGGTCAGCGTCATCGTCAGCAGCGTGCGGCCGTGGTAGCCGTGGTCGAAGACGACGACCGCCTGGCGGCCGGTGGCGTGCCGGGCGATCTTGACGGCATTCTCGACCGCCTCCGCGCCGCTGTTGACCAGGAACGAACGCTTGTCGTGGTCGCCGGGGGTGAGCTCGTTGAGCTTCTCGCAGACCTCCACGTACGACTCGTACGGGGTGACCATGAAGCAGGTGTGGGTGAAGTCGGCGACCTGCTTGCTGACGCGCTCGACGACCTTCGGCGCCGCGTTGCCCACGTTGGTGACCGCGATGCCCGCGCCGAAGTCGATCAGGCTGTTGCCGTCGATGTCCTCCACGACGCCGCCGCCCGCCCGGGTGATGAAGACGGGCAGGGTGGTGCCGATGCCCTGCGGGACGGCGGCCTGCTTGCGGGCCAGCAGCTCCTGCGACCTGGGGCCGGGGACGGCGGTGACGAGGCGGCGCTCCTGCGGAAGACTCATGCTCCCGACGGTAGGACGGGGACGGCAAAGGGCCGATACTCCGTTGTGGCACGATATATCCAAACCATTAGTGCTGAATGGACAAAAGTGCCGCCGACTCTGGACACCGTGGTACGCAGGCTCCACCTCACCACGCTCGTGGGCGGGGCTCCGGCGCTGCGCTGGGTGGCGGTCAGCGAGCTGGAGGACCCGACCCCCTTCCTCGAAGGCGGGGAACTCCTGCTCACCACCGGCATGCGGCTGGCCGCGCCGTACGAGAACTACATCGGACGGCTGGTGGAGCGCGGCGTCGCGGGGCTCGGCTTCGGGGTGGGGCTCTCGCACGCCGAGACGCCCGCCGGGCTCGTGCTGGCGGCACGCGAGGCAGGGCTACCGCTGGTGGAGGTGCCCAGGCAGACGCCGTTCATCGCCATCGGGAAGGTGGTCAGCGAGCTGCTGGCCGCCGAGCAGTACGAAGAGCTCAGCCGGGCGTTCGCCGCGCAGGGCAGACTGACGAGGGCGGCGCTCGAAGGGCTGGAGGCGGTGGTCGAGCGGCTGGCGCGCGAGGTCGGCGGGTGGGCGGTGCTGCTCGACGACGAAGGACGCGTACGGCACGCCACGGCGGGAGCCCGGGTCGGTGCGGTCACGGGGGAGCTGGGGCGCTTGCGGCGCGGCGGCGCCTGGCGGCCGCCTCCCGCGAGCCTGGCCTTCTCCGAGCCGGGGCAGCACGTCGTGGTCCAGCCGCTCGGCGGGGGCGCGCGGCCGCGGGCGTACTTCGGGGTGGGCTCCGAGCAGCCGTTCACGCCGGTGGGACACACGGTGATCAACGCCGCGGGCTCCTTGCTGACCTTGGCCGTCGAGCGCGGGCGCGCCCAGCGGGAGGCCGAGCGCCGGGTCCGCGCCGCCGTACTGGAGCTGGTGCTGGCGGGGGAGGTCGAGCGGGCCCGTGCGGTGCTGGGCGCCATCGGGCAGGAGCTGCCGGGGGAGCCGGTGACGGTGCTGGCGGCGGAGGAGACGGCGCTCGAGGCGGCGGAGTCGGCGGGGTTCGCGGTGTCGCGAGGGGAGATCGTCATCGTGCTCGCTCCCGCCGACATCGTGCTCGCTCCCGCAGACGGGTTGCCCGGGCCCGTCGGGGCCAGCCGGGAGGCCGCGTACTCCACGCTCGCCGGGGCGGTCGAGGAGGCCGAGCGGGCGCTGGAGGCCGCCCGGCGCGACGGCGGGCGCGTGCGCTTCGCCGACCTGGCCGGCCAGGGCCTGCTGTCCGTGCTCGATCCCGTCGCCTCACGCGCCTTCGCCCGCTCCCTGCTGGCGCCGCTGGCGGAGTACGGCTCGCGCGCCGACCTGGTCGAGTCGCTGCGCGCCTACCTCGGCAGCAACGGCCACTGGGACAACGCGGCCCAGCACCTCGGCATCCACCGCCACACCCTGCGCTATCGCATGCGCCGCGTGGCGGAACTGCTCGGCCGGGACCTGGAGGATCCCGGCGTGCGCGCGGAGTTGTGGGTCGCCCTGGCCGTCACGTCCGGATGACGTCAGTTCTTCCGCAGATAGCAGCAGATCGTCGCCGTGGTGACCGCGTCGTAGGTGCGCCCGTCGCGCAGGTGCCCGGCACGTTCCAGGCTGATCGCCCCCTGCGCCGCCGCCCACAGCGCGTCGGCGATCTTGCGCGGCTGGGTGGGCACCAGGTACCCGGCGGAGATGCAGTCGGAGATCACCCGGTCGAAGAGGTTGAGCGCCGCCCTGGCCAGCGTCCTGGCGCGCTCGCTCGGCTCGAATCCCGGGATGGCGCGCTCGAACATCAGGCTGTAGTACTGCGGCTCGCCCAGGCAGGCGGCACGGTAGGCGGGGCCCAGCGCGGTCAGGTACTCGAAGGCGTCGTGGCGGGGCTGCACCGCTTCCAGGTGCTTCCTGATGCGCTCGAACCCCTCCAGGTACAGCGCCTCGGCCAGGCCTTCCCGGTTGCCGAACATCGTGTAGATCACCGTCGTGGAGCAGCCCGCCTCGGAGGCGATCCGGCGCATGGCCAGGCTCTCGGGGCCGTCGGTGGCCAGCAGGGAGACGGCCACGTCGAGCAGCCGGGTGCGCAGCTCGTCATGGCTGGCCCGCTCGCCCAGCAGATACGCTCCCTGGAGGCCGAGTGGCGCCGAGGTCACGTGTTCGCTCACGGAGCCACGCCTTTCTGCTGAGTTGTCCGGTCGGATCCTTAGCCATGGCGGCGAAGCTTCAAACCGCCCCACACGGTAAACATCCCGAATTGGTCCTAGTTTTGTTACATAGCCCCGTTTGTTCGTAACGGCAGAGTCACCTGGTGCTCTTGTGCAGGGTGGAGTACGGGCACGCGGCGCCGGTGGCATAGCGTCGGGGGTATGGACGTGCGCACCTTCTGGCTGGCCGGGCGCCCCGCGACCGGCGACTCCTCGCTCACCGTGACCAACTCCCACACCGGGCAGGCCGTGGGCACCTACTCCGTGCCCACCGACGCCCAGGTGGAGGAGGCCGTCGCGGCGGCCGCGGCCGTCACGCGCGAAGCCGCCGCGCTCCCCGTCCACGTGCGGGCCGAGGCCCTCGCCCACGTGTCGCGCCGCCTGACCGAGCGCGCCGACGAGATCGCCAGGCTCATCACCGCGGAGAACGGCAAGCCCATCTTCTGGGCGCGCGGCGAGGTCGGCCGGGCCATCTCCACCTTCCGCTTCGCCGCCGAGGAGACACGGCGCTGGTCGGGTACGGCGATGCGGCTCGACACCGAGCCCGCCGCCACCGGGCGCCTCGCCTACGTCTCGCGCGTGCCGTACGGCCCGGTGCTGGCCATCACGCCCTTCAACTTCCCGCTCAACCTCGTCGCGCACAAGGTCGCCCCCGCGATCGCCGTCGGCGCGCCGATCATCGTCAAGCCCGCGCCCGCGACACCGCTGTCGTCGCTGCTGCTGGGCGAGATCCTCGCCGAGACCGACCTGCCCGCCGGTATGTTCTCGGTGCTGCCGATCGAGAACTCCCGCGCCTCCGCCCTCGTCGAGGACCCGCGCCTGCCCGTCGTCTCCTTCACCGGCTCCGGGCCCGTCGGCTACTCGATCATGGACTCGGTGCCCAGGAAACACGTCGTCCTGGAGCTCGGCGGCAACGCCGCCGCGGTCGTCCTGGCCGACGCCGACCTCGACTGGGCCGCATCCCGCGTCGCGCTGTTCTCCAACTACCAGGCCGGGCAGAGCTGCATCGCCGTCCAGCGGGTGATCGTCGAGGAGGCCGTCTCCGAGGCGTTCACCGGCAAGCTGCTCACAGCCGTCGGCGGGCTCGTCACCGGCGACCCGCTCGACGAGAAGACCCAGGTCGGTCCGCTGGTGTCGGAGGACGCGGCCATCCGCGTCGAATCCTGGATCCAGGAGGCCGTCGCCGGCGGCGCCCGCCTGCTCGCGGGCGGCGGACGCGATGGGGCCACCATCGAGCCGACCGTCCTGGCCGACGTGCCCGCGGGGGCGAAGGTCGTGTGTGAGGAGGTGTTCGGGCCGGTCATGGTAATCGAGACCGTGCCTTCCGTGGACGCCGCGTTCGCCTCCGTGAACGACTCGAAGTACGGGCTGCAGGCCGGGGTGTTCACCCGCTCGCTCGACGTCGCCTTCCGGGCGAACCGGGAGCTGGAGGTGGGCGGCGTGATCATCGGCGACGTACCGTCGTACCGGGCCGACCAGATGCCGTACGGCGGGGTGAAGGAGTCGGGCGTCGGACGCGAGGGGCTGCGGTCGGCGATGGAGGACCTGACCTTCGAGAAGACGATGGTGCTGACGGGGCTGGCGCTCTAGGAGCTGTTTGAGGTTCGGCGGCGGCGCCGGCCCTGTGGCCGGCGCAGCCTGTCGTTTGTCGTGGAGGTGGGTCGCATCCGGGTGCCGTGCGGCGCTTACTCCCGTGCAGCGCCGCCACGATCACGTCACCAGTCCCACAGACGTCTCATCGCGGGCCTCCTCTCCTCTACGGGTGAGGTCCACGATCGAGGGGGCGGCTGGAATCCTGCTGGAAGTGAGCCGCGGCCGGAGCTCGTCTTCCTTTACCCGGGTATAGGGCTCGCGTGGAAGAAACAGGACATTCGTATCTGGCTGCGGCGGTGGAGATCGCCCTGCTGACCGAATCCGACCGTGCCTGCTGGGAGTCGCTGGCCCGGGGCAAGGACGCCCACTTCGAGGTCGAACGCGGCGACGACGACTACGAGACGACCTGGCGGCGGCTGCTCGACGACGAGCGCGTACGCGGGGCCGCCGCCCGGCTCGACGGCAGGATGGTCGGCATCGCGCACTATCTGTTCCACGCCAGCGTCTGGTCCGCCGGGAGATGCTACCTGGCGGACCTTTTCGTCGATGCGGACGCCCGGCGGCGCGGCGTCGCGAGCGCGGTGATCGAGTGGGTGGCACGGGACGCCGAGGAGCACGGCCATCCCGGCCTCTACTGGAACACGCTGGAAGACGCCCCCGCCAGGGCTCTGTACGACAAGGTCGGCCGGTTCCACGAGGGGTTCATTCTCTACACGTACCGGCGTCGGAGAGGCGCTTCCTGAGGGTGGCGCAGGCGGCCAGGACGGCCTGGCGGTGCTTGGCGCTCTTCAGCCACCCGGGCAGGCGGCTGGCCAGGCTGCCGTTGCGGTGGGGCTCACGTTCGCGGAGCGCCGCGCGGACGTACTGCTCGAGGAAGTCGAGATGCCCGGCGTCGTAGGCCCACAACACGTGGCCCCGGCACGGGGTCTGCAGCCACAGGTCCAGGCCGCTGACGGTCGGGGCGCCCGACGCCGCGTGCGGCCACCACCTCACGGGCAGGCGGGTGACCGCACGGCAACCGGGGCATCTCACCGGCATCCATCGCGCGGGCGCTCCCGTACGGCTTCCGCGGCGTTCGATGTCGCGGCCGCACGTCCCGCAGCGCCCGTAGGCGAGCGTGCCGATCCTGCCCGACCAGCCGATGCCGGTCGCGTCCTTGGCGTATCCGCATGACAGGCACGTCACCCGTTGCCGGGTCACGACGGCACAACCCGCGCATCGCGGGCAGTGCACGAGGATGCGGTCGGCGGTTCGCAGGTACTGGCGGGGGTGACCGCGGTCCGAGAAGCGGCGCCGCTCATCTGTGGCCATACCCGCCAGGCTGACATCACCCGTTATCGGGCGGCAACGTCAAAACCCCACGTGGACGGTGGGTGGTGACGTCACCTGCGGAAGAAGGCGCGGGCCGAGGGGAGGAGCAGCAGCACGATGACCACCGCCGAGGCCGCCATCGTGAAGAAGATGCGCCCCTGCGAGACCGCCAGCAGCCAGCCCGGGTAGACGCTCTCGCTCGCCGCCAGGATCGCCCCGGCGTCGGCGCCGCCGCCGAGGATGCCCTGCAGGTACTCCGCCCGCGCCAGCTGGCTCGTGAGGATGAAGAAGTCGAGCAGGAGGAGGATCGGCTGGACGATCAGGGTGAGGACGCGTCCGGCGCGCCTGCCCGCCAGGTTCAGCCAGGCCAGGACGGCGGCGATCGCGGCGGTGACGGCCGGGATGACCAGCGCGTACCCGCCCTCGTCGAAGTGCAGGTTGTTCCTGGCCAGCAGGCCGGGGTCGAGGCCCTGCCTGGCCAGCTCGGCCTCCGCCGCCGCCTGGACGTCGGCTCCGTAGAAGAGACCGGCGACCGGGACGATCAGGAAGGCGAGGGCGAACAGGACCTGGAGAACCCCGGCGGCGGTGACGGTCTTCGTGGCGGTGTTCGTGACGGTCTTAGTGGCGGGGGTCGCGGTGGCGGTGTGCGCGGTGGTGTTGTTCATGGCACCGATGCTGGCCGGGCGCTCCAACACCGGGCTCCCACGGCGCTGACACCCGCTGAGAGCCGGTGACAGCGGCGCTCAACGCAGCCTCAACACGCCCTCAACACCCGCCGGAGGAAGGTGAGGCCGACCATCACCCCAGCGAGAAGAGGCAGAGATGAAGTCGACGTTCGCACGCCTGACCGCGACAGGTGCCGCGCTGGCGCTCCTCGGGACCATCGGCCTGAGCGCCCCCGCCCAGGCGCGGACCGCCGCGCCCTCATGCCGCGGCTGGTCCCACGGGAACTACGACCACGGCTGGGACACGGTCAAGCACCCCAGCAACATGAAGAACGGTCCGTTTTCGGCCTGCGGGAACGTCATGTACCTGAAGGAACTCACCACGGTGTACTTCCACTGCATGGTCATCAACGACTACGGCAAGATCTGGGTGTACGTGCGGGTGGCGGGAACGAAGAAGCACGGCTGGGTGTCGTACGACAACCTCGAGCACTGGAGCGCCGACCTCATCCAGCACTGCACCTGAACCACCCGTCCAGCACCTCCGCGATGAGTTCCGGCCGCGTCGCGAGTCTGTCCCGGTGCCACCGGCGCGCTCGCGACCGGCGCCGCGTGACCCGATCGGAACGACACATCACGGAGGACCCCATGACGACCACCTCGGACGAGACGACCACCAGGCTGACCGGCCGCCCACCCATCGTCGACCTGGCCACCTGGCAGGCCGCCCGCGACGAGCTCCTCGTCCGCGAGAAGGCCCACACCCGCGCAGGCGACGCCCTCGCCGCGGCCCGCCGACGGCTGCCGATGGTCGAGTTCGACGGCACCGTCGAGGTCACCGGCGCCGCCGGACCCGTCCCCTTCCTGGAGCTGTTCCAGGAGCGCGACGAGCTCGTCGTCTACAAGCACATGTGGCACGACGGAGCGCCGCACCAGGGGCAGTGCGAGGGCTGCACCTGGGCCGCCTGGCACCTGAAGGACGCCGTCTACCTCAACGCCCGTGGCGTCTCCTTCGCCATCGTGACCACCGGGGTGTGGGAGGAGGTGGCGCCGTTCGTCGACTTCATGGGGTACACGCAGCCGTGGTACTCCGTGCGCGACACGGCGGAGCCGGTAGGGGGCGACATGGGGGTCATCGCCTGTTACCTGCGGGACGGCGAGCGGGTGTTCCTCACCTACTCCACGACGGGGCGGGGGAACGAGGCGGTCAACCCTTCGATGAGCCTGCTCGACATGACGCCGTACGGCCGGGGCGAGACGTGGGAGGACACGCCCGAGGGGTGGCCTGAGGGGCGGGGGGCATGCTGGACCTGGCGATCGGACGCGGAGGGGAACCCGACGTGGGGGGAGACCAGCCGCCCGGTGCCGCAGTGGACCCGGCCGGGGGCGGCGGCGGTGGAGACGCTGGGGAGACGGGGGGAGTGCCACTGAGGGGCTTCGCCGGGGGGACAAGCGGATCCGTCGCCGGCACGCCGAAGGCCAATCGGGGCTGCACGATCGGTCCCGGGGCCCGTATACCGTCCCGCACCGCGCTCCGGCAGTGTTGGAGGACCAGGTGCGCCGGCTGCGGGGGCCAGCCGCGAGGTCGGCCCCCATCCTTGGCGTGCCCGCATCCACCGTGCACCGCTGCGCCGGCTCCTTCTCGGCGCGGTGCTTCAGGCCCGATGCCCAAGCGCCACACTCACCCCGTCGCCCACGGCAACGACCGGGGGTTGAGGGGGCGGCAGCCCCGCGGCTGGGGTCGCGGGGGGCTTCGGCCTCCCAAGCAGGGGGCCCGACCCTTCAGCCGCCGACTGGGAGGTCCGTGTCGTCAGGCCCGCTCCGCCGTACCGAAGAGTGCCTTGGCCGCGTCCCCGAAGTAGGGCCCGTACATGGTCTCCCGGTCGTCGCTGTACTTGAAGCTGCTCACCGACATCACCGTCCCCCGCCCCGTGGAGGCGTTGAATCCGCTCATCCACGGCCCCCCGCTGGACCCGGCGGTCATGTCGCACCCGAGTCCCTGGTCGCGGGTGGCGCCGTGGGGGTCGTCGCGGACGCGGCCGGCGCAGTAGATGAGCCGTTCGCCGTCGTAGGGCGGGTCGGCGGGGTAGCCGAAGCCGAAGACCTGGCCGCCGCGCCCGGCGTTGAACGCGATGTCCTGGGTCCCGACGGCGTCGGCGACGTGCTTGCCGCCGTACTTGTTGAGCGCCACCATCGCGATGTCGTAGCTGTCGTCGGCCGAGCGCGACCAGGGTCCGGCGACGAACATGCGGCGCGCGGTGAAGGTGCCGTAGGGGCGGTCGCCGCCCTCGATGTAGCCGGGGACGAAGGTCCAGTTCTCGGCCCAGACGCCGCGGCCGTCCTTGACGCAGTGGCCGGCGGTCACGACGACGTCCTTGTTGGCGGATTTGACGGTGCCCGCGGAGCAGACGAAGTCGACGCCGTCGAGGGTGAGGAAGACGCGTCCTGTGGTTTTGGCCACGGCGCCACCGGTCACCCAGCGTGACCCGAAGGTGGTGGTCTGCGGGCGTGCCGACTGGCGGCGCGGGGTGACTTTCGTGACGCCGTTGGCGAGTTCGGGGGCGGCGCCGAGGCCGGTCCGGTTGCTGAGACCGCTCAGCAGGCCGTCGCCGTCGAGGGTCTTGTGGAGTTCGTCGAGCAGCTTGATCGGCAGAGCTGCCGCCATGCGTTCCGGAGTCCAGTACGCGAGCACGCGCCGCTGGTCGGCGGCGCTTCGGGTGGCGACTCGTTCGACGATGTCGGCCACCGGCGGGGTCCGCTCCTGCGCGGCGGAGCGGACGATCGGCCGGGACTCCACGTGCGGCTCCGAGGGGGCCGCGCCGACGATTGCGGGGCCCATGAGGCCCGCTATGAGCGGTGCGGCCGCCAGCAGGGGGGTGCTCAGGGTCATGGCCCCCGAGTCTGCACTACGGAGTGTGTTCTTGTGGATACTTTCGGCAAATAGCCTCAGGTTGCGTCGGTGTTCTGAGCCTCGTTGTAAACGGCCTGTGCCTCATTGCCGAAATAGGGGCCGAACATCCAGTTCGGCGCGAAGTTGTACTTGAAACTGTTCACCGAATTCAGCGTGCCGGAGCCGGAGGTCTCGTTGAAGTTGACGAACCAGGGTCCGCCGCTGGAGCCGCCGGTCATGTTGCACGTGAGTCCGTGGTCGCGCGAGAGCAGGAAGTCGTCGAAGGCCCGCCCGGCGCAGTGGATCAGCTTCGAGCCGTTGTACGGCGAGGCGGCGGGGTAGCCGAAGGAGTACATCTGCTGGCGCCGGTTCTGGTTGAACGCGATGCCCTGTCCGCCGACGACCTCCTGCAGCCGCTTGCCCGACTGGGGCGCGACGACGGCGGCGGCGATGTCGAAGTTGATGTCCTCCTTGGCGTTCCACTGCGGGGTGGTGATCAGCTTGGTCGCCACCCAGGTGCCGAAGGGCCGGTTGCCGTTGTCGTAGCCGGGCACGAAGACCCAGTTCGTGTGGAACTCGCCGCCCATCTTCACGCAGTGTCCGGCGGTGACGACGACACTGCGGTTCGTGCTGGTCACGGCGCTGCCGGAGCAGGAGGCGTTGCGTCCCTGGTAGGTGAAGAAGACGCGGCCGGTGGTCTTGACGACGGCGCCGCCCTTGGTCCACTGGGAGCCGGTGCTGACGGCGGCCTGCGGGTCGGTGGGCGGTGCGGTCCACGGGCTGTTGGTGTTGGGCTGGCCGGGCTCGCCCTGGCCGTTGCTGCCGGTCTTGGGCGCGGGCACGGTCAGGGGCTGGGCGTTCTGCATCTTGGACTTGGTCCAGTAGTCCAGGACGTCGCCCTGTTCCGCCTTGGTGTCGGCGGCTTCCTCCTCGGCGGGCGGGGGAGCGGTGGATGCGGTGGCAGGCAGTGCGGTGGTCAGAAAGGTGCCCCCCGAGACGAGGGCGACAGCGGAGAGCAGAGCGAGTCTGCGGTGCATGAGGTACCTCCCGGAACCTGATCTGAGGTTGGAAGGTAGCGAGAGCAATATCCCGATTTCTCAAGATTTGCGGTTCTTGATATAGGGATATTTCTTGGAAAAGGGGCATTTATAAACTGCTGTCACAGGGGTTGCATATTTCGGCTCGGCCCCGCCGTACCGGGGCGCGGTCCAGGACCGCGAGAATGGACGGGTGCACTCACCTGACTCCCGCCCCGTCGTCGTCCTCGGCTCCACCGGCTCCGTCGGCACCCAGGCGCTAGACGTCATCGGCCGCGACCCCGGCGCCTTCCGCGTGGTCGCGCTCGCCGCCGGGGGCGGCAAGGTCGATCTGCTCGCGCGGCAGGCGGCCGCGTCCGGTGCCGAGGCGGTCGCGGTGGCCGACCCGCGTGCCGTACCCTCCCTGCGCGAGGCGCTGGCCGCGCACGGCTCGCGCGCCGCCGTCCTGGCGGGCGACGAGGGCGTGGCCGAGGCCGCCACGTGGCCCTCGACGGCAGGTACGGCAGGCGGCGGATCCGGTGCCCCCCTCGTGCTCAACGCGATCACCGGCGCCCTCGGCCTGACCTCCACGCTGGCCGCGCTGGAGGCGGGCCGCACCCTCGCCCTGGCCAACAAGGAGTCGCTGATCATCGGCGGCCCCCTGGTCAAGCGCCTGGCCAAGCCCGGCCAGCTGCTCCCCGTCGACTCCGAGCACTCCGCGCTGCAGCAGTGCCTGTGGGCGGCCGGCCCCGACGGCTACGACCCCGACGCGGTCAAGCGCCTGGTCGTCACCGCCTCCGGCGGCCCGTTCCGGGGCAGGAAGCGCTCCGAGCTCGCCGACGTCACCCCCGAGATGGCCATGGCCCACCCGACGTGGAACATGGGGCCCGTCATCACGATCAACTCCGCGACCCTGGTCAACAAGGGGCTGGAGGTGATCGAGGCCCACCTGCTGTTCGACCTGGGCTTCGACCGCATCGAGGTGGTCGTGCACCCGCAGTCGATCATCCACTCGATGGTGGAGTACGTCGACGGCTCCACCATCGCCCAGGCCAGCCCGCCCGACATGCGCCTGCCGATCGCGCTGGCGCTCGGTCACCCGCACCGTGTCCCCGGCGCCACCGCCGCGGTCGACTGGACCCAGGCCCACACGTGGACCTTCGAGCCGCTCGACAACGAGGCCTTCCCCGCCGTGGCACTGGCCCGCGAGGTCGGTACGGCAGGCGGCACGGCCCCTGCGGTCTACAACGCGGCCAACGAGGTGTGCGTGGAGGCCTTCCAGGAAGGGCGCCTGCCTTTCCTATCCATCGTGGACACAGTTGCGTGCGTGGTGTCCGAACATACAGTGACATCGGCGGATACTGTGGGTGAGGTTCTGGCGGCCGACGCCTGGGCCCGGGCTCGGGCTAGGGAGCTCACCGCCTAAACTGTCAAGGTGACTTCTGTAGCACTCGGCATCCCCTCGGTCCGTCCCAAGCCGATCGCCGAACGCCGCCCGTCCCGCCAAATCATGGTCGGCAACGTGCCGGTCGGCGGCGACGCGCCGGTGTCCGTGCAGTCCATGACCACCACGGTCACGGCAGACATCAACGCCACCCTGCAGCAGATCGCCGAACTGACCGCCTCCGGCTGCCAGATCGTCCGCGTCGCCGTCCCCTCCCAGGACGACGCCGAAGCGCTGCCGATCATCGCCAAGAAGTCGCAGATCCCCGTCATCGCCGACATCCACTTCCAGCCGAAGTACGTCTTCGCCGCCATCGAGGCGGGCTGCGCCGCGGTCCGGGTCAACCCGGGCAACATCAAGAAGTTCGACGACAAGGTCGGCGAGATCGCCCGCGCCGCCCGCGACCACGGCGTCCCCATCCGCATCGGCGTCAACGCCGGCTCGCTCGACCCGCGCCTGCTCCAGAAGTACGGCAAGGCCACCCCCGAGGCGCTGGTCGAGTCCGCGCTGTGGGAGTGCTCCCTGTTCGAGGAGCACGACTTCCGCGACATCAAGATCTCGGTCAAGCACAACGACCCGGTCGTCATGGTCAACGCCTACCGGCTGCTCGCCCAGAAGTGCGACTACCCGCTCCACCTCGGCGTCACCGAGGCGGGCCCCGCCTTCCAGGGCACCATCAAGTCCGCCGTCGCCTTCGGCGCCCTGCTGTCCGAGGGCATCGGCGACACCATCCGCGTCTCGCTGTCGGCCCCTCCCGTCGAGGAGGTCAAGGTCGGCGCGCAGATCCTCGAATCCCTCGGGCTGCGGGAGCGCGGGCTCGAGATCGTCTCCTGCCCGTCGTGCGGTCGGGCCCAGGTCGACGTGTACACGCTGGCCGAGCAGGTCCAGGCGGGCCTCGAAGGGCTCACGGTGCCGCTGCGCGTGGCCGTCATGGGGTGCGTCGTCAACGGGCCCGGCGAGGCTCGCGAGGCCGACCTCGGCGTCGCCTCGGGCAACGGCAAGGGGCAGATCTTCGTCAAGGGCGAGGTCATCAAGACCGTGCCCGAGTCGCAGATCGTCGAGACGCTGATCGAGGAGGCGCTGCGGATCGCCGAGGAGATGGGCGTGGAGATCGACCTCGACGACGACGCCCCCGGGCCCCAGGTGACCGTCGGCTAAGGCAAGGGCCTCCCCACGGAGGCGCTTCGCGCCAGGCAGGGTCGGGCTCCCCTCACTGGGGGCCGAGCCCCCAGACCCCGGCCTGGGCTGCCGCCCCGGACCCCCCGCATGGTTGCCCTTGGCGACGGTTGTCGGGGACGGGGAGCCCCCGGTTCAGGGGTCTTCGGGTGGTTCGCGTGCAAGGCCCCGGATGCTGGTGCGAAGCGCCATGGCGCGGCCGGGGGTGTTCATCGGGTGAGGCGCCCGTGACCCGCCCTCAAGGCCCTGTCCCCTGCTGCGGCGTAGTCCCGCCCCGGCTCGGCTCGACCGCCGGCCCGAGGTCGACCCCGTTCTTGACCTGCTGCCACAGCCCCACGATCGCCACCACCTGCGCCAGCAGGATCGGCACCGCCGTGCTGGCCGTCGTGATCCGGTAGACCGCCAGCAACGGCTCGAATCGACGGCTCCACACGCTCCGCTGTCGTTGCAGCGTCCGCAGGTCCATCATGACCCCCGCGCACGTCAGCACGATGAACTGCATCACCAGGCTGATCAGGTACGGCTCGAATCCGGCCGACACTCCGGAAGCCAGCTGGAAGGCGAAGTACACCGCCGCGTCGATCGCGACCGCGAGCAGGATCGCCAGGGTCTTGGTGTACCCCCGCCGTCCGGGCAGTTCACGCCATAGGCAGCCGAGCACCATGCCGGAGCACGCCCAGAAGGCGAGCGACGACAGGACGTGGACTGCGAGCTGGTTCAGGGAGAAGTAGTTGGTCGCCAGTTGCCGGGGGAAGTTCTCGCTCCAGGTGAGCCAGGTGTTGATCGCCATGGCGGGTACGGCGGCGATGAGGGTGTATTTGGCCGCGATGCGGCCGTTGTGCCACCAGTTGCGCCCTGGTCCCCATGACAAGGCGACGTCGAGTGGGGTGATGGCGGGGTCGTCGCCGAGGCCGACGCGGCGGCGCAGAGCGGTCAGGCTGTCACTGATCTCCTTGCGATCGGAGTCGTCGCGGTCCCATTCGGTCTCCACCGAGGACAGGCTCCTGTCGAGTGCTCTGGCCCTGGTCTCCAGCCGACGTTGTTCGCGTGCGAGCTCCGCGAGGTGGCGGGCGCTGAGGTTCTGGGCGCCCGCGCTGGGGATGACGCTTCTGCGGCGGCCCCAGCGCAGGCATGCGAGCAGGGCAGCGGTTCCGGCGATGGCGGCGAGGGGGAGGTCGAGGCCGGCGTATTCCCAGGTCCAGCCCATTACCGCTTCCATCAGAAGGAGGGCCAGCAGGAACCTGGCGGTGCGGTCGAGTGGCTGCTTTCTGAGCTGGTGCAGGGCGACGAGGAGGGCGAGCTGGACGAGCAGGTGTTGCTGGTCGGCGACCCAGTTGATGAGGTCGTGGGGGTAGGCGAGCAGGAAGTCCTGGCCCCATTCGACCGCGGTGTCCTCGCTGAACCAGGCCCATTCCTCCGCACTGATCATCAGGCGGATCGTGTGCTGGATCGGGGAGGCGATCGCCAGGACCGCTAGGGCGGGGACGACGAAGAGGCGGTGGACACGCTCGATGATCGGCAGCCGGTCCGGTGAACTGTTGAGCACGCGACGGATCAGCCCGAGCACAACCACGCCCATCAGCAGGCCTTGGAGGGCGGCGAGAATCACGTTCTCCAGGTTCAGCGTGTTGACCTCAAGCCGTTTCGAGGCGCCTGTCGTGAACAGGGACGCATACTTGACCGTGTAGAGGGTGAGCGCCCAGGCGAAGACCACGGGCAGTGCCAGGCCGGTGGCCACGAGCCAGCGCCAGGCACGGCCCGGCCGGCTGCGCCACCACAGGGGGAGCGCGATCAGGGCCAGCAGCGAGCACCATACGGCGGGGGTGACGACCACCCACACCGAAGTCAGCCACACGCCCAGCTGGTTCTCGAGGTGATAGGCGGGGAGTGGCTCGCCACCTGGGTGAGTCAGGTAGGAGGCGCTCTTCCAGTTGTAGACGCCTGCCACGGCGGGCAGGATGTCGTCGATCAGGGCCAGAGCGCGCATGACGACGGCTGCGGCGATCACCAGGGCGAGGCCCCTGGCCACGCGCCGTCCGGCGGGTCCGTGGCGGCGATGCAGGCGGACGGCCAGGACCGCCAGAAGGATGAAGAAGGTCAGGTTGGCCGCGTAGTACTGCAGCATCGACATCCACGCCGGCCACGCGTTGACGCCGAAGACCAGGTCGTCGGCGGTGGACGGGGCCAGGACGACCTGGATGGGCAGGCGCTCGCCTCCGGCGGGAGTCCAGACGAGGGTACGGCCGTCGCGTGAGGTGGGCTGGGGGGAGAGCTGCTTGATCGCCATTCCCTTCGCGGTGACGCGCACCGCGCGCCATTCGGCGACGGAGACCACGGGTGGGATGGCCTCCCAGGCCGACGCGCTGTTGGCGGGCAGCAGCCGCAGGGTCCACGCGCCGGGGCGCACGTCCCACTCCCAGAAGGCTCGATACTCCTTCTGCTCCCGCCACGGGTAACGCTTCAGCTTGGCGGCGACGGAGATGTGCTCGCCGGTGAGCGTGACGACGGGCCGCGACCCGTCGTCGGTGGGCCACCACCAGGCACCCAGGACGCAGCGCATCGCGTACCGGTACTCGGCGTCGGGCTCCTCGCGTAACAGGTCGGCGGCGATCTCCCAGGTACGCGGCACCAAGATGGTCGCCCTGGTGGTGATCGGCCGGAGGGTCTCACCGTCGCCGATCTCTGTCGAGAGCTCGATCGCCGGTTCGCCGAGGCTGGTCAGCGCGCATTCCTGGCCTCGCGCGTGAGCGGGTTCACCGGTGAGCAGCAGCGTGCACACAGCCGAAAAGGCCAGGATGAGTAAGCGCACGAACACGAGTAATACACCACGAGAGGTCCCACCCATGGCCTATCTGCACCAAGCCGAGCGCGTAGCCATCCGCCCGATCGGCCGTGGCGACTTCGCCGAGCTCACGGTGCTCAACCGCGAGAGCGCCGACCTTCACGCCCGGTGGATGCCCGGCCCTCCCGTCGTCGACAGAGAGGCCTTCGACGCCTACCTGCGGCGCTTCGAGGAGGGCCCGCACGTCGGTCTGCTCGTCTGCGACAGACGTACGGGCAAGATCGTCGGCCGGGTCAACGTCAACGACATCGTGCGGGGCTCGAAGCAGACGGCCACGCTCGGCTACGCCGCCTACGTGTCGACGGCCGGGCGCGGTTACATGACGGAGGGGCTGGGCCTGGTGGTGGAGCATGCCTTCGGCGAGCTGGGGTTGCACAGGCTGGAGGCGAACATCCAGCCTGGCAACACCCGTTCCGTCAACCTGGTCAGGCGTGTCGGCTTCAGGAAGGAGGGCTATTCGCCGGATTTCCAGTTCGTCGACGGCGCGTGGCGTGATCACGAGCGGTGGGCGATCACGGTGGAGATGGTTCAGAGCCCGGCGGCGATGAGGTCGCCCGACCAGCCGCGGTAGGTCAGGGTTGCGACCGCGTGTACCTCGCCGGTCTGCCTGTCGATCGTGTAGATGCGGTCGCCGAGTGTGGGCGGGTCGGTGCGTTCGCGGCCGCCGACGCGGCTGTCGGCGACGAGGATGCGCTGCTCGTCGAGAACGCCTGTCCGCAAGGGGGAGATGTCCGGCGGGGCGCCGGTGAACGCCGCGCGGCTGCGTTCCTTGCCGGTTTCTGTGTCGATGGTGACGACGGTGTCGTACGGGATCTGGCCCTCCTCGGTCACGTTCTGGTCGGCGGGCACGGTGCCGGTGATGCCGACCAGGCCGGTGCCGTCGGGGGTGAGCCCCGCGACCCGGAACCAGTGCTTGGGCCGGTAGAGCTCGCGGACCTGACCGTCGGCCAGCAGTCCGATCGGCCCGCGCTCGCTGGTGACCACGGCGGGCAGGTCTCCGCTCGCGAGCTTCGTGGTGTACCAGCCCTTGGGCACGGCGGTGCTCTCCCCGGTCTCCAGGTCGGTGATCGTGTCGTAGGTGGCCATCCGGCGCCCGTCGGGGGAGAGCATCAGCCCGGTGCCGCGGGAGACGAGCTCGGCGCGGGTGACGGTCTGCGGGCTGTGCACGATCCTGCCGCTGTCCAGCTCGCGCATGGCGAAGCGCTGGGCGGCCTCGTCGTAGTAGGCGATGCGCAGGCCGTCCGGCGTGATGGCGACGGGGGCCGCGGTGTTCATGTAGTTCTCGGCGCTCTGTTCGGTGTAGACGCTGAGCGCTTCCGGCATGCGGTAGGTCTGCCCCGAGCGGGTGACGACCTTCCACTGCGTGCACGTGCGGCCGGAGAAGCTCGCCGTGTTGCCTCCGAGATTCCACTTCTCGCCGCAGAAGTCGTAGTAGGCGTGGCTGAGCGGCCCCACGCCGGACGGGGGCAGCGTCTCGGAGACGGTGCCGGTGGTGACGCCGTCGTCGCCGCCGCGGTCGACGGTCACGGCGGCGGCGCCCAGCGACAGGGCGATCACCGCGGCCAGCGCGGACAGCAGCGTGCCGGCGCGCTGGCGCCGGGCGCCCCGTACGGCACGCTCGGCCAGGTCGCCGGGGCCGGAGGGAGCCTGGTCGGCCAGGTCTTCCAGGCGGTCGCGGAACAGGTCGGTCATGACGTGGCCTCCAGCAGCTCGGCGAGTTCGGGGGCAAGGACGCGTAGCCGGCCCAGGGCGTGGTGGGTCTGGCTCTTGACCGTCCCGGCGGAGCAGCCGAGCAGTTCGGCGGTCTCCTCGATCGAGCGGTCCTCGTAGAAACGCAGCACCAGGACGGCACGCTGGCGCGGCGTCAGCCGGGCCAGGGCGTCCTGGAGGGCCAGGCGGTGCAGGCTGGCGTCGCTCGCGTCGTGCCCCTGCTCGGGCAGGACCGGGGTGGGTACGTCCCGGCGCAACCGGCGTCGCCACGAGATGTGCTGGTTGATCAGCGCCTTGCGGGCGTAGGCCTCCGGGCTGCCGCCTGCGGCCAGCTTGGGCCAGTGCCTGGCGACCTTGGTCAGCACGGTCTGCAGCAGGTCTTCTGCCAGGTGGGCGTCGCCGGTCAGCAGGTAGGCGCTGCGCATCAGCGATTGCTGCCGGGCGTGGACGAACTCCCGGAAGCCCTCATATCGGTCCATGCGTCTCCTTTCGTCCTAGGAAACGCCGTCCGCGCGTCCCGGGGTTGGAGGCCGTGGCGATATAACACTGTGCAATCTTGTGATTACAGAATGGCAATAGCCCAGGTCCCGGCGGTTCGTGCTTGGGAGCATGCCAGTCGTGAAACGGGCCGTCGGGATGATCACTGTATTGACGCTGCTGAGTGCGGGGCTGACCGGGGTTGCGCAAGCCCGGACATTCCCCCGGGGAACGGTCGTATGGGGACCGTGCGGGCGGGCTCCGTCCGTGGTGGACCAGGTGCTCCGCGGGCTCACCTCGCAGCGCCGTACGCCCGACCAGCCCGGCGTGGAGTGCGCGACGGTCCGCGTGCCGCTCGACCACCGCGACCCGATGGGCCAGCAGATCAAGATCGCCCTCAACCGCATCCGCGGCACGGTGTCGCGTGACCACAACCACCTGGGCACGCTGCTGGTCAACCCCGGAGGGCCGGGGGCGAGCGGGCGCGAGCTGGCGGAGTACGTCGCCGCCGCGCTGCCGGCCTCGCTGGCCGACCGCTACGACGTGATCGGCTTCGACCCGCGCGGGGTGGGCCGCAGCGAGCCGAGCCTGCGCTGCGTCGACCCGGAGGTCTACTACGCGCCGCCGCGTCCCGACCACGTGCCGCGCACCCCGGCCGAGGAGAGCGCGCTCATCGGCAGGGCCAAGGACTACGCCCAGCGTTGCGGCAACCTGTGGGCCTGGATGCTGCCGCACCTGACCAGCGAGAACGCCGCCCGCGACCTCGACGTCATCCGCCAGGCGCTGGGCGAGGAGCGCATCAGCTACCTCGGCTACTCCTACGGCACCTATCTGGGCGCGCTCTACGCCACCCTGTTCCCCTCGCACGTCAAGCGGCTGGTGCTCGACAGCTCGGTCGACCCCGGCGCCGTCTGGTACGACGCCAACCTCGCCCAGAACCGCGCGTTCGACAAGCGGCACCGGGCCTTCCTGGCCTGGACCGCCGCCAACCGCTCCATCTACAAGCTGGGCCGCAACCTCAAGCAGACCACCTTCGCCTGGTACACGATGCGCTCGCGGCTGCGCGAGCGCCCGGCCGGCGGCATCGTGGGCCCGAGCGAGCTCGACGACATCTTCACCGTGGCCGGATACTCCGACGCCGTGTGGCCGCAGCTGGCCGGCGCCTGGTCCGCGTACGTGCGCAAGGGCAAGGTCGACGGGCTCGTCCGTGCCTACCGCCAGCACGCGGCCAACGACGCGGAGAGCGAGAACGGCTACGCCGTCTACCTGGGCGTGCAGTGCCGCGACGCCGCCTGGCCGCGCGACTGGGCGCGCTGGCGTTCCGACATGACCGCGATGCACCGCAAGGCGCCCTTCATGACGTGGCCCAACGCCTGGTACAACGCGCCGTGCGCGTTCTGGTCCGTCCCCGGTGGCACGCCCCCGCAGGTCAAGGGCTCCGACAAGCTGCCGCCGATCCTGATGCTGCAGTCGCGGCTCGACGCCGCCACGCCGTACAACGGGGCTGTCAACCTGGCCAAGCTGCTGCCCACCGCGCACATGGTGGTGGACCCGGGCGGCAACCACGGCGTCTCGCTGGCGGGCAACGCGTGCATCGACAGGCACCTGGCGCGCTACCTCAACGACGGCACGCTGCCGCGTGCCACGACCTGCCCGGCGATGCCGGGGCCGAGGCCCGCCGAGCGGATGTCCGCAGCCGGAAGCGGGAGGCTCACGGAGATCCTGGTCCGTCGGAGGTAGGCTGCACATGTGATGCTGCGTACTTCGGCGTCGCGCGTCCTGGACGACAGCGATCGGGACGAGGTCATCGCACTCCTCGACACCGACCCGGTCGCCAACGTCTTCGTCGCCTCCAGGGTTCGCACCGTCGGGCTCAATCCGGCCCGGCTGGGCGGGCAGATGTGGGGATACGGGCCGCGCGGCGCGCTCGTGTCGCTCTGCTACGCCGGAGCCAACATGGTGCCGGTCAACGCCGGTCCCGAGGCGGTCCACGCCTTCGCCGACCGCGCCCGGCGCCAGGGCCGCCGTTGCTCGTCGATCGTGGGACCCGCCGACGCGGTCGGGCCGCTGTGGGAGCGGCTGGAGCCGTACTGGGGCCGGGCCCGCGCGATCCGCTGGCGCCAGCCGGTGATGGCCACCACCCAGAAGTCGCCGGTCGCCGCCGACCCGCTCGTGCGGCGTGCCAGGCCGGAGGACTTCGACGTGATGTTGCCGGCGTGCGTGGCGATGTTCACCGAGGAGGTCGGCGTCTCGCCCAACATCGGCGACGGCGGGGCGCTCTACCGCACCCGGGTGGCCGAGCTGATCCGCATCGGACGCTCCTACGCGCGCATCGACGACGGCCGGGTGGTGTTCAAGGCCGAGATCGGGGCGGTCACCCCGCAGGCGTGCCAGATCCAGGGCGTCTGGGTCGCTCCCGAGCTGCGCGGCCACGGGCACGCGGTGGCCGGGATGGCGGCGGTCGTGGAGGCGGCGCTGTCGTGCTTCGCCCCGGTGGTGTCGCTGTACGTCAACGACTTCAACCAGGCCGCGCGGGCGGTCTACCGCAAGGTGGGCTTCCACGAGGTCGACACGTTCATGTCGGTACTTTTCTAGACGTGCCCAATCATGTGACCGTCGACTTCTGGCTCGACCCGTCCTGCCCGTACACCTGGAACGCCTCGCGCTGGTTGCTGGAGGTAACCCGCGTGCGGCCGGTGACCGTGCGCTGGCAGCTGCTCAGCCTCTCCGCGCTCAACGAGCACCTGGAGGTCGACCCGGAGGGCGACACCGAGGGCTACCTCTGGTACCCCGCCCGCGTCTGCGCCGCCGTCGAGCTGGAGCACGGCAAGGAGGCGCTCGGCGCGTTCTACTCCGCGTACGGCAAGCGCGACGACTGGGACTTCGCCGCCGCGCTGACCGAGGCCGGGCTGCCCGCCGAGCTGGCGGAGCGGGCGGGCGACACCACCCTCGACGACTTCCTGCGCGCGTCCACGGCACGCGGGATCGACCGCGTCGGGCCGCACGTCGGCACCCCGATCGTCGCGGCGGGCCAGGTGGCGTTCTTCGGCCCGGTGATCTCCGAGATCCCGTCCGGCGAGGCCGCGGGGCGGTTGTGGGACGGGCTGCTCCTGGTCGCGGGGACGCCGGGCTTCCACGAACTCAAGGGGTCACCGGCGCCGGAAGACCCCTGAGAGCGCCGGAACAGTCCCCGTCGTCCTGACCGTCCCTGATGGCCGGGCGTAGCTGCGGCGCTAGAGCCTGACGAGCTTGCCGAACAGGCGATCCAGCTCCTGGGCCGGGTCGCCGGTGAGGCCGGCGTGCACGGGACCGGCCTGCACGATCGTGCTGCGCGGGGCGGTCAGCCAGCGGAAGCGGCTGCCCAGGGACTCGCGCGAGAGCGGGCCCTGCTCGTCGGCGCAGGACAGCTCGTAGGCCGACAGCGCCTGCCGTACGGCACGCACGTCGGCCACCGGGTCGAGGGCGCGCAGCCGTACGGCGTCGAGCTCGGCCCTGGCGCACAGGTAGTCACGCGGCTGGCAGTAGAGCAGCACGCCGGCGTTGATTAGCTCGCCGCGCTCGACCCTGGGGATGACGCGGATGACCGCGTACTCGTAGACGTCCATCACTGACCTCGGTGGAAGGCGCCGACGGAGCCGGGGCCGCTCTTGCGTCGCTCGGTGACGGCGCTGTCCCAGCCGTCGAGGGCGCGCCGGTGGAGGTGTTCCACGTACGCGTGCCGTACGTCGGCGGGGGAGTCGAAGCCGGGCTCGTCGTCGAGCCACTCGTCGGGGACGAGCGCGGTGGCCTCCTCCAGCATCGCGCGGGTGACCTCCATGCGGCCCTCGCCCTCGGCGAACGGGGCCAGCACGTGGTCGGAGTCGTCGTAGGGCCGTCGCGGGTCGGCGCCCTTCCAGTTGTGGTGGAACCACAACGCCGCGCCGTGGTCGATCAGCCAGACGTCGCCGTGCCACAGCAGCAGGTTGGGGTTGCGCCAGCTGCGGTCGACGTTGTGGATCAGCCCGTCGAACCAGACGACGCGGGCGGCGAAGGCCGGGTCGGGGGTCCAGGTGAGCGGCTCGAAGTTGAGCGCTCCCGGGAGGAAGTCGACGGCCAGGTTGAGCCCGGCGCTGTTCTTGAGCAGCTCCTGGATCTCGTGGTCGGGCTCGCGCACGCCGAACTGGGCGTCGAGCTCGATGAGCTTCAGGTCGGGGGTGCGCAGGCCCAGGCGGCGGGCGAGCTCGGCGCAGATGATCTCGGCGACGAGCACCCGCCGGCCCTGGCCGGCGCCCCGGAATTTCACGGCGTAGGTGCCGTAGTCGTCGGCCTCCACCACGCCTGGCAGCGAGCCGCCCTCCCGCAGCGGGGTGACGTAGCGGGTCGCCGTGATCCGTTCAAGCACGTCCAGAGGCTATCGCCTTGACGCGGCGGAGCATCATCACGCGGATCAGGCCGCTCCCGGGACGGATCACCCGCCAGTAGCGCAGGAAGGCCCGCCGGGCGTCGGGGCTGGTCGCCGTGACCGTCGTCTCGGTGGTCAGTTTCGTACGGCCGGCGTGTGCCTCCAGGGTGAAGCCGAAGACGCCCTTGGCGTAGCCGGGCTCGGCGAAGGCCTCGAAGGCCGCGGCGTCGGCGATCGCGACGTTGCGCGCGGCGCCGAGCTTCCACCACTGGCCGACGATGCCGCTGGTGAGCTCCTTGCCGGGGATCTCGGTGAGCGGCACGAAGGCGGCGGGCAGGTCGCGTTGGAGGTGGCCGTGGCGCACCAGCGCGGCCAGGCCGCGCAGCACGAACAGCGGTTTGACGATCTTCAGATCTCTCGCGGAGAAGGACTTCAGCGCCGCCCAGACGCGCTCGGGCGGCGCGTCGATGACGATGCTGTGCCGTTCGGCGGCGTCAGGCCGGACGTGAACCATTGTCGCATCACTCCATACGGTTGCGTATGGTCGGACCGTACGCTGGCGTATGGAAAGATGTCAACATGGCGAAGGTCACCGCGGACGACTGGGCGAACGCCGCTCTGGAGGCGATGGCGGAGGGCGGGCCCGCGGCGGTCGCCGTCGAGCCGGTCGCCGCCAGACTGGGCGTCTCCAAGGGCAGCTTCTACTGGCATTTCACCAACCGGCAGGCCCTGGTGGAGGCCGCGCTGCAGCGCTGGGAGACCTCGACGGGCGAGATCATCGGCTTCCTGGAGGAGATCCCCGACCCGGCCGCACGCCTGCGGGCCCTGCTGGAGCTGGCCTTCTCCGACCCGCGCGACGCCTCGGTGTCGCTGCGCCTGGTCGGCGCCGCCGATGACCCCGCCGTCGCGGAGGTGGCGCGGCGGGTGAGCCAGCGGCGGCTCGGCTACATCGCGGCCGCGCTGGAGCAGCTCGGCCACCCGCCGCAGGCCGCGCGCGACAGGGCGCTGTCGGCCTACAGCGGCTACCTGGGGCTGGCCGCGCTGCTGCGCATCGGGGCGGTCACCGAGGTGCCGCCCAACGCGGTCGAGGAGGTGCTGCGGGAGATGCTCACCTGATGATCTCCTCGGCGAACCTCTCCATGGTCACCCGCTTCAGGTCGAGGCCGCTCAGCGTGGCCTTCTCCTCCGGCGAGGCCAGCCACCACGGCGCGGCCATCGTGGCCGACACGCCCTTGTCGTGCCAGCGACGGTAGGTGTCGCGATCGGGCAGCACGGCCAGCGGGGCGACGATCTCCAGGGCGTCGGCGGGCCTGCCGTACTCCGCCAGATACTTGCGCAGCGCCGCCAGCACCTCGTCGAGCTGCTCCTCGGCGTAGATGCGGTTGCCGATCCAGCCGTCACCGAGCCGGGCCGCCCGGCGCAGGGCCGCCTCGCTGTCGCCGCCCACGTACACCGGGATCGGGCGCTCGGGCGTGGGGGCGATGGAGAACTCCGGGATGCCCGGCAGGGTCATGGCCTCGCCGCTCCACAACCGGCGCAGCTGCGGGATCATCGCGTCGAGGCGGCGGCCACGCGTGTGGAAGTCCTGGCCGGTGGCCAGGAACTCCTCCTTGCACCAGCCCACGCCCACCCCGAACGTCACCCGGTCGCCCGACAGCACCGCCGCCGTGGAGACCTGCTTGGCCACGGTGAGCAGGTCACGCGCGGGAGCGATGTAGACGTTCGGCGCGAAACGCAGCCGCGTCGTCACCGCCGCCATCGCCCCGATCGTCACCCATGCGTCCGGCCAGTGTGTGGAGGCGTCCCAGCGCGGCTTCCCGCTGCGCGAATAGGGGTACGGCGTGGCGAAGTCGGCGTAGAAGAGGTGGTCGGACAGCGTGAAGGTGTCGAAGCCGCAGTCCTCGGCGATCCGGGCGAGCTGGGTGAACTCGCCCGTGTCGACGAAGGAGGCGCCCAGCCAGTACCTCACTGGAACTCCGGGATGACCTTGGTGGCGAACAGCTCCAGGTTGCGCTTGACCGTGTCGAGCGGCAGCACGCCCTGCTGGCCCTGCATGTACAGGCCGAACCACTCCAGGTCCGGCATGCGGTCGAGCATGCGCTGGATGCCGCGCTTGACGTCGTCGGGCGATCCGAACAGCGCCATCTCGACGTCGTTCATGCGCTTGACGTCGCCCTTCTCCGGCGAGATGGGCTTGTGCCTGTCGTCCTCCTTCTTCCGCAGCACCTCCAGGTAGCCGAAGGGGCCGAAGAAGGCGGCGAAGTCCTTGGGGATGCCGCGGCCGTAGGTGTTGATCGCCTCTTCCGTCGTGTCGGCGATGCCCACGATCTTCAGGATGCCGGTGTGCTCGCCCAGCTTGTAGTGGCGTCCCGCCTTGGCCGACTCCTCCTGGTAGAGCTTGGCCTTGGCCGCGTGGTCGTCGGGGTTGGGGGTGAACATCCACGGCATGATGTCTTCCTGCGCGGCGCGGATGACGCTGCGGTCGGAGATCGTGAACGGCTGCCACAACTCGGGGTGCGGGTTCTGGTAGGGCCGGGGGCAGACCGAGATCGCCTGGACCCTGCCCTCGTCGTCGAGCTCGCCCGGCGCGCCGAAGGTCTGCGTCCACTCCTGCGCGGGCCAGCCCTCGATGCCCTCGTAGGGGTAGGGCACGGAGTAGTCGAGCACGTCCGACTTGTAGCGCAGCGTCTCCTGCGTCCACGCCATCTTCATGATCTTGATCACTTCGCCGAAGACGTCGAAGTTGCGGTCGTCGGACTTGGACCCGTCGGAGCGGGCGGCGGCGGCGTGCCAGCGCTGGCCCAGCACGTTCATCCACCGGTTCTGGTAGCCGCGCGCCACGCCGAGGCGCAGCCGGCCCTTGGAGAACTGGTCGAGCAGCGCCACGTCCTCGGCCGCGCGGATCGGGTCCCACGCGGGCAGCACCATGCCGAGCGGCGCCAGCAGGATGCGCTCGGTGCGGGCCGCCAGGTCCGTCAGGAACATCAGCGGGTTGACCGAGAACTCCATGCCCTCCGAGTGGAAGTGGTGCTCGGTCATCATGAGGGCGTCGAAGCCGATGCGGTCGGCGTGGACCGCGATCTCGCGCACCTCGTGCAGCAACCCCTGGTAGGACTCGGTGTCGCGGCCGATCGGCCGTTTGGCGCGAGCGTTCGCCTCCGCGGCGTACCCGGAGCCCGGGATCTGGGGGTTCAGGAAGATGGCGAACTTCACGTGAGACTCCTCAGCCATTCAGTGACGACAAGAGCGAATTCGGCAGGGCGTTCCTCGTGCAGCCGATGGCCGCTTCCCGGCCAGCAGATCGTGCGCGAGCGGGGGTCCTTCAGCAGGTCGGCCTCCCAGGCGGCCTGGGCCGGGTTGGCCCAGAACGACAGCACCGGGCAGGTCCGCTGCGACAGGTAGGCGTCGGCGGCCGGGCGGGTCCCGATCGCGTCGGGGCCGTCCCAGAGAGACTCGAACGCCTGGGCCAGCACGTGCGGCGGCGTGGCCAGCAACCTCCTGCGGTGCCATTCGCGCAGCCAGGCGGGGGAGGCGGCGGTGTAGCACCACTGGTCGATCTGGACGGCCGCGGCCGCGGGGTCGGGGCCGCGCAGGCCGTCGAGAAGCCCCAGCGAGATGCGGCCCACGCCCGCGGGCCAGCCGTAGCCGGGGTCGACGGTGACGAGGGCCCTGACCAGCTCGGGGTGCTCGACGGCCAGGCGGGAGACGATGACGGCTCCCATCGAGTGCCCGACGGCCACGCACGGGCCTGTCTCCTGGAGCAGGGTGGCGAGATCGCGGGTCATCGCGGTCACGGTGTTGCCGGTCTCCGGGGCGGAGGAGTAGCCGTGTCCGCGCAGGTCGACGGCGATCACCCGGTAGTGCTGGGTGAGCGCGGGCAGGTGGTGCACCCACTGATGCGAGTCCGCGCCCCAGCCGTGGACGAGCAGCAGTGTGGTGTCCCCGGAACCGTCATCGGTGTAGAACAACCGAAACCCGTCCAACTCCACGAACATGGTCAGCAAGCTACTCTAAGAATCTGAACCGAGCAATCGCTTGGTAGAGAGAGGGGCGTCATGCGGCTGGGCGTCACGATGTTCGCCACCGACCGGTCGATCTCCATCACGCGGCTGGCCCGGGCCGTCGAGGAGCGCGGGCTCTGCTCGCTCTACCTGCCCGAGCACACCCACATGCCCGTCGCCACCCCCCACACGCCGGGACAGCCCGACGTGCCGGAGTCGTACAAGCGCACGCTCGACCCGCTCGTCGCGCTCGCCGCCGCAGCGGCCGTCACCGAGCGCATCACCCTGGGCACCGGCATCCTGCTGGCCGCGCAGCGCGAACCGCTCGTCACGGCCAAGGCCATCGCCAGCCTCGACCACCTCGCGCCCGGCCGGGTGGCGGTGGGGGTCGGGTTCGGGTGGAACGCGCCCGAGGTCGAGCACCACGGCGTGCCGTACGCCGAGCGCAGGGACGTGGCACGGCGGCACATGCTCGCCATGAAGGCGCTGTGGAGCCAGGAGCAGGCCTCGTCGGAAAGCTTTGGTCCGACCTATTCATGGCCCAAACCCACGGTGATGCCGCCGATCTACCTCGGCGGCGCGGCGGGGCCCAAGCTGTTCGCGCACGTGGCCGAGTACGGCGACGGCTGGATCCCGATCGGCGCCAAGGGCATCAAGGCCGCCCTGCCCGCCTTCCGCGACACCTGCGGCGACAAGCGCATCATCCCGTTCGGCTCGCTGCCCACCCCCGAGAAGCTCGAGTACTTCGCCACGCTGGGGATCGAGGAGGTGGTGGCCAACGTGCCCAGCGGCACCGCCGACGAGGTGCTGCCGGTGCTGGACACGCTGGCTGCCATAATCTCCCCCTATGTCGAGACCCGCCCCGCTTCGCCCTGAGGACCCGCGACAGCTGGGCGCGTACGAACTCGTCGGCAGGCTCGGCCAGGGCGGCCAGGGCGTGGTCTACCTGGCCGACCCCGCGGCCGCCGTCAAGCTGCTGCACGCCAGCGTGGACGAACGGCGCATGCAGGGAGAGATCGAGGCGCTGCGCCGGGTCGCACCGTTCTGCACCGCCCCGCTGCTCGACGCGGGCATCGCCGACGGGCGGCCCTACCTGGTCAGCGAATACGTCGACGGGGTGTCGCTGCGCGAGCACGTCATCGCGAGCGGGCCCCGCACCGGCGGGTCGCTGCACCGGCTGGCGATCGGCATGTCCACCGCCCTGGCCGCCATCCACCGCGCCGGCGTCGTGCATCGGGACTTCAAGCCCGGCAACGTACTGCTCGGGCTCGACGGGGTGCGAGTGATCGACTTCGGCGTCGCGCGGCTGGCGGGCACCGACGCCACCACCGGGCTCGCGGTGGGCTCACCGGCGTACATGGCACCCGAGCAGGTCAAGGGGGAGGCGGTCGGGCCGGCCGCCGATCTGTACGCGTTCGGGCTGGCCGTCGCGTTCACGGCCAACGGGCGGCACGCGTACGGCGGGGCGACCTACCAGGAGGTGCTGGCCAAGATCGTGTACGGCAGGGCGGACCTGGGGGAGCTGAGCGGGTCGCTGCGGGAGATCGTGGAGGCCTGCCTGGCACCCGTCCCGGAGGAACGGCCGTCGGCGGAGGAGGTGCTCCGGCTGCTGCAGCTTTCGGACCCGCCCACCGGGGCACCGGCGCCGGGGGCCGTGCCCTCGGCGCCTTCCGAGGCCGCGGCTCGCCCTGCGATCGCGCTCACCCTGCCGGGCGGCGAGGCGGCGGCGCCGAAGCAGCAGCGGCGGCGGCCGAAGTGGTGGCAGGCGCTCATCCTCGTCGCCGGTCTCGCCGCGGCGGTGGCCGGCTTCGTCCTGTGGCTGGACTCGCCCAAACTCCCCACCCTCACCGGCCAGTGGACCGGCACCGCCGTCCACCCCGCCGCGGGCCGCGTCTTCCCCGTCGAACTGAACCTCACAGGTCAGGGCGACTCGCACATGCGCTGGGGAGCCGACCTGCACTGCGAAGGCATGCTCAGCCCCGGCGGCAAACCCCTCACCTTCAGCCTCGACCGCGTGGAGGGCAAGGAGTGCTACCCCGGCACCCTCGTCCTCAGCCCCACCCGCGACTCGAACCAGCTGGAGATAAAGGTCATGCGATCAGGTGACAACACCGTCACCTACTCGGGCACGGTGGCACGCCCCTCCTGACCTGGTGTGTCACAGTCAGGCGGCAATCGCCCCGCGAACCGTTGACTGCCTCGGATACGTCTCATTCAGTGGAGACCAACGACGGGCCGCTAGCGAGGGGAGGCGCCCGTGCCCATAGCGCAGCCGCTCAGGACGGGGGACCCTCGGCGACTGGGAGACTACGAACTGTCAGGCCGCCTCGGTGAGGGCGGTCAGGGAGTGGTCTATCTCGGCACCAGGAGTCCTGAGCGGGACGAGTACGAGCCGTCGGGAGGGGCCCATCACGAGGTGAGCTGTGCGGTCAAACTGCTGCACGGCACCGTGGGGGACGAACAGGCCGCCTTCCTGCGCGAAGTCGAGCTGGCCAAGCACGTGGCGAGATTCTGCACCGCGCAGGTGCTCGACGTCGGCTTCGCAGAAGGCCGGCCGTTCATCGTCAGCGAGTACGTCGACGGGCCCTCGCTCCACCGCGAGGTGGCGCTGACCGGGCCGCGGCGCGGAGCCTCGCTGGAACGCCTGGCCGTGGGATGCGCCACCGCGCTGGCGGCCATCCACCGGGCGGGCATCGTGCACCGCGACTTCAAACCTCAGAACGTGCTGCTGGGCCCCGACGGGCCGCGCGTCATCGACTTCGGGCTGGCCCGCGCCCTCGACGCCGCCGCCACCCAGAGCGGGCGAAGCGTCGGGACACCCGCCTACATGGCGCCCGAGCAGATCACCGCCTCCGCCGTGAGCGGGGTGGCCGACGTGTTCGCGTGGGGCGCCACGATGTGCTTCGCCGCGAATGCCTCCGCTCCTTTCGGGCAGGACTCCGTCGCGCCGGTGCTGCACCGCATCCTCACCGCGCCGCCCGCGCTCGGGCGTCTGGAGGGGGCGTTACGGGAACTGGTGGCGGCTTGCCTGGAGAAGGATCCGCGCAACCGGCCCACGAGCCGGGATCTGCTGCTGGAGCTGCTCGGCGGCGCCGAGGGGGTGCCGGCGGAGGTGCTGCGCTCACCTCCGCCGCACGTCCTGCGGGCGGCCGACGCGGAGGACACCGATCCGATGGGGTGGATGGCGGCGGGCGTCTCGCTCGACGGCCCCCCGATCGCCGAGCCCGAGGCCACGGGCGCGGCCCCGGACACGTATCGCCTGCCAGACGCCGAGCCCGAGGGCGGGGGGCAAGGCGGGCCGAGACGCGAGCCAGGGGGCAGGCGGCAAGGCGAGCCGGGGGGCAGAGGGCAAAGCGGGCCGTGGGGTGAGCCGGGGGCCGGGCCGAGAGGCCGAGCGAGCGCTGGGTCGAGGGGCGGGCCGCCCGCCGGGGCCGCCGAGGGTGGTGCGGCCGCCGGAGGTGCCGGGACTGCCGGAGCCGCCGCAGCGGGTGCTGGGATGGCCGTGGGTGGTCTGGGCGCGAGTCTGGTCACCTCGCCCAGGGCCAGTGCCGTCAACCGTGCCGGGCTGGCCGTCTCCGGCGCGCTCCTGGTGACCGCCGCCATCCTGGTGGCCGTCGTCTGGCCGAGCATCTCCCGACAGAACGGCCCCCCGCCTCAGGCAGCCGCCGGGCCGACCGTGGTGGTGACGACGACCCCCCTCGCGCTCCAGCCGCAGCTGGAGAGCGAGAATTCCCTGGAGAAGCGCTCGGAGGCGCCCTCTGACAAGCCGGCCGAGCGCCCGACCGGCGGGCCGCCTCCGGTGGCCCAGGTCCCGATCCCGGCCGTCGTCGGTATGGATCGGGCCGCGGCCCAGAAGAGGCTCAAGGCCAGCGGCCTGGTGCTGGGTGAGGTGTCCGAGGTCGACTCGCCGCGGAAGGTCGGCCAGGTGCTCGGCAGCGTCCCGGCGGCGGGGGTGAAGGTGGCGGCGGGGTCGCGGGTGAGCCTGACGGTCTCGGCGGGGATCGCGGTGCCCGAGGTGGTCGGCCTGACCCGTCCGGCAGCGGCGTCGGCCCTGGCCGGGAGCGGTCTGGCGGTGGGCAAGGTCACGCTGACGTGTGCGGTCGGTGGTGGGAACAAGGTGACCGCGGCCAGTCCGGCGCAGGGGAGCAGGGTGAAGGCGGGGACGAAGGTCGACCTGACGGTGGCGAGGAACGGCGCGCAGGTGCCGGGGGTGGTCGGCAGGCAGCGGGCTCAGGCGACCAAGCAGCTCGCGGGCGCCGGGTTCGCGGTGAGGGTGGTGCCGCAGCTGGTGAGCGATCTGGGTCAGGGTGACGTGGTGCTGGCCCAGAACGTGGCCGCGGGGACGTGTGCCAGGCCGGGGCGGATGGTGACGCTGACCGTGGGCGTGATGGGGCAGACGGAGCCCGAGCCGGAGCCGAGCGAGGAGCCGACGACCCCGGCCCCGAGCCCCAGCCCTTGAACCCCCGACGCCCGGGACCGACCTGAGAGCCGCAACCCGAGAGCCGAGGCACGAGGGTGGTGGTCAGGACCAGCGGGACAGGAGCTCCAGCAGGCTCTGCCGTACCGTCTCCTCCGGCAGGTCCATCGTGTGCACCATGCCGTACTCCAGCGCCCCCAGCGCCGCCCACCCCCGCACCCTGGTGAAGTCCGTGGGCTCGGGGCCGACCAGCTTGGCGTAGATCTCGTCGCGGAAGGTGCGCACCGCTTCGCCGGTGGAGCCGGGCGGCGCCTCGTCGACGCGTCCGATGTCCTCCAGCATGAGCCGCACCACCGCGCGATGCCGTACGCAGAAGGTCACCAGCCCGTCCAGGCAGCGCGCGAAGGTGTCGAAGGGGGTGCCGAGGAAGTCGAACAGGTCGTCGGCGGCGGGGGCGATGAGTTCGGCGGCGAGCCGGTCCTTGGGGTGGAAGTGGTAGGCGACGGCCGTCTTGGTCAGCCCGACGGCTCCGGCGATGTCGGCGAGCGAGGTGGCGGCGTAGCCGCGCTCGGCGAACAGCTTCTGCGCCGCGGCGAGGATGCGGCTGCGGGTGTCGTTGCCGTGATCGAGTGTGGTCATCGTCTCACTTCCCAGGTGGTGCAGCACTGCTTATCGTAGGTCCTGTACGGGCGTACAGGACGAGGGGAAAGCCAATGTCGGGTCTGCTGGGACGGTTGGGCGGCTGGTGCGCGCGGCACGGCCGCTGGGTGCTGGCCCTGTGGGTGATCGTCGCGGCGGCCCTGATGGGCGGCAGCCTGGCGCTCGGCAGCCCGGTGAGCAACGAGGTGTCGATCCCCGGCAGCGACGCGCAGCGGGCCCACGACCTGATGGCCGAGGGTTTCGGTCCGGGTTACGGCACGGGCGGGACGGTCCAGCTGGTCCTGTACGCGGACGCGGCGCTGGCCGCGGAGCCGCGCAAGGGGGCGCTGGACGACTCGGTCGAGCGCATCGAGGAGCTGCCGCACGTCGTGGACGCCGAGCTGAGGCCGTCGGCGAACCCGAACATCGGGATGATCGTCGTCAGGCTCGAAGGCCACGACACCACCAAGACGGCGCAGACCGCCCAGACGATCGCGAAGGCCGCCGACCCGGCACGGGAGTTCGGCGTCGAGGTGGTGCCCGCCGACAACTCCACGCCCGCCGACAAGGAGATCAAGACCGGCCCGAGCGAGATCGCCGGAGTCCTCATCGCGCTGCTGGTGCTCGTTCTCGCTTTCGGCACGCTCGTCGCCGCCCTGGTGCCGATCTTCAGCGCCCTGGTCAGCGTCGTGACGGGGCTCGGCATGATCGGCCTGCTCGGCCACGTGATCGACGTGCCCAAGCAGGCGGGCATCATGGCCACCATGATCGGCCTGGGCGTGGGCATCGACTACGCCCTGTTCCTCATCTCGCGCTATCGCAGGCTCCTGGCCGACGGCGTGCCGACCGTGGAGGCCGTGCGCAGGACCACCTCCAGCTCGGGCGGCGCGGTCGTGTTCGCGGGCGGCACGGTGATCATCGCGCTGAGCGCGCTCATGCTCGGCGGCTTTCCCCTGCTGCAGACGCTCGGCTGGATCACCGGCCTGTCGGTGGTGTGCGCGGTGCTCACCTCGGTCACGCTGGTGCCCGCGATGCTGGGCGTGCTCGGGCCGAAGATCAACGCGCTGCGGGTGCTCAGGGCGCGCGGCTCGGAGGACAGCGGCTGGGGAGGTCTGGCCCGCTGGGTCGCCAGGCGGCCCTGGCGGGTGCTGATCGGCAGCGTGCTGGTGCTGGCCGCGCTGGCCGCGCCCGCCCTGACGCTGAAGCTCGGCCCGCTCGGCGACTCCTACGCCGAGGAGGGCACCACCACCCGCCGCGCCTACGAGCTGATCCAGACCGGCTACGGGCCCGGCGCCAACGGGCCGCTGATCGTGGTGGCCGACGGCACCGGCGACGCGCATGCCGTACGGCAGGCGCTGGACGAGGTGCCGGGCGTGGCGAGCGTCGGCCCCGCCAAGCTCAACGAGTCGGGCAGGTCGGTCCTGGTGCAGGTCATCCCCGACTACGCGCCCGGCGACCCGCGCTCCCTGGACGTCGTCGAGGCGGTGCGCGCGGTGGAGCTGCCCGGCGCGAAGGTGCACGTCGGCGGCGAGGTGGCGGCGATGGCCGACGTCGGCGGCCGGATGGTCGAGCGCACCCCGCTGGTCATCGGCGTCGTGGTGCTGCTCAGCGCGTTGCTCCTGCTGCTGGCCTTCCGCGCCCCCGTGGTGGCGGTGAAGGCCGCGGTGATGAACCTGATCTCGCTCGGCGCCGCCTTCGGCGCGCTGGCGCTGGTCTTCTCGCTGGGCCTGGGCAGCCGCCTGGTCGGCATGGACGCGCCGGTCTCCGACTCCATGCTCGTGGAGTGGATCTTCAGCGTCCCGATCGACAACTACGTGCCGCTGATGCTGTTCGCGGTGCTGTTCGGCCTGTCGATGGACTACGAGGTCTTCCTGCTGACGGCGGTGCGCCAGGCCTATCTCAAGCACGGGGACAACCGCCGCGCCGTGGCCGAGGGGCTGGGCTCGACCGGACGGGTGATCACGTCGGCGGCGCTCATCATGGTCGCCGTGTTCGTGGCCTTCATCGCCTACCCCGACCCTCTGGTGAAGGTGTTCGGCGTGGGCCTGGCGGTGGCCATCGCGGTGGACGCGACCATCATCCGCGGGTTCCTGGTGCCGGCGACGATGGTGCTGCTGGGGCGGGCCAACTGGTGGTGTCCGCGCTGGCTGGACCGGCTGCTGCCCAACCTGTCGGTGGAGGGACACGAGGAGCACGCGTCAGCACCACGTGAGCTGGTCGATGCGCGATAGGAGTGCTCTTCTCACGGAGGAGGGGCGCTTCCGTTGCGAGCGGGCGGGGGTGGGGCGCGTGCCGTACCCTCGCCCGTCAGTCGAAGACGATGACACTGCGGGCCACCGAGCCCTGCCGTACCCTCTCGACCGCCGCGTTGATGTCCTCCAGCGGCACGCGTTCGGTGATCAGCCCGTCGAGGTCGAGCCGTCCGGCCATGTACTGCGCGGCGAGCATGGGCAGGTCGCGCAGCGGCGAGGCGTCGCCGCCCTGGGTGCCCATGAGCCGGCGCGAGGCGAACAGCAGGCTGGGGTCGATCTCCAGGTTCTGGCCGCGCGGGGGGCTGCCGACCATGACGGTGGTGCCGCCGGGGCGGGTGGCGGCGAAGGCCTTGGCCAGCACGCCCGGCACGCCGGTGGCGTCGAAGGCGTAGTCGACGTTCTGGGGGAACTCCTGGACCGGCGTCGCGCCGAACCGCTCGGCCAGCTTGAGCTTCTGTTCGGCGATGTCGGCGGCGTAGATCGTGGTGGCCCCGGCCAGCACGGCGCCCTGGATGACGTTGAGCCCGACCCCGCCGCAGCCGACGACGAGCACGCTGGATCCGGGCTGCACGCGCGCCACGTTGAGCACGGCGCCGACCCCGGTCACGACGCCGCAGGCGAGCAGGGCCATGGCGGCGAAGGGTGCGTCCTTGGCGATCTTCACGCACATGCGCTCGGAGACCACGGTGTGCTCGGCGAAGGAGCCGATGCCGATGAAGCGCCTGGTCTCGGCGCCGTCGAGGGTCATGCGCGGCGGCCCGCCCATGATCGCGGTGATCCGCGCGGGGCCCGAGCACAGGTGGAACTCGCCCCCGGCGCAGCCGCGGCAGCGTCCGCAGGGCCCGCTCATCGCGATGATCACGTGGTCGCCCGGCTTGAGCGCCGTGACCCCGTCGCCGACGCTCTCGACCACGCCCGCGCTCTCGTGGCCGAGCACGAAGGGCAGCTGGGAGACGACGGGGCTCTTGCCGTCGATGGCCTTCAGGTCGGAGCCGCAGATGCCGGAGGCCCGGATCCGGACGCGGACCTCGCCGGGCCCCGGGTCGGCCAGCTCGACCTCGCGGATCTCCAGGGGCGCGTGGAATTCGGTCAGGACGGCGGCGCGGGTCAGCATGACCGTCACGCTAGCCGGAGCACAATTGCGTAGCAAGCAGTTGCTTGGTGATGTCCGTAATTCTACTCTTCAGAAAACCGAGCGAGCGCTAGGTGGTTTTCATGAGGAAGCGGATGATGGCCGTCCTGGCCGCTGCGGCGCTCGCCGCCGCGGCCTGCGCGGCAGAACAGTCGGGCGGTACGGCCAGCGGTGCGGCTTCCGGTGTCACCGACACCTCCATCAAGATCGGCGGAGTGCTCACCAAGACCTCGGCCAGCGGATACTCCACCAAAGACGCCGAGATCGGCGCCAAGGCCAGGTTCGAGCGCGCCAACGCCGCCGGCGGCGTGCACGGCAGGAAGATCGAGTTCGTCGGCGCCGAGGACGACACCCAGGACGCCGCCAAGGGCGACGCGGCGGCCAAGAAGCTCGTGCAGAAGGACGGCGTGTTCGCACTCGTGCCCGTGCACGCGCCCAACTTCGGCGGCGCCGCCTTCCTGGAGCAGCAGGGCGTGCCGTGGTTCGGCTGGGCGACCGGGCCGCAGTGGTGCGGCACCACGACCGGCTTCGGCTACAACGGCTGCCTGGCGCCCAAGGCGGGCGCGGGGTCGCAGACCTGGTGGGGGCGGCAGATGGCCGACCTGCTCGGCGGCGCCCAGGGCAAGAAGGTCTGGGTGCAGACCTCCGACTCCAGCGGCAGCAAGTACGGCGGCAAGACCATCTCCCAGTCGTTCGAGGCCGCCGGCTTCAGCCTCGTCGGCGTCGACTCCAGCCTGCCCGCCGCGGCCCCGCCGCCCGACTGGCTGCCCCACGTCAACAAGATCATGGCCACCCGGCCCGACGTCGTCGTCAGCGTCATCGCGGGCACCAAGTTCAACGCCGGGCTCTACGCGGGGCTGAAGAAGGCCGGCTACCAGGGCGTGCTCACCGACGCCACCAGCTACGACGCCAACATCCTCAAGGACCCCGCCCAGGCCCAGGCCTTCGAGGGCGTCATCGCGGCTCCCATGTTCGAGCCCTTCGAGTCGACCGCACCCGAGATCGAGCAGCTGCGCAAGGACGTCGAGGCCGTGGCGCCCGGCACCCAGCTGACCCAGCACCTGGCCATCGGCTACTGGGCGGCCGACATCTTCCTGAAGGTCGCCGACCAGGCCGGCAAGGACCTCACCAGGGAGAAGTTCCTGTCCGTGGCCAACGGCACCTTCTCCTACGAGAACGCCGGATTCGGGCGCATCGCCTATCCCAAGGACCACGACGAGCCCAACGGCTGCGGCGCGCTGGTGAAGATCAGCGGCGGCGCGTTCCAGGTGGCCAAGAACATGAAGTGCTTCGACAACGTGCCGCTCAAGCCGTGATTGGATACATCCTCAGCGGGCTCGTCGCCGGCGCGATCTTCGCGGTGCTGGGCTCGGGACTGACCCTGTCGTACGCGGCGACCGGGGTGTTCAACTTCGCCCACGGCGCGATCGGCTTCCTGACCGCGCTGGTGTACTACGAGCTCTACGCGGGGCTCGGCCTGCCGCGCTGGCTCGCCGCCCTGGTGGCGGCCGGGCTGTTCGCGCCGCTGGTCGGGCTGGTGCTGCACCGGGTGATGTTCCGCGGTCTGGCGGCGGCGGGCGAGACGGCGCAGATCGTCGGCACCATCGGGCTGACGATCGCGCTGCCCGCCCTCGGGCTCTTCCTGGTCGAGCTGGCCCTGCCGCTCGGGCTCGCGCCGGTCGACGTGAGCGTGCAGCCGCGCGGCGTCGGCCCGGCGCCGCCCGCCCTGTTCGACCTCGGCGTGGTCACGCTCGACAGCGACCAGCTGATCACCTTCGGCTTCGCCGTGCTGGCCGCCGCGGGCCTGTGGGCCTTCATGCGCCACACCCCGTACGGCCTGCGCATGCGCGCCTGCGTCGACCGGCGCGGCCTGGCCGGGCTGCGCGGCATCGACCCCGACTCCACCTCGGCCCTGGCCTGGATGCTCAGCTGCCTGCTCGCGGGCCTGGCAGGAGTGCTGGCGCTGCCCATCGTCGGGCTCGACGCCCACGCCTACACCGTGCTGCTGTTCGCCTCCGCCACCGCTGCGGTGTTCGGGCGGCTGCGCTCCATCCCGTGGACCTTCGCCGCCGGGCTCGGGCTCGGCGTGGTGACGAACCTCGTCGCCGGATACGGCTCGTTCCTGCAGGAGATCACCGGACTGCGCTCCGCCGTACCCGTCATCCTGCTCTTCCTCGGCCTGCTGCTGCTCAACCGCTCGCGCGAGCGGGTGGCGGGCAGCTCGGCCGAGGACGCGCCGCCGCCCGACTACCGCGCCGACCTGCCGCCGTGGCGGCGCCGCCTGCCCTGGCTCGTGGGGCTGGCCCTGCTGCTCGCCTACACCTTCACCCAGCCCGACTACTACGTGGGCATCGTCGCCCAGGGCCTGGTCCTGGCGCTGATCTTCTGCTCCTTCGTGGTCGTCACCGGGATCGGCGGCATGGTCAACCTCGCCCAGGCCTCCTTCGCCGCGATGGCCGCGCTCACCTGCGGGTGGGCCTTCTCCGCCGGGCTGCCGTTCATCGTGGCCATCGTGCTCGGGGTGCTCGCCGCCACCGCTGTCGGCATGCTCGTCGCCCTGCCCGCGCTGCGGCTCGGCGGGCGCATCCTCACCCTGGCCACGCTGGCCCTGGCGCTCCTGGCCGACCAGGTGCTCTTCCAGATCGACGCCTTCAGCAACGGCACCATCGGGTGGACGCTGCCCGCGATCAACCTGGGCTTGGGCACCACGACCTCGCCGCAGGTGCGGGTGGTGCTGCTGCTCGTGCTGATCGGCCTGGTCGGGCTGCTGGTGCGCAACCTCGAACGGTCGGCCTCCGGCCGGGCGATCCTCGCCGTGCGCTCGGCGCCGGCCGCCGCGACCACCTCGGGATTGTCGGCGGCGCGGACCAAGTTCCTGCTCTTCGCGCTGGCCTCGGCGATCGCGGGGCTCGGCGGGGTGCTGTACGCGATCTCCAAGGGGGCGACCACCGCCACCGACCTGCCGGCGTTCGCCGGATTCGTCTGGCTGGCCGTCGTGGTGCTGCAGGGCGTGAGGCGCATCGGCGGCGCCGTGGTGGGCGGGCTCATCGCGGCCGTCTTCCCCGAGCTGCTGTCGGCGTGGGGAGTGTCGGCGCACGTGGGGCTCATCCTGTTCGGGGCGGGCGGGATGATCCTGGCCAAACACCCGGACGGCGTGCTCGCCCAGCTGGCCGAGCAACGTTACCGCCGCCGCCGGAAGACCGCCGAGCGCGCCACGGCGAGCGGGGCGGTGCACACGGCGGGTCCACGAACCGCCGGCACCCCCCTCCGCCGGGCCGGCGAGACGGAGTACGGCGGAGCCCGGCAGAACCTGGCAGGCGACCAACCGGCACCCCTGTTCGAGCTGCGCCACGTCACAGCCGCCCGAGCCGAGGCCACCGTCCTGCGAGGCGTCGACCTGGAGGTCAACGCGGGCGAGGTCGTCGCCCTCCTGGGAGCCAACGGTGCGGGCAAGTCCACCACCTGCGCCGTGGCAGCGGGCGACGTCCTGCTCACCGAGGGCCGGGTGCTGCTCGACGGCACCGACGTCACCGCCTGGCAACCCCACCGCCGGGCCAGGGCGGGCATCCTGCTGGCCCCGGAGGGCCGCGGCGTCTTCCCCTCCCTCACCGTCGAGGAGAACCTGCGCACCTGGCTGCCCGACCCCGCCCCGGTGTTCGACCGCCTGCCGCTCCTGGCCACGCGGCGCGCCGTACCGGCGGGTGCCCTGTCGGGAGGCGAGCAGCAGCTTCTCACGCTCGCCCCCGCCCTGGTCAGGCCGCCGAGGGTGCTGATCGCCGACGAGCCGTCGCTGGGCCTGGCCCCGAGGGTGGTCGAGCAGGTCTTCCAGCTGTTCACCGAGCTGCGCGACAAGGGTGTGGCGCTGCTCCTGGTCGAGGAGAAGGCGACGGAGGCGCTGGCGATCGCCGACCGGGTGGCGTTCATGCGCTTGGGCCGCATCACGTGGACCGGTTCCCGGTCGGAGGTCGACGGCGAGCGGCTGGCGGCGGCCTACCTGGGGGTGTCATGAGAGTCGAGGACGTGTCCGTCTCCTTCGGCGGGGTCAGGGCCCTGACGGAGGTGAGCTTCGAGGCCCCTGAGGGCGGGATCTGCGGCGTGATCGGTCCCAACGGCGCGGGCAAGACCACGCTGTTCGACGTGATCTCCGGGTTGCGCCGGCCGAGTGGCGGGCGGGTGAGCTTCCAGGAGGAGGATCTGACCGGGCTGAGCGCGGTGAAGCGGGCCAGGCACGGCGTGCGCCGTACTTTCCAGCGCACCCAGGTGTTCGGCCGCCTGACGGTGGCCGAGAACGTGCTGGCGGCGCTGGAGTGGCCGCGCCAGAACTTCCTGGGCGACCTGGCCGCCTGGCCGTCGAGGCGTGCGCTGGAGCGCGAGCGTGGCGAGCGGGTGGACGAGGTGCTGGAGTTGTGCGGGCTGTCGCCGCTGCGCGACGCGTACGCGGCGGCGTTGCCGGTCGGGCAGCGGCGGCTGGTGGAGCTGGCCAGGGCGCTGGCCGGGCGGCCGAGGCTGCTGCTGCTCGACGAGCCGACCTCGGGGCTGGACGCCGACCAGGTGGCCAGGCTCCGCGAGGTGGTCACGGGGCTGGAGACGACCGTGCTGCTCGTCGAGCACGACATGGGCTTCGTGATGGGCGTGTGCGACCAGCTCGTGGTGCTCGACCTGGGCAAGGTCATCGCCCAGGGACCGCCCGAGCGGATCAGGGAGGACCCGGTGGTCAGGGCCGCCTATCTCGGATAGTCATTGACATTTAAACCAAATCGGCTTGTCGTCGCCTTGAGGAGAAGAGGTGAACGGCATGAGCCAATGGGATGCCACCTCCTACGAAGGCAAGGACACGATCCTTCGAGTGGTCCGCGAGGAGGCCGAGCGGCTGTTCGCGATGGCCGAACCGGAACAGGCCTGGACGGCCCCGACGGCCTGTCCTGGCTGGAGCGTGCGCGACGTGGTCGCGCACATCGTCGACACGACGGAGGGCTACTTCGCCGCGTTCGACGCGGCCCGCTCGTCCGGCTCGTCCGGCACGCCGTACGGGCTGACGGGCATGGGCGAACGGGTCAACGAGCAGGCCGTGGCGCTGCGCGCGGTGCCGCAGAAGGAGCTGCTCGACCGCTGCAAGGACGACTTCGAGCGCATGCAGGCGATCCTGCGCGAGCTCGGTCCCGAGGAGTGGGGCGGCCTGACCGTCCCGCACTTCTACATGGGCCCGCTGCCCGCCTACTTCTACGCGGCGGGACAGCTGATGGACTACGCCGTGCACTCGTGGGACGTGCGCCAGGGCAGCGGCCGGGCGCACGGGCTCTCGGGCGAGGCGGCCGACCTGCTGGTGCCCTTCATGTTCGTGCTCTGGCAGTCGACGATCAAGGCCGATGCCGACCGCAGCCCGTTCTCGCTGGGCATCAGGGTCGGCGGCGCCAACGGCGGAGACTTCCGGGTCGAGGTGGGCGAGCAGGGCATGACCTACGAGCGCGGCGAGCTCGACGGCCTGCCGGCCGTGATCGAGTTCGACGCCGGGAGCATGGTGCTGACGACGTTCGGGCGCAGCAACGCCGGGACGGTCAGGGGTGACCTGACCGTCGCCGATCGTTACCTGAACCTGTTCTTCAGGATCTAGCCGGCAGGGTGATCCCTTCGCGGGCGAGGTCCTCGATGATCCCGTCGACCAGACGCGTGGCCACGGTGCGCTCCAGGCGGCCGTGGTCACGCAGCTCTCGTACGGCGGGCACAGGGTCGGCGTCGGCGAACAGGCGTTCGTCGCCGTAGTCGACCGGCCGCCCGGTGGGGTCGATCGTCCACCACGAAGCCTCCAGCGCGATGCCGTTGGGGTCGCTGAAGTAGATCGACCGCAGGAACCCGTGGTCGATCACGTCGGTGACCTCGCAGCCGTGGGCCTTGAGCCGGTCGCGCATACGGTTCAGCGCGTCCTCGTCCGGCAGGTGCAACGACAGGTGGTCGAACTGGGAGGCCTTCGGGTACGGCACGCCGGCCGGCTTGGCGAAGCTCTCGATCGGCTGGTCGGTGAACTCGAAGAACGCGATGGTGTTGCCCGGCGCGACCTCGAAGAAGTAGTGGCGGAAGGCGGGGATGGCAAGCGTGGTCACCAGGCGCGCGTCGAGGACGCCGTGCCAGAAGCGCACGGTCGCGTCCATGTCCGCTGTCACCAGGGCCAGGTGGTGGACTCCCCGCCACGGAACGGAATCGGTGGCCATGCCGCCGACGGTACGCCTTTCAACTATCCATGGCGAGAGGTGAATTCCAGGATCCTGCGCCACGAGTCCGCGCACGCCTCGGCCCACTCGGTCGCCGAGCGGTCGAAGAAGGAGTGCGGCGCGCCCTCGTAGACGTGCTGCTCGACCTCGACGCCCGCTCGCTCCAGGCTGGAGCGCAGGGCGGCGAACTGCTCGGGGGACGAGCCGCGGTCGGCGCCGCCCAGGAGCATCAGCACGGGGGAGCCCGGCTCCTCCGGCTGCCAGCCGTCGATGAAGCGCAGCGAGCCGTAGTAGCCGATGCCGCCGGCGAAGCCCTCGACCGTGGCGGCCACGCGCCAGGCGTGGGCGCCGCCGAAGCAGAAGCCGACGACGAAGACCGGGCCGGTCAGGGTGGCTGCCGCCGCGCGGGCGTCGGCGTCGAGCTGATCGGCGGTGACCTGCTGCACGTGCGGCGGGTAGTCGAAGTCGTCGCCGCGCTCGCCGGTGCCCGCCGTGCGGCCGAAGTAGTCGATGGCCACGGCGTGGAAGCCGGCCTCGGCATAGCGCACGGCCAGGTCGCGGTAGAACGGGTGCAGGCCGCGCACGTCCGGGAAGATCACGACCGCGCGCCCGTTGGGCTCGGCGGGCACGGCCCGGTAGGCCAGGAACGCGGTGCCGTCGGCGGACGTGACGATGGTCTCGCCGTGCTCGGCGACCTCGCCCACGACCGGCGGAGCGGGCGGGCGGCTGTCAGGAGAGTGGCACATGGTTGACAATGGTAGGACGAACGAAAAAGGGGGTCACGAGCGTCCAAGGGGCATGAGGTCACGCCCCACCGCCGCGGTGCTTCTCGGCCACGTGGCCCTCTACGGGCTGCTGCTCATCACGATCGACACCGCCGCCCGAGTGGTACGGCTGGGCGGTGCAGGCCGTGACGGTGTGGTCGGCGCTGGCGGTGATGGCGGGGGTGGGGTTCCTGTTCAGGGAACCAAGCGTGCGCTAGGTTGGGTAGGTGGATCTCGACTTCACCCCCGCGGAACAGTCGTTCCGCGCCGAGGTGCGCTCCTGGCTGGCCGAACACACCCCGCACCACCTGCCCTCGCTCGACACCGCCGACGGCTTCGCCGCCCACCGCGCCTGGGAGGCGCGGCTCGCCGCCGAACGCCTGTCCGTGGTCTCCTGGCCCGAGGAGTACGGCGGGCGGGCAGCCTCCCTCATCGAGTGGCTGATCTTCGAAGAGGAGTACTGGGCGGCCGGAGCCCCCGCCCGGGTCACCCAGAACGGCATCTTCCTGCTCGCCCCCACCCTGTTCTCCCACGGCACCCCCGAGCAGCGCGCCGCCTGGCTGCCGCGCATGGCCCGCGCCGACGACGTCTGGGCCCAGGCCTGGTCCGAGCCGGGCGCCGGAAGCGACCTGGCCGCCCTCACCTCACGCGCCGTCCGCGCCGACGGCGGCTGGCGGCTGCACGGACTGAAGACCTGGAGCTCGCGCGCCGCCTACGCCGGCCACGGCTTCGGCCTGTTCCGTACCTCCGGCGAACGCCACCACGGCCTCACCTACTTCCTCTTCCCCCTCGACGACGTCGAAGTGCGGCCCATCGCCCAGCTCGACGGGGAGTACGGCTTCGCCGAGCTCGCCTTCGACGGCGTCTTCGTGCCCGACTCCATGGTGCTCGGCGAGGTCGGCCAGGGCTGGCGCATCGCCATGGCCACCACCTCCTCCGAACGCGGGCTCACCCTGCGCAGCCCCGGCCGCTTCCTGGCCACCGCCTCCCGGCTCGTCGACCTCGCCGCCGACGCCGGCGACCCCGTGCTGCTCGACCGGGCCGCCCGCTGCTGGTCCGAGGCCGAGGCCTACCGCCTGCACACCTTCTCCACCGCCCGCCGCCTCATGGACGGCACGCAGATCGGCGCCGCCTCCAGCCTCGGCAAGGTCTTCTGGTCCGAGCTCGACCTGCGCATGCACACGCTCGCCATGGACCTGCTCGGCGACCGCGCCGCCGAGACGCCCTGGTACGACGGCTTCCTGTTCTCCCTGGCCGGGCCCATCTACGCGGGAACCAACGAGATCCAGCGCAACATCGTCGCCGAACGCGTCCTGGGGCTGCCACGATGAACTTCACCTTCACCGACGACCAGCTCGACTTCGGGCTCGTCGTGCGCGACGTGCTCTCCGACTGCCGCGACGACCGCGGCGCCGCCGCCTGGCAGCGGCTGGGGACGCTCGACTTCTTCGCGCTGCTCGTCGACGACACGCGGGGCGGACTCGGGCTGCGGCTCGTGGACGCGCTGCCCGCCCTGGAGGAGACCGGGCGGGCGGCCATGCCCGGCCCCGTCGTCGACACCGCCGTCGCGGGAGCGCTGCTGCTCGACGGGCCCGAGCTCGACAAGCTCGCCGCCGGAGCGCTCCGCGTCGCCGTGGCGGACAGCGCCTCGGCCGCCGCCGACGCCGACCTGGCCGACGTGATCGTGGCCTGGCCGCGGATGGCCTTCCGCGACGCCGTACGGCTGGAGCCACGGCCGGGCATCGACCCCGCCAGACCGCTGTTCACCGTCACCCTCGACGGCGACACCCGCGAACTGACGGGCTCCGCCGTACCAGCGTGGCGGGCGGCCACCGTCGCCACCGCGGCCCAGCTGATCGGGGCCGCCCGCCACCTGCTCGACGCCTCCGTCGCCTACGCCCGCGAACGCACCCAGTTCGGCCGGGCCATCGGCGGCTTCCAGGCCGTCAAGCACCGGCTCGCCGACGTCGCCATCGCCGTCGACTTCGCCGCACCCCTGGTCCACCGGGCGGCGCTCTCCTACGAACTGCCCTCAGGCGAGCGGGACGTCAGCGCCGCCAAGGCCGCCGCCAACGACGCCGCCCGCCTCGCCGCGGAAGCGGCGCTGCAGGTGCACGGCGCCATCGGCTACACCCACGAGCTGGAGCTGCGCCACTGGCTGACCCGCGTCTGGTCGTGGAGCGCCGCGTACGGCACCAGCGCAACCCACCGCGCCCGCGTGCGCGCCCTGGTGAGAGAGGTGCCGCGATGGCCGTGAGGATGAAGTACGGCGTGCCGCTCGGCCTGCTGCACCCCGCCGCGTGGAAGGACGTCGCCGTCGCCGCCGACGAGCTCGGATTCGAGTCCGTGTGGGCGCCCGAGCACCTCGTCTTCACCACCGACCTGTCCACCGCCACCTACCCCGGGACCAGCGACCCCGGCATCAGACCCGCCACGCCCATCTTCGACGCGCCCGCCTTCCTGTGCTGGCTGGCCGGGCTGACCCGCCGGATCCGGCTCGGCACCGCCGTCCACCTGTTCGCGCTGCGCCACCCGTTCGTGTCGGCTCGGGCGTTCGCCACGCTCGACGTCATCTCGACAGGGCGCGCCATCTGCGGGGTCGGCGCCGGATGGTACCGAGGGGAATGGGACGCGGCCGGGGTGCCCTTCGAGACGCGCGGCGCCCGGCTCGACGAGGCGCTGCGCATCGCCAGACGGCTGTGGAGCGAGCCCGTGGTGGAGCACGCGGGGGAGTTCTACACCTTTCCCGAGGTGGCCTTCGAGCCCAAACCGGTGCAGCACCGGCTGCCGGTGCTCGCCGGAGGCGAGTCACGCGCGGCACTGCGGCGGGCGGCGACGCTGTGCGACGGGTGGATCAGCATGCCGCACACGCTGGAGTCGATCCGGCCGCAGCTGGAGGTGCTGTCGGAACTGTCGGGCGGTCGCCGCGTGCCGGTGACGGCGCACGCCTACGACCTCGCGTCGCCCGGCGAGGTGGGGGAGTGGGCGGCGTTGGGGGTGGAGCGGCTCATCGTGCGGCCGTGGAAACGCTCGCGCGACGCGGTGGACGGGCTGGCCGCGTTCGCGCGGGAGTACGGGGTGTCGTAGCCGGTCACCGGGGGGCGACGGCGGACTGGAGGTCACGGTGCCGACGACCCCTGAGCGGCCCGTCCTGCACGAAGCCCTCGGCCGCATGGGGGACGTCGTGCGCGGAGGCTTGGAGGTCGGCTCGCCGCATGTCGTGCGCGTGGCCGTGGGGCGCGGTGGGATGAGCCTCGGCGTGGAGCTCGGCTCGTCGGCTGTCGTGCGCGTGGGGCGCGGTCGAGCGTGCCTCGGCGTGGAGGTCGGCTCGGCGTGTGTCGTGCGGGTGGCCGTCCGTCGACGGGCGGTGGCGGCGGCCGCGGGTGGGGGCGCTGTCCTGGAAGCTTGCGTCGTCGGCGTGGACGGCGGCCTTGCGGCGGCGGCCACGGTAGGCGGAGTTCTCGCGCGGGGCGAGGGCGTCGCGGTCGATGCCCGGGAACGCGCCCGTTGGTGAGCTCGCGGCGGCCTGGTCGAGGCGCCGGTAGGTGGTCCGGCGTCCCGAGGCGGCGCGGAAGGCGTCGAACTCGGCGGTGACCTCGCCACGCACCGGCTCGCCCGTGACCTCGCCACCCAGCGACTCGGCGGGGACCGCACGGCGCAACCTGCGCGGCACCCGCTCCTCGCGTCGACCGGCTGTCGTCGACGAGCCCGCCCGATCGGCACCGGACAGCCCGGACAGGCCGGCCAGGCTGGACGAGACGGCGGGATCGGCCGAGGGCCCGGTGACGTCGAGCTGGGCAAGCGTGGCGGCGTGCGAGGCGGCGGCGTCGAGCCGGGCGAGCGTGGCGCCATCGTGTGAGGCGGTGGCGTTGAGGGAGGTGAGCGCGGCGGCGTCCAGGTGGGCGAGCGCGGTGCCTTGGTGTGAGGCGGTGGCGTCGAGGTGGGCGAGGGTGGTGGCGTCGAGGCGGGTCAGGATGTCGGTGTCGAGCGGGCTCGTCAGGTACGCCTCGTCCACCGGTGCGGCGAGCACGAGTGCCGTGCGCGGTGCCTCGACGGTGATGGCGACACCGGCGGTGGTCTTCGACGTCTTGCGGCGGGTGCCTGCCGTGCGAGCGGCGGGCCGTGCGGCGGTGGGCTTGCGGCGGCGGCGGCCGTGGGCGGGCGTCTCGGAGGCGAGCGGTCCGGCGCCTGCGAGCCGGGCCCGCACGTGTCTGGTCCTGGAGAACACCAGCACCGCCAGCGCCGCGACGAGGGCCGAGCCGACCAGTGCGGGTGTGCCGAGCGCGGCGACCGGGGAGGTGGTGGCGGCGGCGACGTCGACGATCGCGGGCAGCGGCTGCGTGGTCGCCTCCTGCGTGTCGGCCGTCGAGGGCTTGGCGTGCTTGCCCTTGGTCGTCGGAGCCCCGGCCGCGGCGTCGGACGAGGACGAGGACGAAGACGAAGAGGACGAGGACGAGGACGAGGACGAGGACGACGCGGAGGGCTTGGCCGTGGGAGGTGTGGGGGCCTCGGCGGCCTTGGGCTTGGACGGGGCGGAGGCCTCGGGTGAGGACTCCACGCGCGGGAACAGGGCGGTGAACTCGTTGCCCGACTCCGCGTCGCCGTAGAAGGGCGTGTCGGGTGCGAGGGTGCCCTCCTCCTTCTGCGGAGCGCTGGCGGCGTCGAGCCTGGCCTTGATCTTCTCGGGGTACCCGTACCCGACGACCTTGCTGGTGTCACGTTCCTTGCGCTTGGCGACCCCGCCGTCGATGTTGCCCTCGATGGTGTGGATCCGGCCGCCCTCGACGCTGGTGACGATGCCGACGTGGTCGATGCCGTCGATGCTGTCCGACCCGGACCAGTCGTAGAAGACGAACGCTCCCGGCTTGGGCTTGGTCCCCCAGGCGCCCTGCTCCTTGAACCATTCGGCGTGGGCGACGGTCCAGGCGAACTGCCCGATCCACTCCTCGTAGCCGAGCTTGGCCGCGGCCCACGACAGGTACATGTCGCACCATGGCTGGCCGCTGTAGTCGGAGTCGGTCTCGACGTTCCTGCCGTACCAGTCACCGAACTTGGTGTAGGCGTTCGCCTTCTCCGTGTAACCGAGCTCTTTCTCGAGCAGCTCGATGTACTTGTGCATCTCTGGTGTCATGGAGGTTCGGGGGACCTTCCGGGGCAGCCTGCAACTTCCGTGATTGGGGAGGCTACCTGGGCAAACGAGCGGTCAAGCACAAACCAAGGAATCGCCAACAGCGGTTCGGAAGCAAAAACCGCAGGTCAAGAGGTTGCCAGATATGCCGGAAATAGGTAGTGAAATCCGGAAAAGATCTACCTGTGACCTGTGTGATCCCTGATTCGAATGCCGTTCTGTAGAACGTGTTCTAGTATGGGGCGCATGACGATGGAGCTCACTCCCGAGTCCCGCCTGGCCGCCCACTGCGAGCTCGCCCAGCAGACCCGCGACCTGATGGACGCCGTGGCACTGACGGAGGTCGCGGAGGACGAGCTGCTGGCCGTCGCGGCCGAGCTGGCGGCGCTCACCGAGCGCCTGCGAGCGGCCTCCCGCGCCACCCCGCTGCCCTTCGACCTCTCGCCCGACGGCAACCTGCGCCACCTCGGCAACGCCGTCATCGGCGGCGCCAACCCCATGGCCCTGCCGCTGGTCGTCGAGATGGACGGGCTGACCGCCAGGGCCGAGGTCACCTTCCGCCCCCTGCACGAGGGCCCGCCCAACGGGGTGCACGGCGGCATCAGCGCCATGGTCCTGGACCACCTACTCGGCCAGGCCGCCGCGGCAGCGGGCTTCCCCGGCATGACCGGCACCCTCACCGTGCGCTACCTGCGGCCCGTGCCGTACGGCACGCCGCTGGTGGCCACCGCCGAGCACACCCGCGCCGAGGGGCGCAAGAGCTGGGCCGACGGCCGCATCGCGCTGCCCGACGGCACGCCCCTGGTGGAGGCGAGCGGGGTGTTCGTCATGCCGACCGCCTGGCTGGGACGGCATCCCGGCACCTGACGGTACGGTTTATGCATGGTCTACGAGACGCTGAAGGAGCAGATCATCGAGGGGGTGCTCCAGCCGGGCCGGCGTCTCGTCGAGCGTGAGCTCGGCACCGAGCACGGTGTCTCCCGCGTTCCCGTCCGCGAGGCGCTGCGGCGCCTGGAGGCCGAGCGCCTGGTCGTGGTCGTGCCGCGCAAGGGCGTGCTGGTGCGCCCGTTCACCCCCGCCGACGTGGCCGACCTGTTCGACGTGCGCGAGAGCCTGGAGGTGCTGGCCGCCAGGCTGGCCGCCGTGCAGGCCACCGAGGCCGATCTCAAGCGCCTGCGCGCCTCGCTCGACCACGCCGCCCGCCAGAGCGTGCCCTCGGAGATCGCCCGCGCCAACGCCGCCTTCCACACGGTCGTCGTCGAGCTGTCGGGCAACGCCCTGCTCGTCGACATCATGCGCCCGCTGGAGGCCAGGCTGCGCTGGCTGTTCAGGCTCACCTCCAGCCGCGACATCGCCCAGCAGTGCGCCGAGCACGCGGAGCTGTTCGCCGCGATCGCCGCTCACGATCCCGACGCCGCCGCCGAGTGCGCGCTCAAGCACGTCAGCAGCGGCCGCGCCCCCTCGCTGGAGCTGGCCAAGGGCTGGAGCGCCGTCGACACGCTGGAGGTGGCGCGCAGCCGCCGCAAGAGGTCCTAGTACCCCGCTCCGGTGAGCAGCCCTCCGTCGACCGTGAACTCACTGCCGGTGCAGTAGCTGGAGCGGTCGGAGGCCAGGAAGGCCACCACGTGGGAGACCTCGATCGGCTTGGCGAAGCGCTTGATGACCATCGACTTGACGAAGGCGTCGGCGTCGACCTCGGTCATCATCTCGGGGTCCAGGACCATGTTCGTGTTGATCGCCCCGGGGTGCACGCTGTTGACCCGGATCTTGAAGGGGGCGAGCTCGCGCGCGGCGGCCTTGGTGACGCCGCGGATGCCGAACTTCGAGGCGGCGTAGGCCGACAGTCCTGCCGCGCCGATGAAGCCCTCGATGGAGGAGATGTTGACGATCGAGCCGCGTCCCGAGGCTTTCATGGGCTCGATCACCGACTTCACGCCGAGCCAGGTGCCCTTGAGGTTGACGTCGAGGACGCGGGAGAACTCCTCGACGTCCATGTCGGCGATGCGGCGAAATTTCAGGATCCCGGCGTTGTTGACCAGGATGTTGAGCTTGCCGTACGTCTCCAGGACGGTGTCCACCGCCCGCGCCCACTCCTCCGGCCGGGTCACGTCCTGACGCACGAACGTCGCCCCGGTCTCGGCGGCCAGGGCCTTGCCCTCCTCCTCCAGCACGTCGCCGAAGACCACCTGGGCGCCCTCTTCCAGGAACAAGCGCACGTGGGATTCCCCCATGCCCCTCGCGCCCCCGGTGATCAACGCGACCTTGCCGTCCAGCAGGCCCATCACAGACTCCTTCCCGCGGCGACGGCCACGGCCGCCGCCTCCATCGATCGGTAGACGGGCAGCCGCGAGGCGATGGCCCGTAGCTCGTTCTCGACCCCGGGCGGGGCGACGTCGGCGTTCCGCAGCACCAGGCTCAGCCGGGTGCCCCTGACCTGGACGAGCTCCCGCGCGAAGGCGTGGAGCGGCTCGGCGGAGGAGCCGTAGGTGAAGAAGCTCTGCACGTTGACGTGGGCGACGACGTCGCCGTACGCCAGGAGGGGGAGTATCGCCTCGATGGCCTTCCTGGCCAGGGCGGGGTCGGCGCGGGGGCCGACGGGGATCTCCAGCGGGTTGGCCAGCGAGCTGCCCGCGCCCAGGCCGAGGCCGTCGAGGGCGCCGTCGGGCAGGGGCGGCAGCGGCAACCCCCGGCGGTCGAAGGCGTCGGCGGCCAGCACGCTCGCCCCGCCGCTGGGACCGATCACCAGGACACCGTCCGACCCCCGCCGATCGGCTCCGCGAGAAGCGGCACCGGGGGATACGCCACCGTGGGACGTGGCATGGGCCTGGAAGTAGGAGAGCACCCCGATCAGGTCGTCCTGGCTGTCGACGAGCACCGTGCCCGTCTGCTCGGCCAGCGCCCGCCACACCCGGCCGTCGCCGGCCAGCCCGCCCGTGTGCGAGGCGGCGGCCAGCCTTCCCTGGCGGGTGCGGCCCCCGACCAGCAGGGCCACCGGCTTGTCCGTCTCCCGCAGCGCTTCGAACAGCGCCCGCCCGTCACGCGGGTCCTCCAGGTAGAGCCCGATCGCCGTGGTCTCCGGGTCGCCTGCCAGCCAGCCGAGCAGCTCGGCGGGGCCGACGTCGGCGCAGTTGCCCACGGTGGCGACCCGGCTGAAGCGCAGCCCGCGCAGCTCGCCGACCTTGACGACCTCCCCGGCCAGGCCGCCGCTCTGCGAGACGAGGGCGATGCCGCCCGGCTCGCCGAGGCCGCCGCCGACGAAGGTCTGGCGGCCCTTGGGTGAGTAGACGCCCATGCAGTTGGGCCCCAGCAACCGGCTCCCTGACGGCATCGCGTCGAGCAGTCCGGCCTCCAGGTCGGCGCGCCCCGCCTCGCCGAACCCGCCGCTCATCACCTGGATGTACGGCACGCCCTCCGCCTGCCGTACGACCTCGGCGCATCGGGCGGCGGGCACCGCGACCAGCGCGTAGTCCACGCCCGACAACGACGGCACGGCAGGTACCCCGTCGATGGAGGAGGCCGTGGGGTGCACGGCCACGACCGGGACACCGCTCTGCTTGTAGAAGCCGAGGAACATGTTGCCGAAGCCCGGCTTGGTGGTGGAGGCGCCCACCACGGCGACGCGGCGCGGCTCGAACAGGGCGGTGAAGTCGCCCGCGCGACGGGGGGCCGGCGCGGGGGCCGAGCCCTCGATGTAGCGGGCGTCGACGGCCACCAGCCCGCCGGGCCCGGCGATGACGGGGTTGAGCTCGAACTCTCCCAGCTCCAGCCGCTCCCACATTCCTCCGTTGCCGCCCAGGGCCAGCAGCAGCTTGACCACAGCCGACACGTCGACGGCGGGGGAGCCGCGGAAGCCGTGCAGGAGCGGCGAGCCGCGAAGGCCCTCGACCATGGCCCGCGCGTCGTCCTCGGCGATCGGGCACACCCGCAGCACCGTGTCGCGCAGCACCTCGGTCCAGACGCCGCCGAGTCCAAAGAGCAGCACGGGCCCCGCCATGGGGTCGCGGACCAGCCCGGCGATGAGCTCGACCCCGGCGGGCGCCTGCTCCTCGACGAGGTAGGAGGCGAAGCCCATCTCGGCCGCCGCCGCGGGCAGGTCGGCGTGGGCGAGGCCGAGCCGTACACCGCCCACGTCGGACTTGTGCAGCACCCCCGACGCCTTGAGCACCAGGGGCGCGGTCAGGGCGGCGCACGACGCGAAGTCGCCGTCGGTGACCAGCACGCCCCGCGGCACGGGGATGCCCGATGCGAGCAGCAGTTCCTTGACCGCGTGCTCAGACCAGGTGGCCATACAGCTCCCGGATCTCCCGCCTGAGCAGCTTGCCGGGCCCGCCGGACGCGTCCTGGAAGTGCGGCAGCTCGTCGGCGACCACGATGTGGTCGGGCCGCTGGTGGGCGGGCAGCGACTCCGACAGCGCGAGCGCGATCTTGGCGGCGTCGAGCGAGTGACCCGCGCGGGGCACGACGGCCAGCAGGATCTTCTGCTCCGACGCGCCCTCCGGGACGCCGACCGCGCCAGCCTCCGCCACGTCGTCCAGGGCCGCGGCGGCCTCCTCGACGGCGGCGGGCTGGCTCCAGTGGCCGCCCTTGGCGATGGCGTCCTCGCGCCGCCCGAGCACGGTGAGGACGCCGTCCTCCGAGACGGCGCCGAGGTCGCCGCCGACGAACCATTCGCCGCGCAGCACCTCGTCGGAGGACAGGCCGTCGTAGCCCGCCATGCGGTGCGGCCCGGCCAGGTTGATCTCGCCGGTCCGGCCGACGACGCGTCCGCCGGAGGGGTCGGTGATCCGGACGGCGTTGCCCATCCTGGCCCGGCCGGAGGAGCCGAGCGGCGTGGATCCGTCGTCGACCCTGCCCATGCACGTGTAGGGCGCCTCGGTCTGGCCGTAGTAGGAGTAGACCCCGGCCTCCGGCAGGCGTTCCTTGATGCGCGAGAGCATGGTGGCGGTGAGCGGCTCGCCGCCGAGCATGATCACCCGCAGGGACGACAGGTCGACCCCGGCGTGCTCGTCGGAGCCGAGCAGGGCGGCGTAGAACGAGGGGATCTGCGAGACGTGGGTGACCTTCTCGCGCGGCACCACTTTCAGGAAGTTGCCGGGGCCCCAGTCCTGCTCCAGCACCAGCCGCATGCCCGCGTAGAGGGCCGGGCCGACGATGGCGGGGAAGCCGATGCCCCAGATGATCGCGCCGGTGCCGAAGACGGAGTCCTGGGAGCGCGGCACGTCGAGCCAGATCTGCGCCGTGGCGATGGAGGAGGCGTGGGTGTGCACGACGGGCTTGGGCAGCCCGGTCGTCCCCGAGGTGTAGTAGAGGGCCACCGGGTCGTCGTGGAACCCGTGGAGCTCGGGCTCGTCCTGGTTGTCCGAGACCAGCGACTCGGCGGCGATCCAGGAGGTGATGCCGGGTAGATCGGGCTTGATCCGCTCGATCACCTCGGCGACCGTGGCGTCGTAGACGAACGCGGTGCAGCCCGACCGCTCCACCACGGCCTGGAGCGTCTCGACCGGCCAGAACGGGTTGAGCGCCGCGGTGACCGCGCCGAGCTTGGCCTGGGCCAGGTAGATCTGCGCCACCAGCAGCGTCTCGTTGAGCAGCGCCGCGACCCGCTGGCCTGGCACGATCCCGGCCGCCGTCAGCGCGTGCGCGCGTTCGTTGACCGCGCGGTTGAGCTCGTCGTAGGTGAAGCTCTGCTCGCCGCAGTAGGTGAGCGCGACCCGATCGGGAGTGCGCAGCGCGCCGGCCGTCAGGATCGCGTAGCCGTAGTTTCCATATGGCGACATGGGGGTGCCTCCCGATCAGAGTGGCTGGTACAGCACGAAGGGGTTGCCCGACGGGTCGCGCAGCACCGCGCGCAGCTCGTGCGGCCCGGTCTCGGCCGGTCGCTCGACCTTCCCGCCCCGCTCCAGGAACTCCTGTACGGCCAGGGCCAGGTCCTCGACCTTGAAGGAGGGCACCGGCTCGTCCACCACGTGCTCGGCGGGACCGGCCAGTGCGATGGTGACCGTCCCTCCGTCGAGGGCGGCGAAGCGGTCGCCGTCGCGGAACTTGACCGGCAGGCCGTAGAACTCGATCGCCTCGTCCAGGTCGGCGACGGGGATGAGCACGTTGCCGAGCTTCATAGGGGCCTCCACTGCGGTAGGTCGTCGGCGAAAGTGACCCGCACCCGCTGGCCGATGGCGACCTCGTCGGCGAGGACCCGGCCGAAGGCGCGCACGCCCTCGGGCAGGTCGATCCAGGCCAGGATGTACGGCTCGCGCCCGCGGAACTCGGGGACGAAGGAGCGGTGGACGACGGTGTAGGTGTGCACGGTCCCCTCGCCCGAGACCGGTCGGAAGACGAGTTCGCCGCCGCAGGCGGGGCACTCCTCGGCGGGCAGGTGGATGTAACGGGCGCATGGGTCGCAGCGCTGAATGACCAGCTCGCCGCGCGCGCAGGCGGCCCAGTAGGCGTCCATCGATTGCCAAGCTAGCGCACGCTTGGTTGACGCACAACAGGCCGGATCCGGCTCAGCCCGGCGGCGGCTCGCTGATCACGTCGGTGGGCTCGGACTCGGCCGTGGGCAGCGCCCTCGTGCTCGCCTCGGGCGTCGGCGAAGGGACGGTCCTGGCCGTCGGCGACGGCGCGCCCTGGGAGGTGCCGGTCGGTTCCTGGGTCGGGCAGGGCGGCCCGTCCATCGGCGCCTCGCTGACCTCCGGGCCGTTGTCGGCCACGGGCACGGTGGCCACGATGATCCCGAAGTAGGCGCGCCCGCCGCAGGCCACGTCGCCCAGGTCGCGGGTGATGGGCTGGGTGTAGCTCGTCTCGCCGGTCAGGGTGCGCGTCTCGGTGCCCAGCACGCGGGCGGTGCCGCCCTCCTCGCGCCGGGTGTAGGAGATCTTCAGCTGCACCGGTCCCGTGCCCGCCGCCGTCACCCGCACGGCGCCAGCCGAGCCGCTCCAGCCCAGGATGGTCGCGGCCCGCACCGCCGGGCGGGCGGGGGCGGACTGCGACGACCGCGTGGGCGTGGGTGTGGGCGCGGACGTCGCGGGAGGCGGCGGTGGCTGGCTCTGGCCCGAGGTCGGCGGTTCCTGCCGCGAGGTCGGCGGAGCGCTGGTGACGGGAAGCTTGGTGGTGGGCCGCCTGCTCGGCCTGCGGTCCGTGGGAGGCGGCCTGCTGCCTTCGACCGTCGGATCGATCTGCCGCGGCGACTCGGGCGGCGGCATCAGGATCGGCCCGGTGTTGCCCGTGCCCCGCGCCACGAGCAGGGCGACCAGCATCGCCACCACCGCGCCGCCCGCGATCCACAGGTGCGGCGGCAGCCTCGGCACGAGGGTGACCCAGCTACGCCCGCGCCTGATGACGGCCGTCTCGCCTTCGCCCGGGTTGTCGGGCGCCGCCAGCGGGAAACGCAGCGCCAGCAGGGTGGCCAGTTCCGCCAGGTGACGCCGGCCGCGTTTCTCCCATTCCGGGCCGTAGCCCGCGAGCGCGTCCTCCTCCAGCTCCGACAGGAACTCCGTCGCCGAGCCGTACCTGGTGGCGGCGTCCTTGGCCAGGCCCCTGCGTAACAGGTCGCGCAGCATGTCGGGCACGAGTTCCAGCGGGACGGGGTCGTGCAGGTGCCGGTCGCGGATCTCCGAGGTGGTGCCGCGGTACGGCACGCGGCCCATCACGCACTCGAACAGCTGGCACGCGGCGGCGTACAGGTCGGCGCGCGGGTTGAAACCGTTGGTGTGCAGCCACAGCTCGGGAGCCATGTACGGCGGGCTGCCCTGCGGCACGTTGGGCTCCTCGACGTACCCCACGACCCCGAAGTCGCCCAGCTTGCTGGTGCCGTCGGCCTGCACCAGGACGTTCTCGGGCTTGACGTCGCGGTGCGCCACGCCCTTGGCGTGCCCGGCGGCCAGCGCCAGCAGGGTGCCCTTCAGCACGGCCAGCGCCGCCTCGGGGCTGGTACGGCCGTGCTCGGCGAGCAGGGTGCGCAGCGAGACGCCGTCGACGAGCTCCATCACCACGGCGGCCCTGGTGGGGGTCTCGACGTACTCGTAGAACCGCACGACGTTCTCGTCGTCGACCTCGACCAGGCGCGGGGTCTCGGCGGTGAAGCGGGACATGAACTCGGGGTCACGGCGCAGGGCGGCGTTGAGGTACTTGATCGCGACGTAGGCGCCGGTCTCCTGGTAGGTCGCGAGGAAGACCCGTCCCGTACGGCCGGCGCCAAGCTGACGTACTTCTCGGTACCCCGGGACCAAGATCAACCCCCATTGAGTCGCCCGTCTAGGATTCGACGGTCTCACCCGGGGTCCCGGTTGTCACGAGTCACGATATTTGACGTGTCGCGCTTGAATTATCACTCTTCGTGAAGGGTTGGGCGCGTTGTGGGGAAAGACCGGGGTTGTTAAGCTCCACATGTGAACCAAGCAAGCGCTCGGCCAGCAGTTCTGGTGATGGAGATGCAGCGAGGAGTCGTCGGCGACCTCACGAAATTTCCTGACCTGGCGGATGAAGGACTGATCGACAACACCGCCTCGCTCCTGCGCGCCGCCCGCGCCGCCGGGATGCCCGTCGTGCACTGCACCGCCGCCTTTCGCGCCGACCGCGCGGGATCGTTCACCGACAACTGCCCGTTCATCGTGCACCTGCTCAAGGACCCCGGCCACATGCTGGAGGGCACCCCCGCCGTCGAGGTGCTGCCGGAACTGTGGGACGACGGCGACCTGGAGAGCCGCCGATACCATGGCTTCTCGCCCTTCACCGGCACCACCCTCGACCGGCGCCTGCGCGCGATGGGCGTCACCCACCTCCTCGCCGCCGGGGTCTCGCTCAACCTGGGCATCCCCGGCCTGGCGCTCGAAGCGGTCAACCTCGGCTACCACGTCACCGTCGCCACCGACGCCGTCGCCGGGGTGCCGCGGGACTACGCGCAGGCCGTCATGAAGCACACCATCAGCCTGCTGGCCACCCGCAGGACCACCGCCGACCTCGTCGCCGCCATCAAGGAGAGGTGATGGAAGGACTGCGCCTGGACGGCAGGACGGCCGTCGTGACCGGGGGAGCCGGGGCCATCGGCGCCGCCATCAGTCGCGACCTGGCCGACCTCGGCGCCCACGTGATCGTCGCCGACCGCGACCTGCCAGGAGCCGAGAAGGTCGCCACCGAGCTGGTGGTCGAGCTCGGCGGCGGGACCCGGATGTGCCTCGGCAGGGCCGCCCACCTCGACCTGGTCTCACCCGCCTCGATCGAGCAGTTCGCCGCCGCCCACCAGCCCGACGTCGTGGTCCACAACGCCGGCGTCTCGGTGGTCGAGCCGTTCGTGGCGGGCGACCCCGCCAAGTGGGACCTGATGTGGCAGGTCAACCTGCGCGGGCCGATGTTGCTGACCAAGCTCGTGCTGCCGCGCATGACGGAGCGGGGCTGGGGGCGGCTGGTCTACATCTCCTCCGACGGCGCCCGCGCCGGCTCGGGTGGCGAAGGGGCCTACGCCGCCACCAAGGCCGGGCTCTTCGGCCTGGCCAAGTCGCTGGCCAGGGAGGTCGCCAGGGGCGGGGTGACCGTCAACGTCGTCTGCCCGGGACCCACCGACACCCCGATGCTGCGCCAGATCTCCGCCGAGCAGCCGGGCCTGGTCGACAAGCTCGCCCGCGCCATCCCGATGCGCCGCCTGGGCGAGCCCGCCGACGTGGCCGGACTCGTGGCCTACCTGTGCACCCACCGCGCCGCCTACATCACCGGCCAGGTCCTGTCGGTGAGCGGCGGCGTGACGATGCAGTGAAGTCACAGCGCCTGGTAGGACGCCTCCAGCAGCAGGTAGCCGCGCAGGGCGCCGTCGGCGGCGCGGGCCAGGCGATTCGGGGTGTAGCCGAAGGCCAGGCCGTGCTCCACGTCGCCCAGGCCGAGGAAGCCGCCCATGCCGGTGTGGCCGAACGCGCCCTCGTGGCCCGCGGGCGGGGTCAGGAACGTCATGCTGGGGCGCATGTAGCCCAGGCCGAAGGAGCTGTCGACGATCAGCAGCTCGTCGGGGCCGCTCACCCGCCGCCTGATGGCGTCGCGCAGGGTCTGCTCCTGGAGGATCTCGCCGGCGACCAGGGCGCGGTAGAAGCCGGCCAGGGCGCGGGCGGTGGTCACCACGCCGGCGGCGGGCCAGCCGGAGGCCATGACCGCGGGATGGTTGGCGCCGCCGGGCAGGAGCTGCATGTCGGGGTTGCCCAGGGCACGGTTGAGCGGGCTCTGCGGATCGGTGAAGGCGCGGTTCATGCGGGTGAACAGGTCGTCGGCCGGGACCTCCCGATCGCCGGCCGGGACCTCCCGATCGCCGGCCGGAGCCTCCCCAGGAACGGGCGTCTCCACGGGCGCCGGCGGGGAGGCGGGTCGCTCCGTGCGGGCGGCCGGGCGGCTGGTGGTCAGGCGGGCCGCGCGGTCGATGACGTGGTCGGGTGCCCCCAGCCACATGTCCAACCCCAGCGTCCCGGCGATCTCGGCCGCGACCAGCTCGCCCACCGACTTGCCGCTCACCCGGCGGATGACCTCGCCGAGCAGGAACCCGTATGTCAGGGCGTGATAGCCGTGCCTGCTGCCCGGCTCCCAGATCGGCTCCTGGGCCGCCAGCCGCGCGGCGATCGCCGGATGGTCGGAGAACTCCTCCACCGGCACCGGATCGTCGATGATCGGCAACCCCGCCTGGTGGGTGAGCAGGTGCTCCACGGTGACGTCCGGCTTGCCGAACTCCGGCCAGTACGTCGCCACCGGCCGGCTCACCTCCACGAGCCCGCGCTCGACGAGCGTGAGCAGCACGGTCGCGGTGATCGCCTTGGTGCACGAGTAGGCGTAGGCGGGCGTGTCGGCGGCCCACGGGCGCCCGGTGTGCCGGTCGGCCACGCCGTCCCACAGGTCGACGACGGGCTCGCCGTTCAGATAGACGGCGACGGCCGCGCCCACCTCCTCGTCCTTGGCGAAGCTCTTCTCGAAGATCTCTCGGACACGGGCGAAGCGGGGGTCACAGTGGCCGTTCACACGACTCCTAGGGGAAGCGAGCGCTTACTTGGTCACCGAGCCTAACAACTGGGGACGATTCGGCCCAGAGGATCAGCGGGGCACCCTCAACCTGCTGACCGGCGAGCGGGTGCTCGCCGCGCTGGCCGCCGCGGTCACCGGGCAGGTCCTGTGCCTGTCGATGCCGGTACGGCGGGGCGGACCTCGGCTGCGCGGGCGCCCGGAGCCTCAGCACTTCATGTCCATCGACGGCGCCGACTTCGCCGCGGGCACCAGGCCCGTGGGGGCGGGGCTGCGGATGGCCGACGACGCGCTCATCGTCTCGGCGCACGGCACGACCACCCACATGGACGCCCTGTGCCACATGTGGGAGGGCGATCACCTCTACAACGGCCACCCCGCCTCCCAGGTGCACTCCTATGGCGCCAGGCGGTGCGGCATCGAGCAGGCGGGCGGGGTCGTGGCGCGCGGCGTGCTCTTCGACGTGCCGAGGCACCTGGGGCTCGAACACCTGCCGCCCGGCTTCCGCGTCTCCGGCGACCTCCTGGAGGAGATCGCCCCCGTGGGTGCGGGCGAGGTGGCGGTGATCAGGACCGGCTGGCCGCTGGTGTGGGACCGTTCGCCGGAGGAGTACTGGTCGGGCCAGCCGGGCCTGGCCGCGTCGGCGGGGCGGTGGCTGGCAGAACGCGACGTGGCGGTGGTGGCCGCCGACAACGCCGCGATCGGCGGGCTCAACCCCCGCCAGCTCTCCGACGAGAGCCTGGCCGACGACCTGCACCTGATCCTGCTGCACCGCCACGGCATCCACCTGATCGAGCTGCTGTGGCTGGAGGAGCTGAGCGCGACCGGCCGCTCCGACTTCGTCTTCGTCGCCGCGCCCCTGCGCCTGCAGGGAGGCACGGCCAGCCCGCTCAACCCGCTGGCGATCCTCTGACAGGTCACCAGGCGACGGGCAGCTCCTCCAGCGTGGCGATCGGATAGCCGGCGCGCGGTCTGGGCTCTCCGGCGTGCCGCAGCGCGGGGAAGGCCTCGAACAGCGCGCGGTAGGCGATGCGCAGCTCCAGCCTGGCCAGGTTGTGGCCCAGGCACAGGTGCGCGCCGTACCCGAAGGCCAGGTGCTCGCGTGCCTCGGGCCGGTCCAGGCGCAGCGTGTGCGGGTCGGTGAAGACGGCGGGATCGTGGTTGGCGGCGAGCAGGTCGATCGTCACCGTCTCGCCCGGGGCGACCGTGCGCTCGTCGAGCTCCACCTCCTCGAGCGCCGCGCGGTTCGGCGCGCCCACCCGGACGATCGTCAGGTGCCGCAGCAGCTCCTCGACCGGGTCGGAGCGGTCCTGCTCGGGGTGGCGCAGCAACGTGTCGACGCCCAGCGAGATCATCGCCGCGGTGGTCTCGTGCCCGGCCACCAGCAGGATCAGCGCGATGTTGGTGAGCTCCTCGACGGCCAGCTCGGCCTTCAGCCCGCTGATCAGGTCGTCGCCGGGTTTCTTGGCGCCGATCAGGTCGCGCAGGTAGCCCGTGAGATCGGCCAGGGCCTGCTGCGAGCCGTACACCATCGCGGTCGAGCGGCTCTCGAAGAAGGCGTGGTCGGCGTACGGCACGCCGAGCAGCTCGCAGATCACCCGCGAGGGCAGGGGGAGGGCGAAGGTGCTCACCAGGTCCACAGGGGGGCCGTGGGTGATCATGTCGTCGATGAGCTCGGCGGCGATGCGCTCGATGCGGGGTTCGAGCAGCCGCATGCGGCGGACGGTGAACTGGCCCTGCAGCAGCCGCCGGTAGTGGGTGTGCCTCGGCGGGTCCATGTGGATGAACCAGCCGGGCGCCGCGGGCTGGGAGGCGTCGTTGGGCCGGGCGGTGGGGAGCTGGGCGCGCTTGAGCTCCTGCCGGTTGCTGAAACGCGGGTCGCTCAGGACCGTGCGGGCGTCTTTCTGAGTGCTGACCATAATTTGAGAGTAGACTCGCATTTAGGAGTTTGCTAGCACTTTGTAGAATCTCAGCATGAGTCTGCGGGAGCGCAAGAAGGCCAAGACCCGGGCGCTGATCCAGCGCGAGGCACTGCGGTTGTTCCGGGATCAGGGTTACGCGGCGACCACCGTCGAGCAGGTCGCCGAGGCGGCCGAGGTGGCGCCCAGCACGGTCTTCCGCTACTTCCCGACGAAGGAGGACCTGGTCCTCGTCGACGAGGACCAGGACTTCCTCGACGCGCTGCGCGACGCGCCCGCCGAGCTGGGCGCGGTGGGCGCGGTGCGGCACGCGATGCGGGTGTGGACGGCCGCGCAGAGCCCCGAAGAGCTGGCCGAGGGGGTCGAGCGGGAGCGGCTGATGCTCACCGTGCCCGAGATGTGGGTGTCGAGCCTGAAGAGCATCACCGGGTCGGTCACGGCGATGCAGGAACTGCTGGCCCGGCGGGCGGGGGTCCCGGTCGAGGCGATGCGCAACCGTACGGGCGCGATCGTGGGAGTGATCTTCGCGGTATGGCTCACCTGGTCGTCCTCGCCGGGCTCCGACGGCCCGGCCGAGCTGGACCGGGCCCTGGCCGAGCTGGAGGTGCTCGACAGGGCCCCCGCGGCTCCGGCGCCGGACCCCGCCGTGCCGGAGGTCAGGAACGCAGGGTGAGCAGGCGGCGCAGCCAGCGGGCGATCATGGGCTTCAGCGTCGCGTCGCCGTCAGGAGGCAGCACCGAGACGATCGCCGCGTAGCTGATCGCCTGGTTCACGGCCACCAGCGGCTCGGCCAGTTCCCACGCCTCCCGCAGCCGCTCGGGCGACGCGTATGCGGTCCAGGCGGCCAGGTAGGCGTCGAGCGCGGCCGGGTTGGGTTCCCAGTAGAGCGTCACCAGGTCGAGGAAGGGGTGGCCGACACCCGCGTCCGTCCAGTCGAAGAAGACGAAGCCGTCGTCGGCGCGGGCGACGTTGGCCAGGTGGAAGTCGCCGTGCACGGCGCAGTCGGGCAGGCCGTACGCCGCCAGCCGCTCGACCGCCGAGAGCAGGTCGGGGACGGCGGAGCGGATCGCTCGCGCCTCCTCCTGGTTCAGCCAGGACGCCGGGTCGGCGCCGGGCGGGACCACCGCGTGGTCGAGCGCGGCGGCCCAGGTCGACAGCTGGTCGGCCAGCCATGGCAGGGTGCGCTCACCGCATCCCGCGGCGGTGAGCTCGGCGGTCAGCCCGGGGGTGGCCGCCTGGAAGCGGCCGTAGGCGCCCAGCACCTCGGCCTGCACCTCGGGCGGGGCCTGATGGCCGATCTCCGGAGGGAAGGGCCGCATGGCCAGCAGCCGGGCGCCGGGGTCGTGGGCGAGCGGCGCGGGCACCCGGCCGGGGAAGTGCCGGTGCAGGACGGTGACGACCGCGCCCTCGTCGACGAACAGCGGGGAGTCGGCGGCGGACTTCACGTAGACGTCGCCGTCCGTGGTGGGGACGCGCAGGACGCAGCTCAGCTCCCAGATCCGCACCTGCTCGGCCGGGCCGGTGACGGTGGCGCCCGGCGGCAGGGAGCCGGCCAGCCAGCGGGTGATCCGGTGGATCCAGCCCGGCCCCGCCCACGGGGCGTCGCCCGGCTCGGGGACGTGCCACTCCGGGGCGAGGCCGTCGGTGAAGTCGTCGCGGTCGGCGCCGAGCAGGGTCAGGTGCCGCTCGCCCGTCTCGGTGTCTTCCTTCTCGGACAGCGCCTTGAGCAGCACGGCGTCGACCTGGCGCTCACGCAGCAGCGCCTCCTGCAGGGGGCGGGGCTCGTCGGCCCACAGGCGCCCTGGCAGCTCGATCGCGGGCAGCACCCGCGTCCCGCCGGGTCGGACGAGCTGCCATTCGACGGTGGTGCGCCACCCGGGTTCGATCACGGCGACCAACTGTGCACTATCCCCGCCACCCGGGGCCACCGGATATCAGGTCCCCGGGTAGTTCCCTCCGCCGTGGGCGGCGTCGAGCGCGTCGTAGTCGGGGGTGAAGCCCTTCTTGGGAACGGCCTGCACGAACACCACGCGCTTGGGCTTCTTGTAGGAGGCCAGCAGCCCCTTGGCGTGCTCGATCAGCTCCTCGCCCGTGGCCTCGCCCTTGAGCGCGACGACGGCCAGGACCGCCTGGTGCCAGGTGTCGTCGGGCACGCCGATGACGGCGGCGTCGGCCACGGCGGGGTGCGCCTTGAGCGCGCGCTCGACCTCGGCGGGGTAGATGTTCTCGTTGCCCGACTTGATCATCCGAAGCTTGGGCCCGATGAAGGTGATGGTGCCGTCGGGCTCGCGTTTGCCCAGGTCGCCGGTGTGGTGCCAGCCATCGGCTGATTTAACGGCGTTAAGCTCCGGCCGGGCGAAATATCCGGAGAAGAGGGTTTTGCCGCGCGCGCAGATCTCGCCCACCTCCCCCGGCGGCACCTCGACCCCGCCGGGCCCGATGATCCGCACCTGCACCAGCGGCGAAGGCCGCCCCGCGTACCCCGAGCCCCCGGGCGCCAGCCCCAGGAAGGTGAGCATGCCGCCCACCTCGGTCTGGCCGTACCCGCCCATCTTGGAGCGGCACCACGGCGAGTCGTCGACCGTGGTCATGGCGTCCCACTCGGCCGAGTGGGAGATGAAGCGCATCGAGGACAGGTCGTACTTGCCGCCCGCGTTGGCCGCGACGACGGCGTCGATCATCTGCCCGAACAGGAACGCCTGCGTGACCTTCTCCGCATCGACCAGCCGGCACAGCTCCTCCGCGTCGAAGGCGGGCATGAAGACGTTCTTGCCGCCGAGATGGAAGGTGGCCAGGGCGAACATCGTCGTGCCGACGTGGAAGAGCGGCCCGCTGGCCAGGAAGGCGAAGTCCGGCTCCATCCGCCGCACGATCTGCAGCGAGGTGGCGTGGGCGAGCAGGGCGGCGCTCGACAGCAGCGCGGCGTTGGGCCGGCCGTCGAAGGCGGCGGTGTAGAGCGCCAGCACCGGCTCGGTGTCGGCGACCTGGTCGAAGGCGCGCAACGAGCCGGAGGCGAGGAAGGCCTCGTACTCCTCGCCGGCCCGGATCCAGGCGCCGTCGGCCTGGACGAGCGGGGCGACGGCGTCCGAGGGTTCCCACACCACGACGCGCGGCGCGAGGTCGTCGAGGACGAACCGCAGCTCGTCGGTGCTCTGCCGCCAGTTGGCCGGGCAGCAGATCGCGCCCAGCCGCGAGCAGGCCAGCAGCAGTTCCAAAACGGCATGGGCGTTCTGGCCCAGCCAGAGCACCCGGTCCCCGGGGCCGGTGCCGCGCTCGGCCAGCGCCGCGGCCAGGCGGGTGACGCGGGCTTCCAGCTCGGGGTAGGTGAGCCGGACCTCGCCGTCGACCACGGCCACGGCCTGGGGCCTGCTGCGCGCGTGGTCGGCCAGGACGTCGGAGAGGGTCAGGGAGTGGATCATCGCGCCTCCTGGAAAATCACTGCATTCAGCGGAACGCCGGCATGACCTCGGCGGCGAAGAAGCGCATGACCTGCTTCATCTCCTCGAGCGGCATCGGCCTGGTGCTGCCGAAGTCGCACAGCAGCTGCCCGAATCCCGCGTCGCGCAGCACGGAGATCTGCTCGACGACCCGGCCGGGATCCCCGATCACCTCCAGCTGCTCCCACCGGAAGTCGTTGCTCACCGAACCGCCCTTGAGGTAGCGGTCCTGGTAGTACTCGAAGCCCTGGGCGGCCTTGCCGGTGCGCGAGTCGATGGGCGCGCTGCGCTGGTTGAAGATGCGCGAGCGGTCGAATCCGGCCTCGAAGCGCGCCTGGTCCTCGCGTGCCTGCTCCAGCGTGGGCGCCACGTAGACACTGCGCGCCACGACGAGGCTGTCGGCGCGCTGCCCGGAGATCGTCTGCCAGGTCTCGGCGGCCTGCACCACCTTGCGGAAGGGCGCCGCGGGGTCGGCCAGGATCGGGATGCCGCGCTCGGCGTACATCGTCACCGTCTCGGGTGAGACGGCCGCCACGTGGATCGGCGGGTGCGGCGTCTGCACCGGGCGGGGCGTCAGCGCCACCTCCGCGCCGGTCTTGTAGAACTTGCCCTCGTGCTGGAACGACTCGCGGGTGAACAGCCCGAGGATGACCTCCAGCGACTCGTTGAACCGGTCGCGCGCCTCGGCCAGGTCGATGCCGAAGCCCTCGAACTCGAAGCTCTGGTAGCCGCGGCCGATGCCGAGGTCGAGCCGGCCGCCGGAGAGCACGTCGACCAGCGCCGCCTCCTCGGCGACGTGCACGGGGTTGTGCAGCGGCAGCACCACGATGCCGGTGCCCAGGCGGATGCGCTCGGTCCTGGCGGCGGCGTGGGCGAGGATCGTGAACAGGTTGGGCACCACGCCGTAGTCGCGGAAGTGGTGCTCGGCCAGGCGCACGCCGTCGAACCCCAGCTCTTCGGCCAGCTCGATGAGCTCCAGGTGGTAGTCGTAGACGTCCTTGAAGCTCTGTCCATCGAAACGGTGGAAGAGGTGGAAGGTCGAGAACTTCATGCCGGCCCCTCGTCTGCTAACCAAGCGCTCGCTTGGGCAGCGTATCAGGAGCCATAGGATCACGCCATGCGTATCGCCGCCGCCCAAGCCCGCTGCCCCTGGCTCGATCCCGCCGCGGGAACCGCCAAGGTCCTGGCCTTCCTGCACGACGCCGCGGACCGGCAGGTCGAGCTGGTCGCCTTCCCCGAGACCTTCCTGTCCGGCTACCCGTACTGGCTCAGCTCCACCGGCGGCGCCGCCTTCGACGACCCGCTGCAGAAGCAGGCCTACGCCTGCTACCTCGACGCCGCCGTGGAGCTGGACGGACCCGAACTGGCGACGATCACCGAAGCCGTCCGCGACCTGGGCGTCTTCACCTACCTGGGCATCAGCGAGCGCTCGGGGGGCACCGTCTACTGCACGCTGGTCGCGATCTCGCCCGACCACGGCGTCGTCTCGGCCCACCGCAAGCTCATGCCGACCTTCGAGGAGCGGCTCGTCTGGGGCACCGGCGACGGCCACGGGCTGCGCGCCCACACCTTCCGCGGGGTGCGCGCGGGCGGGCTCAACTGCTGGGAGAACTGGATGCCGCTGGCCCGCCAGTCGCTCTATGCCCAGGGCGTCGACCTGCACGTCTCGGTGTGGCCGGGCTCCACGGGGCTGACGCGCGACATCACCCGCTTCATCGCGCGCGAAGGACGGGTCTACTCCCTGGCGGCGGGGGCGCTGATCTCCTTCGACGACGTGCCCGCGGGCTTCCCGTTCACCGTGACCGGGCCGTCGGCCTACGACGGCGGCTCGGCCATCGCCGGACCCGACGGCGAATGGATCGTGGAACCGGTTTCCGGAGAGGAACGCCTGGTCATCGCCGACCTCGACCTGGCGCGGGTCAGGGGCGAGCGGCAGAACTTCGATCCCGCGGGCCACTACCACCGCGGCGACGTGCTCCGCCTGACCGTCGATCGCAGGCGGCTGTCGGGCGCGGACTTCCTCGACTGATCCCCGTACGGCACGCCCCGGGCCGCAGGTCGTGGTGCGTGGAGTGGCTAGGGTTGCGGCGTGAGAGTGACGATGCCCGGCCTGACCGCCGTTGACCACGAGTTCGCCGTTCCGCTCGACCACGCCGATCCCACCGGGCCCACGATCACCGTCTTCGCCCGCGAGATCGTCTCTCCCGACAAGGCCGGCCAGGACCTGCCCTGGGCGGTGTTCCTGCAGGGCGGCCCCGGCGGCAAGTCCCCGCGCCTCGACGGCCCCGGCTACTTCTCCCACATCCTCAAGACCCATCGCGTGCTCCTGCTCGACCAGCGCGGCACCGGCCGCAGCACCCCCGCCGTCGCCGAGGGCCCGCCGCAGGAGCTGGCCCGCCGCCTCGGCCACTTCCGCGCCGACGCGATCGTCGCCGACTGCGAGCACATCCGCCGCTCGCTGGGCATCGAACGGTGGGAGACCTGGGGGCAGAGCTACGGCGGTTTCGTCACCCTCACCTACCTGTCGCAGGCGCCGGAGGGGCTGAAGGCCTGCCACGTCACCGGCGGCCTGGCCGGGATCGGGGCGAGCGCCGACGACGTCTACACGCGCACCTACCCGCGCGTCCGCGACAAGGTCCGCGCCTTCTACGCCCGCTACCCCGCCGACCGCGCCAAGGTCACCGCGATCGCCGAGCACCTGTCGTCCACGACGGTCACCCTGCCCGACGGCGACCCGCTGACCTTCAGGCGCTGGCAGTCGCTGGGCATGATGCTCGGCATGAGCGGCGGGGCGGAGAAGCTGCACTGGCTGCTCGACGAGGCCTGGATCGGCGGGCGGCTGTCCGACGTCTTCCTCTACGACGTGATGATGGAGACGTCGTTCCACGCCGGGCCGCTGTTCGCCGTGCTCCACGAATCGATCTACGGCCAGGGCGCGGCCACCGCCTGGTCGGCCGAACGCCTGATGCCCGACGACTTCCGCGCGCCCGACATGTTCACCGGCGAGATGATCTACCCCTGGATGTTCGCCGACATGCGGGCCCTGCGTCCCTTCCGCGAGGCGGCCGAGCTGCTGGCCGAGCGCGACGACTGGCCCCCGCTCTACGACGCGGCCCGCCTGGCGTCCAACGAGGTCCCGGTCGCGGCGGTCGTCTACCACGACGACATGTACGTGGACGCGGGGCTCTCGCTCGACACCGCCTCCCGGCTGGGCGCCTGCAAGGTGTGGGTCACCAATGAGTACGAGCACAACGGCTTCCGCGCAGACGGGCGGCGCATCACCGCCCGCCTGATGGAGATGAACGCGGGGCTCGTCTAGGCGACGATCTCCCGCAGCGGCAGCCGTACCTCGAACCACGTGTCGCCAGGCGCCGAGCGCATCTTGATCTCGCCGCCGTGGCGGCCGGCCACGATGCGGTAGGAGATGTCGAGGCCGAGCCCGGTGCCCTTGCCGACGCCCTTGGTGGTGAAGAACGGCTCGAAGACCCGTTCCTTGATGGCCTCGGGCACGCCGGGGCCGGTGTCGCCGATCTCGATGATCGCCTCGTCCTCGTCGTGCGCGGTGCGGATCGTCAGCGTGCCCTCGCCCTCCATCGCGTCGAGCGCGTTGTGGATGAGGTTGGTCCACACCTGGTTGAGCTCGCCCGCGTAGGCCGGGATCGGCGGCAGGGTGCGGTCGAAGTCGGTCACCACCATCACGCCGGGCGGGATCTTGCCGCGGAAGATCGCGATCGTGCTCTCCAGCAGCTCGTGCACGTCGACCGTCTGGAAGGGCGCCCGGTCCATCTGGGAGTACTGCTTGGCCGAGGCCAGCAGCGAGCTGATGCGCTCGGTGGCCTCGGTGACCTCCTTGAGCATCTGGGAGATCTCGACCGCCTCCGACAACCAGCGCAGCGCGGTGCCTGCGTGCTGGTCGCCGACCTTATGGCGCACCTTGTCCATGGTCTCGATGGTGAAACCGGCGTTGACCAGGCCGGGAGCCAGGTCCCACGCGTCGTCGATGCCGATCTCCTCCAGCGCGTCTCCGATCTCGTCCTCGGCGTCGGAGACCTCCATAGGGGTGCGCTTGGGCACGTTGCCCACCGCCTGCGCGCACATCTCGACCGTGTCGATCAGCGCCCGCAGCTTCTCGGGCGGTATGCCGCCCTCGGCCAGCTCGGCGAGCTGGATGCGCGAGTTGCGGATCAGCTGCCGCAGCTCGCCGACCGCGCGCACCGCCGCCGCGGCGGGGTTGTTGAGCTCGTGGGTGAGCCCCGCGGTGATCTGGCCCAGCGCGGCCAGGCGCTGGCGCCTGTCGATGATCTCCCGCTGCACGCGCCCGCCCAGGAACATGCCCTGCAGCAGGTGGGTGGCCATGGGGAACCACTCGGAGACGATGTAGGCGAACTTCTTGGCCGGCAGCTCGAAGGTCCTGCTCGGCGCGGTGGCCTTGAGCGAGTGGGTGTACAGCGGCGGCGCCTGCGGGCCCAGCCACGCCTGGGTGGCCCCGCCGTACACGCCGGGCTGGGAGGTGCGGGGCGCGGCGACCGTGCCCGCGGTGGTCTCGGTGATCATCTGCATCTCGCCCTCGACGAGCACGACGAAGCAGGTGGCCTCCTCGCCCTGGGTGACGATCATCTCGTCCTGGGCGTAGGTGCGCTCGGCTCCCTTGGTCAGCAGCAGCTCCAGCTGCTCGTCGCTGAGCCTCTCGAAGAGGAAGAGCTTGCGAAGTTCGTCAGCGTTCACTGTTTCTCCAGGTACCTGTGCACCAGCGCCACCGCCATCGCGCCCTCGCCGACGGCCGAGGCGACCCTCTTGATCGAGTCGGAGCGCACGTCGCCGGCCGCGAACACGCCCGGCACGTTGGTCTCCAGGAAGTACGGCTCGCGCCGCAGCGGCCACTGCTTCGGCCGCCTGCCCCCGGCCAGCAGGTCGGGTCCGGTCAGCACGAAGCCCTTGGCGTCGCGCTCGACCGTCTCACCCAGCCACGAGGTGTACGGCTCCGCTCCGATGAAGACGAACAGCCACTGCGCGTCGGTGAGGCGCTCCTCGCCGTCCTCCTCCACGCGCAGACGTTCGAGGTGGCCGTCGCCCTCGGCGCCGGTCACCTGGCTGCGGTAGTGCACCCTGATGTTGGGCTTCTCCGCGATCTGCTCGATGAGGTAGGCGGACATCGACTTCTCCAACCCGTCACCTCTCACCAACACATGAACCGTGCTGGCGAATCCCGACAGGTAGACCGCGGCCTGACCGGCCGAGTTGGCCGCGCCCACGATGTAGACCTCGCTGTCCTGGCAGCTGGGCGCCTCGGTCAGCGCCGCGCCGTAGTAGACGCCCCGGCCGACGAAGTCGTCGAGGCCCGGAGCGTCGAGCCTGCGGTAGCTGACGCCGGTCGCGAGGATCACCGCGTGCGCCGCGATCTGCTCGCCCTCCTTGAAGCTCACCACCCTGGCCTGGCCGTGCGGCTCCAGCCCGGTGACCTTCCTGGCCGTCAGCAGCTCGGCGCCGAACTTCAGCGCCTGCCGCCTGGCCCGGTCGGCCAGCTGCTGGCCGGACACGCCGTCGGGGAAGCCGAGGTAGTTCTCGATCCTGGAGCTCTGTCCCGCCTGGCCGCCGCTGGCGTGCGCCTCGACCAGGACCGTGTTCAGGCCCTCCGACGCGCCGTAGACGGCCGCGCCCAGCCCGGCGGGGCCGCCGCCGATGACGATCAGGTCGTAGAAGTCGGTCGCCGGAGTCGTCGACAGGCCCACCGCGGTCGCCAGCGACGACTGGGTGGGCGCCTGCAACGCGTCGCCGTCGGCCGTCACCACGAGCGGCAGCCTGCACACCTCGGGGCCGCCGGCCGCGGTGATCAGCTGCGCCGCCTCCGGGTCCTCGGCCAGCATCCAGCGGTAGGGCACGTGGTTGCGGGCCAGGAAGTCTCTCACCTGGTAGGAGGGCGCCGACCAGCGGTCGCCCACCACGCGCAGCTCGGCCTGCTCGACCCGGTCGGCGCGCTGCCAGGCCTCGAGCTGGCCGTCCATCACCGGGTAAAACTTCTCCTCCGGCGGGTCCCACGGCTTGAGCAGGTAGTGGTCGAGGTCGACGACGTTGATCGCCTGGATCGCCGCGTCGGTGTCGGCGTAGGCGGTCAGCAACACCCTCCGGGCGAAGGGATACAGATCCATGGCCTGCTCGAGAAACTGCACGCCGTTCAGCTGCGGCATCCGGTAGTCGGCCAGGATCGCGGCGACGTCGTCGCCCCGCAGGCGCATCTCCTTCAGGGCGTCGATGCCCTGCAGCGCCTCGTCCGCCCTGACAATCCGGTACTGCTGGCCATACCTGCGCCGCAGGTCTCTGGCGACGGCCCGGGAGACGCCCGGGTCGTCGTCGACGGTCACGATGATCGGCTTATCCACACTCACCCATAGAGCATGCCATGCCGCACTTTCAGGCGATTACGTGCGCACTACCCCCGTCGACCAGCAGCGAGGCGCCGGTCACGAACGAGGCCCGCTCGCTGGCCAGGAAGGCGATCACGTCGCCCACCTCCTGCGGCCGGCCGATGCGCCCGACCGGAACCTGGGCCGCGCGCTGCTTCAGCCCCTCCGGCGTGGAGAACGACCGCAGCCGGTCGGTGTCGATCGGGCCGGGCAGCACGTTGTTGATCAGCACGCCCTTGGACCCGACCTCGCGGGCCAGCGAGCGCACCACCCCGGCGACGGCCGAGCGGGTGGCGTTCGACAGGGCGAGACCGTCGATGGCCTCGCGCACCGAGCTGCTGGTCACCGTGATGACGCGGCCCCACTCGCGCCCGACCATGTCGGGCAGCACGGCGCGGATCAGCCGGACGGTGCCCAGCAGGTTGCGCTGGATGGCGACGTCCCAGTCGTCGAGCGACATGTCGGTGAAGCGCCCCACGGGAGGTCCGCCCGCGTTGGCGACGAGGATGTCGACGGGGCCGAGCACCTCGCGGGTCTCGGCCACCACCCTGGCCGCCGAGCCCGGGTCCTCCACGTCGGCGAGGATGCCGTGCACCGTCGTGCCGTACTCCTGAAGCTCCACGATCGCCTCGGCCAGGCGCTCGGGGTTGCGGGCGCTCACGCAGACGTGGCAGCCCTCCCGCGCCAGGCTCTTGGCCGCCGCCAGGCCGATGCCGGCGCTGCCTCCGGTGATGAGGGCGACCTTGCCCGTGATGCCGAGATCCATAAGGAAGGACTATAGAACCCTCTGCAGTTTGTCGGGGTTGCCGATGGTGTAGATGTCGTGGATGAGCCCGTCGCGCATGTCGAAGGCCATGAGCTGCATGCGGCCGCCCATGTCGACGAGCAGCGCCGGCTGGCCGTTGGCCTCCACGGGGGTGACCGACTCCAGGGTGTATCTGCGCAGCAGCCCGGTGATGAACTTGATCACCTGCTCGCGGCCGGCGATCGGCTTGAGCGCCATGCGCACCTTGCCGCCGCCGTCGCTCCAGGAGACGACCTCGTCGTGCAGGAAGCCGGTGAGCGCCTCCATGTCGCCGAGGCTGGCGGCGCGCAGGAACCCTTCGAGCAGCTTGGCGTGCTCCTCAGAGGAGGGGCTGAAGCGGTCGCTGCCCTCCGCGAGCCGTACCGAGGCGCGGCGGAAGAGCTGGCGGCAGTTGGCCACCGAGGTCTCGACGATCTCGGCGATCTGCTCGTAGGGCAGCTCGAAGGCCTCGCGCAGCACGAACACGGCGCGCTCAGGCGGGGTGAGCCGCTCCATCATGTGCAGCGTGGCGAAGGAGACGGTGTCGCGCAGCTCGGCGGTGTCGAGCGGGCCGATGTCGCCGGAGAGCACGGGCTCGGGCAGCCAGGAACCGGTGTAGGACTCCCGCTTGACCCGGGCGGAGCGGAGCTGGTCGAGGGCCAGGCGCGAGACCACGGTGGTGAGGAAGGCCCGCGGCTCGCGCACCTCCTCCTGGTCGACGCCCTGCCAGCGCAGCCAGGCCTCCTGGACGACGTCCTCGGCGTCCCACATGCTGCCGAGCAGCCGGTAGGCGATGCCCAGCAGGGTGGGACGGAGCTCCTCAAAGTTCACGGGTCGCATCATAGGAAGGCCGCCAGTTGAGGTGGAGCCGGGCCCGGGTGTTGTCGGCGCCGCGAAGCCTGGTCATGTAGTGCACGCCGAAGGCGCCGACGGCCAGCCGCGCCAGGGCGGCGGGCACGCGCACGGGCGCGCGGGCGCCGAGCCGGGCGGCCAGGGCGGGAAGCCACTCGCGCACGGCCAGCGGGTGGTCGTCGACCACGTTGAGCACGCCGCTGACGTCCCGGTCGAGCGCGGCCACGATCGAGGTGGCGGCGTCGTGGGTGTGGGTGAAGGAGAACACCGAGCCGCCGTCGCCCACGATGGGCATCTTGCCCGACCGGACGGCTTTGGTGACGTAGCCGTTCTTGTCGTAGGAGGTGCCGGGGCCGGTGAGGTGCCCGAACCGCAGGACCAGGCCGCCCACCTCGGCGGTGCGCCGCTCCAGCTCCACCAGCGCGCCCAGGGTCTGGCGGAACGACTTGGGCGGGTCGGCCAGGAGCGGCGCGTCCTCGTCGGCCAGGCCCGCGCCGGGCTCGTAGGCGAAGGCCACGCCCTGGGCGATCAGCCGCACGCCGGGCGCGGCGTCGATGAGGTTGCGCATGCCCTCGGTGCGCAGCCGGTTGGTCATGGCGAAGTCCGAGGCGAAACGCCGGGGGTTGAGCGCCTGCGGGATGGCGGTGGCCAAGTGGATCATCACATCCGGGTCCGCCTGCCGTACGGCCCGCGCGAGGCCGTCACGGTCGAGCAGGTCCACGCCCGTGGACCGCGAGATCGGGACGACCTCGTGGCCCACGGCGTCCAGCAGCGGGACGAGCCGGCGGCCGATGACTCCGGTGGCTCCTGCGACGAGAACTCGCATCGTGGTCTCCTCAAGTGGTGCGCTTACGGAGACTGGACGGGACAGGCGCCCCGGATGTGACAACCGATCAGAAGGAGAAGACGGAGCCGGTCTGCCGCAGCATCTCGCAGCGGTTGGCGAAGGTGTGCAAGTAGGTGATCTCGCGGCCCTCCCAGGTGCCGACGAGCCTGACGGCGTAGGGGTTGTACTCCTTGGTGCAGGGGCCCTTCCCGCCCGGGTGGGAGGCCAGGTCGCCGTCGACCTCGCGCAGCAGGTCGCAGGCGGCCTCGGGGTCGGGGTGGGCGCCGCCGTCGGGGTCGCAGGTGAGGTTGGTCCGCACGGCGGAGCTGATGATGGTCGTGCCGCTGAAGGAGGTGTTGGTCACCGACAGCTCCAGTGAGGTCTCCGGGCTCGGCACTGCGGTCATGGCCGCCATCAAAACGATCTTGGTGAACATCATGAGCGGGGTGATTCCCCTGATCAGGTCCGCTCAGCGGATGGATTTGGTCAGCTGTCCGTGATGAGATGGCTGCCGTGGCGAGAAATCTCATTCTGTCAGGAGGCCTCTACCACGACTTCGCGGCGACCTCCCAGGCACTGTCCGACGTGCTGGCGGAGATCGGCGTGGAGTCCGAGATCACCGAGGACATCGCGGGAGCTCTGAGCGAGCCCTCGGAGTACCAGCTCATCACCGTCAACGCGCTGCGCTGGCAGATGGGCCTGGAGCGCTTCGCCGACCAGCGCGACCAGTGGGGATTCCGGCTTCCAGCCCAGGCCCGCACCACCCTGCTCGACCATCTCGACCGCGGCGGCGGCCTGCTGTGCATGCACGCGGCCTCGATCTGCTTCGACGACTGGCAGGGCTGGCCGAGAGTGGTCGGCGCCAGCTGGGAATGGGATCGGTCCCACCATCCGCCGCTCGGCTGGGCCTCGGTGCGCATCACGGGCGACCACGAGGTGGTGTCGGGGCTGCGCGACTTCGACCTGGTCGACGAGGTCTACAGCGACCTGCGGGTGATGCCCGACGTCAAGCCGCTCGCCAGCGCCAACGGCCAGCCGCTGATCTGGGCGCGGCCGGTGCGGCGCGGGCGGGTCTTCTACGACGCGCTCGGCCACGACACCCGCTCCTACGACAACGAGATCCACCGCACCCTGCTGCAGCGGGCGGCGTTGTGGCTGCTCAAGCGTCCGGTGCAACTGATGGACTGAGCGCGGCCGACGCCGACTCCGTGGGCAGCCTGCCCACCTCGAGCAGGGCTCGGATCCAAACCGAGCAAGCGCTTGTGTTACGATGTGCGGCAACCGTCCGGCCGGGGCGGATCGCGCCCCGCCTCGGCCGGGCGTCCAGCGCCCGGGAGGGACATGGCAGCCGTCGCCGGCATCGGGATGACCGAGCTCACCAGGCAGTCGGGACGCAGCGTGTTGTCGCAGGCGGTCCAGGCGTGCCGGGAGGCGTGCGCCGACGCCGGGATCACGCCCGGCGAGGTCGACGGTCTGCTCAGCTACCACCTCGGCGACTCGGTGCCGGTCGTGCAGGTCGCGCGTGCCCTGGGGATCGAGCGGCTGGGGTGGCACAACGACATCTGGGGCGGCGGCACCCAGGCCGCGTCGATCCTGGGCGATGCGGCCATGCTCGTCTCCAGCGGAACCGCACGCCACGTCCTGGTCTATCGTGCCCTGAACGGCCGGTCCGGGCAGCGCATGAACACCGTGCCCACCCACCAGGACGACTTCACCCGCAGGTACGGCATGGCGGGCCCGATCTCGATGTTCGCCCTGGCCGCCACCCGCTACCTGCACGACGCCGGGCTGACCGAGGAACACCTGCACGCCGTGGTGGCGCAGTCGCGCGACAACGCGGCGGGCAACCCGCGCGCCCAGCGCAGGGAGGCGCTCGGCCTCGACGACTACCTGGCCAAGCCGTACGTCAGCACGCCGCTGCGCACGGCCGACTGCTGCCAGGAGACGGACGGCGCGGTGGCGCTGCTGGTCAGCGGCGTGCTCGGCGGGCCGCGCATCAGGACCGTCGTGCGCGGCGGCGGCCCCGGCTGCTCGGCCATGGACCGGGCGCCCGACGTGACCGCCGTGTTCTCGCAGTACCTGGCTCCCGAACTGTGGGAACGCTCGGGCGCCAAGCCGCGCGACGTGGACGCCGCGCTGCTCTACGACGCCTACTCCTGGCTGGTGCCCAAGCAGCTGACCGACTTCGGGATCACCGGCGAGCCGGGGCCCTATCTGATGGAACGCGCGCACGCCTGGGTCAACCCGCACGGTGGGCTGCTCAGCGAGGGGTACGTGCACGGTCTCAACAACGTCGCCCAGGCCGTGCGGGAACTGCGAGGCGGCAGGAGCCTGGCGCTGGTGACCGGCTTCGGCGGCTCCTACGGCAGCGCGGCCCTGCTCGACATGGCCTGAGGCCGCTCAGAAGGGCAGGAACCCCCGGTGCGGCGCGGCGGGCGACACCGTGCGGGCCGCCAGCCAGGCGGCCGCCAGTTCGCCGGGTCCCGCCGTCGCCGGGGAGCTGGGCGCCAGCAGGTCCCGTACGGCTCGCCGTACGGGGCCGTCGTTCGTCAGCACGCTGCCCGCCAGTACCGCGGGCGTGCCCGGCTCGTGCACCTCGTGGAAGGTCCTGGCCAGCAACTGCGCCCCGCGCTCGACGATCTCGGCGGCGGCCGGGTCGCCCTCCTCGCACGCCCGGCTGACCAGGGGAGCGAGTTCGGCCAGCGCCAGCGGCGGCGCGGCCTGGGCGACCACCGCCACCTGCTCGTGGTCGTGCGCGCCGAGGTGCTTGAGCACCAGCTCGGTCAGGAGTCCCGGCCTGGCCCGCACGGCCGAGCGGGCGGCCTGGCGGCCGAGCCAGAAGGCCGAGCCCTCGTCGCCGAGCTGCCAGCCGAACCCGTCGGCGGTGCTGACGATCGTGTGGTCAATAATTTTTGCCGCGATGGCACCCGTGCCGGCGATCAGGACGGTGCCCGAGGGCTCGGGTGTGCCCGCCGCGAGGGCCACCACCACGTCGCCCACGACCTGCGGGCGCACCGGGAAGAGCGCTTCGAGCTCGGCGGTGACCGCCTCGATGCCGGCCAGGCCGATCGTGGCGGCCACGACGCTCTCCCGCTCGACCTCCGCCAGCGCACCGTCGATCGCGGCCTTGAGCTGGGAGTACGCGTGGGAAGCCGGAACGGCTGCCGGGTTGCCGCAGCCCGCACGCGCGCGGCCGACCACGTGACCGTCGAGCGTGGCGACGACCGCGCGAGATGATGTGCCTCCGGCGTCCACGCCGATTACCACTGCCATGTCAAAAATTATTGGCCATAACCCTTGACCGCGCTAGATGGTGAGCATAATTTTCACCATCAAGGAGGACGACGTGGAACTACTGTCCCGGATACGGGCCGAACAGGGCGAACTGCCCGAAGCGCTGCGCAAGGTCGCGGAGGTGATCCTGGAAGACCCGGCCGAGGCCGCCAGGATGACCATCGTCGACCTGGCCGAGCGCTCCGGCACCTCGACGGCCACGATCACCCGGTTCTGCCGGGCCCTGGGCTTCAGCGGCTACGCCGAACTCCGCGTCACCATCGCCACCGAGACAGGACGGGCCGCCCGCCAGCAGTGGGCCACCGACATAGGGCAGGAGATCCGGCCCGACGACGGGCTCGACAAGGTGCTCGGCGTGGTCTCCAACAGCGACATCAGGCTGATCCAGGAGACCGCCGCCCAGCTCGACCTCGGCACGGTGGAGAAGGTGGCGCAGGCGATCTCCAGGGCGCGCAGGGTGCTGCTGTTCGGCGTCGCCAGCAGCGCCGCGGTCGCCGGGGAGATGGAGTACCGGCTCCAGCGCATGGGCGTGCCCACCTGGAGCAGGTCCGACGCGCACAGCGCGCTCACCGACGCCGCCCTGCTCGACGACGGCGACGTGGCCATCGGCATCTCCCACAGCGGCCGCACCCGCGAGGTCATCGAGGTGCTCGCCGAGGCGGGCAGCCACGGCGCGATCACCGTCGCCGTCACCTCGCACCCCCGCTCACCCCTGGCCGAGGTGGCCGAGCTCGTGCTGACCAGCGCGGCACGCGAGACCACCTTCCGCGCCGACGGATTCGCCGCGATCCACTCCCAGCTGCTCGTCCTCGACGTGGTCTACGTCGCGGTCGCGCAGCGCACCTACGAACGGACGAAGGAGGCGTTCGACCTGACGGTGCGAGCCGTCACCGGTCACCGCTATGAACTACCTCGAACACCTGAAGAGCCTGATCGACCCGCTCGCTGACCAGCCTGTCGAGCAAGCCGCGACACTCGTCGGCAAGGCCCTCGACAACGGCGGCGTCATCCAGGCCTTCGGCTCCGGCCACTCAGAGGCGATCGCGATGGAGATCGCCGGCCGAGCCGGAGGGCTGGTGCCGACCAACCGCCTCGCCCTGCGTGACATCCACCTGTACGGCACCGCGGCCCGCTCCGAGCTTGAGCGCTACGACCTCGAACGGGACCCCACGGTCGCCCACCAGATCCTCGACGCCGCCCCCATCCACGAACACGACCTGTTCGTGATCATCTCCAACTCCGGCGTCAACGGCGTCGTGGTCGAACTGGCCATCCAGATCAAGGAACGCGGCCACGACCTGATCGCCATCACCTCGCTCCAGCACAGCAACGCCAGCACCTCCCGCCACCCCTCGGGCCGCAAGCTGTGCGACCTGGCCGACGTCGTCCTCGACAACCTGGCCCCGTACGGCGACGCCGTACTGCCCCTGCCCGAAGGCGGTGCCTACGGCGCCGTCTCCACCGTCACCTCCGCCCTGCTGGCCCAGCTCGTCGTGACCCGCGTCGTGCGCGAGCAGCTCGACGCCGGCAAGGTCCCGCCGATCTACCTCTCGGCCAACGTGCCCGAGGGCGACGCGCACAACCTCGCACTCGAGGCCCGCTACGCGGGCCGCATCCGCCGCGGCGCCTGACCCTCCTTTTCACCCCCCAAGGAGCTTCGCCATGTTCAAACACGTCTGGAAGATCGTTGCCGCCTTAGCCCTCGTGGTCGGACTCGTCGGCGTGGCCCACGCCAGCGCCGCCCCCGGCCTGCGCCTGCAGTACAAGAACAGCTCGACCGGGGCCACCACCCCGCAGGCCGAGCCCTGGTTCAAGCTCTTCAACGACGGCTCCTCCGCCGTGCAGCTCAGCCAGGTGAAGATCCGCTACTACCTGACCGGCACGGAGACCTACCGCTTCGCCTGCTCGTGGGCGGTCGTGAGCTGCTCCACGATCACCGGCTCCTTCACCGGGCTGCCGGGCGGCAAGCAGTACCTGGAGGTGGGCTTCACCTCGGGCACGCTCGCCCCCGGCGCGAACACCAGCGACATGCAGCTGCGCTTCTACCGGGCCGACTGGCAGAACTTCACCCAGAGCGACGACTACTCCTACGGCGCCGTGACCTCCTACGCCGACTGGAACAAGGTCGCCGTCTACGTGGGCGGGCAGCTCGTCTGGGGCACCCCGCCCGGCGGCAGCGACCCGTCGCCGTCGCCCACGCCCACCGTCACCCCGACCGGCCAGCCCGGAGGCAAGCTCTTCGACGACTTCTCCTACACCGGCTCCGGCGACGCCCGGCTGGCCCAGCGCGGCTGGACCGTGCGCTCCAGCAGCGGCGGCCCCGGCGTGCCCGGCGCGACCTGGTCGCCCTCGGCCGTCACCTTCCCCAGCGGCCTGCTGACCCTGGAGTCGTCGACCAACGGCACCGCCTCCGGCACCGTGCAGACCGAGCTGTCCACGAGCAACCGCAAGTTCTTCGAGGGCACCTACGCCGCCCGCGTGAACTTCAGCGACGCCCCCATCAGCGGCGGCCCCGACGGCGAGCACATCGTGCAGACCTTCTTCACCATCACCCCGCTCAACTCCAACCTCGACCCCAACTACGGCGAGCTGGACTTCGAGTACCTGCCCAACGGCGGCTGGGGTGAGCCGTCCAACATCATGTACGCCACCTCGTGGGAGACCTACCAGGCCGACCCCTGGCAGGCCGTCAACACCCACACCGCCGAGCGGGTGAGCTTCGCCGGCTGGCACGACCTGGTCATCCAGGTCTCCGGCGGCACCATCCGCTACTACATCGACGGCCGCCTGTTCGCCGAGCACGGCGGCATCTACTACCCCGAGACGCCCATGTGGATCATGTTCAACCAGTGGTTCATCGATCTGCAGGGCTCCACCACGCCGCGCACCTACCGGCAGCAGGTCGACTGGGTCTACCACGCCCAGAACGAGGTCGTCTCGCCCGCCGAGGTCCTGACCCGCGTCGCCGGCTACCGCGCGGCCAACACCAGTTTCGTCGACACCGTTCCCGGGAGCGCTTCATGAAGCACCGGCTCTTGGCCCTAGCGGCCATATTCGCCCTGACCGCCTGCGGTTCCACGCCGGACCCGGCCCCCAGCGCCGCCACCGGCGGCTCGCCCTCCGCCCAGGCTCCGGCCAAACTCGTCGTCTGGATCATGGACGGCAGCGTCACCAAGGAGCTGCTCGGCAGCTTCGAGAAGGAGTACGAGGCCGCCCACGCCGGCGTCGACCTCGACATCCAGATCCAGGCCTGGGACGGCATCGGCGAGCGCGTCACCGCCGCGCTGGCCAGCACCGACGCCCCCGACGTGATCGAGGTCGGCAACACCCAGGTCGCGCAGTACTCCTCCAGCGGCGGCGTGAAGGACCTGACCGACAAGACCGGCGACCTGCAGGGCTCCGACTGGCTGCCCGGCCTGGCCCAGCCCGGCCAGATCGACGGCAAGCAGTACGGCATCCCGTGGTACGCGGCCAACCGCGTCGTCGTCTACAACAAGGACCTCTGGGGCGACACCGCGATCCCCAAGACCCGCGACGAGTGGGTCGCGGCCACCGAGAAGCTCAACAAGGGCGGCAACCAGGGCATCTACCTCACCGGGCAGACCTGGTACGCGCTGGCGGGCTTCATCTGGGACGAGGGCGGCGACTTCGCCGTCCAGCAGGGCGGCAAGTGGGTCGGCGCGCTCGACAGCCCGCAGGCGCTGGCGGGGCTCGACTTCTACAAGAAGCTCCAGGCGCTCGGCAAGGGCCCCAAGGACGCCGACGAGGCCAACCCGCCGCAGCATGAGGTCTTCGCCCAGGGCAAGGTCGCGCAGATCATCGGCGTGCCCGGCATCGCCGCCCGGGTGCTCGAGGTCGAGCCGGGTATGAAGGACAAGATCGGATTCTTCACCATCCCGGGAAAGACGGCCGACAAGCCGGGCGCCGTCTTCACCGGCGGCTCCGACCTGATCATCCCCGAGGCGTCCAAGAACCACGACGCCGCCTACGAGGTGGTCAAGGCGCTGGCCGGCGAGAAGTTCCAGACCGAGCTGGCCAAGGCCATGAGCTTCGTGCCCAACAGGACCTCGCTCGCCGGCGTGCTGGCCGGTGACGAGGGCACCGCCGCCATGGCGGCGGGCGCGGCCAACGGCCGGGCGACGCCGAACACGCCCAACTGGGCGGCCGTGGAGGCGACCACGGTGATCAAGCAGTACATGACGGCCGTCCTGACCGGCGGCGACGCGGCGGCCGAGGCCAAGAAGGTCTCGCAGTCGATCACCGACACCCTCAACAGCGGCTCCTGACCGATCTGCCCCGCCGTACCTCGTGAGGGGACGGCGGGGCATCCGATTCACCCCCGAGGAACCTCCGTGACCCTCACGACCCAGGCCCCGCCCAAGCGCGGCCAGCACCGCCCGGCGGCGGCGGCGCGCCGCCGCGCCAATCCCTGGCCCTATCTCCTCATCGCCCCCGCCGTGGCCGGCGGGATCTTCCTTCTCCTCTACCCCCTCCTCAAGGCCGCCGTCATCTCCTTCCAGCACTTCCGCATGGGCGAGCTGATCAGGGGCGGCGCGGAGCTGGTCGGGTTCGACAACTACCGGGAGCTCCTGGCCAAGGAGGAGTTCTGGCAGGTGGTCCTGCGCACCTTCGTCTGGACGGCCGTCAACGTCGTCCTCATCGTCGTCCTGGGCACCGGCATCGGCCTGATGCTGGCGCGCCTGGGCAAGCGGGCCAGGCTGCTGCTGATGTCGGCGCTGGCGCTGGCGTGGGCCACGCCGGTGATCGCGGCGACGACGATCTTCCAGTGGCTGTTCCAATCGGAGCTGGGCATCGTCAACTGGCTGCTCGGCATCCAGGGGTTCGCGTGGTTCGCCGATCCGGTGGCGATGTTCGCGGTGCTGGTGATCCTCGTGGTGTGGCAGTCGATCCCGTTCGTGGCGCTCACGCTGTACGCGGGCCTGACGACGATCCCGAACGAGCTCTACGAGTCGGCGCGCATCGACGGCGGCACGGGCTGGCAGATCTTCTGGAAGGTGACCTTCCCGATCCTGCGCCCGCTGTTCGCGCTGATCACCTCGCTGGAGATCATCTGGGTCTTCAAGTGTTTCCCCCAGATCTGGGTGCTGAGCCAGGGCGGGCCCGACGGGGCGACGACCACGCTGCCCGTCTACGCGTTCAAGATCGCCCGAGTGTTGCACAGGTACGACATGGGTTCGGCGGTGGCCATGCTGACGGTGGTCATCCTCGCCATCGCGCTGATCACGAACCTGCGCCGCATGCTGAAGCAGGAGACCGCCGCATGAGAAGAGTCGCGCTCAACACCGCCGCGGCCGTCACCTTCGTCGTGATGATCTTTCCCGTCTACTGGATGGTGATCACCGCCTTCAAGCCGACGAAGGACATCCAGTCCGAGACGCCCTCCCTGTTCCCGCTGAGCCCGACGCTCCAGCACTTCGAGACCGCGATGGGCGCCGAGGGATTCTGGCGCTTCTGGGCCAACAGCCTGCTCGTCACCGCGGGAGCCGTACTCCTGGCCCTGATCGTGGCGTTGCTGGCCGCCTTCGCTGTCAGCCGGATGCGCTGGCGCGGCAAGGGGCCGTTCATCGTCGCCGTGTTCGCCGCCCAGATGGCGCCGTGGGAGGCGCTGCTGGTGCCGATGTTCATCATCGCCCGCGACACCGACCTGCTCGACTCGCTGCTGATGCTCACCGGCGTCTACTTCATGATCACCCTGCCCTTCACCATCGTGACCCTGCGCGGCTTCCTGCAGGCGATCCCCGCCGACCTGGAGGAGGCGGCCCTGGTCGACGGCTGCACCCGCGCCGCCGCCTTCAGGCGCATCGTCTTCCCGCTGCTCGCACCCGGTCTGATGGCCACCTCCCTGTTCGGCTTCATCACCGCCTGGAACGAGTTCGCCTTCGTGAACGTGCTGATCATCAAGGATCAGGCCAACCGCACCCTGCCGGTCTGGCTGTCGTCCTTCCGCGACGTCTTCGGCACCGACTGGGGCGCCACGATGGCCGCGGCGACCATGTTCGCCCTGCCCGCGCTGGTGCTCTTCCTGTTCCTGCAGCGCCGCGTCGGCGCCGGCATGACGGCAGGGGCGGTGAAGGGATGATCCCCAAGGCGCACCACCAGGACCTGAGCCCCGGACGCAGGGGAGAGGTACGGCACGAGCCCGACGATCCCGGCCTCGGCCCCGAGGGCTACCGCATCAGCATCACCCCCGAGCGCACGCTGGTCACCGCGGGCGGCCCGGCCGGACGGTTCTACGCCCTCGGCACCCTGGCCAGGACCACGGGCACCGGCACGATCGAGGACCGCCCCCGGTACGGCTGGCGCGGCGTGATGCTCGACGTGGCGCGGCACTTCATGCCCAAGGAGTTCGTGCTCAAGCTGATCGACCTGCTGGCCGTCCACCGCATGAACGTGCTCCACCTGCACCTGACCGACGACCAGGGCTGGCGGCTGCACATCGACAGGTACCCGCGCCTGACCGAGGTCAGCGGCGAGCACTACACCCACGACGACATCCGCGAGATCGTCGCCTACGCCGCCGAGCGGTTCGTCACGATCGTGCCCGAGATCGAGATGCCGGGCCACGCCCAGGCCGCCATCGCCGCCTACCCGTGGCTCGGCAACGACCCGGACCGCCAGCTCCCGGTCTGGGACGTGCCGGGCATCAGCAAGCACGTCTTCAGCCTCGACGAACGCACCATCCGGTTCTGCCAGGACGTGCTCGACGAGGTGGCGGAGCTCTTCCCCGGCCCGTACGTGCACATCGGCGGCGACGAGTGCCCGACCGAGGAGTGGGAGGGCAACCCGCGCGGCCTGGACCCCGGCAAGGCGCGCGGCTGGTTCCTGTCGCGGCTGAAGGCGCCCGGCAAACGGCTCGTCTACTGGTACGAGCGCGACGACGGGCCGCCCGGCGCCGCCGCCATGGTCTGGCTGGAGGAGTCGCTGCCCGGCGACCGCGAGGTGATCTACGCCCCGCACGAGCGCACCTACCTGGACTACGCGCCGTGGCCGGGCGAGCCGGGCGCCAACGGCCGCGTGCTCACACTGCGCCAGGTCTACGGCTTCGCACCGCCCGACGGCATCCTCGGCGTGCAGTGCCAGCTGTGGACCGAGTACATGCCCGACCCCGAGGCGGTGGAGCGCATGGCCTTCCCCCGGCTCTGCGCCTTCGCGGAGGTGGCGTGGGGGAGCGCCGACGACGACTACACCGACTTCCTGCGCCGCCTGCCGTCCCATCTGGCCAGGCTCGGGGTGGCGTCGGGGCCGGTCATGCCGTAGGTGATCGCCCTATCAAATGAAATTTCAGGACAAAGTGGCGACTCGTCGATAACTTGTGCAGCCGGAAACCGGTTACAGAGGCGGTCGAAATGGCGTTCTGGCGCAAGAAGCCGATCGTGGATCCCACCTGTGGCGATCGCACGGCCGCCCAGCTTCGCGACGCCCTGACCAGGCGAGACACGCACACCGCCGCCGCCCTGCTCACGGGCGTGCACCACCCCGACGACCGCGCCTTCTACCTGGGCATCTGCGCCGGAGTCGACGGCCTGCAGGAGTGGATCGACGAGTGGATCGCCGCCGAGCCGGACTCCACGCTGCCCCTCCTGGTCAAGGGTGTGCACGGCGTCGACTGGGCGTGGGACGCGCGGGGCGGCGGCCGGGCGTCGGAGACCTCGCACGAACAGTTCACCGAGTTCCACCGCAGGCTGAAGATCGCCGAGGGTTGCCTGGACGAGGTGGTCGAGCGCGACCCAGGCGACACCGAGGCCTGGGCGGCGCTGATCACCGCGGCCCGCGGTCGCCAGGTGGAGCGCGAGGAGACCGAGCGGCGGTTCCGCAACGTCGTGAGCCGCCACCCGGCGCACCGGGCCGCGCACGAGAGCATGCTGCAGTACCTGTGCGGCAAGTGGTTCGGCAGCGACGAGGAGATGTGGCGGTTCGCCCGCGACGCCCCGCTGCCGCACCTGATGGTCGACGCCTACATCGAGACGTGGATCGCCCACGGCCGTTCGGCGCTCGACGACGACGAGACCCGCGAGAGGCTGCGCGAGATCGCCTCCAAGGTGCACTCGTACGAGGGGCACCGCGACCCCGGCTGGATCGTCGTCGAGAACGCCATGGCCCTGATCTTCTGCATCGCCGACGACTACGCCTCGGCCGCCCGGCAGTTCGACCGCATCGGCGACCGGGCCACCGACTGGCCCTGGTTCCACCTGGAGGGCGGGGCCGACAAGCAGTTCAGGTTCTTCAGGAAGGTGGCCTTCAAGGAGGGCTGACCCGCGTCGGATCGGTCAAGAATCGAGAAGCCCCCGCGACCGGCCCGTCCCTACGGTGACCGGCATGGGATTCTCGAGATGGATGCAGCACCAGGCGAACGCCCGGCTGAACCGCAAGATCCGCGCCGGCAAGGGGAAGTTCGCCGGCATGGACGTCCTCATCCTCAACACCGTGGGACGCCGCAGCGGCCGGCCGCGCGAGACGCCGGTGGCGTGGTTCCCCGCCGGGCCGGACGCCTGGCTGGTGGTCGCCTCGGGCGGCGGGAGCCGTCACCCCGACTGGCACGCCAACCTCATGGCGCACCCCGAGCGGGCCACGGTCGAGCTGCCCGGCCGCGGACCGATGCCGGTGAGCCCGCGGGAGTTGTCGGGCGACGAGCGCGAGCAGGCCTGGAAGGTCATCTCCGAGGCCCAGCCGCGCATCGCCAAGTACCAGCGCAAGTCCGCCAGGATCTACCCGGTGGTCCGCCTCACCCCGAGGTGAACGCCTCGTGCGGGGCGTCCGGGTCGAGCTGGAGCGCGGCGAGCCAGGCGGCGGCGCCCGCCGCGCAGCGAGCCGTCGACACCTCGTCGCCCGCCAGCCGTTCGAGCACGGCCCGGCGGACCGGGCCGTCGTTGGTGAGCACGCTGCCCGCCAGGACGATCGGGCCCGACCGGTGCACCCGGCCCACCATGGCGACCAGATGATCGGCCGCCTGCTCCACGATGGAGACGGCCATGGCGTCGCCGGCCCCGGCCGCCTGGCAGACCAGCCGCGAGACGGCGGCCAGCCGCATGTGGTCGGCCTGCGCGAGCCGGACGATGCGGTCGACCTTCGCCCGGTCGGACGGCCATTCCTGGTCGCCCAGGAAGTGGTCGACGACCAGGTCGACGAGCAGCCCTGACGGCTGCCCCCTGTCGAGGCTGTGCACGGCCGCCTTCGCACCCGCGCGGCCGATCCAGAATCCCGAGCCGTGGTCGCCGAGCAGCCAGCCGACACCGTCGGCCAGCGCGTCGAGCTCCCTGCCGGCGATGCGCGCGGCCACCGCCCCGGTTCCTGACAGCAGCAGCGAGCCGTCGGGGGCGGACGAGCCGGCCGCGTAGGCGATGGGCACGTCCCCGATCAGGGTCGGCGCCCCAGGGATGCCGTGGCGGCTCCAGATGGCCGCCAGCGTCTCGTGCAGGGCGTCGGCCTGTCCGGCGACGCCCGCCAGCGAGCCGCGCACCTGGGTGCCGTCGATCCCGGTGAGTGCCAGGTCAAGGGCGTCGCCGATGGCCGCGCCCGCCTTGGCCAGGCCGTGCGCGGACGGGTTGCCCGGCCCTGCCGTGCCGTACCCCATCCTGGTCCCGTCGAGGGCGTGGACCGCGACCCGGGTGGAGGTGGCCCCGGCGTCGACACCGACGACGAACGGTTTTGTCACGGTCCTGATTCTGGGTCTTGACGTGACCGTCTTGCAAGAATAATTTTCGCCGCAAGGTTCGGTGTTCGGAAGGAAATTTTCCATGACACCTGGTGCCCTTGGCCGGATCGAGAGCGAATTACCCAGCTTGCCGGAAGCATTACGCCGGGTCGGCGAGGTCATCCTCGAGGATCCGGCCGAAGCGGCCCGCTCCACGATCATCGCCCTGGCCGAGCGTGCGGGCAGTTCTCCCGCGACCGTCACCCGCTTCTGCCGGGCGTTCGGCTTCGCGGGCTATGCCGACCTGCGCGTGGCGCTCGCGACCGAGACGGGCCGCGCCGCGCAGGCGGGCTGGGGCGCGGGCGTGGGCCACGCGATCGGCCCCGACGACCCGCTCGACAGCGCCATCAAGATCATGGCCGCGGCCGACACCCGCCTCATCCAGGACACCGCGGCCCAGGTCGACCCCGACACCGTCGGCCAGGTCGCCGACCTGGTCGTCGAGGCACGCAAGATCCTCCTCGTCGGCGTCTCCACCAGCGGGAACGTCGCCGCCATGCTCGCCGGACGGCTGCGCAGGATAGGCCTGCCGTGCTGGAGCACCTCCGACGCGCACGAGGCGCTCTCGGACTCGGCCCTGCTCACCGAAGGAGACGTCGTGCTCGGCGTCAGCCACCGCGGCCGCACCCGCGAGGTCATCGAGGCGCTCGCCGAGGCCGGCAGCCAGGGCGCCACCACGGTCGCGGTCACCTCCTTCGCCCGCTCACCCGTGGCCGAGGTCGCCGACCTGCTGCTGGCCACGGCCGCCTCGCCCGAGACCCCGCTGCGCCTGGGCGGCCTGGCCGCCGCGCACGCCCAGCTGTTCGTGCTCGACGCCGTCTACGTCGCCGTCGCCCAGCGCACCCACGAACGCACCAGCCAGGCCTTCGCCCGGACGATCCGGGCGGTCGAGAGTCACCGAGTGGAGAGATGACCTTGGGATATGCCGAACGAGTCCTGGACCTCGCGCGCGAGGTCGCGGGCAAGCAGGCCGAGGGGATCGGGCAGGCCGCCGCGCTGCTGGTCACGAGCCTGCGCGACGACGGCGTCGTCAACGCCTTCGGCTCCGGCCACTCCGAGGCCATCGCGATGGAGATCGCCGGCCGCGCGGGCGGCCTGGTGCCCAGCAACCGCCTGACCCCCCGCGACCTGGTGCTGTACGGCGGGCAGCCGCCCTCCGTGCTCACCCCGGAACTCGAACGCGACCCGTCGATCGCCCACACGATCTACGAGCTGGCGCCCGTCCGCCCGCAGGACGTCTTCGTCCTGATCTCCAGCTCCGGCGTCAACGGCACGGTCGTCGAACTCGCCACGCTGGTCAAGGAGCGCGGCCACCCGCTGATCGCGATCACCTCGGTCCAGCACAGCACCGCCATGACCTCGCGCCACCCGTCCGGCCGGCGCCTGCTCGACCTCGCCGACGTCGTGCTCGACAACGGTTCACCGTACGGCGACGCGATCCTCGACCTGCCCGGCGGCGGCGGTTACGGCGCCGTCTCCACCATCACCAGCGCCCTGCTCGCCCAGCTGATGGTCACCGAGACCATCGAGCGCCTGATCGCGCTCGGCCAGAGCCCGCCCGTCTACCTGTCCGCCAACATCACCGGCGGCGACGAACACAACCGTGCACTAGAAGCCCGCTACGCCGGGCGTATCAGGAGGTCCTGATGTCTGTTTCCCGCCGTGAGCTGCTGCGTGCCGCCGCGTTGATCCCCGCCGCCGGAGCGCTGGCCGCCTGCGCCACGCCCGTCCAGCAGACACCCGCCACCCAGGCGGCAGGGGCCAAGAAGGCGCTGGAAGTGTGGATCTTCGACGGCGGCTTCGGCCACCAGTACGCCACAGACATCCACCAGCCGCTGTTCAAGAGCAAGTTCCCCGACGTGGAGGTCAAGCACAACTTCACCAAGGAGATCACCAAGGTCCTGCAGCCGCGCTTCGCCGGCGGCAACCCGCCCGACGTGATCGACAACTCGGGCGCCAACGCGATGGACTTCGGCGCCCTGGCCCAGGACGGCCAGCTGCTCGACCTCGGCCCGCTGCTGGAGATGCCCAGCTGGGACGACGAGAGCGTCAAGGTGAAGGACACCGTCGACCCCGCGGTGATCAACTTCGGCACCTTCGACGGCAAGTTCTTCGTGCTGGGCTATGTGAACTACATCTTCGGCGTCTGGTACTCCCAGAAGGTCTTCACCGACAACGGCTGGGCCGCGCCCAAGACCTGGGACGAGTTCATCGCGCTCTGCGAGACGATCAAGAAGTCCGGCAAGATGGCGCCCTTCACCTACGCCGGCAAGCACCCGCAGTACCTCTACGAGATCCTCCTCACCATGGCCGCCAAGATCGGCGGCAACGACGTGCTCGTCAACATCGACAACCTCGAGGACGGCGCCTGGAAGGCCCCCGCGATGCTGGAGGCGGCCACCCGCTGGGCCGAGGTCGGGGCGAAGTACCTCATGGAGGGCACCGCCGGCCTCGACCACGTGCAGACGCAGACCGCGCAGAACAAGTACGAGGTCGCCATGCTGCCGTCGGGCTCCTGGCTGGAGAACGAGCAGAAGTCCACCACCCCGCCCGACTTCGCCTACGGCATGTTCCCCGTGCCCGACGTCACCGGCTCCGACAAGCTGCCGTACGGCACGCTGCACACCCAGCCGGGCGAGAACTTCATCGTCCCGGCAAAGGCCGCCAACTCCCAGGGCGGCGTCGACTACCTTCGGGCGATGTTGTCGAAGAAGGCCGCCGGCGACTTCAGCAAGATGGTCGCCACCGTCTCGGTGGTCAAGGGCGCGGGCGAGGGACTCGAACTGTCGCCCGGCGTCAAGAGCGCCTCCGCCGCCGTGGCCGCCGCCGGGTCCAACACCGTCTTCTACCGCTGGCAGAGCTGGTACGCCCAGCTCAAGGACGAGGCCATCGCCGCCACCGGCCAGCTCATGACCGGCGGCGTCACCCCCGAGAAGTACCTGGAGCGCATCCAGGTCAAGTCCGACGAGATCAAGAAGGACTCGTCCATCAAGAAATTCAAGCGCTGATCCTGATGAGACGACGACTGTTCATCTTCTCCTTCCTCGTCGCCCCGGTGACGCTCTACCTGGTCTACGTCATCGCGCCGTACGGCCAGGCGTTCTACATCGCCATGACGAACTGGCGCGGCGTCAACGCCGCGCCCCAGTTCATCGGGCTGGAGAACTTCGGGCGGCTCCTGGGCGACGGGGTCTTCTGGAAGGCGGTGGGGCACAACGCGCTGCTGCTGGCCCTGCTGCCGGTGATCACCATCGCCCTGGCCCTGGTCTTCGCCTACCTGCTCAACGTGGGCGGCGCCGGAGGCAGGACCGGGGTCTGGGGGTCGAAGTTCTACCGCGTGCTGTTCTTCTTCCCCCAGGTGCTCGCGGTGACCATCGTCGCCGTGCTGTTCCAGCAGGTCTTCAGGCCCGACGACAGCGGCATGCTGAACGCGCCGCTCATGGCGCTCGGGCTCAAGCCGGTCGGCTTCCTGTCCAACCCGTCGATCGCCCTGTGGTCGGTCATGGCGGTCCTGATCTGGCAGGCGGTCGGCTTCTACGTCGTGCTCTTCTCGGCCGGGCTGGCCTCCATCCCGCGCGAGATGTTCGAGGCGGCGCAGATCGACGGCGCGGGCCGCATGTCGATGTTCTTCCGCGTGACCCTGCCGCTGCTGCGCGACACCGTGCAGGTGGCCTGGGTCTACCTCGGCATCATCGCCATGGACGCCTTCGCCATCGTCTGGGTCATGACCGACCAGCACGGCGGCCCCGACCGCTCCACCACCGTGATGGCGGCCGAGATCTACCGCAACGCCTTCCAGTACTTCCAGTTCGGCTACGCCTCGGCCCTCGGTGTGGTGATGTTCTTCTTCGTCCTCGGCTTCGCCGTCCTGTCGTTGCGCCTGTCACGGCGGGAACGGATCGAGTTCTGATGCCTCGCAGACACCAACTGGGACCCCTGAACATCCTGATGCACATCGCCCTGGCCGTCTGGGCGCTGCTCATCATCGTGCCGCTGGTATGGACCTTCCTCGCCTCGGTCAAGAGCGAGGACGAGATCTTCAGCGACGCCTGGTCGCTGCCCGCCACGCTGCGCTGGGACAACTTCGCCAGAGCATGGGAGCAGGCGCACATCGGGCAGTACATGCTCAACAGCGTCATCGTCGTCTTCTTCGGCGTGCTGGGCACCATGCTGCTCGGCTCCATGGCCGCCTACGTGCTCGCCCGCTACCCCTTCCGCGGCAACCGCGCCATCTACCTGCTGTTCGTCTCCGGGCTGGCCTTTCCCATCTACCTCGCGCTGACGCCGCTGTTCTTCGTCGTGCAGAACATGGGCACCATCCCGCTCATCGGCCCCTACATCGGGCTCAACACCCACGCCGGGCTCATCCTGGTGTACATCGCCTACTCGATGCCGTTCACCGTGTTCTTCCTCGCCGCGTTCTTCCGCACCCTGCCGACCGCGGTCGCGGAGGCGGCGCTGGTCGACGGGGCGTCGCACACGCGGATCTTCTTCCAGATCATGCTTCCGATGGCCAGGCCGGGCATCGTCTCGATCACCATCTTCAACGTGCTCGGGCAGTGGAACCAGTACCAGAAGCCGCTGGTGCTGCTGCAGGACCGCGAGAAGTGGGTGCTGACGCAGGGGATCGCGGACATCTCGACGGCGGCGGGCTACGACCAGGACTGGTCGGCGCTGTTCGCCGCGCTGACCTTGGCGATCCTGCCCATGCTCATCGTGTACACGATCTTCCAGCGCCAGATCCAGTCCGGCCTGACCGCGGGAGCGCTGAAGTGACCTAGTACGGCGTCGCGGGTCAGCTGATCGTGAGCGCCGTTATTGGTGGTCATGGGATGGGGCGGGGCATGCTCGAGGGCATGACCAAGCGCATCCTGATCGTTCTGACCAGCCACGACGACCTCGCGGGCCGGCGCAAGACCGGGTTCTACGTCTCCGAGGCGGCCCACCCGTGGGAGGTGTTCCGCAAGGCGGGACACGAGGTGGAGCTCGCCAGCGTGGAGGGCGGGGTGGCGCCGCAGGACGGCTACGACCCCGACGACCCCGCCCAGCGGGAGTTCGTGGCCGCCTTCGACCTGGAGCACACGACGGCCCTGGCCGACGTGGACCCCTCGCGCTACGACGCGGTGCTGTACGCCGGAGGGCACGGCGCCATGTGGGACTTCCCCGCCAGCCCCGATGTCGCCCGCCCCGGCCGCGACGTCTACGAGGCGGGCGGAGTCGTGGCCGCGGTGTGCCACGGCCCGGCCGCGCTCGTCGACCTGACCCTGTCCGACGGCTCCTACCTGGTGGACGGCAAGCGGGTCGCGGGCTTCACCAACGCGGAGGAGCAGGCCGTCGGCCTGACCGACGTGGTGCCGTTCCTGCTGGCCGACAAGCTGACCGAGCGGGGGGCGACGCACGTGCCAGGCCCGGAATGGCAGCCGCAGGTCGTGGTCGACGGGCGCCTGGCGACCGGGCAGAACCCGCAGAGCGCCACCGCCCTGGCCCAGGAGATCGTGAAGCTGCTCTCCTAGCAGTCGGGCAGGCGGCCCTCGTAGATGCCGACCTTGTGCTCGATCACCTCGAGGCAGGCGTTGAGCTCGGCGAGCTGCTCCAGCACGTGCTCGCGGTGACGCTTGAGCAGGTCGAGGCGCTCCTTCTCGTTGCCCGGGCCCTGCCGTACCAGCTCGGTGTATTCGCGGATCACCGGCAGCGGCATGCCCGACGAGCGCAGGCGGATGCAGACGCCGAGCCAGCCGACGTCGTCCTCGGTGTACAGGCGCCGCCCGCCGGCGGCGCGCTGCACCGGGTTGGCCAGCAGGCCCTCGCGCTCGTAGAAGCGGAGCGTGTGCACGCTGAGCCCGGTGCGTTCCGCCACCTGCCCGATGCTGAGGGTCATCGTCCGCTCCTTGTCCGCTTGATCTAGAGCTGACTCTAACTCCTAGGGTGCCAAGCATGAGATATCGAGTTCTGGGCGGCACGGGCATCGAGGTCAGCGTCCACTGTCTGGGCGCCATGATGTTCGGCAGCATCGGCAACCCCGACCACGACGACAGCATCAGGATCATCCACGCCGCGCTCGACGCCGGCATCAACTTCGTCGACACCGCCGACATGTACTCCAGCGGCGAGAGCGAGGAGATCGTCGGAAAAGCGCTGCAGGGCAGGCGCGACGACGTCGTGCTGGCCACCAAGGTGCACTTCCCGATGGGCGAGGGACCCAACCGCGGCGGCAACTCGCGGCGCTGGATCGTGCGCGAGGTCGAGGACTCCCTGCGCAGGCTGCAGACCGACTGGATCGACCTCTACCAGATCCACCGGCCCGACCACACGACCGACATCGAAGAGACCCTCTCGGCGCTGACGGACCTCGTACGGGACGGCAAGATCCGCGCCTTCGGGTGCTCGACCTTCCCCGCCGAGGACATCGTGGAGGCCCACCACGTGGCCACGCGGCGGGGGCTGATGCGCTTCCGCACCGAGCAGCCGCCGTACTCCATCCTGGCGCGCGGCATCGAGGCCGACGTGCTGCCGACCTGCCAGCGGCTCGGCATGGGCGTGCTGACCTGGAGCCCGCTGGCCTCAGGATTCCTGACCGGGAAGATCCGCAAGGGCGTGACCGCCGACTCCCACCGGTCCCAGCTGATGGCGCAGCGGTTCGACCCCTCGCTGCCTGTCAACCAGGGCAAGTACGAGGCCGTCGAGAAGCTGGCCGCGCTGGCCGACGAGGTCGGGTGCACCCTGCCCGAGCTCGCCATCGCCTTCGCCGCGGCGCACCCCGGCGTCACGTCGGTGATCACCGGGCCACGCACCATGGAGCAGCTCGAAGGGCTGCTGAAGGGCGTCGCGCTCGAACTCGACGACGCCGTCCTCGACCGGATCGACGAGATCGCGCCGCCCGGCAGCAACACCTACCCGCCCGACGGCGTGTGGAAGCCGCGCCCCCTCGTCGAGCCGGCGCTGCGCCGCCGTCCCGCCGGGGAGCGCGCCGCGGGCTGAGGAATGTTCCGCCGCTCCCGGGCAGGTGAAGGGGCATGATTCTGGTACTGGGCGCGACGGGAACGATCGGCCGCCGCGTGGCGGCCCAGCTCGAAGCCGGGGGCCACGCCATGCGGGTCGCCTCCAGGCACACCCCGACCCCGTTCGACTGGACCGACGACAGCACCTGGCGACCGGCGCTCGAAGCCGTCGGAGGCCTGTTCCTCATGGCGCCCGACGGCCAGGACGTCGACCCCGAACTGGTCGGCCAGGCCGTACGAAGCGGGGTGCGGCGCATCGTCCTGCTGTCGAGCGGGGGCATCGAGGTGATGGGCGACCAGCGCCTGCTCGCCGCGGAACGCACCGTGCGCGAGTCGGGGGCGCAGTGGACCATCGTGCGGCCGTCGTGGTTCGACCAGAACTTCGACGAGGGTTTCCTGCGGGAGGGCGTGCTGGCCGGGCGGATCACCGTCCCGGTGGGGGAGCTGCGGCAGCCGTTCGTGGACGCGGGCGACATCGCCGCCGTCGTGGTCGCCGCGCTCACCCGCGACGGGCACGTGGGCGAGAGCTACGAGGTGACCGGGCCGCGGGCGCTGTCGTTCGGGGACGCGGCCACGATCATCGGCCGCGCGGCGCGGCGCGAGGTGCGCTTCGACGGCTCGCCCGAGGGCTACCTGGCGGCCATGACGGGGGCCGGGATGCCGGAGGAGCAGGCCAAGGCGGCGATCGAGGCATTCGCGGCGCTGCGGGACCAGGGCGACGCGCAACCCACCGATGTCGTGCGGCGGGTGACGGGCCGTGCGCCCAAGCCCTTCGAGACGTACGTGTCGGAGGCGGCCGAGCGCGGCGCCTGGGCCGGGTGACCTCTCCCCAGTACGGCAGGCGTCGACCCGCGGTCGAAGGCTCCGGAACGGTGGGCCGTTCCGGAGCCTCACCCGGCTTCCGTCACGCGTGGCACTCGCGGTAGGTGTTGACCGCGTCCATACGCGACCCGAACTTGCCCTCGTACTTGTAGGCCCGCGAGTAGTCCCCGAGCGCGACCCTGACGAACGTCCGCGGATCCCAGTCGATGAAGCACCCGACCGAGTTCGCGTAGAACGACCCCACGTCGTCATGCAGGTAGGGCGGCAGATCGCGGTAGCCGTTCTGCGGCTTCCACCGCCACGGCGTGCCGACGAAGTCGTTGCGCTCCCACAGGCAGATCTCGCCCGGCCCGCACTGCTCAGCCGCCCGCTGCAGCGCGGCGGCCTCGGTCTGAGCATTGCCGGAGACGGTGGTCGCGGCGAGGATGGCCGCGATGATGAGGGATTTCATGTGCGTGCTTCCTTCCTGACTGGTCGTCTGGATGGGCACTCTATGTAAATGATCCACTGCATTCAGTAGCCAGGCGGTGCGAAGTGGATTACCGCCGGCCCGAGTGCCCCGAGCTGGGTGGAGGCCATTCCACCCACGTCACGAACCTAGGCGCGAAGCTTGGATGACACATCCTCGGGACATATAGGGTGCCGGGCGGACTGCCTGGCACGACTGGGCGGCCGACGTCGACCTCGGCCACCTGTCCCACATCCGCGAGAACGCGGCCGAGTTCGCTCGCCGGGACACGCCCCGCCATGGGTTGCCCGGGCCGAAGAGGGACGCCCGAGCGCGGAGCGCGAGGACCGCCGCGAAGGCCCGTGCCTAGGAGGCGGTTCACAAGCCTGCCCGGGCCTCCCTAGCCGCTTCCACCAGGTTCCCCAGTGCCGCCTCCACCTGTGCGTACGTTCGCGTCTTGAGTCCGCAGTCGGGGTTGACCCACACCTGTACGGCCGGCAGTGCGTCCAGTGTGGCGCGGAGCGATCCGGCGATCTCCTCCACCGAGGGCACCCGTGGTGAGTGGATGTCGTACACCCCCGGCCCCAGGCCTCTCCCGAAGCCTTGCACTCCGCCGAGGATGCGGGCTCCCGAGCGGGCCGATTCGATGGTCGTCACGTCGGCGTCGAGCCCGTCGATGGCCGAGAGGATCTCCTGCGCGTCCGAGTAGCACAGGTGGGTGTGGATCTGGGTGCGGTCAGACACGCCTGAGGTGGCCCGGCGGTAGGCGGCGACCGACCATTCGAGGTAGGCGGCCTGGTCGGCGGCGCGGAGGGGGAGGAGCTCGCGCAGGGCGGGCTCGTCGACCTGGATGATCGAGATCCCCGCGGCCTCCAGGTCGGCGACCTCTTCGGCGATGGCGGCGGCGACCTGGTGGGTGACGGCGGCCAGGGGGAGGTCGTCGCGGTCGAACGACCAGGCCACGATGGTCACGGGCCCGGTGAGCATGCCCTTGACGGGCTTGTCCGTCAGCGACTGGGCGTACTGCGCCCATCTGACGGTGATCGGCGCCGGGCGGCTGACGTCACCGTGGATGATCGGCGGGCGCGTGCACCGCGAGCCGTACGACTGGACCCATCCGTGACGGGTGACGGCGAAGCCGTCGAGGTGTTCGGCGAAGTACTGCACCATGTCGTTGCGTTCCGGTTCGCCGTGCACGAGGACGTCGAGGCCGAGCCGTTCCTGGACGCGGATGGCGTGTTCGATCTCCCTCTCGACGAGCTTGTCGTAGTCGGATTCGGCCAGCGATCCGGAGGTGACGGCGGCGCGGGCGGCGCGCAGTTCGCCGAGCTGGGGGAAGGAGCCGATCGTGGTGGTGGGCAGCGGGGGCAGGTCCAGGTGGGCGGCCTGGGCGGCGGCGCGCACGGGGTAGGGGCTGCGCGCGGCGACGGGCGGCAGGTCGGCCGGGGGCGCGGCGGTCACGGGCGGGCTGCCGGGACGGCCGGTGGTCAGGAGCCTGGACAGCCCGGCGACCTCGGCGACCTTCTCCTCGGCGAACGCCAGCCGTTCCCACAGTCCGGGTTCGAGTGAGGTCTCGACGGCGACGGTGTACGGCACGTGCTGCAGGGAGCAGGAGGTGGAGACCACGACCTGGGCGGCCTTGACGGAGCGCAGCAGGCCGAGGGCGCGGTCGGTGTGGGTGCGCCAGATGTCGCGCCCGGAGACCACACCGGCAAGGATGATCTTGTCGGGTGCCGGGGGCGGGACGGAGCCGCGCACCAGGTCGACGGCGATCGCGTCGACCGGGGTGGCCGCGAGCACGCCGAAGGCCTCGCCCAGGTCGCCGAAGTAGGAGGCGACCAGCAGCCCGGGACGCCCAGGGAGGGCGCCGAGCCGGTCGTACGCCGCACGCACCGCCGCGAGCTCCTGCGGCGTGCGGTCACCGACCAGGGCGGGCTCGTCGAGCTGCACCCAGGTCACGCCCTCGGCGGCCAGCGTCGCCAGCAGTTCCTCGTAGCACTCCAGCACCTCGTCGAGCCGCTCCAGCGCCCCGGCGAGCAGCAGGAAGGTGACCGGGCCCAGCACCACGGGACGCGTCTCGAATCCCAGCTCCAGCGCCTGCCGTACCTCGGAGACCGGCTTGGAGGCGTCGAGCTTGAAGACGGTCTCGCGCCCGATCTCCGGCACCAGGTGGTGGTAGTTGGTGTCGAACCACTTGGTCATGCGCAGCGGGGCGAGTTCGGCGGTGCCGCGGGCCATCGCGAAATAGGGGTCGTCGGCGTCCAGATAGCGTGCCGGGGTCGCGCCGAGCAGCACGATCGTGTCGAGCACCTGGTCGTAGAGGGAGAAGGTGTTCGACGGCAGCCCGTCAAGGCCGAGCGCGTCGAGCCGCTGCCAGGTCCGCGCCCGCAGCTCGGCGCCGGTCGCCTCCAGGTCGGCGCGGCTGGCGCGGCCGTCCCAGTAGGCCTCCAGGGCACGCTTGAGCTCACGGTCGGGGCCGATGCGCGGGTAGCCGAGCACGGTCGATGCGGGGAAGGTTCTCATGCCGACGCATCCTGCAAGCCCGCGCGGAAGTCGGGCATCATTCATTCGTGCTGCTTATGCTTCGCGAGATCCAGTGTTTTGCCCGTGTGGCCGAACGGCTCAGCTTCTCGCGGGCCGCCGCCGACCTGGGCATGTCGCAGCCGGCGATGAGCCAGGCCGTCACCCGGCTGGAGAAGGCTCTGGCCGTACGGCTTTTCGAGCGAAACGCCCGCGAGGTACGGCTGACGCCCGCCGGGAAGGGACTGCTGGAGCATGCTCGGCAGGTGCTGGACTCCGTGCACGCTCTTGAGGCAGAGGCCGTCCGGTTGGCGCGGCCGATCATTCACCTGGCTTATCCATCGCTGGCGGGGCCGCTGGCTGCCCGGATCGCCAGGCGGCTGGCGAACGCCCATCCGCCGGTGGCGGTGGAGCTGCACAACGCGGGCCGGGGAGCCGCGATCGCGGCGCTGGACGCGGGGGAGGCGTCCGTCGCGATCATGGCGATCCCGGCTCCCGCGCGCTTCGTCACCGGGGCGAGGTTCCACGTGGCCCTGGACCGCCTGGCCGTCCCCGCCGCTGACCGGCTCGCCCAATCAGCCGGCGGCCCAAACGGCGGCGGCTCACGCGGCGGCCCAACCAGCGGCCCAACCAGCGGCCCAACCAGCGGCGCGGGTGGGGTGTTGCCCGAGCAGCTGGCGGGCCGCGACATCCTCCTGCCGCGCAACCGCCCGCCCGGCGGGGCGTGGGCGAAGCTGGCCGAGCGCCTGCCCGGCCGCCACCGCGCGATCGCCGAGGACCTCGACGACTTCACCGGTGCCCTCGACCTGGTCGCCGCCGGTGCCGGCCTGCTGCCGATCCCCCAGCTGGTCGCCCGCACCCTGCGCCGCGACGACGTGCGCTACGTCCCGCTGGAGGCGGGCGAGCTGCGCCTGACCTACGGCGTCGCCTGGCTGCGCGACCACGTCACGCCCGATCTCCTGGCGCTCGTTAAGGCAGTGCAGGACTCGTTGTGGACGAGGTAGTCTCGCGAACATGAGACGCCGACATTGATCCATAACGCGCCTGAGGCGCAGGCTGTACGCCTACGCCTTCACCGAGGACTTCATCCTCATCTATCCGGTCTACGCGCTGCTGTTCGCCGACCACGGGCTGAACGCGGCCGAGATCTCCTCCCTGCTGGCCATCTGGTCGATCACGTCGTTCGTCCTGGAGATCCCTTCCGGCGTCTGGGCCGACGTGGTCTCGCGGCGCAAGCTCATGGCCTACTCGCCGCTGCTGATGACGGCCTGCTACGCCCTGTGGACCTTCGCCCCCGGCTATCCCGCGTTCGCCGCCGGTTTCGTGTGCTGGGGCGCGGCGAGCGCGCTGCGTTCCGGCGCGTGGGAGGCGCTGGTCTACCAGGAGCTCGCCCACCTGAAGGCCGAGCACGACTACGCCAGAGTGATCGGCCGGGCCGAGGTGGCGAGCACGATGGCCATCATGCTGGCCTCCGCGCTGGCCGCCCCGGCGCTCACGGTCGGCGGCTACCCCCTGCTGGGAATCGCGAGCCTGGCCATGCCTCTGGTCACGGCGGTGATCGGCTGGTCGTTGCCGGAGAGCCGCAGGATCGACGAGGACGGCGAGGAGGAGCCGTCCGTCCGCCGCGTGATCACGGCCGGTCTGCGTCAGGTACGGCACAGCCGCAAGGTCAGGCAGGCGCTGATCCTGCTGGTGCTCGTCTACGGGCTGACGGGCATCGACGAGTATCTGGCGCTGCTGGCCGACGAGTCGGGCGCGAGCGCCGCGGACGTGGCGCTGCTGATCGGCGTGGTCACGGCCGGTGAGGCGGTCGGCGGCTGGCTGGCGGGGCGCGGTCTGCGATGGGAGCGCCCGCTGCTGGTGCTGGCCGGCCTGCTGCTCGCCCTGGGTGCGATCCTGCAGCATCCGATCGGGTTCGTGCCGATCGCCGGGGCCTTCGCGATCTTCCGCTGGGCGGTCACCGCTGCCGACGCGAGGTTGCAGGAACGGATCGAGGACACCGCGCGGGCCACGGTGACCTCGTTGTCGGGTTTCGGCACGGAGGTGGTGGTGCTGTCGATCTACGCCGGATACGGCCTGGGCTCGCACTGGCTGTCGTCGTGGCAGCTGTTCGTGGTGGCCGCCGTGCCGTACGTCATCCTGGGACTTGCGCGACGTTCTTGAGCGCCTCGCGCCTGCTCAGGCCGCTGATCCCCTTGGCCGTGACATAGCGCACGACCTCGCGGGGGTTGACCTTGGCGTACTCTCGCAGCGCCCAGCCGATCGCCTTGCGGGCGAAGAAGTCGTTGTCGGACAGGCTCGGCTCGATGCAGGCGTAGAGGAGCGCGGTGTCGGTCTGCTCCTTGAAGCGGTTCTGCGACAGGATGGCGGTGCGGCGTTTCCACAGGTTCCTGTCGTGCGCCCATTCGAGCATGGTGGCGCGCATCGAGTCGGGGTAGCGCTCCAGGAGGTGGCCCATGCGATGGGTGGCCAGCTCGTCGACCAGGTCCCACCACGCGCCGGAGACGATCATCTCTTCGTACATCGGCACGGTGTAGAGCGTCTGGAAGTCGCGGTAGAGGCGGAAGCCCGCGAGCTCGATCGCGGCGTAGCGTTCCTCGCGGAACTCCGCCTCGCGCCACAGGGCGAGCACCGCGCGCCGCCATTCGGGCGCGCCGCCGAGCCGGTTGGCCAGGAAGACGGCCTTCAAGGCGAGCTTGCGAGGGCCCGACTGCACCCCGAGGAAGGGCATGTCGGACTTCATGTAGGCCTGCATGGCCGGGGCCTTGCCGGCGTCGGCGATCTGGTGGAGCGCCTGGCGGGCCGCGTCGACGACGCTCATGAGCCCTGCTGGGAGGTCCGCTCGCCCGTGGCCAGGCCGTCGAAGAGCATCGTGGTGTAGTGCTCGGCCAGGCCCGTGGTGTTGAGGCGCCCGCCCGGCCGGAACCAGCGCACCGCCACCCAGATGGTGTCGCGGATCATGCGGTAGGTGAGCTTGGGGTCCACGTCGGGGCGGAACTCCCCGGCCGCCTGGCCCGCCTTGATCTGCTCCAGCCACATGCGCTCGACCTCCTCCTCGGCCTTCATGAGGTAGGCGAAGCGGTCGCCGGGCAGGGACAGGAGGTAGTTCCAGTCGTTCTGCATGACGGTGATCGCGGCGCGGTGGGGCTCGAGGGTGCTGAAGCCGATGCGCACCATCTCGGAGAGCACCTCGCGTGGGGTGCCTCCGGCCTCCAGCGCGGAGCGGTAACGTGCCACCAGGTCGTCGAGGAAGGTGGACAGCACCTCGTCGACGATCGTCTCCTTGGAGTCGAAGTGGTGGTAGAGGCTGCCGGACAGGATGCCCGCCTCGTCGGCGATCTGCCGGACGGTGGTGGCCTGGAAGCCCTTGCGGGCGAACAGCTCCGCGGCGAGCTTGACGAGATGGTCGCGGCGCTCTGAGGCGGATCCGCCCGACGGCCGCGGACGACGGGAAGCCGCTGGGGTCACTGCGGGACCGGCGTTCTTTCTGGTAGGCACCTCCCCATTATGGGCCCTCGGACAATCGCTTGTTCACCGACTCGCGCAGGTCATGCACGTCAACCAAGCGCTTGTTACGCTAGGGACATGAGAGAGGCCTACATCGTCGATGCCGTCCGCACCCCCGTCGGCCGCCGGGGCGGCGGGCTGTCGGCCGTCCACCCCGCCGACCTCGGCGCCCACGTGCTCACCGCGCTGATGGAACGCACCGGCGTCGACCCCGCCGCCGTCGAGGACGTGGTCTTCGGCTGCGTCGACACCGTCGGCCCGCAGGCGGGCGACATCGCCCGCACCTGCTGGCTGGCGGCCGGCCTGCCCGAGCACGTGCCGGGGGTGACGGTCGACCGGCAGTGCGGCTCCTCCCAGCAGGCCGTGCACTTCGCCGCGCAGGCCGTGCTGTCGGGCACCGCCGACCTGGTGGTCGCCGGAGGCGTGCAGAGCATGAGCACGGTGCCCATCTCCTACGCCATGCTGGCCGGGCGCGAGCTCGGCTTCGACAACCCGTTCGCCGGATCCAAGGGCTGGGCCCAGCGGTACGGCACGCGCGAGGTCTCGCAGTTCGCCGGGGCGGAGCAGATCGCAGCGAAGTGGGACGTCTCCCGCCGGGACATGGAGGCGTACTCCTTCGAGTCCCACCGTCGGGCCCTGCACGCCATCGACCAGGGGTACTTCGCCGGAGAGATCGCCCCGATCGAGGGGGTCGCCACCGACGAGGGGCCGCGCCGCGACACCTCGCTGGAGAAGATGGCCTCGCTCAGGCCCCTCGTCGAGGGCGGCAGGCTCACCGCCGCCCTCTCGTCGCAGATCTCCGACGCAGCCGCGGCGCTGCTGGTCGCCTCGCCGCGTGCCGTACGGGAACACGGGCTGACACCGCGCGCCCGCATCCACCACCTGTCGGCGCGGGCCGACGACCCGATCATGATGCTCTCGGCGCCCATCCCGGCGACCGCCCACGCGCTGGCCAGGACCGGGCTCGACATCTCCGACATCGCGGTGGTGGAGATCAACGAGGCCTTCGCCTCGGTCGTGCTGGCCTGGCTCAAGGAGACGGGCGCCGACCCCGCGCGGGTCAATCCCAACGGCGGCGCGATCGCCCTCGGCCACCCGCTGGGCGCGACCGGCGCGCGGCTGATGACCTCGCTGCTGTGCGAGCTGGAGCGCACGGGCGGGAGGTACGGCCTGCAGACGATGTGCGAGGGCGGCGGCCAGGCCAACGTCACCGTCATCGAACGCCTGTGAACCAAATCGCACCTGGACGACTCTTAGTCTCTGTGAAGAAACTCCTGGTGGCGGCGCTTGCCGCGGGAACCACTCTGACCCTGATGGCGCCTGCTTCCGCGCAGGCCGCGACGACCTTCGGCCCGCACGGCTACGGCAAGGTCAAGCTCGGCATGAGCCTCAAGCAGGCCAAGGCCACGAAGAGGATCGTGCTCAAGATGCGCGGCGAGGGCGGCGGCTGCTCGGGCTGGGACCTGAAGGCCCATCCGACGGGCAAGGACAGCGTCGGCCTGTACATCTCGCGCAACGTGGGCGTGGCGGGCATCTTCGCCTGGAAGGGCGCCAAGACGCCGGAAGGCATCGGGCTCGGCTCCACGAAGGCCCAGCTCAAGAAGGCCTATCCCAAGCTCAAGACCGCCGCGTCCGGCTTCCCGATGGTGTCGGTCCCCGGCAACTCCAAGGCCTACTACCTGTTCCTGCTGAACTCCAAGGGCAAGGTGCGGGAGATGGGCCTGGCACTCGACACACAGGACTGCTTTAACTAGGGCACATGGCCAACCCTTTCACCCTGGGCGTGGCGTCGGGCGAACCGCTGCCCGACGGCGTGGTCATCTGGACCAGGCTGGCGCCCGCCCCTCTGACCCTCGACCCCGCCAGGCCCGGCGGCTTGCCCAACCGGGCGGTCGAGGTGCGGTGGCAGGTCGCCGAGGACGAACGCTTCACCAGGATCGTGCGTGAGGGGGTCACGCAGGCCCAGCCCCGCTGGGCCTTCAGCGTGCACGTGCGGCTCGACGGGCTTCGTCCCGGCGCCGACTACTTCTACCGTTTCCGCAGCGGCTCCGACCACAGCCCGGTGGGCAGGACCCGCACCGCTCCCGCCGCCGCCTCCGCCGGGCCGGTGCGGTTCGCGGTGGCCAACTGCCAGCGTTACGAGCACGGCTTCTACACCGCCTACAGGCACCTGGCCGCCGAGCGGCCCGATGTGATCTTCTTCGTGGGTGACTACGTCTACGAGTCGCCGCAGGCCGCCAATCCGGTGCGCACCCTGCCGAACACCTCCGAGGCCGACACGCTGGCGGAGTACCGGCTGCGCTACACCCGCTACAAGCTCGACAAGGACCTGCAGGCCGCGCATGCCGCCGCGCCGTGGGTGGCCACCTGGGACGACCACGAGGTGGCCGACAACTACACCGGCGCCTCGTCGTTCTTCCGCCGCCGCGCCCGCGCCTACCAGGCCTACTACGAGCACCTGCCGATCAGGGTCAAGCCGGAGGCCCACCTGCTGCAGATGTTCCGCCGCCGCGTCTACGGCCAGAACGCCGAGTTCATCGTGCTGGACTCACGCCAGTTCCGGGTGCCGGGCGACATGCTGGGCGCGGCCCAGGAGAAGTGGCTGCTCGAACGGCTGCGCACCAGTACGGCGCGCTGGAAGGTGCTGGTGGAGCCGCTCTTCTTCGCCCGCCGTTTCGTGCCGGGCAACCCGCCCCACCTCCGTCTGGACGCCTGGGACGGCTTCCAGGAGCAGCGCCGCCGCATCTTCGACGCCGGGGCCAGGGGCCTGATCGTGCTCAGCGGCGACGTGCACAACCACTGGGCGAGCGACCTGCACGCCGACTTCCTGGATCCGAGGTCGGCGATCGTCGGCGCCGAGTTCGTGACCAGCTCGATCTCCAGCCGCCCGCCCGCCACCGACGCTCCGGCGGTGCTCGCGGCCAACCCCCACATCAAGTTCTTCGACGGCCGCCGGGGCTACCTGGCCGGTACGGCGGGGGCCACTGACTTCAGGGTGTCGTACCGTGTCGTGGATTCTGTCGAGAAGGCAGGGGCCAATGTCCGGATTGTCGCTGAGTTCGTCACGGAAGGTGAGGGAATCAAGCGTTCTGACGTTTGAAAATGCCTCTAGCAAATAGGAAACTTTCCTATTAGATTTCGGGTCATGCCCACGCGCGACCGCGGCCTGCAAAGGCTTGCCGACTCCGTCCTGATGCCCGGATTCCAGGGCACCTCCCCGCCCGACTGGCTGCGCCGACGACTGGGCGACGGACTGGCCGGAGTCGTGCTGTTCTCCCGGAACATCGCCGGATTCGCCCAGGTCGCCGAGCTGACCGCCGCCCTGCGGGCCGAGAACCCCGCCGTGCTGGTCGGCGTGGACGAGGAGTCGGGCGAGGTCACCCGCCTGGAGGTGGCCACCGGCAGCAGCCGTCCCGGCCCCTACGCGCTCGGCGTGGTCGACGACGTCGTGCTCACCGAGGAGGTCGCCTGTGGCCTGGGCGCCGACCTGGCCGGTGTCGGGGTGAACGTCGACTTCGCCCCCTCGGCCGACGTCAACTCCAACCCCGACAACCCGGTGATCGGCCTGCGGGCCTTCGGCGCCGACCCCGAGCTGGTCGCCCGGCACGCCGCCGCCTTCATCCGCGGCCTGCAGTCGGCCGGGGTCGCCGCCTGTGCCAAACACTTCCCCGGCCACGGCGACACCTCCGTCGACTCCCACTACAGCGTGCCCGTCGTCGGCGACGACTTCGAGGGTGCCCTGCTGCCCTTCCGCACCGCCATCGAGGCCGGGGTCAAAACCGTCATGACGGGCCACCTGCTCGTGCCTCAGGTCGACGCCCAGCTGCCCGCGACGCTCAGCCACCAGGTGCTGACCAGGCTGCTGCGCGAGGAACTCGGATTCGAGGGCGTGATCATCACCGACGGCATCGAGATGGCCGCCGTCTCCAGCGTCTACGGCCTGGGCGGCGCCTCCGCCATGGCCATCGCCGCCGGCGCGGACGCCATCTGCGTGGGCGGGGAGAACTCCGACGAGGCCAGCGCCATCGCCATCCGCGACGCCATCGTCGACGCGGTCGTCGAGGGCAGGCTGCCCGAGGAGAGGCTGCACGACGCCGCCCGCCGTACCTCCGAGCTGGGCGCCTGGGCGGCCCGGGGGGTGCCCTCCGCCACCTCGCCCCGCGCCGAGGAGATCGGCCTGCACGCCGCCCGCCGCGCCGTCAAGGTGACCCGCAGGTCCGCCGCTCCCGTCCTGCCGATCACCTCGGCCCCGCACGTGATCGAGCTGTCGCCGGAGATGAACCTCGCCATCGACAAGAAGACCCCGTGGGGGGTCGGCGAGCCGCTGTCCAAGCTGATGCCCGGCACCGTCGTCACCCGCCTGCAGGGCGCCGACGGCCCGGCGCTGGAGAACCTGCTCGCCTCCACCAACGGCAGGCCCATGGTGATAGTCGCCCGTGACGCCCACCGCTACCCGTGGCAGCTCCAGGCGATCGAGCACCTGCTGTGCGCCCGCCCCGAGTCGGTCGTGGTCGAGATGGGCCTGCCCGAGCGCAGCGACCTCGGCGCCGTCCACATCGCCACGTACGGCTCGGCCCGCGTGTGCGGCCAGGCCGCCGCCGAGGTCATCACCGGACTGTCGTAGGGACCCTCTAGCATCCACGGGTGGAATTCGTAGACCAGGACCTGTCCGGCTCCTCCCTCACCGACCTGCCCGACGAGCCCCATCTCTTCCGCGGCTGCGACCTGTCGCGCGCCGAGTTCTGGGGGGCGTCCCTGGCGGGCTCGCAGTTCCTCGGCTGCGTCCTGGAGCAGACCGACTTCCGCCGCGCCGACCTCGACAGCGCCGTCTTCGAGGGCGGCGGAGGCCTGCGCCCGCGCTTCGGCGACGCCGACCTGCTCGACGCCCGCTTCACCGACGTCGACCTGTCGTCGGCCGAGTTCGGCGGCGCCCTGCTGACCGATGTCGCCTTCACGGGCTGCCGCATGATCGGCGCCAAGCTCACCGGCTCGCGCGGCCCGGGCTTCGCCGTCGAGCGCAGCAACCTCACGATGGCCAACCTCGGCGGCTGCTCCTTCCGCGGCGCGCAGCTGACGGGCGTGCGCTTCGACGACGGCGACCTGTCGGGGTGCGACTTCACCGACGCGGTGCTGGCCGACTGCCGGCTGATCGGGGCGCGGATGATCAACGCCGTCTTCGAGCGGGCCGACCTGCGCGGCGCCGACCTCGGGCACCCCGACGACGCCACGCTGCGGGTCTTCACGGGCGCGGTGATCAGCCCGGCCCAGGCGGCGGCGCTCTTCGCCGACCGGGGGATCAAGGTGGTGTGAAGCACCCGCTAGCGCGGCAGGCGCCCCAGCGTCCGCTCGGCCTCGGCCATGACGCGCTCGATCAGCTCCGCGCACGACGGCAGGTCGTCGATCACGCCCACGACCTGCCCGCTCGCCATCACCCCGAGGTCGGCGCGCCCGTCGACCATGGCCGCCCTGAGCAGCATCGGCGTGTTGCCCGCCTGCAGCACCTGCGCCCAGGTCAGCTCGCGGCCGTGCTTCATGCGCCGCCCCTCCCGCACGAGCGCCGCTATCGACAACCCGGAGACCGCCCTGAACCTCAGCCCGTTGCGTACGGCTCGCAGCAGCCTGGTCCGCTGCAGCGAGTCGACGAACGGCGTGCGCAGCACCCGGTGCGGCACACCGTCGACGTGGGTGGTGACCACCGTCTCCGAGGCGCCCAGGTAGGCCTTCTTGACCTCGTCGGGCACCGGTGAGTCGCTGGTGAGCAGGAAGCGGGTGCCCATGGCGATCCCGGCCGCGCCGTACGCCAGGGCGGCGACGAGGCCGCGCCCGTCGAAGAAGCCGCCCGCGGCGATGACGGGGATGTCGACCGCGTCGACGACCTGGGGCAGCAGCAGCGTGGTGGCGACCGGCCCCGTGTGGCCGCCGCCCTCGCCGCCCTGCACGATCACCGCGTCGGCGCCCCAGGCGGCGACCTTCTCGGCGTGGCGGCGCGCGCCGACGCTGGGGATCGTGACGATCCCGGCGTCCTTGAGTCGTTTGATCAGCTCCTGGCGCGGCGCCAGGGCGAAGGAGGCGACCCGCACCCCTTCGCGGATCATCACCTCGACGCGCTCGGCGGCGTCGTCGGCGTCGGAGCGGATGTTGACCCCGAAGGGCGCGTCGGTGCGTTCCCCGACCTCGCGGATGGCGGTGGTCATCTGCTCGACCGACATGGTGGCGGCGGCGATGACGCCCAGCCCTCCGGCCCGCGAGGTGGCCGCGGCGAGCCGGGCGCCGGCCACGTAGCCCATCCCGGTCTGCACGATGGGGTGGCGGCAGCCGACCAGCTCGGTCAGCGCGGTCCTCACGCGGCGACCTCCCTGGCGCGCTGCTTGCCGGGATCCAGGCTCTGGAGCACCTCCAGCTCCTGGGCCGTGGGCAGGCGGGTCTCCGGCACCTCGCCGGGCACGTCCAGCGGGAAGCCGGTCGCCCTGACGACGTCGTCGACGCTCACGCCGGGGTGCACGGAGGCGAGCCGCATCGAGCCGTCGGGCGTGTCGAAGTCGAGGACGGCCAGGTCGGTGACGACGCGGCGCAGGTCGTGCGCGCCCCGGTCGGTGCCCAGGCCGCTGACCATGTCGACCCGCTCGACGAAGACGCGGGGGGAGTGGCGGGGGATCCAGTAGCTGGTGGGGTTGCACAGCGTGTTGCCGGGCGCGCCGCGCACGCCCAGGAGCTGCGCCTTGGGCTTGGACCAGTCGCCGATGCAGGAGATGTTGGTGTTGCCGTGCCTGTCGATCTGCGAGGCGCTGAGCATGACGTGCCGCCTGCCGTGCAGCACCAGCCACAGGTGGTCGCGGAAGGGCAGCCAGCCTTCGACGGTGCGCGGCGCGGCCCCGAGTTCCGGCACGTCGCCGGTCAGCAGGCAGGTGCCGTCGGAGGTGAGCAGGTCGGGCTCGAAGGTGAGGCGGGCCAGGCGGGCGGCCAGCACGGTGATGGCGCCGCCGATCCCCGCGGCCAGCACCTCCCCGTCGCCGCGGAAGGCCTCGGCGCAGGCGATCACGCAGACGTCAGCGCGGCTCATCGATGAACTCCTGCCAGGGGGTCGTGGTGTAGCGCTTCTGCCAGTCGTCGTCGCGCGGGTAGTCGGGCTCGCAGCTGGTGAACCACGCGCCGCCCGGCGCCTCCACGACGCCGGTCACCATGGAACGGCTGACCAGCAGCGACTGCAGCGGGCCCTCCTTGAGCAGGTCGTCGACGACGCGCTCGCAGGAGACGAAGGTCTGCCTGGCGGCCTTGGCGTAGAGGTCGTCGAAGTAGGGGTCGGGGCCGAGGTACTGCCCGTTGCCGCGGGCGTCGGCCCGGTTGAGGTGGATCAGCGCCGCGTCCATGGGCAGCGCGGGCACGGCGACGAGTTCCTCGTCGGAGTACGGCGATCTCACCGTGCGCAGCTCCGGGTTGACCCGCATCACGTCGGAGCCGAGCCCGGCCCTGGTCGGCAGGAACGGCAGCCGGTGCGCCGCCGCCAGCAGCCCGAACATGAACATGCCCTCGTCGTACTCGGTGAAGGCGATCGAGCCCTCCTGCCTGGCCTTCCTGAAGTGCGGTTCCAGGGGGATGGAGTCGAGCGTGACGAAGGGGGCGACGACGCGGCGCACCTTGCCGGCCGCGCACAGCAGGCCGACGTCGGCCCCGCCGTACGAGACGATCGTCAGGTCGCTGAGGCCGGAGCGCAGGATGCCCTCGATCAGCGCCATGGGCTTGCGGCGCGAGCCCCAGCCGCCCACGCCGATCGTCATCCCGCTCTCCAGCCGGGCGACGACGTCGCCGACCGTCATGACCTTCATCCGAGCCCCCTGCGCTTGCCCATCAGGTTCAGTTCGAAGGTGAAGCCCTGCTCGAAGCGGTAGCTGCCCTTGGGGTCGACCGGGTCGATGCCGTTGAGCGACTCCTTGGCGCGCCGGATCACGTAGGGGTCCTTGGCGGCGATCTGGGCGGCGACCTCCATGGCCGTCTCGCGCAGCTTGCCGGTGACGTGGAGCACGGAGCCGTGGGCGTGCAGTTCCTGCGCGGTGACGGGGCGGCAGGTGTAGACCATGGCGCGCATCAGGTGTTGCGGCACCAGCCGGGCCAGGTGCGTGGCCGCGCCGAGCGCCCCGCGGTCCACCTCGGGCAGCGCGAAGTAGGCGTCCTCGGCGGCGACCACGATGTCGGCGTTGCCGGCCAGGCCGACGCCGCCTCCCAGGCAGTAGCCGTGCACGGCGGCGATCACCGGGACCTCGCACTCGTAGACCGCCGCGAAGGCCTCGTAGCACCCCCTGTTGACGGCGACCATCTGGCCAGGGTCACGTTCGAGCTCCTTGACGTCCACGCCCGCGTTGAAGCCCCTGCCCTCCGCCCGCAGGACGACGACCCTGGTCGCGGGGTCCTGTCCGGCCTGCCGTACGGCACGGGCCAGGTCGTTCCAGCCGCGGGCGGTCAGGGCGTTGACCGGCGGAACGTCCACGACTATCTCGGTGATCTCTCCGGGAATTGCCTCGATGCCCACCATTCCTCCACCTAACGCTTGCTTGGTACGGTAGCACCTGTGAGCCACGACTTCACCGGCAAGGTCGTGCTGATCACCGGCGGCACCAAGGGGATCGGCGCGGGCATCGCGCGCGCCTTCCTGGAGGCGGGCGCCACCGTGATCGTCTGCGCGCGCAAGGAACCCGCCGTTCCCATCAGGACCTGGCTGTCCGGCACCGAGCACCCCTGGCGCACGGCGCAGTTCGTGCAGGCCGACGTCCGCGACCCGTCCGACGTGACGAGGCTGATGGCCGGCCTGACCAGGCTCGACGTGCTGGTCAACAACGCGGGCGGCTCGCCTCCGGCCCCCGTCCACGGCACCTCGCCACGGCTGCACGCCCGCGTCATCGAACTCAACCTCGTGGCCCCGCTGCTGGTCTCCCAGGCCGCCTACCCGCTGCTGGCCGCCTCGCGCGGCTCGATCGTCATGATCGGCTCCATCAGCGGCTCGCGCCCCTCGCCCGGCACCGCCGCCTATGGAGCCGCCAAGGCCGGGCTCCACCACCTGGCCGCCTGCCTGGCCGCCGAGTGGGCGCCCGCCGTGCGGGTCAACACGGTCGTCGTCGGGCTCGCCCAGACCGAGGGCGCGGCCGAGCACTACCCGCCCGGCGTCACCGACGCCATCCCCGCGGGCCGGCTGGCCCGCCCCGAGGACGTCGCGGGCGCCTGCCTGTGGCTGGCCGCGCCCGGCTACGTGACCGGCGCCGAGATCCTGCTCCACGGCGGCGGCGAGACCCCGGCCTGGCGGGCGACCGAGGTGCGGGACACCTCTGGCGGAGACGATGACCGTGGGGCATGATCAGCGCGTGCTTATCTGTGACGGGCGCGTCGTCATCATCACCGGGGCAGGCCGCGGCATCGGCAGGCAGCACGCCCTGGAGTTCGCCAGGCAGGGCGCCCGCGTCGTGGTCAACGACCTGGGCACCGGACGGTCGGGCGACGGCCGCTCGGGCGAGCCCGCCCAGCTCGTGGCAGAGGAGATCAGGCAGCTCGGCGGCCAGGCCATCGCCAACTGCGACGACGTGGCCACCTGGGACGGCGCCGCCCGGCTGATCAAGTCGGCGGTGGCGGCGTTCGGCGGCCTCGACGTGCTGGTCAACAATGCCGGCTTCCTGCGCGACCGCATGCTCGTCTCGATGACCGAGCAGGAGTGGGACGATGTGATCAGGGTGCACCTCAAGGGCCACTTCCTGCCGTTGCGGCATGCGGCGGGCTACTGGCGCGAGCGGGCCAAGTCCGGCGTCCCCCCGCAGGGCAGGGTGATCAACACCTCGTCGGGTGCCGGGCTGCTGGGCAGCGTCGGTCAGGGCAACTACGCGGCGGCCAAGGCCGGCATCGCGGCGCTTACCCAGGTCGCCGCCGCCGAGCTGGGACGTTACGGCGTCACGGTCAACGCCATCGCGCCCGCCGCGCGCACCAGGATGACCGAGGAGGTCTTCGCCTCCACCATGGCCGCCCCCGAGTCCGGCTTCGACCCGATGGACCCGGCCAACGTGGCGCCCCTGGTGGTGTGGCTCGGCTCGGTGGCCTCGGGGCACGTGACCGGGCGGGTGTTCGAGGTCGAGGGCGGGGTGCTGTCGCTGGCCGACGGCTGGCGCCACGGCCCCAGGGCCGAGCGCGACGCGCGATGGGAGCCCGCCGACGTGGGCGCCGCGGTCGACGAGCTCGTACGGCAGGCGCCGGATCCCGAGCCGGTGTACGGCGCGAACTGATCACCAGAGGCCGCGCTCCAGCAGGTGGACCACCAGGGCGGCGATGTTCCACGCGTCGTCCTCGCCCCGATGGTGGCGCCCCTCCAGCGGCAGCCCGGCGACCTGCAGCGCCTGGGCCATGCCGGGCCGCCTGGGCAGGCCGAGGGCCTCGGTGAAGCGGGCCTTGGCGTTGACGTGCACCTGGTTGAAGGGATACTCCGCCTGCCCGGCCCGGCACTGCCGGGTGAACTGCAGGCGGTCGTAGTCGCCCCAGCTCGCCCACGGTCGCCGGCCCGCGTCGTGGTCGCGGGCCAGGATCCGGCACGCCTCGGCGAGCGTCACCCCGCCGTCGACCTCGCCCTGGGTGAGCCCGGTCAGCTCGGTGCAGAACGTGCTCACCGTGGAACGTTCGGGGCGCACCAGGATGCCGTGGCGGCCGACGCGCTCGCGGGCGGCGGTGTCGACCACGGTCAGGCCGATCTCGATGATCTCGTTGGGCATGCCGGCGGGGTTGGGCCCGTCCCAGCACGTGGCCTCGACGTCGACGACGTTCAGGAGCATGTCACGCAGGCTAGGAGGCCGCGGCCCGCCCGCGCACGCCGTTTTCAGCGCATCCCCGAGCGCGGGGTGGGCGCCAGGCGCAGGTGTTCGACCGGTGCGGTGAGCCATGGTGAAAGGTCGGGGAGGGCGAGGGCGGGGGAGCCGGTCAGGCGGACCGCCACGTTGACGTCCAAACGGACCGGGAGGGCGGGGAAGGTGTTCTCGGCGTGCTCGGTGCGCCAGGTGAACTCCTGGAGCACCTCCGGCGGGGCGTCGGGCGTGAGGTGACAGATCGTTGCCTCGTAGAGCGGGCCCGTGGCGGGCACGGGCACGGGCGCGGAGGGGCGGAGCAGGAGCACGTCGTCGGAGTCGATCATCGTGGCGTTGGCGGCGTCGCGGTGTTCCTTCCAGGCGGGGCTGTGCAGGTAGAAGGCTTCGAGGGCGCGCCGCCGCCCCTCCATGTCCCGAAATTTCCTGATCCAGTGGATGACGTCGAGCCGGTCGACGTCCTCGAACATCGCCACCAGCCCGATCCCCGCCTCCTCCTGCGACTCGACGAAGTGCCGCTCGAACAGGGAGACGAAGCTGCCGCGCAGCCCAGGACGCAGCGTGTACCGCCGCCACTCGTAAATCATGGGTGCACCGTAAGGGGCAGTCACTGTCAGCCCGCGTCAGTGATTCGACACGCGGAAGAATCTTCTAATTACTCTGCGCTACCAAACGATGACCTTCAGTTATATGATCGCTTTGGCTTTGACCCCCAGGGTCAAGTCGAGTCAAAGGGCTAGTCGTGTGCCTTCAGGGCCCGGGCACGAGACTGCCGGCCATCGGTGAACAGGAGCAGAAGTGATCAAGAAGCTGTGCGCGACCGGTGCCGTCCTGGCAGCGGCGACGGGCGTCACCCTACTGGCCGCCCCAGCACACGCAGACAGCTGGACCAGCAACTGGAGCAGCAACAGCGACTCCGCGCAGTCCGGCAACAACTTCGGAAACGTCGCGGCCTCGAACGTGGGCGGCGGCGGCTCCACCAACGTCAACAACATCAACGGGATCGCGACGACTGCTTCTGACAGCAGCATCTCGGTGACCTACATCTTCAGGTAGCACGTGCCTTCGCCCCAGTCCTCACCCAGCACCTCCCTCGGAAGGAACTTCCCCATGCTCAAGAAGATCTGCGTCACCGGTATCGTCGTGGCCGCCGCCGGCGTCTCCCTGATGGCCGCTCCGGCCTCGGCTGACACCGACACGCACAACTCCAGCTGGAACAACGAGTCGTCGCAGTCCGGCAACAACTTCGGCAACGTGTTCGCCGGCAACGTGGGCGGCGGTCGCGCGACCAACGTCAACAACATCAACGGCAACGCCGTGACCGGCACCAACGGCAGCTGGGTGGGCGTGCGCGTCTTCGTCGACTAATGACGCGCGGCGCGAGCCGGGTCAGCGCGCGGCCCGGCTCGCCGCCCCTCGTACTGCCACTAAATGCCTCCAATATCATCACTTGGGTGACTATCTGTGCTTATGCGACATATGACGGCCCTGATGATGATCGGGAGCCCGCGCTCGAAGCCTGGCGCGAGGCAGGCATCGACGGCCGCGCCGTGCGCTGGGACGACCCCGGGGCCGACTGGTCGGTCTTCGACGCCGTCGTGGTCCGCTCGACCTGGGACTACGTGGACCGTCGCGCGGAGTTCCTGGCCTGGACGCGCAGGGTGTCCGAGGTGTCGCGGCTGCTCAACCCCGCCGAGGTGATCGAGCGCAACACCGACAAGACCTACCTGCGCGACCTGGGCGTCGCCACCGTGCCCACCCACTGGTCGTCGCACGACTTCCCCGACTGGCCCGAATACGTCGTCAAGCCCGCCATCTCGGCGGGCGCCAGGGACACCATCCGCACCGGCGACCGCGCCGTCGCGGTCGCCCACGCCGCGCGTCTGGAGGCCGCCGGCCGTACCGCCATGGTGCAGCCCTATCTCGACATGGTGGAGGCGGAGGGTGAGACCTCCCTGCTCTACTTCAACCGCCGCCTGAGCCACGCGGTCCGGCGAACGCCGATGCTCAAGGCGGGCATGACCTCGGAGGACAACGCGCGGGCCGAGCTGCGCGAACCAGCCCCGGACCAGGTCGACCTGGCCGAGAAGGTGCTTGCCGCCATCCCCCAAGCCCTCCTCTACGCCCGCGTCGACCTGGTCCGGCTGCCCGACGGCAGCCCGGCCGTGATCGAGCTAGAACTCACCGAGCCCTACCTCTACCTGCGCTACGACAACGCCGCCAAGAACTTCGCGGCCGCGCTGCGCGAGCTGGTCTAGCAGGAGATGCCGCCGTCGACCGGGATGACCGTGCCCGTCAGGTAGGCCCCGGCCCGCGAGGCGAGGAAGATGGCGGTGCCCGCCATGTCCTCAGGCGAGCCGATCCTGCCCAGCGGCACGGAGCCGGCGATCGCGCGGCGCGTGCCCGGGTCGTCGAGGGCGAAGGCCATCATCTTCGACTCGAACGGGCCGGGCGCGATGGCGTTCACCGTGATGTGCTCGCTCGCCAGTTGGCGGGCCAGGTGGCGGGTGAGCATGTGCACACCCGCCTTGGTGGCGGAGTAGGGGTAGCTCTCCAGGGCCGGGACCCTGATGCCGTCGACGGAGCCGACGTTGATCACCCGCGCCGGGTCCTCGGCGGAGGCGGCCTTGCGCAGGTTCGGCAGCAACTGCTGGGTGAGGAAGAACACGCCCTTGACGTTGATGTTCCAGAGCTTGTCGAAGGCCGACTCGGGGAACTCCTCCAGCGGAGCCCCCCAGGTCGCGCCCGCGTTGTTGACCAGCACGTCCACCCGTTCCGGCAGGGCCTCCACCAGGGTCGCGATGCCCTCGGGGGTCGACAGGTCGGCGACGACGCCGGTGCAGCCGATCTCCTCGGCGGCGGCGGTGACCTCGGCGCTCTTGCGCGCGGAGATGAACACCGCGGCGCCCGCGTCCGCGAAGCCCTGGGCGACCATCCGGCCGATGCCACGCGAGCCGCCGGTCACGACGACGGTCTTGCCCGATACGTTGAACAGAGTCATGTTCTAGAGCTTAGTTCTCTTTGAGCCACAACGTCATCAGGCCGCGGAAGTGCTCGACGAAGCGCTCGTGCTCGGCCGGTGGATAGGTGTGACGCACGGTGTCGACCAGCAGGTCGTCGAAGCCGGGACCGGCCACCCAGTCGCGCACCACCTGGTCGAGATGGGGCAGCCGCCTCGCGCAGAACTCGTGGTATCGCTCGGTCTCGAAGTAGTCGTCGGCCAGCTTGCGGTAGGCGGCCAGCCGGTCGGCGTAGTCGCCCTCGACCGCGAAGTACTCGCGGGTGTCGAGGTCGATGCGCGGGCGGCGGCCCGTCTCCGCGCAGAAGATAGTCCACTTGACCAGCGTCTTCATCGCCCAGGGGAAGTAGTAGTGCAGGCTCGTCAGCGCCACGTCGGGGCAGGCGTTGGCGTAGTCGATCGGGTGCACGTCGCTGCCCTTGACCAGCACCTCGCAGGAGTTGAACTCCCAGCGGAAGAAGGCGTTGACCAGCCGCGAGATCGTCACCACCTCCTCGCCCACCTCCGGCGACAGGAAGTTGTGATCGACCGCGTAGCGCGAGTGCATGGGCAGCTCGGGCTGGAACTTCATGACCATGGTCTCCGCGCCGATCGACAGGGACCGGGCGAAGGCGTCGTAGCCGTCGATCGCCTTCTGCAGGTGCATGAGCATCTCGCCGCTGGCGTCGTAGGCGGCGTGCAGCTCGGCGGGCGAGCGCACGATCGACACCCCCCGCCAGGCGCCGCCGTCGTAGGGCTTCATGACCAGGGGGTAGCCCAGCGACTCGGCGATCTCGTCGAGGTCGAAGGACCGGTTGTAGCGGGCCGAGGTGTAGGCGTACCGCGCGTTGTCCAGCGGGTTCTTGTACGGCACCAGCACGGTGTCGGGCACCTTGATGCCCATGCGCATCAACGCGCAGTAGGCCGTGTGCTTCTCCATCGCCTGGAAGGTGAACGGGCTGTTGAGCACGTACACGTCGTCCATCATGGCGATCTTCTTGAGCCACTCGCGCGGGTGGTAGTACCAGTAGGCCAGCCGGTCGATCACGACGTCGTGACGCGGTTTGTCGCGCAGGTTGAACGGCTCGATGGTGACCCGCTCGACGTCGAAGCCGTCGGTGGCCTCGCGCATGATGGCCTCGAAGGCCGTCGGCCAGTCCTCCTCGGTGCCCAGCAGCAGCCCGATCAGATGTCTCATACGAACCTCCCCAGGTGGTGTGCGAGCTGGGCGCGCCAGGAGGGCCAGTCGTGCGGTACGTCGTGGCCCCACAGGTCGAGCTCGTGCTTGATGCCCTTGGCGGCCAGCACGGCCGCCAGGCGCCTGGTGCTCTCCAGCGCGCCGGTGGTGTCCTCCCACCGGCCCTGTCCACAGACCAGCAGCAGGCTCACCCGGCCGCGCAGCCAGTCCAGGTGATCGCCGTGCAGGTGCGGCACGTAGTCCAGCGGGTTGTTGAAGTAGGCGGACTCGCCGCGCTCGCCCCAGCCGTGCCAGTGCGACGGGTCGTAGGTGCCCGACAGGCACAGCGCCAGCGGGAACAGGTCGGCGCGCCGCAGCGCGAGGTTGGCGGCGTGGAAGGCGCCCAGGCTGCAGCCGAACAGCATGATCTCCGCCGGTCCGGCGCAGTCGCCGTGGATGACGGGGACGACGCGGTCGAGGATCCAGCGCTCGTAGTCCTCGTGGCTCTTGGCCCTGGCCTCCATGGGCAGGTGCCGGTTCGACCAGCTCTGGGCGTCGTTGCTCGGGACGCAGTAGATCTTCACCCGGCCCGCCTCGACCAGGTGGCCGACGGCGCCGAGCATGCCGTTGTTCTCGAAGTCGGCGGCCTGGCCCTGCTCGCTGGGGAAGGCCAGCATCGGGCGTCCCCAGTGGCCGTAGGCGAGGACGCCGTCGCTCAGTTCGCGTCTCATCAGGTCATGTCCTGGAGTAACCGGCTCAGGTGGGGGTGGAAGGCGTCTCGCCAGGCCGTGTAGTTGTGCACATCCGCCACTTCCCGAAATGTCACGTCGTATCCCTGTAAGTCCAGAGCTTCCGCCAAAAGGCGGTTGTTGAAAAGGTTCTCCTCGGCGAGACCGCACGTCATCACGACGGGCACGGGGCGTCCCTTGCCGCGCTTGGCGCTCTCGACGAAGTCGGTGATCTGCTCGAAGCGGGGGAAACGCCGCTCCTGCGGGTCGTGCTCGCGCGTGAAGAAGCTGCCCGACTGCAGGAACAGCGCGTCGAACAGGTCCGGGTGGCGCCGGTGGGCGTGCAGCATGGCCAGGGCGCCCAGGCTCGTCCCCATCCCGATCCGGCGTCTGGCAGGTATGCGCCCCAGGACGCTCAGCGCGTCCGCGTAGTCGTCGTCGGCCGCGTAGGTGCGGTTGCGGTCGTGCGGCTGCAGCAGGGCCACCCACATCGGCCTGAACCAGGTATGCCGGATGCCCAGCTCCAGGTAGCGCAGCAACATCGCCAGCCGCGCGTACTCGGGGCCGTCATGGACGACCAGCAACGAGGGGAACGGGGGCGGTTCCGCCGGGCCGTACCAGGAGATGTCGAGCCCGGGTGCGGACACGATGGTCTCGCGCGACCACTCGTACGGCAGCGCGGGGTCGCGCACCCACGACGGCGTGCGGTACTCGGGGAACTCCAGCACGCTCTTGTCGCCGAAGACCCCGGCCACCCGCAGCGGGTTGCCGGGATCGAGGATCGTCTCCCGGCGGCCGTCACGATGGGTGACCTCGAAGAGGTACTCCATCCGGTCGACCCGCGGCCGGGGGACCTCCAGCCGCCATCCGCCCTGGGCGGGGGAGAGTTCCACCGTGTCGAGCCCGACCTCCTGGTAGAGGTGGACAGCGGACAACCTTCCCTGATCCGGAAGGAAGAAGGTCAGCATCAAAGCCCCGGCATGCGCCCGTTTCTGAACAGGTCCACGAAGACCTGATGGTCCTGACGGGCCTGTGCCCCATACGCGTGGGAGAAATCCACCAACATCGATATAAATCCGGAAGTATCGGAACCTATGCGCTCCACGATCGCCTCCTCCGTCGAGAAGTCGACCAGGTCGTGCGACGACTCGTCGTCGGCCACCGCGTGCATGCGCGCGACCGCCCGACCGAGGTCGCTCATGATCGAGCGCAGCTCCTCCGGCTCGTTGACGTCGTCCCAGTCGAGGTCGGCGGAGTAGGGCGAGACCTCCGCGACCAGCTGCCCGATCCCGTCGAGGGTGGTGTAGCCGAGCCACGGATCGGCGTAGGCCTGCAGTGCGCGCTGCGACTCGGCGGTGCGGTGCCCCTGGTGCAGGAAGTACCCCGACACCCGTTCGTCGGCGATGTGCCGGGCGACCGCGGGCACCTGGGCCTGCTTCATGTAGAGGATCACGTCGTTCTCCAGCGCCTGCGAGCGTCCCTCCAGCAGGAGGTTGTAGGAGGGCAGCCCGGCCGAGCCGATCCCGACGCCCTTGCGCAGCGCCACGTCCTTGATGTGGTGCTCGACGGGGCTGGAGGGCACCGGCAGGGTGCCCAGGTAGTCGTCGAAGGCCGCGCAGACCTTGCGCCTGGTGTCCTCGTCGACCTCCGTGCGGGTCTCGGTGATCGCGAAGCGCCGGTCGTAGGTGTCGACCACCGTCTCGTGGTCGAGCATCGCGACCCTGGTCGACAGCCGGGCGGTCTGCAGCACCCGGTGCAGCACCCCGCTGGTGGTGTCGAGGGTGAGTGAGCCGATCGCGTCGTCGCCGCCGTGCGCGATGCCGGTGAGCTCGACCAGGTAGGCCTGGCCGAACTCGCTCACGAGCTCCGAGATCGCGTCGTCCGAGAGCGCCTTGGCGTATCCGAGCAGCGCCACGCTGGCCGCGAAGCGCTTGAGGTCCCAGGTGTAGGGGCCGACGTAAGCCTCGTCGAAGTCGTTGACGTTGAAGACGAGCACGCCGGAGGCGTTCATGTAGGTGCCGAAGTTCTCGGCGTGCAGGTCGCCGTGGATCCACACGCGCCTGGTCTGGTCGTCGAGGTAGGAGTCGTCGGCGAACGGCCCGGCCATGTCGGCGTAGAACAGGCAGGCGCTGCCTCGGTAGAAGGCGAAGGGCGAGGCCGCCATCTTCCGGAACTTACGGGAGAAGGCGACAGGGTCCTGCTTGATGGAGTCCCCGAACTCCGTCATGAGGACGCCGAGGACGTGGGACTCGCGAACCTCAGAGCTCATGATTCACAGTACGGCGCGCGGATCCACGCGACCAGGGCTCGGCATGGCGCGCAGCCCGCTCACCCAGAGCGCGGGGACCAGGACGCCCAGCATCGCCAGCTGGACCGCGCCGGAGATGACGGCCCCCTGGTTGAACTGGGGGTCGAGCAGGAGGGGCAGCCGGCTGGCCAGCAGGGGCAGGCCCAGCACGCCCAGCGCCAGCGCCGCGGGGGCGGGGAAGGGACGCCGGGTGAACACCAGGACCGACGCGACGACGAGCAGCAGTGACGCCACGCCCTCGCCGGAGGCCCACGGCCAGATCCACATCCAGCTCTCGTCCAGGCCGGAGGTCAGCGAGGAGGCGATCAGGAAGTACACGAGGCCCACGGCCATGACCGGCACGATGGCGAACCAGGACACCACCGGAGCGGTCGAGTCGCGGTGGTGACCCAGGAGCAGCGCGAGCGTGGCGAGCACGGCCATGGCCGTGGTGCCGAGCCACAACTCGACCGGGAAGACGCCGACCATGATCACGATGATGACCTGCATGAACACGGTGAACGCCAGGCCGGCCAGCGCCAAGCTCCTGGCGGGGCGCACCGCGCCACGGGCCAGGGCGGCGAAGGCCAGCAGCCAGGAGATCGACAGCCCGATGTTGGCCGCCTCGGCGAGCCGGTCGTCGATCGGGCTGACGATGGCCGACATCAGGGTCACCGACGCCAGCAGGGCCTGCAGGCCGATGCCGAACAGGGCGGTGAGGCGCAGGGTCCGGCCCCAGGCCACCCCTCTGGGGCTCCAGCTGAGCCGCACCCTGACCGCGAGGGCTGCGACGCTGAAGATCTCGTCCCACGGGGGCCGAGGTCCCGTCTCGTCGGGGGAGTCGTAGGCCTCCAGGAAGGCGGCGACCATCTCCTCCTCGCGCTCGGCCCGGTAGGGGGCGGGAAGCAGCCTCAGAACGCTGCGGTAGCGCTGCTCCAGCAGGGTCATGCGGTCACCGTCCTGGTGCGCAGCCGCTCGGTGGCGGTCCTGACGTTCTCGGCCAGCCGGGCCGCTTCGTGTTCCAGGGCCGCGGCCCCGTCGTCGGTGAGGCGGTAGTAGCGGCGCAGGCGCCCCTTCTCGGCCTCCTCCCGGTCGAGCACGACCAGGCCCTCGGTGGCCAGCCGGTCGAGCACCCCGTACAACGTCCCGATCTTCAGCTGCATCCGTCCCCCGGACAGCCGCTCGACCTCCTGGACGATGCCGTAGCCGTGCCTGGGCTCTCCCACGAGGGCGGTGAGCGTCAAGAACATGGGCTCCGTCATATTCACCCCATCATCATATCCTGAGAGTCACGATATGATGCGGCCATGAAGAAAGAACTTGTCACCTACCTCCAGAGCGCCCGCGAGGCGATGGTCTGGAAGCTCGAAGGCCTGTCGGAGTACGACGCGCGCCGCCCCATGACCCCCACGGGCACGAACCTGCTGGGCCTGATCAAGCATCTGGCCAGCGTCGAGCTGGAGTATTTCGGCCTCGTCTTCGGCCGCCCGTCAGGAGTCGAGCTGCCGTGGTTCTCCGACGACGCCGAGCCCGACGCCGACATGTGGGCCACGGCAGAGGAGTCGCGTGAGGAGATCGTGGCCCTGTATCGCACCGCCTGGGAGAAGGCCGCCGCCACCTTCGAGGCGCTTGAGCTCGACTCGACCGGCGAGGTGCCGTGGTGGCCCGCCGAGCGCAGGAAGGTGACGCTCCACCGGATCCTGGTCCACATGATCGCCGAGACGAACCGGCACGCCGGGCATGCCGACATCCTGCGCGAGACCATCGACGGCGCGGCCGGGCTGCGCGAGGGCAACGACAACCTGGGCGCCCACGGCCCCGGGTGGCAGGCCGCCCACCGCGAACGCCTGGAGGAGATCGCCGGCCGCGCCTAGGGGTGCTGGCTCGACACCGAGACCACCTCGCCGGTCATGTAGCCCGAGTAGTCACTCGCCAGGAAGACGATCACGTTGGCCACCTCCCACGGTTCGGCGGCCCGGCCGAAGGCCTCCTGCGCGGCCAGCTGCTGGAGCAGCTCCGGCGAGGTGACCTTCTCCAGGAAGGCGTGCATGGCCAGCGAGGGGGCCACGGCGTTGACACGGATGCCGTGCGGCGCGGCCTCCAGCGCCACGCACCTGGTCAGCGCCATCACCCCGGCCTTGGCCGCGGCGTAGTGCGACTGCCCGCGCTGCGCCCGCCAGCCGATCACCGAGGCGTTGTTGACGATCACGCCCTGCCCGCGGGGGATCATGCGGCGCAGGGCGGCCCGGGTGCAGCGCATCGTGCCGGTGAGCGTCACGTCGAGCACGGTGTCCCACTCGCGGTCGGTCATCTCGGCCAGCTCCGCCGTACCGCCGAGTCCCGCGTTGTTGACCAGCACGTCGAGCGGGCCGCAGGCCTCGAACATGGCCTGGACCTGCTCCTCGTCGGTCACGTCGCAGGGGATCGCCCGCGCGCCCAGCTCGGCGGCGGCCTCCTTCAGCCGCCGCTCGTGACGGTCGGAGACGATCACCCGCGCGCCCTCCTCGGCGCAGCGCCGCGCGGTCGCGAACCCGATCCCCGCTCCGGCGGCCGCCGTGACCAGGACGGTCTTGCCGTTCAGCAGGCCATGACTCTTGCCAACAGGAAAGCTGCCCATCAGCCGGCCGCCCCTCTCTCGGTGATGGTGAACGCCCCAGCGTCAGCCCGTTTCGCAGCTTTCCCATTGGTCACTTCGGCAGCCCCAGGACTCGTTCGGCGATGAGGTTGCGCTGGATCTCGCTCGATCCGGCGTAGATGGTGTCGGCGCGGCTGAACAGGTACAGCCGCTGCAGCTCGGTCAGCTCGCCGCCCGGCGCGACCAGCCCGCCGAGTCCCTGGACGGCCTGGGCCAGCTCGCCGAGCCTCCTGTGCCACTCCGACCAGTACAGCTTGGCCGTGGCCAGGTTCGGGTCGCGGTGGCGCATGATCTGCAGCTCGATCCACGACTGGGTGAGGCGGTCGAGCAGGACCGGGTCGCGCAGCTCCCCGGCGGCCTCGACCACCTTGGCGAACTCGCGCTGGAAGCCGATCTGCTGGGCGAGCGTCGAGACGCCGCGCTCGTAGCCGAGCGTCGCCATCGCCACCTTCCAGCCCTCGCCGGGCTCGCCCAGGATGTCGCCCGCGGCCGCCCGGGCGCCGTCGAAGAAGACCTCGTTGAACTCGCTGGTTCCGGTCAGCTGGACGATCGGGCGCACCTCGACGCCCGGCTGGTCCATCGGGACGAGCAGGTACGACAGGCCGCGGTGCCGGGTCGAGCCGGGTTCGGTACGGCACAGCACGAAGATCCAGTCGGCGACGTGGGCGAGGGAGGTCCACACCTTCTGCCCGGTGAGCACCCACTCGTCGCCCCGTAGCACCGCCCTGGTCTGCACGTTGGCCAGGTCGGAGCCGGCGTTGGGCTCGGAGTAGCCCTGGCACCACAGCTCCTCGCCGCGCTGGATCGGCGGCAGGAACCTGCGCTTGTGCTCCTCGGTGCCGAAGTCGAGGATCGTCGGGCCGATCAGGTTCTCGCCGATGTGGCCGACCCTGGCGGGGGCGTCGGCCTTGGCGTACTCCTCGTGGAAGGCGATCTGCTCCTCGACGGTGGCCGCGCGCCCGCCGTGCTCCTCCGGCCAGCCGAGGCAGGTCCAGCCGGCCCGGCCGAGGTGGCGTTCCCACGCCTGCCGTACCTCGAAGCCCTCGTGCTCGCGTCCTGGGCCGCCCAGGCCGCGCGCGTGCGCGAACGGGCCGGTCAGCGCCTCGTCGAGCCAGGCGCGGGCCTGCTCACGGAGCGTCACGGAAGGCCCCGTAGCCCCCGCGGAAGAACACCAGCGGTCCGCCCTCGGCGTGCGTGTCGAGTTGCAGGACGCGGGCCACGACGATGACGTGGTCGCCCGCCGGGTGCTCGGCCTCGATCGAGCAGTCGATCCAGGCCAGCGCGCCGTCGAGCACCGGGCTGCCGCCTGGGGAGTCGCTCCAGCCCAGGCCGGCGAACTTGTCACCGCCCCTGGAGGCCAGTTGCAGGCAGATGCGCTGCTGGTCCTCGGCCAGGACGTTGACCGTCAGGGTCTTGGCGCTGCGCAGGCGCGGCCAGCTGGTGCTGGTGTGCGCGACGCAGAAGGCGACCAGCGGCGGATCCAGGGAGACCGACGTGAAGGAATTGGCGGCCAGGCCGCAGGGGTCGCCTGAGGTGGGGTCCAGGGCCGTGATCGCGACCACACCGGTGGCGAACCTGCCCAGCACCGTGCGGAAACGCTGACCGTCGAGCTGGTTCCCGTTATGGGGGTGCATGGCGGCTCCGTTGCGTGGGTGACCGTTGCACTCCTCGGGCGCGAGCAGCCGTGCCGCGTGAGTGCTCATGGTCGCCTCCTTCAGCCGTATCATACCAAGCGCTTGCTTGGACGGTAGGTGGCTTGCTCGGAAAGTGTCAAGCGCTTAGGTTGAGGGTGTGGCCAAGCGCTTGCTTGCTTTCTCTGATCGTACGGCTGTCGCGGGCGTCGGATACACGGACTTCTCCAAGAACTCCGGCGTCAGCACCCTGACCCTGGCCTGCCGCGCCATCCTCGCCGCCCTCGACGACGCCGGGCTCGGCGTGGACGACGTCGACGGGATCGCCACCCACCGGGTCGGCGACTCCGTGCCGCCCTCCACCGTCGGCCCCGCGCTCGGCATGAACGCCCCCACCTGGTATCTGGACCAGTTCGGCGGCGGGAGCGTCTCGCACTCGGTCGTTGGGCAGGCCGCCCTGGCCGTCGCCGCAGGACTGGCCGAGACCGTCGTCTGCTACCGGGCCATCAACGCCCGCTCCGAGTTCCGCATGGGCACCGCCTCCTCGCCCGGTATGGAGGCGCAATACCAGGTGCCCTACGGGCTGGCCCAGCCGCTGCAGCACTTCGCCATGGCCGCCAGGATGCACATGATCCGCTACGGCACCACGGCCGAGCAGCTGGGCCGGATCGCGGTGCGCCAGCGGGCCCACGCGGTCAAGAATCCGCGGGCGCTCATGCGGGTGCCGATCACCCTCGACGACTACCTGGCCAGCCGGTGGATCGCCGAGCCGTTCCGGCTGCTCGACTGCTGCCTGGAGACCGACGGCGCCTGTGCCGTGGTCGTCACCTCGGCCGAGCGGGCCCGTTCGCTCCGCCGTACGCCGGTCCTGATCTCGGCGGCGGCCTGGGGCGGCGGCGACTCGTTCCTGTCCGGCGCCTCACCCGCCGACCCGACCGTCACCGCCGCCGCCGCGCTCGCCCCCCGCCTGTACGGCCAGGCAGGGCTCGGACCGCCGGACATCTCGGTCGCGATGTTGTACGACTGCTTCACCTACTCGGTGCTCGTGCAGCTGGAGGACTACGGCTTCTGCGCCAAGGGCGAGGGCGGCGACTACCTGGAGGAGTCGCTGCCGTTCAACACCCACGGCGGATTCCTGTCCGAGGGGTACGTGCACGGGCTCAACCACGTCGCCGAGGCCGTCTCCCAGCTGCGGTGGGAGGCGGGTGACCGGCAGGTGCCCGGGGCGGCGGCCGCGCTGTCGACCTCACAGCCGGGCTACGTCCTGCCCGCCACCTCGGCGCTCATCCTGCGGAGGGACTCGTGACCGACCGGGACTCCGCGGCGTGGTGGGAGCTGGTGGCGCAGGGGCGGCTGGAGGTGCAGGAGTGCTCGCACTGCGGCACGCTGCGCTTCCCCGCACGGGCCTTCTGCCCGCGGTGCCGTACGGAGGAGTGGCGGTGGCACGCGGTCGAGCCGGTGGCCGAGGTGGACAGCTGGATCGTGGAGCGGCGCACGACGCCGCCGACCACGATCGTCCGGGTGCGGCTGGCCGACGCCCCGCACGTCGTCATGTACGGCAACTGGCGGGCTGAGCGGGAGCCGGCGCCGGGGGAGCGGGTCGGGGCGGTCTTCGACGAGGGTCCCAAGGTCAACTGGGCGCCGCTCACTCGACCCTGACGGCTCGCGGGACGGAAAACGCGTCCTGGCGGGCGTGGGGGACCCGCCAGGACGCGCCTCCTTCCCCGGACGTGATCGTGACCAGGACTCCGGCGAGGGTTGGAGTCCTAGCCCGAGTGCTCACGCACGGAGCCGGTGGGGGAGTGTTCCTCCTCGAGGTGCTGGCCGTGCCGGTAGCGCTCGGCGATGCGTTGCGCCGCGCCGACCGGATCGTCGATGGGATGCGTGATCGTCGCGCCCTCCTCGGTCCACACGAACGACCCGTCCTTGCACCACACGGTCAACTCGGTGAGCACCGACAACACGGACATGCCGTTGGCGTTGCTCTGGTAGGTGTGGGTGAACCCCTGGCGATGCAACGCGTAACGCAGTAAACGTGTTGCCTCGCGGGGGTCATGCCAGGGCAGATACGACGTGGCCGAGAGCACCGGGCTCACCCCCTCGAAGGACTCCGCCTTTGATGGATTTGTACCAACGAATGGATGATGCGGCTGTCAAGGGCGTCCGGTCAAGGGGTTCTGGCCTGCTAGAACCAGATCGTCTAAATTGTTGGAACAAAAGGGGTGAAAGTGGCAGCGTCCCCGCTTTACCGCCAGGTGGCCTCGATCTTGCGGCAGGCCATCTACTCAGGCGTCTACAAGCCCGGTGACGTTTTGCCCACAGAGGCGGAGCTTCAGGACAAGTACGGCATCAGCCGGAACACCGCTCGAAACGCCTTGATCATGTTGCTGAACGAGGGTCTCATCACCCGGACCCCGCGCATCGGTTCCGTCGTCCGTGAGCGCCGCGCGCTGCTCATCCACCCGCAGCGCGAGCTCGAGCCCCAGCCGGAGGGAGAGATCAGGGAGGCGTTCGCCACGGCGGTGCGGACCGAGGGGCGCGAGTTCAGCCAGGACATCATGATCGAGACCGTCGGCGCGGACGACGAGATAGCCGGCCGGCTGGAGCTCGGCGACGGAGAGTTCGCGATCGTACGGCGGCGCCTGCGTTACGTGGACGGCCAGCCGTACAACATCAACGACTCCTACTATCCGCGCAAGATCGTCCAGCTCTCCGAGATCGCGGAGCCTGGCGACATCAGGAGAGGCGCCAACCGGGTCCTGCAGGAGCTCGGCCACAGGCAGGTACGCGTCGTGGACGACATCATGGGCAGGATGCCCACGCAGCGGGAGGCAGAGCTCCTCCAACTGGACGCCGGCACGTGCGTGCTGGTGTTCGTCCGCGTCGGGTACGACGCGAGCGACACGCCGGTCCGTGTCGCGGTGTCGGTGTTTCCCGCCGACAAGCACTTGATCAGATACGAGCTCGATCTCGACTGAGCGAGCTCGCTTGGGGGTGATCTCGCCGATCGGCGCCCCGCGGGCCTTTTCGGACTTGCCGCGCCGGTGTTGGGAGTAGTGCATACTCCCGAAAATTCGATTTATCCAGAAATATCCGGATATGTGCAGCGCGCCATCACTCGAACACAGTCCGTGTTCACGCGCACACCCACCGCAACGAAGGGATGTCCGATGCACTCGAAGACCCTCCTTGCTCCACTGACCCTCCGGCGAGCGGAGCCCGGCGACCTCTCAGGCGTCCTCACCCTCCTCGCAGACACCTCCGAATGGCTGCATTCCCAAGGAGTACGGCAATGGCCGCGCGGCGGGTTCGGCCCGGAGCGCATCGAGCCGCTGATCGCCGAGGGCACGCTCTACGTGCTGGAGTCCGGGCTGTTCGACCCCGTGGCCAGCATCGCGCTCGACACCCACGCCGACCGCGAGTTCTGGACCACGGCCGACCGCCCGGCCGACGCGCTCTACGTGCACAAGCTGGCCGTCTCCCGCGGCTGGTCGGGAAGCGGCCTGGGCGACGCCCTGCTGGACTGGGCCGGCGGTTGCGTGGGGGACGCCGGGCTGCGCTGGCTGCGGCTTGACTGTGCCAAGGACAACGCGCGGCTGCAGGACTACTATCGGCGACGCGGGTTCACTCACCTGCGCACGGTGGATCTCCCCCACCGGGCCTCGGGGGCGCTCTTCCAGCGTGCCGCCGCCCGCGCCGACCACCACGAGCTCTTCAGGGATCTGACCACGTCGGAGCTGGTCAGCGCCTGAGGCTCCAGAAAATGCCCCCTTCCCGCCCGGAAGGGGGCAGATCAGGCGATAGCCTTTGCCCGATGACTGGTTCACTGCTTGAAGTGATCGCGCTCGACGTGCGCGACGCCGTGGCCGCCGAGCGCGGCGGTGCCGACCGCCTGGAGGTCGTCGCCGACATGTCCGCCGACGGGCTCACCCCCGCCCCGGAGACCGTCGCGACCATCGCCGGCGAGTGCGCGCTGCCGCAAATGGTCATGATCCGCGCCACGGCAGGCTTCACCGCCGACGCCGAGACCCTCGACGGCCTGCGCCGGTCGATCAAGGAACTGTCGTCCGCGGGGGCCGCTGGATTCGTCTTCGGCTTCCACGACGCCGACGGCATGGTCGACCTGGCCGCCACGGAGGCGATGATCCACGCGGCGTCGCCGCTGCCGTGGACCTTCCACCGCGCCGTCGACCACGCGGCCGACATGCACGCCGCCTGGCGTGCCGTCCGCCTCCTCCCCAACCTGGCCACCGTCCTCACCTCGGGAGCCCCCTCGGGGGTCACCGACGGCCTGCCGGTCCTCAAGGCCCGCGCCGAGGCGGGGGACGCCTCGCTGATCCTCGCCGGAGGCGGCCTGAAGCCCGAGCACGTCCCGGAACTGCTGTCGTACGGCGTGCGCGCGTTCCACGTGGGCAGCGCTGTGCGCGGCTCCTGGCGCGAGGCGGTCGACCCGGCGCTGGTGGGCAAGTGGCGTCAACTGGTGGACCGCGACTGACCCGCGGCGTCAGGCGAGGCCCAGAAGCCGATCGCGCTCCTGGGCCATAAGCCGTTGCAGCGCACCGTGGAGCCCGTGCAGCCACTGCGGGTGCCCGCTGCCCGGCACCACGTCGAGGACGTGCCTCAGCACGATGACCGTGTCCGCGGCGCGGGCCAGGTCGAAGAGCGGCACCCAGGCCAGCCCGTCGTCGTCCAGACCCCGCACCGACCGGTAGCCGCTGACGAAGGCGTCGAACAGCGGTGACCCTTCCCGCCCCGGCAGCTCGTCGACCGCCTTGGAGATGTCGGCGGCGAACCACGATGCGCCGGCGTCGTCGAAGTCGAACGCGGTGACCGTGTCGCCGTCCCAGGCCAGGTTGTCCAGCTCGAAGTCGTTGTGCGTCAGGCCGAACACCGCGTCGTCCCGGGGCAGGGCGTCCACCCGGTCGGCCAGGGACAGGATGGCCGCCACCAGGGGCGGATCGTCGGGGAAGGCGGACTCGGCTCGGCGCAGGTCGATCGTCGCCGGGGGCAGAGGCTCGACCTTGAGCCCGTGCAGGCCCGCCAGGGCGGCGCCCCAGCGGCGGGCCCGGGCGGGGGTGAGGTCGGCGATCCGGATGGGGCTTCCGGCGGCGCCCTCGACGAGCATCACGTGGTAGTCGCCGAGCTCGGTGCTCACCGTCTCCACGAGCCGTCCATGCGCGGACGGCACGGCTGCGGCGACGCCCGCTCCGAGGCGGGCGAGATCGGCGACGAGCCGGGCCGAGCCGGCCACCCGCGCCGGGTCGCGGTGGGCGGCGGGGACGGCTCGCAGGTAGCGCGCGCCGTACGGGAAGGCCGGGTCCCTGACGGCGAAGACGTGGGTGGCGCTCGATCGGCGGAAGAGGGCCCGGCGCGGCGCGACCTGCCAGGGTGCGGCGAGGGTGTCGGCGACGGGGCTGGACCCGTCGCCGTCGACGGTCGTGCTCATGGCGTGGATCTCGGTCAGCGGCATCATCGCCAGGGATCACTGCCCGTCCTGGTAGACCATGGGACCCGACTCCATGAACGCGGCGCGGGAGGCGTCCTTGAGCCACTTGGCCGCGCTGGAGGCCCGGGTGAGGTTCGTGTAGACGGCCAGGGTACGGATCACGTACCGGCCGCGCTGTCCCGTCCACGAGTACAGCTGGACGTCCCACCAGTCCGACGTGTAGCAGATGCCCGACGACCCGGGACCCTCCTGTGGGCACCGGATGCCCCAGTCCTGCACGTAGACGTTCTTGAGCCGGGAGTACGCGGTGCGGGCCCTGGCCGCGTCCTTCAGCGGGACGACCCAGACGGTCACCATGATGCGGCCCTTCGGGGCACCCGAGCCGATGTAGGCGCCCACGGCCATGTCGCCGCAGCGTGCCTTGCGCAGCGCGGATTTGACCCGTTCGTCGGGCCACGGGCTCGGGCAGCCCTCGACTCCGGCCGCTTCGCGGCTGAAGCGCACTCCCTGAGGGCTCTCGAATGACACCGGGAGCAGGGCGTCGGCGGTGAGCGGGGTCGGATCGGTGCTCTGCTTGTCGAGGTCGGCGGGGTTGAAGGGGTCCTCGGCCGGTTCTTCCGTCGGCTCCTCGGTCGGCTCCTCCGAAGCGCTCGGCGTCGGCGCGGAGGAGGAAGCGGAGGAGGTCGCCGCGGAGGTAGCGGCGGAGGAGGACTGGGAGGTGGCGGCCGGGTCGCTCGACAGCGCTCCCCGGACCGCGTTCTTGATCACGGCCCGGACGCCCACGACGACCAGGACCAGCGCCACCGCCCCGGCGCCGACGGCCAGGCCGATCTTCTTCGTCCGGCCCGCACCGCCGGGCGGCGGTGGGGGAGGGGGAGAGGCACTCCACCCCGGAGGCGGGTCCACCAGGGTCGGCGGGTAAGGCCGGACGGTGAGCCGCTCGGAGTCCGGCATGCTCGTCGTCGGGTGCGAGGGGGGCGGCTCGTCGCCGGTCAGGCGGCGCAGCAGGGTCGCGGCGCTCGGCCGGGCCGCGGGGTCCTTGGCCAGGCAGGCCGCCAGCGCCGGGCGCAGTTCCTGCGGCACGGACGACAGGTCGGGTTCGCGGGTGAGGATGGCGTGCATGATCACCGGAAAGGTGTCGCCCCGGAAGGCAGGCTGCCCGGTTGCCGCGTAGATCATGGAGGACGCCCAGCTGAACAGGTCGGCCGCCGGGGTGATCGGCGCTCCGCCGAACTGCTCGGGCGCCATGTAGACGGGGGTGCCCATCACGCTGTGCGTGGCCGTCTGGTCGGTCACCCTGGCGATCCCGAAGTCGATCACCACGGGCCCTTCCGGCCCCATGATCACGTTGTGCGGCTTGAAGTCGCGGTGGATGATCCCGGCCCGGTGGATGGCCGCGAGCGCGGTGAGCGTGGCCACCGCGAGCCGCTCCAGCCCGCTGCCCGAGCGCGGCCCCTCGGTCCTCACCAGCAGGTCGAGCGATGGTCCCGGGATGTGCTCGCTGACGATGTACGGCCGGCCGTCCACCAGGCCCGTGTCCAGGACACGCGCGGTGCAGAACGCGGCGACCTGGCGCGCCGCCTCGGCCTCGCGCAGGAAGCGCCGGCGCGCGTTCTCGTCCGCCGCGGCTCCCGCGTGGAGAACCTTGATCGCGACCTGCTCAGGGGTGGATCCCTGGCCCAGGTAGACCGTCCCCTGGCCGCCCCGCCCCAGGACCGAGGTCACCCGGTAGGGCCCGATCTGACGTAAATCTTGCGGCGTGAGCGAATGCACAAGATCTCACCATAGCCCCCTGGGCTACCGGGACCCGAGCGCGCCGTCCGCCCGGCGAAGGGCCGCGGCCAGGGTCTTGACGGTCGCCGGCTCGTCCATGATGCCCGCCACCTGGCTCTGCGCCTCCCAGGCGTCGACCCGCTCCCGGTAGGAGGGGTAGGTCGCCAGGTGGAACGCGTACACGGTGGCGAAACGGCTGACCAGATGTGAGGGGTGCATGTCCCAGCCCTGGTAGAACCCGTTCGAGAGCGAGTGCCGCACAAGCGCCGCGTGCCGTACCCACAGGGCGTGCACGTCGTCGGAGGCGTCGGAGGCCGGGGAGGCCGCCAGGGAGCCGTCCGACAGTTCCACGGCGGTGGTGGAGAAGGCGGTCTGCATGAGGTTGCGCGCGTGGTCGCAGGCGGGGTGGTCGAGGCGTTGCTCGTGCGGTGGCAGGCCGAGCGAGGCGGTGTAGTCGAACACGCCGAAGTGCGCGGCGGCCAGGCGCGGGTCGAGGCCGGGGCGGAGGAAGGGCAGGGTGCGGGGGTCCTCCACCTGGAGTTCGAAGGTCAGCTCCGAGCCCAGGGAGCCCAGCAGCGACGAGAAACGCGGGACGTACGACTCTTCGAGGACCTTCGGGAAGGTCACCGTGAATCCGGGCGGAAGGGACTCGAAGGACTCCAGGAACAGCCGCAGCGTGCGCTCGGAGCGGTCCTCGTCGTCGGCGTAGGACTTGACGCGCAGGCCCCAGCGCCGCGGGAGCGCTCCGGCGTCGTGCAGCGCCTGGACGGCGGTCACGGCGGCGGCGACGTGGTCGTCCTCCTGGTCGGGGCGGTTGCCGTAGCCGTCCTCGAAGTCGATGCGCACGTCCTCGATGGGCTCGTCGGTGAGCTTGGCGACGACCCTGGGGTGGACGGCGCGCGCCAGGTCGAGCGGGACGTCGAAGACGGAGGCGAGCTCGTCGGGGGAGGGCAGGTGCTTGTGCAGCAGGTCCAGGGCCTCCTGGCCCCAGGTGGTCACGGTCGCGGCGGTGAAGCGGTCGGCCGGAACGTAGACCGTGTGGATGGGCTGCCACCCTGACATGAGATTCCTCCAGAAACGTCCCCGAATCTGGCTGAGTGTCTCACACGGCGTGCTGTGCTCGTTCGGCGAAACGCTGCCTGGCCAGCTCGATCTCCGAGGTATGGGACTCGCCCCAGTTCATCACCGTCCATGCGGATTCGAGCAGCGAGTGGCCCAGTCGCGTCAGCTCGTAGTCGACGCGGGGCGGGACGGTCGGGTGGACGGTCCGCTCCAGCAGGCCGTCCTCCTCCAGGGCGCGCAGGGTGGCGGTGAGCATGCGCTTGCTGATCGCGGGCAGCGCGCGCCGCAGCTCCATGAAACGGCGGGTGCCCGACGACAGCTCGTGCATGACGGCCACGCTCCACTTGTCGCCCAGCCGGTCGAGCGTCTCCTTGGCGATGCACATGAGCTGGTTCCCTCCGTGTGACCGGGGCAGAAAAAAGTGCCGTCTGCCACTCCAGGGTAAACCTACTCACAATCTAGGGCATGACGACTTTCGCAGAGCCCGCAGGCGCTGAGCAGCTTCAGCGGGCGACACAGGGACTGACCGACCGTGGCTTCGCCGTACAGGTCGTGGACACCGCGGAGGAGGCCAGGAAGCTGGTCGCCGACCTGGTGCCGAGGGACAGGAGCGTGTTCACCGCGGTGAGCGAGACGCTCAGGCTGGCGGGCATCAACGCCGACCTCGACGAGTCGGGCGACTACCGGTCCATCCGCGCCGATCAGGGTGAGAAGGCGGCCTCCGCCACGCCCGACTACATCGTGGGCAGCGTGCACGCCGTGACCGAGGCGGGCCAGGTGGTGGTCGCCTCGGCCAGCGGCAGCCAGCTCGGGCCGTACGCCGCGGGGGCGGGCAGGGTCATCTGGGTGGTCGGCTCCCAGAAGATCGTGAAGGACCTCGACACCGGGCTCAGGCGCACCTGGGAGCACACGCTGAAGCTGGAGTCGGAGCGCATCGAGCGGTTGTACGGCCAGCCGTCGTTCATCGCCAAGCTGCTCATCGTGGAGCGGGAGCACGACCCGGAGCGGGTGACGGTGGTGCTGGTGCGCGAGGCTATCGGTTTCTGATCGCCGCGTTCATGGCGTCGAGGCCGACCAGCTTGACGCGCTCGCCCCGCTCCAGCGACCTGGCGAGTTCGGCCTCGGCGGCCTCGATGTCGAGCCAGTCGTCGTAGACGACGGGCCGGACGCCCTTGGACGCCAGCAGCGTGTCGAGGTCGGTCGAGCGCCCCGACGGGGCGTCGGCCAGCAGGGTGCGCACGGTCTCGGCGGCGTCGGACTTGTTGGTGCCGATCACGCCGGTCGGCCCGCGCTTGAGCCATCCGGCGACGTATTCGCGCTCGCGCACCCGCCCGGCGACGTGGGGCACGGTCATCGTCTCGGTGGAGAACGGCACGCCGGGCAGAGGCACGCTCTGGTAGCCGACCGAGCGCAGCACCATGCCGACGGGAAGCGTTTCGTACTCGCCGGTGCCGACCACACGCCCGTCGACCAGGTGCGTGCGCTCCAGCCGGAGCGCCTCGACGCGGTCGGTGCCGAGGATCTCGACGGGCCGCAGCCAGAAGCGCACGTCGAGGCGGCGGGGCCGGCCCACGGGGGCGCGGGCCGCCCACGACTGCAGCACGTCGATGTTGCCGCGCACCTGGCGGGGGAAGTCGCCGCCGAGCACCACGGCCTCCTCGGGCCGCACGCACACGTCGGCGTTGGCCACCTCGCCCAGCTCGCGCAGCTCCTTGAGGGTGAACTTGGCGTGCTCGGGCCCGCGGCGGCCGATCATGTGGATCGCCTTGACCTGCGAGGATTCCAGGCGCTCCAGCACGTCGTGCGGGATGTCGGTGCCGCGCAGGTCGTCGTGGGTCTTGGCCAGGATGCGGACCACGTCGACCGCGACGTTGCCCACGCCGATCACGGCCACTTCCGGGCTGTCGAGGGTGAAGCGGTCGGGGGAGACGTCGGGGTGGCCGCAGTACCAGTTGACGAAGTCGGTGGCGGCCACGCTGCCCGGCAGGTCCTCGCCGGGGATGCCCATGCGCCGGTCGACCATCGCCCCGGTGCAGTAGACGACCGCGTCGTAGCAGGTGAGCAGCTCCTCGACGGAGACGTCGACGCCGAGCGTGACGCCGCCGACGAAGCGCACCTGGGGCAGTTCGAGCACATTGCGCAGGTAGTTGGCGATGGACTTGATCGAGGTGTGGTCGGGGGCGACGCCGTACCTGACCAGCCCGTACGGCGTGGGCAGGCGTTCCAGGACGTCGACCTGGACATCGGGGGGAGCCAGCTTGACGAGGGCTTCGGCGGTGTAGATCCCGGCAGGTCCCGATCCGACGACTGCGACGGTCAGCGCCACCTGCGGCCTCCTTACGCTCCGACATGGGGGTCTGCCAGGGTCAACCGGCCAGTGCCGTCGATATATCCCCGGTCTCCGGTGCGCACGAACCCGTCACGGGCGAAGACCCTTACATTCCGGGCGGTCTCCACATATCCGCTCATGACGGCTCGTGATCGCAAAAGTACCTCCCCCACCTCTCCCCGGGCCAGGATTCGGCCGTTCGGATCCCGGATCGAGACGTCCACCCCCGCGCGCGGCCGCCCCACGGTGCGCTCGGCGTCGTCGGGCGGGTCGTCGGGCCGGGTGCCCAGGCCGAGGCCCGCCTCCGTGCACAGGTAGCGGTTGCACACCGGCACGCCGTACCACTCGCGCAGCTTCCTGATCAGGCCGGGCGCGGCCGGCGCCCCGCTCGACAACACCAGCCGCACCTCGGGCAGCCGGGCGCCGGTCTCCATGACCTGGGCGAGCTGTCGCGGGCTGCCCTGCAGCACGGGCAGGCGGTGGTCGCGCACCAGCCTGGCCGCCGCGTCGGGGTCCCAGCGCGGCAGCAGGTGGCTGGTGCGCCCGGTCTGCAGGAACACCGGCAGCCGGGTGGCGAAGGCCAGATGGTCGAGGCGGGTGGAGACCAGGCGGGCGTCGCCGGTGCCCCAGCGGGTGCCGGCCCCGTGCGTCCTGATCGCCTCCAGCTGCTTGTCGCCGAAGACGACACCACGTCGATGCCGCGCGGTGTAGACGACCACGACCGGCCGCTCGGGGCCGGGCGGGAAGGGCGGGGGCGGCGCCTCGGGACGGCCCAGCCGCTCCAGCGTCGGCAGCACGATGGCGGGATCGGGATGCCCGGCGCCCGCCGTGACGGCGCCGATCTTGGCGGCGGCCACGTAGGCCAGCACCCACTCGGGCCCTTCAGGCAGCGCCAGGGCGACCACGTCGCCGATGCGCACCCCGCGGTGCGCCAGGCCCGCGGCGAGCCGGTCGGACAGCGTGTCGAGATCGGCGAACGAGAGACACGAGGAACCGGAGACGACCGCCGCGCGCGCCCCGAACCGGCGTGCGGCCTCCCCGGCCAGCAGACGCAGCATGTGCGCTCCGGGAGGTCGGGGGCGCTTTACCTATACCCGCCCTGAACAGCAATAACCGTTCTCAGCGATTTCTCAGGCTTCTCCTCGGCCGATCCCAACCCCGGCCGCTTGGCTGATCGCCATGAAGAAGACCCTCACTCTCGGCCTGGTGGCCGCCGCGTTGGTCACGACGGGCCTGGCCACCTCGTCGAGCGCCGCCACCGTCTCGCCGGCTGCCGCCGTGCGGCTCGACCCGGCGCCCCTTCCCGAGGGCGTCACCACGATCACCGACCAGATCCTGGACGCCGACCGCACCCTGCGCGGCCCCGGCCTGCGCAGCCGCTACAACCTGTGGGTCGTCGGCATCCACGGCACGGCCACGGTGCGCGACAAGGACTCGAAGTTCATCAACTACACCTGGCAGCGCGGCACCCTGACCGCCAAGACCGCCACCACGGTGACGGTCACCAGCAAGGACGGCTACGTCCAGACCTGGGCGCTGCACACCTCGACCCGCTTCCGGCGGGCGGCCAAGCCCGCTGATCTGACCAAGCTGGTCGTCGGCGACGGTGTCTTCGCGATCGGCGTGCCCGGGGCCGCCGGGCCGACGGCCGCGGCCGTGTTCGTGCCGAAGAACCGCGCCGTGCTGGAGGCTCCGGCGGTTCCTGGAAGCTGACAGCGGCCCGTGGCGGAGGCTCCGGTCTCCGCCACGGGCACTTTTACCCCAGAATGGGGCGCTATGACGGAAAAGGCCATTCTGGTCGTCGAGGACGAGCCGCACCTGCGCGACATCGTCGAGCTCGCGCTGCGCTTCCACGGTTTCCGCGTGAGCGGCGTCGCCACGGGCGAGCAGGCCCTGGCGGAGGTGGAGCGCTCGCAGCCCGACCTGATCGTGCTCGACGTCATGCTGCCGGGCATCGACGGCTTCGAGGTCTGCCGCCGCCTGGCCGACCGCCACATCCCCGTCATCTTCCTGACCGCGCGCGACACCACCGCGGACACCGTGCACGGGCTGACGCTCGGCGGCGACGACTACGTGACCAAACCCTTCTCCGTGGAGGCGCTGGTGGCCCGGGTCAGGGCGGTGCTGCGCCGGACCGAGCGGGCCTCGGGCGGCGGGGTGCTGCGCGTGGCCGACCTGGAGCTCGACGAGTCCCGCTGGGAGGTACGGCGGGGCGGCAAGCCGGTGGAGCTGTCGCCCACCGAGTTCCGGCTGCTGGCCTTCCTCATGGCCCACCCCGACCGCGTGCTCACCAAGCGCCAGCTGCTGGAGCACGTGTGGGGGTACGGCGGGCAGTCGCAGGTGGTCGAGACCTACATCTCCTACCTGCGCCGCAAGCTCGACCCGCTCGGCGAACCGCTGATCCACACCCAGCGCGGGGTGGGTTACGCCATCAGGCATCCGTGATGTCGCTGCGCGCCCGCCTGCTCGCCGGCCTGCTCGCGGTCAGCACGATCCTGCTGCTCACCCTCGGCACGGTCAGCGTGGTGGTGCTGCGCGACCATCTCGTCCAGCGGCTGGAGAGCCAGCTCGACACGGCGGCGCGGACCACCGCCGTGCGCGTCTTCGCCGCTCCCGGCGGGCAGCTCGACCGCATGCTGACCGGCTCCACGTACGCCGCGGTGAGCTTCAACGCCGGCACCGGCAAGGCCAGGCTCATCAATGGTGACGCCCCTGCCAGCGCGAGCGTGCCCGGCCTCGTCGAACGGCTCGGCCGCAACCTCGTGCGCCAGCACGCGGAGGCGGGGCGGATCTTCACCCTCGACAACGGCATGCGGGCCAGGGCGGTCGCCCAGAACCGCCAGCCCAACCGGGTGATCGTGCTCGCCGTGCCGATGGACGCCGTCGAGGCGCCGGTGCGCCGGCTGATCCTGGCCGAGCTGCTCACCGGGGTCGGCCTGATCCTGCTGCTGCTCGCCGTGGGGCGGCGGCTCATCGTCAGCGGGCTCGCGCCGTTGTCACGCATGGCGGCCACCGCGCATCACATGGCCGCGGGCGGTGACCTGTCGCTGCGCATGCAGGCCGGGCACTCGGAGGTGGGCCGGCTGGCCGGGGCGGTCAACGTGCTGCTCGACCGCATCGCGGAGATGTTCCGCGACCGCTGGGCCTCGGAGGACCGGGTGCGCCGCTTCGCCGCAGACGCCTCGCACGAGCTGCGCACGCCGCTGTCGACCATCCGCGGCTACGCCGAGCTGTACCGGACGGGGGCGATCCCTCCCGCCGAGCTGCCCAAGATCATGGGCAGGATCGAGGACGAGGCCACCAGGATGGGCGACCTGGTCGGCCAGCTGCTGGAGCTGGCCCGCCTGGACCGAGGGGCGGAGCTGCAGCTCGACGAGACCGACCTGGCCGCCGTCGTGCGCGAGATCGCCGCCGACTGCGCCGCCGTCGCGCCCGCCTTCCCGATCATCGCCGACGTCCCCGACAGCCTGCCCGCCGTGGTCGACGAGCCGCGTTTCCGCCAGGTCGTGGTCAACCTGCTGGCCAACGTCCGCGCGCACACGCCTGCCGGGACCTCGGCCGTCGTACGGCTGTCGCGTCCCGAGCACGGCGGCGTGCTGCTCGTGGTCGAGGACACGGGACCCGGCGTCAAGGACCCGGACCGGGCCTTCGACCGCTTCCACAAGGGCTCGCCCGACGGCACCGGCCTGGGCCTGGCCATCGTCAAGGCGATCACCGAGGCCCACGGCGGCCGGTGCTGGATCACCACGGGCGGCGGGACCGCCGTCCACGTCGAGCTACCCGCGTTCGCCGGCTGACGACGCGCGCAGGGCGAGCTTGTCGATCTTCCCGTTGGCGTTGACGGGCAGCGACTCCACCACGAAGACCCGCCTGGGCACCTTGTACGACGACATGTTCTCCCTGGCCCACGCCACGAGCGCGTCCGCCTCGACCTCGACGCCCGGCCTCGGCACCACGAACGCCCACCCGCACTCCCCGGCGCGCTCGTCGGGCATGCCGACCACGGCCGCCTGGGCCAGCGAGCCCTCGCGCAGCAGCAGCGACTCCACCTCGGCGGGGGAGACGTTGAAGCCGTTGACGATGAACAGCTCCTTCTTGCGGTCGACGATGGCGACGTTGCCCGCCGCGTCCAGGTAGCCGACGTCGCCGGTGTGCAGCCACCCGTCGCCGTCGATCGCCTCGGCCGTGCGCGCGGGGTCGTCCCAGTAGCCGCGCATGACGCCGTAGCCGCGCTGGAGGATCTCGCCGCGCTCGCCGTCGGTGACCTGCTTGCCGTCGTCGTCGACGATCATGACCTCGATCCCCGGCACCGGCCTGCCGGTGGTGGCGGCGATGACCTCGACGGGATCCCCGGCCCTGGTCATGGAGACGACGGTGCCCTCCATCAGGCCGTAGGCGTTGATCATGCGCTCGACGCCGATCTCGTCCAGCACACGCCGCACCAGCGCGGGCGGCACGGCGGCGGCGCCGCAGATGGCCACGCGCAGGGAGGAGAGGTCGCGCGGAGCCCGTTCGAGCTCGGTCAGGAGCCGGGAGAAGAAGGCCGGCGCACCCGCCAGGACGGTGACCTTGCCCGACTCGATGAGGTCGATCACCGTCTCCGGCGTGAACACCGGCACCGGGATCATCGTCGCCAGCCGCAGCACGCAGGCGAGCAGCCCGGCGTTGAGCCCGAACCCGTGGGCGAACGGCGCGATCACCGGATAGCGGTCGCCCCGGCGCAGGGTGACGATCTCCGCCCAGTCCCAGTACCCGCGCAGCACCTGCGCGTGGTCGAGCATCACGCCCTTCGGCACTCCCGTGGTGCCCGACGTGGACATGATCTCGCACAGGTCGTGGGGCTGTACGGCCAGCGCGCGGGCGAGGGCGTCGTGGAGCGGCGTGTCATGGGCGGCGGCCAGCAGCTCGTCACGGGCGAGCGTGCCGCCAGGACCGATCGTGTGGCGCAGGCCGCTCATGGGAGGCAGCAGCCCGGCCAGTCCCTCGGAGCCGACGAGCACCACCTCGGTCCCCGTCTTGGCGAGCAGCGCCTCGGCCTCGATCCCCTTGTAGCGGGCGGACAGGGGGACGATCACGGCGCCCGCGCACCAGACGCCGAACGCGTACTCCACCCAGGTGGCGTCGTTGACCCCCCACACGGCGACGCGGTCGCCGTGCCGTACGCCCAGGGACATCAGCCCGCGGGCCACCCGGGTGGCCCGGTCGGCGAGTTCGCGCACGGTGGTCGTGCCGAGGACGGGCACGTCCGGGTGGTGGCCGGCCTGGTGGTGCAGCATGCGGGGGATGGTCCCCCAGTCGGGTAAGGGTTCCATCGCGCCTCCCGTGGGAGCCTTCAGGTCAGCAACGCGCGGTCGCGGCCCAGGTGCTGGCCGCGCAGGTCGGTGACGATCCCGGGGGTACGGCTCTCGCCCACCTCCGGGGAGATCTCGACGGCGATCTTGACCGGGGTGAGTCCCTGGAGCGCCTGCTCGATGCGCGACTTCCACATGGGATTGCCCACCAGGCTCTGCCGGGTGAAGCGGATCGTCAACGCGGCGGCGTCGAGGGTGCCCTGGCGGCTGACGGTCAGCTCCCAGCCGGCCACGCCGTCGATCTTCGACATGGCCTTGTCGAGGCGCGCCAGCGAGACCCACACACCCCTGATCAGCAGGTGATCGCCGACCGTGTGCAGGGAGCCGCGCATGACGTAGCCGGTGCGCAGGACCGTGTCGTCGTCGGCCACCACGATCTCGCCGCTGTCGGCGAACTCGTCCTTGCCCAGGCGGGCCTTGCGGAGCGCCGGGGCGAAGTCGGAGTCCTGGGAGGAGCGCCACGCCATGGCCGCGCCGGTGAAGGGGTTGGCCAGCACCTCGGTCACGGTCGCGTCGAACTCGCCGGCCAGGTGGGTCAGCGTGTGGGGGGAGGCGATCTCGCCTGTCACGATCACCTGGCGCAGGCCCAGGTCGAGCGGGTCGAGGAGGAACTCCAGGTGGAGCCTGGCCAGGAAGTCCATCGCCCCGGTCGGGGTGGCCACGAGCGTCGTGGCGCGTACCGAGGACAGCACGTGGTGCAGGCGCATCCGGCCGCGCGGTCCCGTGGCGGCGGCGGCCCCGGCGACCTCGGCGGCGGCCGAGGCCCACAACGAGCCGGCCGGTTCGGCCAGGGCGACGACCACGCGGTCGCGCTCGCCGACCCCGGCGGCGCGCAGGGCGTCGGCGGTGGTCGCGACGTCGTGCGGGGTGAGCGGCACGGCGCTGGAGGCGTCGGGCGACAGCTGCAGCAGGCCGGTGGCGGTGGCGGCGGCCGAGGCCAGGTCGTCGCGGGTGAGCCAGCGGGCGGGGTGGTTCACTGCATCACCTCGGTCATGAAGCGGGTCATGGACTCGCACACGCGCTCGTGCGCGAGCCCGCCCACCTGGGCCTGGAGGATGAGGTCGGTGGCGCCCGCCTCGGCGATGCGGGCGACGGCCTTGCGCGAGCCCTCGGCGTCGTCGACCACGACCATCAGGTGCTCGCGCAGCGTGGCCATGGCCTCGCCCGGCGGCATGCCCGCGGCGAGCTGGCCCAGCACCCGGTGGGTGGCGTGCCTGGCGTCGTAGTAGTCGGGCGGGGTGACGAGGTTGACCTGGCGGCGGATGTACCACAGCACCGGGTCGGCGGCGATCTCGGCGGCCTCGTCGCGGGTGGCGCCCACGAACCAGGGGATCATCAGCGCGACGCGCCGGCTGTCGGGGTCGAAGCCGTTGCGCGCCAGCTCCGCGCGGTACTTGGCGATGTCCTCCGCCACGTCGTCGATGCCCTTGAGCATGGTCATGCCGAGCAGGTGGTAGCCGTGCTTGGCGGCGGCCAGGTAGCCCTCCAGGGAGGTGGAGGCCACCCAGACCGGGGGGTGCGGCCGCTGGGCGGGACGCGGGTAGACGGCCACGTCGGGGATCTCGAAGAACTCGTTGGAGCGGGAGATCGGCTCGCCGTCGGCCTCCCAGATGGCCAGCACGGCCTCCAGGGAGTCCTCCCAGATCTGGCGCGACTTCTCGAAGGGCCGCTGGAAGGCCTGGTACTCCAGGGGCGAGGCGCCCCGTCCGGTGCCGAACTCCACCCGGCCGCCGCTGAGCACGTCGAGGGTGGCTATGCGCTCGGCCGAGCGGATGGGCGACTGAAAGGGGAGCAGGACGACGCCGAGGCCCAGGTGGATGCGCTCGGTGCGCTGGGAGATCGCGGCGAGCACCAGGTCGGGCGCCGACGAGTGAGAGAAGCCCCGGGTGAAGTGGTGCTCGACGAACCACGCGGTGTCGTAGCCCAGCCGGTCGCCCAGGACGACCTGGTCCATCACGTTCCGGAAAGCCTGCTGTTCGACCTCGCGAGTGCGCCCCCGCACCTCCAGCTCGTAGCCCAGGCTGATCCGCATTCGCCCTCCAAGAACAGTTAACCAAGCGCTCGCTTGGGAAGCGTATCAGCCCCTGCCCTTGCGGGGAAGTAAACGGGAGACCAGAGTGAATGATCGTGAAGCGAAAGCACGCGCTGAGACGGCAGAAAGATGGGACCCTCCCTTCCATGAGGGGATTCCGCCGCGAGCGGCCTGCCGTGGATGAGCAGGCCTTGGCGAGTGCGCGTAGGTATGAGGCTTTCGGCCGGGTGATGGCCGCGTTGGCGACGGAGGCGGAGTTCATCGAGTCCTGCCGCGATCTGACCTGGTGGCGGGGCTCCGACCACAGCTGGCACCTGGAGTGGCGCGACGGTCCCTACGCCGCCGAGGTGGCCGAGCTCCTGGCCGAGCAGGTGTGCGACGCGAACGGGAGCCTGGTCGCCCCGGCGGGTCCCGGCAACCAGGCGACCGCCGTGCTCGACATCATGGGAGTGCGCCTGGAGCTGCGCGCCGTCGATCCGCTCGGCCGCGAGCGCATGCAGGCACGCGGCGCCTTCTGGCGCCTCACCGAGGCGCTCGACACCTCCCGGCCCACCAACGCCCGCCGTCCATGGGAGGAACTTCTCGGAGGTTGATCATGCGCAGCACCATGCAGGATGTCCCCCTCACCGTTTCCCGCATCCTGCGCCACGGAGCCGCCGCCCACGGCGGCTCCAGGGTCGTCTCCTGGACCGGCGACGGCCCGCGCGAACGCAGCTTCGCCGAGATCGCCGCGCGGGCCGGGCAACTGGCCACCGCCCTGCGCGACGAGCTGGGCGTCGACGGCGACCAGCGGGTGGCCACGCTCATGTGGAACACCGCCGAGCACCTCGAGGCCTACCTGGCGGTGCCCTCCATGGGAGCGGTGCTGCACACGCTCAACCTGCGCCTGCCCCAGCGGCAGCTGGCCTACATCATCCGGCACGCCGACGACAGCGTCGTGATCGCCGACGCCTCGCTCGTGCCGCTGCTGCCCGAGGTCAAGCGCCTGATCGTGGTCCCCGACGACTACGAGGAGCTGATCGCCGGGCGCGACCCCGACTTCCCGTGGCCCGAGCTCGACGAGCGCGAGGCCGCGGCGATGTGCTACACCTCCGGCACCACCGGCGACCCCAAGGGCGTCGCTTACAGCCACCGCTCGATCTACCTGCACTCCATGCAGGTCAACATGATCGACGTGCTGGGCTCCACGCCCGCCGACACCACGCTGCCGGTCGTGCCCATGTTCCACGTCAACGCCTGGGGCATCCCGCACGCGGCGTTCATGGGCGGGGTCAACCTGCTGATGCCGGGCCCGCACGTCCAGCCCCCCGCGCTGGCCGAGATGATCGAGACCGTACGGCCCACGCACGCGGCCGGGGTGCCGACGGTCTGGCAGGGATTACTGCAGGAGCTGCGCTCCAGGCCGCGCGACGTCTCCAGCCTCCAGGCGGTCGTCGTCGGCGGCTCGGCCTGCCCGCCCGCCCTGATGCGCTCCTACGACGAGGAGCTGGGCGTCAGGATCGTCCACGCGTGGGGCATGACGGAGATGTCGCCCCTCGGCTCGGTGGCCGTCGCCCCGCCCGCCGCCGAGGACGAATGGTCCTACCGCGTCACCCAGGGACGATTCCAGCCGGGCGTGGAGGCGCGCCTGTGCGGGCCCGACGGCACGGTGCTGCCCTGGGACGGGGCCGCCGTGGGCGAGCTGGAGGTGCGCGGGCCGTGCGTCACCGCCTCCTACTACGCCGCCGACGCCCCCGACAAGTTCAGCCCCGACGGCTGGCTGCGCACCGGCGACGTCGGCACGATCACGCCCGACGGCTACCTCACCCTGACCGACCGGGTGAAGGACGTCATCAAGTCGGGCGGCGAGTGGATCTCCTCGGTGGAGCTGGAGAACCACCTCATGGCGCACCCGGGCATCCTGGAGGCCGCGGTCGTGGCGGTGCCCGACGACAAGTGGGGCGAGCGCCCGCTGGCCGTCGTCGTGCCGGAAGGTGAGGCCGACTTCCACGCGCTGCGCGACTTCCTCGGCGAGCGGGTGGCCCGCTGGCAGCTGCCCGAACGCTGGACGGTGGTGGAGTCGGTGCCCAAGACGTCGGTCGGCAAGTTCGACAAGAAGCTGATCCGCGCTCAGTACGCCGGAGGGGAGCTCGACGTCACGAGCCTGTGAAGGCGGGCGCGGTGCGCCTGCGGCGGCCCGAACAGCTGGGCGTCGGAGGTGGCCCGCTTGAGGAAGCGGTGCGCGTCGTGCTCCCAGGTGATGCCGATGCCGCCGTGGATCTGGATGTTCTCGCCCGCCGCCGACAGGTAGGCCTCGCCGCAGTAGGAGCCCGCCACGGCCGCCGGCACGGCGCCCGCCACCGCCGCGGCCACGGCCGCCTCCGTCGACTCCACGAGCATCAGCAGGTCGGCCAGCTTGTGCTTGATCGCCTGGAAGGAGCCGATCGGCCGGCCGAACTGCTCGCGGGTCTTCGCGTAGGCCACGGCGCTCTCCAGGCACCGCCGCGCCCCGCCCGCCTGCTCGGCGGCCAGCGCGATCACGCCCAGGTCGCGCACCCGCTCCGGGTCTCCCGCCGGCCCCACCGGCCTGGCCTCGTCGATGTCGAACCGGGCCAGCGGGCGGCTGAGGTCCATGGTGTCGTACGGCACGCGCCGGAAGGCCGTCGCCTCCACCAGCCGATCTCCCCGGTAGGCGAAGACCCGCTCCCCGTCGAGCGCGTGGTCGCCCCCGTCGAAGAGCACGGTGGCGCTCGACGTGCCGGTGGCCAGACTCGTGAGCGTCTCCGCGTCGCCCGCCTGCTTGACGGCCTCGACCGCCAGGAAGGTCTGCAGGAACGGCAGGGGGGACAGGGCCCGGCCGAGCTCGGCCGCGACGACGGCGAGCTCCTCCATGCCGCAGCCCGCTCCGCCGTACTGCTCGGGGACGGTCAGGCCGGCGGCGCCGAGCTCGCCGGCGAAGGCCGGCCACGTCGGGCCGGTCGCGAGGAAGGATCGGACGATGTCGCGCACCCGCCCATCTTAACCAAGCGTTTGCTCAACTGACCTCCTCTTGACGGAGTTTTACTTCCCGTGTAATGCCGCATATCGTGACGTATGGCCACTTTTGTCAGGGGGACGAAGAGGCCGGACAGAACCATGGATGACACACAGGTCGATTACGCCGACTATGCCGAGTACGACAGACGGCAAAGAGGCATCGAGCGGCACCTGCTGATCACCTTCCTCGGGGGAGTGGTGCTCGGCCTCGTCGGCATGGTCCTGCCGGCGTCACTCACCGACGCCTACGACCCGTACGCCGCCATCGCGCTCGCCGTGGCGGTGGGGATGACCGCGAGCGGGTTCGGCTGGGCGCTGCTCACCTCCTTCCTGACCGCCGCCGCCGGCGTGGTGTCCACCATGGGACTCGGCACCCTGCTCGGGACCGCCGACTTCAACACCACCGCGGGCGGCGCGATCGGCCTCAACGTGCTCCTCGTGCTCCTCGTCGCGGTCGGGCTGCTGGCCTGGGTGACCCGCAGGAACGACCGCTGGGGCGACCTGGCGGCGGGAGGCATCAGCGCCCTCGTCCTCACCGACGTCATCGACCGCAGCACCGCGGGCTTCGTCGACTTCGAGCCCGGCTTCTGGCCCTGGCCCGGCGTGCTACTGGCCCTGCTGGCCGTCGGCTCCGTCTTCCTCACCCGCAAGAGCCTGCCCGCCGCCCTGCGCGCCCTTGCGGTCGCCGCGATCATCACCGGCGGCTTCGTGGCGGTCTTGGCACTCCTTTGATGCCCGGGACTCGATAGCCTGTAGCTTCACACCTTCAGGCCCGACCGAGGAGTTCTCGTGCTGCTGCGCATGTCGTCGTTGTTTCTTCGCACCCTGCGGGACGACCCGGCAGACGCGGAAGTCCCGAGCCACAAGCTCCTGGTCCGCGCCGGCTACGTCCGCCGCGTCGCTCCCGGCATCTACTCCTGGCTGCCCCTGGGCAAGATCGTCATGGAGAACGTCGCCGCCGTCGTGCGCGACGAGATGAACAGGATGGGCGCCCAGGAGGTGCTCTTCCCGGCGCTGCTGCCCCGCGAATACTACGAGGCCACCGGCCGCTGGACCGAATACGGCGACACGCTCTTCCGGCTCAAGGACCGCAAGGGCGGCGACTACCTCCTCGGCCCCACCCACGAGGAGCTCTTCACCGACATGGTGAAGGGGGAGTACTCCAGCTACAAGGACTTCCCCGTCACGCTCTACCAGATCCAGACCAAGTACCGCGACGAGGCGCGTCCCCGCGCCGGCATCCTGCGCGGACGCGAGTTCGTGATGAAGGACTCCTACTCCTTCGACCTCGACGACGACGGCCTCAAGCGCTCCTACGAGCAGCACCGCGAGGCCTACATCAAGACCTTCGACCGGCTGGGCATCCGCTACAAGATCTGCTTCGCCACCTCGGGCGCGATGGGCGGCTCGGCCTCGGAGGAGTTCCTGGCCCCCACCCCCACCGGCGAAGACACCTTCGTGGCCTGCCACAGCTGCGGCTACGCCGCCAACGCCGAGGCCTACACCACGACCCCGCCCGCCGCCGTCCCCGGCGAGCACCCGGCGCTGGAGGTGCTCGACACCCCCGACACCCCGACCATCGAGTCGCTCGTCGCGTGCATGAACTCCGACCACGGCATGGCGATCACCGGCGCCGACACGTTGAAGAACGTCGTCGTCAAGGTCACCACCCCCGGCTCCACCAAGGCCGAGATCCTGGTCATCGGCGTCCCCGGCGACCGCGAGGTCGACTTCAAGCGCCTGGAGGCCTCCCTGGCCCCCGGCGAGCCGGCCATCTTCGAGGAGGCCGACTTCGCCAAGAACCCCGGCCTGGTGCGCGGCTACATCGGCCCGCAGGTGCTCAAGGACCTGGGCATCCGCTACCTCGTCGACCCCCGCGTCGTCTCCGGCACCTCGTGGGTCACCGGCGCCAACGAGCCCGGCAAGCACGCCCGCAACGTCGTGGCGGGGCGCGACTTCACCCCCGACGGCACCATCGAGGCCGCCGAGGTGCGCCCCGGCGACCCGTGCCCCCGCTGCGGCTCGGAGGTCTCCCTCGACCGCGGCATCGAGATCGGCCACATCTTCCAGCTCGGCCGCAAGTACGCCGACGCCGCCAAGCTCGACGCGCTCGGCCCCGACGGCAAGCCGATCCGCATCACCATGGGTTCCTACGGCATCGGCGTCTCGCGCGCCGTGGCCGTCATCGCCGAGCAGTGGCACGACGAACTCGGCCTCGTCTGGCCGCGCGAGGTCTCACCCGCCGACGTGCACATCGTCGGCACCGGTAAGGAGAACCAGGTCGACAAGGCCCTGGAGATCGCCGCCGCGCTGGAGGCCCGCGGGGTGCGCGTCCTGGTCGACGACCGGCCGAGCGTCTCGCCCGGCGTGAAGTTCAAGGACTCCGAGCTGCTGGGCCTGCCCACGGTGCTGGTCATCGGCCGCGGCCTGTCGCAGGGCGTCGCCGAGCTCCGCGATCGCGCCAGCGGCGACAAGCAGGAGATCCCGATCGACGAGGCCGTGGAGCGCATCGCCGCGCTCGTGTCGGGACCGGCCGCCTGACATGGCGCGGCGCCCCGCCGGAGAAGGCCGGCGGGGCGCCGAATTGCCGCTTGGCGAGCGTGGACCCGCGGTCACCGCTTGAGGGTTGGGGCCCCTGGATTCGGACAGCGGAGACCCGGCCCGCCCGCCACTGATGTGCCCTACCGGCGACGTGTGGTCTTGCGCCAGGTGAGGTTGCCGGGCAGGTTCAGTGACACGGTGCGGCGGCCGTCAGGGCCGTGGGTGACGCGGAAGAGCTTGTTGCCGTAGCTGTGCCCCACGCCCTTGTTGGACAGGTTGATCCGGAACGGTCCTAACTTGAATGATTTTCGATAGCTCAGTCCCATGGGCATCTCAGCTGCCCAAAAAAACGGCTAATAGTAGTGCCGGTTCCGCTTTCGTCCGATCGACCTGCTCAGGTGGAAGCCTCCGGGCAGGCGAACCGAGACATGACGCCCGCCGCCAGGGGTCGAGGTGACGTTGAACTTGCGCCCGCCGACGCTGTGACCCACACCGTGCGGGGTCAGGCGGATGCGAAACGGCCCGATCTTGATGGTCTTCCTGTAATGCCAGCCCATGTCCAGGTCAACGAACGACCAGGTCAGCTGGTTCCCTGCACCGAGTCGGGCATGCCCGGCAGCGCCAGGATCCGCCTGCGGAAGCCGTAGGAGCGGGTCACGGACTCCTGCATCGCCAGCGCCGCGTGACGGCGAAGAGCCACGTCGTCGCTGGCCGCCAGCTCCAGATAGGTGGCCGTGATGCCCTCCTCGACCAGCACCGCCAGGTTGACGACCTGGGTGGCGCTCGTGGGGGTCTGGCCGACGTCGTAGGACGACTCGGTCTCGACCGGGCTGCCGCCCCGGCTGGAGATCATGACGCGGAGCCTGTCGCGCGTGGCGCGGTGGGCGTTGAAGGCCGCCGTCACCCGGGAGCGCAGGGTTCCGGTGGTGCGGGCGCCGAGCATGCCGTAGGCGTAGACCGCCGCGTGCTCGGCCGCCAGCGCCTTGCGCAGCCGCTCCACATCGTTCACGACTGGCTCACGCTCGCTCCTCGGGGACGGGTGGACACCGGCTCGGCACGTTCCACGAATCGCGCAGCCGTACGGCCGGCACTGCCCGTAAGGCAGGCACTGTCCGTGCGGCGGCCCCTGTCCGTGTGGCCGGTCACAGGGACCTCGGCAGGGCGACGGCGTGGGCGGCCTCGCAGGCGCCGATGCTGGCGATCAGCTGTGACAGCGACGCCGAGGCGTCGGCCAGGTCGCGCGTGCGCTGGGCGGCGGCCTTGCGCTCGATGTCGCGCAGCCGGGTCAGCGACACCTTCTGCGCCGGGGCGGAGGACGACGGCGAGGGCGAGGCGGGCACGGTGGCCAGGGTCTGCGGCAGCCGCGAGCGCAGCTGCGTCAGATGCGCGAGATGGCGGTCGAGAAAGGGCCGCAGCACCTCCCCGCCGGAGTCGACGTGCGCGCGGTAGAGCGCGATCGTGCGCTCCTTGTCGGCCACCAGACGCTGCAGCAGCACCGTCTCAGGGTCGGGCGCCGGAGAGGCCACGGGCTCGGGCACGCTAGCCGCGCAACCCGACACCAGCAGCGCCCCACCGGTCAGCACGGCTCGCCTGGACAGTGTGTTCATACGACTGACGATGATACGGCCCCGAGCCAGATAGGGTGTGAACTGGTGTTGTGACATAGGGCGAGGTCCGCCCGTGAAATAGGGGAGGTCGACATGGGTAGTGCCGCATCCCGCGACCACCTGATGAAGCTGCTGGAGCCTGTTGTCGCGGCGGAGGGCCTCGACCTGGAGGACGTGAGCGTCACCAGCGCGGGCAAGCGCAGAGTGCTCAGGGTGATCGTCGACCGCGACGGAGGCGTGTCGCTCGACGACGTGGCCGAAGTCAGCAACGCCGTCTCCGCGGCGCTCGACGACGATGACCGGATGGGCAGCCAGCCGTACACTCTCGAGGTCTCCTCGCCCGGCGTCGACCGTCCGCTCACCGAGCCGCGCCACTGGCGCCGCGCGGCCAAGCGGCTGGTCAAGGCGGAGTTGCGCGACGGCAGCGTGGTGGAGGGCCGCATCATGGCGGCCGACGAGACCGGCGTCGTCCTCTCCCTGGAGAACGACGAGCGCCGCATCGACTTTCAGGACCTGGCCCAAGGACGGGTGCAGGTGGAATTCCGTCGTTTCGATGACGAAGACGACTTCGAAGACGACGATGAGGGCTAAGGGGGAGCCTCGTGGACATTGACATGAGTGTCCTGCGCAGCCTCGAACGCGAGAAGGACATCTCCTTCGACCTGGTCGTGAAGGCGATCGAGGACGCTTTGCTGATCGCCTACTTCCGCACCGAGGGTGCGGCGCAGAAGGCGCGCGCCGAGCTCGACCGGCAGAGCGGTCACGTGACCATCTTCGCCGCCGAGCTCGACGACGACGGCGAGATCGTGCGCGAGTACGAAGACACACCCAACAACTTCAGCCGCATCGCGGCCACGACGGCCAAGCAGGTGATCCTCCAGCAGCTGCGCGACGCGGAGGACGAGGTCAACTTCGGCGAGTTCGCCAGCCGCGAGGGCGAGCTGGTCTCGGGCGTCATCCAGCAGGGTCGCGACCCGAAGGTGGTCCTGATCGACCTGGGCCGCATCGAGGCGATCATGCCTGCCAACGAGCAGGTGCCCGGCGAGGAGTACGGCCACGGCGAGCGCATCAAGGCCTTCGTGATCCAGGTGAAGAAGGGTCACAAGGGTCCGTCGGTGACGGTCTCGCGCACCCATCCCGGTCTGGTGAAGAAGCTTTTCGCGCTCGAGGTCCCCGAGATCCTCGACGGCACGGTCGAGATCGCCGCCATCGCGCGCGAGGCCGGCCACCGGACGAAGATCGCAGTTCGGTCACGAAAGCAGGGCGTCAACGCCAAGGGCGCGTGCATCGGGCCGATGGGTTCGCGGGTGCGCAACGTGATGACGGAGTTGCACGGCGAGAAGATCGACATCATCGACTGGTCGGAGGACCCGGCGGAGTTCGTGGGGAATGCCCTCTCGCCCGCTCGTGTTTCCCATGTCGAGGTGGTCGACGCCGCTGCTCGGGTGGCCAGGGTGACCGTGCCCGACTACCAGCTGTCCCTCGCCATCGGCAAGGAGGGGCAGAACGCGCGGCTGGCCGCGCGCCTGACCGGATGGAAGATCGACATCAGGTCTGACGCGCAGGCAGAGGATGCCGCCGGTTCCGTAGATGCGTCGACACGGTAAGCTGGAATATGGTGGCCATGTTGGCCAACTCGCGGGTCCACAACGCACGTGCGTGGGTTGTCGGGTCCGCGAAGCCAAGTCAGAGCTTCTTCGCCTGGTGCTGGTAGGGGATCACGTCATCCCCGACCAGCGGGGACGACTTCCGGGCAGGGGCGCTTCGCTGCACCCCCGCCTGAGTTGTCTGGAGCTCGCCGAACGACGCCGAGCGTTCCCGCGCGCTTTCCGTGTGCAGGGTCCGGTCGATGTCACGCAGGTGCGGGCACACCTCGAGAAGGAGTCAGAAATGTCATGTAGGACGCCGGATTAAGGGGCGGAGTCAGATTGCTATGAGCGCCTGATGAGCACGCGGCGATGAAGACGTCAACGTAACGACGGCCTGGACGGCACAGCCAGCCTCCCGGGCCGAGTAAGGGAGTGCAGTGGCGAAGGTCCGGGTATACGAGCTCGCTAAGGAGTTCGGCGTAGAGAGCAAGGTCGTCATGGCCAAGCTCCAGGAGATGGGGGAGTTCGTCCGTTCGGCGAGCTCGACCATCGAGGCGCCGGTCGTCCGCAGGCTCACGGAAGCTCTGGGCGTCCAGAAGGGCGGCTCAGCTAGGGGTGGCTCCGGCCGCGGCGGCGCAGCGCCGTCGGGTCCGAGGCCGTCCGCACCCGCGCAGGCGGAAAGCCGCGCGGGCAACGGCGTCTCCGAGACGTCCACTCCGCGGCCGGCGCCCAAGCCGGGTCCGCGTCCTGGTCCGGCGGCGCCTCGCCCGTCGGCCCCCAGTCCTCAGCAGCAGCAGCCGCAGCCTGCCGCGCCGCGCCCCGAGGCGCCGCGGTTCGAGGCTCCGCCCGCTGCTCCGCAGGCGCCTCGTCCCGAGGCTCCGCAGACCCGCTTCGAGGCGCCCAGCGGCGGCGACCGCGGCCCGCGCCCCGGTGCCGGCGGTCCCAAGCCGGGCCCGCGTCCCGGCCCGCGGCCGGAGTCGTCGGCCGGTGGTCCGTCGGCGGGTGCTCCGTCCGGCAACGCGCCCTCCGGTCAGCGCCCTGGCGGCGACCGCGGTCCGCGTCCTGGCCCTGGCGGTCCCAAGCCGGGTCCGCGTGGCCCGCGTCCTGGCAACAACCCGTTCTCCTCGAACGCGAGCGGCATGGGTCAGCAGTCCCGTGGCCCGCGTCCCGGCGGACGTCCCGGTGACGACCGTGGTCCCCGCCCCGGCGGCGATCGTGGCGACCGTGGCCCGCGTCCCGGCGGCCCCCGTGAGGGCGGCGCTCCGCGCGACGGCGGCATGCCGCGTCCGCAGGGCGGCCCGCGTCCGGGTCCGGCCGGTGCGGGTGGTCCGCGTCCCGGCCCCGGTGCCGGTGGCCCGCGTCCCGGCGGTGGCTCCGGTGGTCCCGGCGGTCCCCGTCCCGGTGGTCCGCGTCCCAACCCGATGATGATGCCGCAGGGTCGCCCTGCCGGTCCCGGCGGTGGCGGCGGAGGCCGTCCCGGTGGTGGTCCCGGCGGCCGTCCCGGTGGCGGCGGTGGCCGTCCGGGTGGTCCCGGCGGTGGCGCCGGTCGTCCGGGTGGCGGCGGCGGCTTCGCCGCTCGTCCCGGTGGCGGCGGTGGCCGTCCCGGCGGCGGTGGCGCTCCCGGTGGTGGCGGCGGTTTCGGTGGCGGCGGTGGCCGTCCCGGTCCCGGCGGCCGCGGCCGTGGTGGAGGCACCGCGGGTGCGTTCGGCCGTCCTGGTGGGCGTCCGACCCGTGGCCGCAAGTCCAAGCGCCAGCGGCGTCAAGAGTTCGACAACATGTCGGCGCCGTCGATCGGCGGCGTGCAGGTTCCCCGTGGCAACGGCTCGACGCTGCGCCTGCCGCGTGGCGCCTCGCTGTCCGACTTCGCCGACCGCATCGGCGCCAACCCCGCCTCGCTGGTGCAGATCATGCTGCACCTCGGCGAGATGGTGACGGCCACCCAGGCGGTCAACGAGGAGACGCTCCAGCTGCTGGGCGCCGAGCTCGACTACGTCATCCAGGTCGTCAGCCCGGAGGAGGAGGACCGCGAGCTGCTCGGGGCCTTCGACATCGAGTTCGGCGAGGACGAGGGCGACGAGGGCGACCTGGCCGCGCGTCCGCCGGTCGTGACCGTCATGGGTCACGTCGACCACGGTAAGACCCGCCTGCTCGACGCCATCCGCAAGACCAACGTGGTGGCGCGCGAGGCCGGCGGCATCACCCAGCACATCGGCGCCTACCAGGTGTCGACCGTGCACGAGGACGAAGACCGGAAGATCACCTTCATCGACACCCCGGGTCACGAGGCGTTCACCGCCATGCGTGCTCGTGGTGCGAAGGCGACCGACATCGCCGTCCTGGTGGTCGCGGCCGACGACGGTGTGAAGCCGCAGACGATCGAGGCTCTCAACCACGCCCAGGCGGCCGACGTGCCGATCGTGGTCGCGGTCAACAAGATCGACAAGGAGGGCGCAGACCCGAACAAGGTCCGTGCCCAGCTCACCGAGTACGGTCTGGTGGCCGAGGAGTACGGCGGCACCACGATGTTCGTCGACATCTCCGCGCGTGAGGGCATCGGCATCGAGAACCTCCTCGAGGCGATCCTGCTGACCGCCGACGCCGAGCTCGACCTGCGGGCCAACCCGTCGATGGACGCCCAGGGCATCGCCATCGAGGCGCACCTCGACAAGGGCCGCGGCCCCGTCGCGACCGTCCTGGTCCAGCGCGGCACGCTCCGCGTCGGCGACTCGATCGTGTGTGGCGAGGCCTACGGCCGCGTCCGCGCGCTGCTCGACGACAACGGCGAGAACGTCGAAGAGGCCGACCCGTCGCGTCCGGTCCTGGTCATGGGTCTGACGGCCGTGCCGAGCGCCGGTGACAACTTCATCGTTGTGACCGACGACCGCATGGCTCGCCAGATCGCCCAGCAGCGTGCTGCTCGCAAGCGCAGCGCCGACATGGCCAAGTCCTCGCGCCGCCGCACCCTCGAGGAGCTCTTCAGCGACCTCGAGAAGGGCCGCGTCGACGAGCTCAAGCTCATCATCAAGGGTGACGTGTCCGGTTCGGTCGAGGCCCTGGAAGACGCCCTGCTCAAGATCGACGTCGGCGACGAGGTCAGGCTCCGTGTCCTGCACCGCGCCGTCGGTGCGATCACCGAGTACGACGTCAACCTGGCCATGGCCGACGAGAACGCCGTCATCATCGGCTTCAACGTCCGTCCCGAGCCGCGCGCCCGCGACCTGGCGGAGCGCGAGGGCGTCGACATCCGCTACTACTCGGTCATCTACCAGGCGATCGAGGAGATCGAGGCGGCGCTCAAGGGCATGCTCAAGCCCGAGTACGAAGAGGCGCAGCTCGGCACCGCCGAGATCCGCGCCATCTTCAAGGTCCCGAAGATCGGCAACATCGCCGGTTCGATGGTCCGCTCCGGCAAGATCGTGCGCAACAGCAAGGCCCGGCTCATCCGCGACGGCGTTGTCATCTCCGACAACCTCACCGTCACCTCGCTGCGGCGGGAGAAGGACGACGTCACCGAGGTCCGCGAGGGCTTCGAGTGCGGTATCGGCATCGGTTACGGCGACCTGAAGGAAGGCGACGTCATCGAGACCTTCGAGATGCGGGAGAAGCCGCGCGACTAGCGCTCGCTGAGGCCGCCCGGTGGGATACGTCCCGCCGGGCGTCCCACCCGTGCTTACCGTTTTCCGGTACGGCTCGCCGTACCGGAAAAACGATTGCCTAGCGCCCGACGGGCGCGGCAGTGTGCCGCAGAGGGCTCTCCCACCGCGAGCCCGCGGCTCACGTGACACTCCTCAGCCAAGCGGTGGTTGCCAACGATGTACGTAGGTGCCTTGACCCTGGACCTGCTGCTGGGCGACGTGAGATCGCTCAAGCAGAAACGCTCCGTGGTGCGTCCCATCCTCGCCGAGCTGCAGCGCCGCCATCCGGGCGTCGCCGTCGCCGAGACAGGTCATCTCGACCTGCATCGACGGGCGGAAATCGGGGTAGCCGTGGTCTCATCCTCAGCGGGCAACTGCAAGGAGGTTCTGGAGGCGTGCGAGCGCCTTGTGGCCTACAGGCCCGACATAGAGTTGCTGTCCGCCAGACAGCGTCTCTTCACCGACGAAGACTGAAAACCTAGGGGGACTGACCATGGTGGACGCAGCACGCGCGCGCAAGCTCGCCGACCGCATCCAGCAGATCGTCGCCGAGATGCTCGAGCGCAGGATCAAGGACCCGCGGCTGGGGTTCGTCACGATCACCGACACTCGCATCACCGCCGACCTGCGGGAAGCCACGGTCTTCTACACCGTGTTCGGCTCCGATGCGGAGCGCGCCGACAGCGCCGCGGCGCTCGAGAGCGCCAAGGGCATCATCCGTTCCGAGGTCGGCAAGCAGACCGGGGTGCGCTTCACGCCCACCCTGGCCTTCAAGCACGACCCGATCCCGGAGAACGCCCGGGCCCTCGACGAGCTGTTCGCCGCGGCGAAGGCCAGGGACGAGGAGGTCGCGCGGCAGGCCGAGAGCGCCTCCTACGCCGGTGAGGCCGACCCGTACAAGAAGCCCGACGAGGACGAGGACGAGTTCGACTCCGACGGTGCGGAGAGCCGGACGACGTGACCTCGCAGGCGAGTGAGCCCGAGGACCGCACGGCCGTCCCGCCGCCCGCGGCAGGCTCCGCCGTCCCGTCACCCGGTACGGCGGAGCTGGGCGACCCCGCGTCACCCGGCATGCCGTCGGCCGCGTCGCTGGGGCGGCCGGGGACGGCGATCGCCGAGTACGCCTGGGAACGCACCCTGGAGCTGATCGGCGAGGCCGACGTCGTCGCCCTGGCCTGCCACATCTCGCCCGACGGCGACGCCCTGGGCTCGATGCTGGCCTGCGCCCGCGCGTTGCGCGTCACGGGCAAGAAGGTCGTGGCGTCCTTCGGCGACAAACGTTTCGCCGTGCCCAGGCTGCTGCACTTCCTGCCCGACCAGGATCTGCTCTCGAGGCCCGACGACTATCCCGACAGCCCCGAGGTGATGATCACCTTCGACTCCTCGACCCTCGACCGGCTGGGCCTGCTGTCCGCCAACGCCAGGAGGGCCACCGAGCTGATCGTCATCGACCATCACCCGTCGAACCCGGGCTTCGGCACGCTCAGTCTCATCGACCCGGCCGCGGCCGCGACCGCGGTGCTGGCCGAGGAGCTGATCCGCCGCCTGGGTGTGCCACTCGACCGCGAGATGGCCACCAACCTGTACGTCGGCCTGGTCACCGACACCGGTTCCTTCCGTCATGCCTCCACCACTCCGGCCGCTCACGAGATGGCCGCCCGGCTGGTGGCGACGGGCCTGCGCACCGACGAGATCGCGCGCCAGTTGTGGGACCGCGCCCCGTTCGGCTACCTGAAGGTGCTGGCCGCCGTGCTGGAGCGGGTGGTGCTGGAGGGCGACCTGGTGTGGACCTACGTCACCCGCCATGACCGCCAGCAGTACGGCCTGCCGTACGACGAGGTGGAGGGCATCATCGACGTGGTGCGCCGCGCCGACGAGGCGGAGGTGGCCGTCGTGCTCAAGGAGGACGACGACGGCGCCTGGCAGGTCTCCACGCGCGCGAAGAACTCGGTCGACGTGGGCGCCATCTGCACCGCGCTCGGCGGCGGCGGTCACACCAAGGCCGCCGGATACACCTCGCACCTGCCGGTCGATGAGACCATGGCACGCTTCCGCGACCTTTTGAGGAAGGCCACATGACTGCAAGCGGCTTGATCATCGTCGACAAGCCGGCCGGCTGGACCTCCCACGACGTGGTCGGCAAGATGCGCCGCATCGCCGGCACGCGCCGCGTGGGCCATGCCGGCACCCTCGACCCGATGGCCACCGGCGTGCTGGTGGTGGGCGTCGAGAAGGCCACCCGGCTGCTGGGGCACCTGGCGCTGACGGAGAAGGTCTACGAGGCGACGATCCTGCTCGGTGTCACGACCAACACCGACGACGCCGAGGGCGAGGTGTTGTCGTCCTCGCCGGTCGACGCCACGGCCGACCAGATCATGGCGGGTGTGAAGACGCTGACCGGCCAGATCATGCAGGTGCCGCCGCAGGTGAGCGCCATCAAGGTCAACGGCGAGCGGGCCTACAAGCGGGCGCGCGCGGGCGAGGAGGTCGAGCTGCAGGCCCGGCCGATCACCGTGCACGCCTTCGACGTCACCGCGATCGAGGGCCCGTCGATCACCGCCACGATCCGCTGCTCCAGCGGCACCTACATCCGTTCGCTCGCCCGAGACCTGGGCGCCTACCTCGGGGTCGGCGGTCACCTGACGGCGCTGCGCCGTACCAGGGTCGGCCCCTACGAGCTGGGCCTGGCCCGCACGATCGACCAGCTGGCCGAGCAGTGCGACATCCTGCCGATCGGCGACGCGGTGACCGCCGCCTTCCCCAGGCGCGACGTCACCGAGGACGAAGCGCGGGTCGTCAGGCACGGCGGCCGGCTGCCCGCGGCGGGGCTGGGCAAGGGGCCTATCGGTGTGTTCGGTCCCGACGGCGAGCTGCTGTCGCTGGTGGAGGAGCAGGGCCGGATGGCCAGGCCGCTGGCGGTCTTCGTCTAGTCGCCTGGCGGTAGTCGCCGAGACATGAGGAGTTCTCTCTTTTGCGGGAGGGTGCGGTCAGGCACCCTCTGAGCACGAAGGACTCCCCATGGGTCACGGGCATCACCACCACCATCACCACGACGAGCTACCTCACGATCACGCCGCCGACCTGTCGGTGAAGGACGAGGAGCTGGAGCCGGGAGAGCTGTCCCGGCGCTCGCTGATGCGCAGGGCCGGGCTCCTCGGCGCGGCGACCGTGGCCGCCACGGCCGGCGCGGCCGTGGCCGCCACCGGGCCCGCCGCGGCCACCGGCTTCGACCACGGCCGCGAGCCGCGCAACGGCTACCTGTGGCTTTCCGGCGACCATCACATCCACACCCAGTACAGCGGCGACGCGATGTACCGGGTGATCGACAACGTCCGCCACGCCGCCGCCTACGGCCTGGACTGGATGGTGATCACCGACCACGGCGGGCCGCAGCACGCCAGGATCGGCGTGGAGAAGGTCAACCCCGACATCGTCGCCGCCCGCGCCGAGCACAGGGACGTGCTCGTCTTCCAGGGCCTGGAGTGGAACATCCCGGGCGCCGAGCACGCCACCGTCTTCGTCCACCCCGGCCGCCGCGAGGTCGAGGTGCTCAAGGAGTTCGAGAACTCCTACGACGGCTCCGTCAAGGGCTCGGGCAGCGGCCCGGCGGACGAGGCACTGGCGGTGGCGGGCATCGCCTTCCTCGGCCAGGCCGTACGCAACCGGCGCATCCCCGACGCGCTGTTCCTGGCCAACCACCCGGCCAGGCGCGGCATCGACTCGCCGCACGAGATCAGGGCCTGGCGCGACGCCGACCCGAAGGTGGCGATCGGCTTCGAGGGCGCGCCCGGCCACCAGGCGGCGGGTATGCCCAAGCCGCTCGGCCCCGGCAGCGGCCGCGGCTTCTACGCCGGCAGCCCGAGCGCCGCCTCCTTCCCCGGCTACCCGCTGGAGAGCTACCGCACCTTCGGCGGCTTCGACTGGATGACCGCCACCGTCGGCGGCCTGTGGGACAGCCTCCTGGCCGAGGGCCTGCCCTGGACGATCTCCGCCAACTCCGACTCGCACGTCGTCTACGGCGAGACCGCCACCCGCGGACCCGGCACGAACTTCGACGTCAACGGCTTCCACAACGACCCGGTGTACGGCCAGCCGACCACGCTGACCGCCGGCGACTTCTGGCCCGGCTACTACAGCCGCACCACGGTCGGCGCGGAGGACTTCTCCTACGCGGCGGTCATGAACGCGCTGCGCGCGGGCCGCGTCTGGGTCGACCACGGCCACCTGATCGCCGGGCTCAACGTACGGCTGCGCGAGGCGGGCTCGCGCCGGAGCGTCACCCTGGGCGGCACGCTGGAGGTCCGCAAGGGCCGCCAGGTCGAGCTGGTCGTCGAGGTCGACCTGGCCACCCGCCCGAACTGGGCGCAGTTCGTGCCCAAGCTGGCCAGGGTGGACGTCATCCAGGGCGACGTGACCGGCCCGGCGGCCGATCGCGACGCGTTCACCACGCCCACCACCAGGGTCGTGAAGTCCTTCGAGGTGACGGCGAACGCCGAGAACAAGGTCACCTTCGTGCACCCGGTGGGCGCCGTGGACCGGCCGATGTACCTGCGGGTGCGCGGCACGGACGGCAACCACTCGGCCGCCGGCCTGCTCGGCGCCTCGGTGGACCCGGCCGGTCCCAAGATGGACGTCGTGGGCGACGCCGACCCCTGGGTCGACCTGTGGTTCTACTCCAACCCCGTCTGGGTGCGACCGGTCGGATGAACCTGATCGGCCTGTCCACGGGCCGCCGTGACCTGCCGGGGGCCGAGCACGTGCTCCACGAACTCGTGGCGCTGCTCGGCCGCCCGGCCGTCAGGCTGGCCTGCACGCACTTCGTCGGCGGGTTCGTCGACCTCAGCCTGGAGACGGCCGGTCCCGTGCCGCTGCCGCGGGGCTTCTCGCCCAGCGGCGCGGCCGTCGAGGCGCACCGGCTCGGCGGTGGCCGGGCGGTGCTGTTCGACGGGGCCGAGGAGCTGACGGGGGTGCTGACCGTCGAGGCGCTGGTCGGGCGATCGGCGATCGAGAGAGTCACCGTGCTCGCCGGTGCCGACCCGGGACCGGGGGCGAGGGTGGACACGCTGGGCTACCTGCGGCCCGCCAGGGTGGGCGGCGCGCTCACGCTGGCGACGACGCCTGGGCTGCTCACGGGCGGCGGGCACGGCCTGGTGCCCTTCGAGCTGGCCGACCAGGGCACCTGCTGCGGCGGCCACTGAGGTCACGGGGCCGGCTTGGCGGCCACCATGATGTCGCGCACGATCGCCTGGTCGACTCGGTGCTCGAAGTCGGGGTACTCCCGCACTACCAGCCCGTGCTTCACCAGGATCTCGCCCAGCTCGTCGCGCCCGCCGCCGTAGGTGTTCCACGAGATCCCCAGCGCCCCGCCCGGCTTGAGCACCTCGGCCCAGCCGGGCACGGCCCTGGCGATGAGCTCCAGCGGGCTGCGCGACAACCCGCCGCCACCGCTCCTGCTGCCGTGCTGCACGCCGTACGGCGCGTCGGTGACGATGAGGTCGAAGGTCCGCGGCTTGAAGAACTCGCGCGCCCGCAGCGTGTCGGCGTTCACGACGGCGACGTGCTGCACGTCTCCGGCCTTCTGCGCCTCCTTCGACAGCGCGAACGAGGCGTTGAAGCGCTTGCCGACCAGGGCCCGCTCCCGGCGCACGGGCACGACCTCGGCGGTGTGCTTGAGCCGCTTGTCCTTCAGCCACCGCCTGAGGAAGACCGTGTAGGCCTCGAAGTCCTTGGCGTCGACGTCCATGCCGTAGGCGTCGTAGCCGTACATGAGCGCCTGGTTGAGGGTGGTGCCGCGCCCGCACATCGGGTCGAAGACCGACAGCCGCCCGTCGAAGGGCAGCCCCGAGGCGAGCAGGGTGACGTTGAGCAGCAGCTTGGTGAAGTGCTCGTTGGTCTTGCCCGCGTACTTCTGGATGGTCAGCAGGTCGCTGCTGAGCCGGTCGAGCGGGCGCATCTCCAGGGGCCGCAGCAGCGGGCCCTCGACGCCGAAGACGGCGTAGACCGACGACAGGTTCGACAGCAGCGCCACGTCGCCCTCGCCGAGCTCCGCCTCGAAGGTGACATAGGGCACACCGCCGATGACGGTCTCCTCGATCGCCGAGATCGGCGACCGGGTCGCCGTGCCGAAGACCGCCAGCTCGCTCCTGGTCAGGCGCACGGCGCTCTCGCCGTAGACCCGGTTGAAGGCGGGCAGGATCAGCAGTGCGTATCGAGGCATGCAGCGGATGCTATCGCCCCCTCGATTGGGGGGAATCCCGGCGCGCATGGCACGCTTTGAATGAGCAAAGACGGTTGAGGAGGCCCGGCGTGCCGGATTCTGGAAGATCGGTCGTCACGATCGGCGTGTTCGACGGCGTGCACCGCGGGCACCGGGCGGTGGTGGAGCGCGCGGTGTCGCTGGCGCGCGAGCTGGGCCTGCGGTGCGTCGCGATCAGCTTCGAGCCTCATCCCGGCGAGGTCGTCCGTCCCGGCACCCATCCGCCCCGGCTGACCACGCCGTCGCACCGCGCGCTGCTGCTGCGCGAGCTGGGCGTCGACGAGGTGCGGGTGATCGACTTCACCCTCGACCTGTCGCGCACCACGCCCGAGGAGTTCGCGCAGTCGGTGCTCGTCGACGACCTGCGCGCGGCGGTGATCGTCGCGGGGGAGAACTTCCGGTTCGGCCACCGGGCCGCCGGCGACGTCGAGACCCTGCGCACGCTGGGCGACAAGCACGACTTCACCACCGAGGTGGTGCCGCTGGTGGCAGGGGTGTCGGCCACGCGCGTGCGCGAGCTGCTGGCCGATGGCGACGTCAGCGCGGCGGCCGAGGCGCTCGGCCGCCCGCACCGGGTCGAGGGCGTGGTCGTGCGCGGCTACCAGCGCGGGCGCCAGCTCGGCTTCCCGACGGCCAACGTGGAGTCGCCGCCGCACACGGCCATCCCGGCCGACGGCGTCTACGCGGGCTGGCTGCGCTGCATCCCGGTCGGCAACCTGCCCGCCGCCTACGACGGCGTGCGCTGGCCGGCCGCGATCTCGGTGGGCACCAACCCGACCTTCGAGGGCGTGCCGCGCACGGTGGAGGCCTACGCGCTCGACCGCGACGACCTGGAGCTGTACGGCACGCACGTGGCCGTGGAGTTCGCCGCCCGGCTGCGCGGCAACACGAGGTTCGACTCCATCGAGGCGCTCGTCGACCAGATCAACGCCGACGTCGACCGGGCGAGGGACCTGACACGCGACGCGTGAACAACGATGTGCGACCAGGTGTACCACGATGGTAACCTTGCATGTCGGCTCTGTAATGGCTGCGCTCCGCGCCGCCCTGGATGCCTTCATCGCGGCGACTGTCGGCACGCACGGTCGCTCGCATTCGATCCAGCGTGTCCGCATAGTTCAAGGAGAGTCGTGTCCCTCGACACCACTGCCAAGAAGGCAATCATCGCTGAGTACGCCAAGGGCGACAGCGACACGGGTTCCCCCGAGGTCCAGATCGCGCTGCTCAGCAAGCGCATCAGCGAGCTGACCGAGCACCTCAAGTCCCACAAGCACGACCACCACAGCCGTCGTGGTCTGCTCCTGCTGGTCGGCCGGCGTCGCCGCCTGCTGAAGTACCTGCAGAACAAGGACATCGAGCGCTACCGTTCGCTCATCGAGCGCCTCGGTCTGCGCCGATAGTGTGACAAGGGAGCGGCGTTTCGCCGCTCCCTTCTCATTTAGACAACTTAAGATCCGAGACACTAATGCCCCCGCGTCCGCACGAGCACCTAGCGACCCGCGACGCATGCGGGCCGGTCCTCGGTAGTGGCTTCCGGTCGAAAGACCGGGCGCTTCGATCGATGACCGGCGCTGCACCTACAACGAGGGTGCCGGTGATTTTCATGAGGGCGCGGGAGACCTACTGACCAAAGGAGGTCCCCCGTGGAGGGTGTCCACACCGCTGAAGCCGTCATCGACAACGGCGCTTTCGGCACGCGCACGATCCGGTTCGAGACCGGCCGCCTCGCGCGTCAGGCTGCGGGTTCCGCCGTCGCCTATCTCGACAACGAGACGATGGTCCTGAGCGCGACCACCGCCTCGAAGAACCCGAAGGAAAACCTCGACTTCTTCCCGCTCACGGTCGACGTCGAGGAGCGCATGTACGCCGCGGGACGCATCCCCGGCTCGTTCTTCCGCCGTGAGGGCCGTCCGTCCGAGGACGCCATCCTCACCTGCCGCCTGATCGACCGGCCGCTGCGCCCGTCGTTCGTCAAGGGCCTGCGCAACGAGATCCAGGTCGTGGCGACCATCATGGCGCTGCACCCCGACCACCTCTACGACGTCGTGGCCATCAACGCCGCGTCGCTGTCGACCCAGCTCGCCGGGCTGCCCTTCTCGGGCCCGATCGGCGGCGTGCGCGTCGCTCTGATCGACGGCCAGTGGGTGGCCTTCCCGACCCACCCCGAGCTCGAGCGCGCCACCTTCGACATGGTGGTGGCCGGCCGTGTGCTCGCCGACGGCGACGTCGCGATCATGATGGTCGAGGCCGAGTCCACCAAGGAGACGCTGAAGCTCGTCGCCGGCGGTGCGGTCGCGCCGACCGAGGAGACCATCGCCCAGGGTCTCGAGGCCGCCAAGCCCTTCATCAAGGTGCTGTGCGAGGCCCAGAACAAGGTCGCCAAGGTCGCGGCCAAGGAGACGGCCGACTACCCCGTCTTCCTCGACTACCAGGACGACGCCTACGCCGCCGTCGAGGCGGCCGTCAAGGGTGACGTCGCCGCCGCTCTGACGATCGCCGGCAAGCAGGAGCGCGAGAGCGAGCTCGACCGGGTCAAGTCGACCCTGGGCGAGAAGCTGCTGCCCGAGTTCGAGGGCCGCGAGAAGGAGCTGAGCGCCGCCTTCCGCAGCGTCATGAAGAACCTCATGCGCGAGCGCGTCATCAACGAGGGCATCCGCATCGACGGCCGCGGTCCCAAGGACATCCGCGCCCTGTCCGCCGAGGTCCACGTGATCCCGCGCGTGCACGGCTCGGCGCTGTTCGAGCGCGGCGAGACCCAGATCCTGGGCGTCACGACGCTGAACATGCTGCGCATGGAGCAGATGGTCGACACTCTCAACCCCGAGAAGACCAAGCGCTACATGCACAACTACAACTTCCCGCCCTACAGCACCGGTGAGACCGGCCGGGTGGGCTCGCCCAAGCGTCGTGAGATCGGTCACGGCGCGCTGGCCGAGCGGGCGCTGATCCCGGTCCTGCCGGCTCGCGAGGAGTTCCCCTACGCGATCCGCCAGGTCTCCGAGGCTCTGGGCTCCAACGGCTCCACCTCGATGGGCTCGGTCTGCGCCTCCACGATGGCGCTGCTCGACGCCGGCGTGCCGCTCAAGGAGATGGTGGCCGGCATCGCGATGGGCCTCATCGGCCAGGGCGACACCTACATCACCCTGACCGACATCCTGGGCGCCGAGGACGCCATGGGCGACATGGACTTCAAGGTCGCCGGCACCAAGGACGTCATCACCGCGCTCCAGCTCGACACCAAGCTCGACGGCATCCCCGCCTCCGTGCTGGCCGCCGCGCTGAAGCAGGCCAAGGGCGCCCGTCTGGCGATCCTCGACGTGATGCAGGAGGCGATCGACGCCCCGGCGGAGATGAACGCCACCGCGCCGCGCATCATCACCATCAAGGTCCCGGTCGACAAGATCGGTGAGGTCATCGGGCCGAAGGGCAAGATGATCAACCAGATCCAGGACGACACCGGCGCCGAGATCACGATCGAGGACGACGGCACCATCTACATCGGCGCCACCGACGGCCCGTCTGCGGAGGCCGCGCGTAGCGCCATCAACGCGATCGCCAACCCCCACATGCCGGAGGTCGGCGAGCGCTACCTGGGCACGGTCGTGAAGATCGCCTCCTTCGGCGCCTTCGTGAGCCTCATGCCCGGCAAGGACGGTCTGCTCCACGTCTCCCAGATCCGCAAGCTGCACGGCGGCAAGCGCATCGAGAACGTCGAGGACGTCATGAACGTGGGCGAGAAGATCCAGGTGGAGATCGCCGAGATCGACTCGCGTGGCAAGCTCTCGCTGGTCCCGGTCGAGGTCATCGAGAAGGAGGCCGCCGAGAAGGAGGCCAGGGGCGCGGCCGGTGACGAGCCCGCCGCCGAGGCCGCCGCCGGCGACGCCGCCGAGGGGTCCTCGGGCGACGACAAGCCGCGCCGCACCCGCACCCGCGTGCGGACCCGCCGCCCGGCCGATGGCGACGACCGCAACTCGTAACGAGGGGCATCACGACCGCGCGGCCGAACCCGGCCGCGCGGTCGCGTTTTCTGGAGGGCCAGGCGGCCCTTGAAAAGGACTTTTGGCGCAAGCCCCCAGAGGGAGGCTTGCAAGGGAGTACGGAGTACGTACGGCGCAGCCGTACAGTGGGCGATGTGACGACGACGAAGTCGGCGCCCGGGCAGAAGGAGCGCGCGTTGATCGAGACCACCCTCCACCCGGGCAGGGAAGGCGTAGGCACGGTCAAACGCACCATCCTGCCGGGAGGGCTGCGAGTGGTGACCGAGACCATGCCGACCGTGCGCAGCGTGGCGGTGGGCATGTGGGTCGGCATCGGTTCGCGCGACGAGGCGCCCGAGCACATGGGCGCCACCCACTTCCTGGAGCATCTGCTCTTCAAGGGAACGCCCAGCCGCGACGCGATGGAGATCTCCGCCTCGATCGAGGGCATCGGCGGTGAGATCAACGCCTTCACCGCCAAGGAGTACACCTGCTACTACGCGCGGGTCCTCGACGAGGACCTGCCGGTGGCGGTCGACGTGCTCGCCGACGTGGTGACCAGCTCGCTGATCGACCTCGACGACGTCGACGCCGAGCGGGGCGTGATCCTGGAGGAGATCGCCATGCACGACGACGATCCCTCCGACGTGGTGCACGAGCAGTTCTCGGCCGAGCTGTACGGCGACTCGCCCATCGGCCGGCCGATCCTGGGCACCGTGGAGTCGATCAACACGCTGCAGCGTGACCGGATCGTCGAGTACTACCGCAGGTACTACCTGCCCAGCCGTACTGTCGTCTCCGTGGCGGGCAACATCCGGCACGAGCAGGTCGTGGAGCTGGTGGCCAAGGCCTACGGCCGCGCGGGCGCGCTCAACGGCCCCGCCGAGGCGGTGCCGCCGCGGATCGAGGGCCCGGGGGTCGCGCCGCGCTCCGGGGTCAGGGTGCTCGACCGGCCCACCGAGCAGGCCAACCTGGTGCTGGGCACCACCGCGATGTCGCGCACCGACGACCGCCGGTTCGCGCTCGGCGTGCTCAACGCGGCCCTGGGCGGCGGCATGTCGTCGCGCCTGTTCCAGGAGATCCGCGAGAAGCGCGGCCTGGCCTACTCCGCCTACAGCTACACCTCGGCCTACGCCGACACCGGGCAGTTCGGCATCTACGTCGGATGCCTGCCGTCCAAGATCGACGAGGTGCTGAAGATCTGCCGCGACGAGGTCGCCCGCGTCGTCGACCAGGGCATCTCCGACGAGGAGCTCGTGCGGGGCAAGGGTCAGATGCGCGGCGGCCTCGTGCTCGGCCTGGAGGACACCGGCTCGCGCATGTCGAGGATCGGCAAGAACGAGCTCGTCTACGACGAGCTGCTGTCGGTCGACGACGTGCTCGCCAGGATCGACGAGGTCACGCCCGACGAGATCCTCGCCGTGGCCCGCGACGTGCTCAAGCGTCCGCTCACGCTCGCCGTGATCGGGCCCTACGGCGACAAGGACTTCTCCTCGGCGATCAGCTGACCCTGATCACCGCTCCGATGGTGCTGCCGCCACCGGGGATCCTGCTGATGGTGAGCCCGGTGGTGGTGCGCCTGCCGCGCACCTCCTCCTCCGGCTTGACCGCTCCCTCGTCGGCGACGGTCAGCCGCAGGCCACCCTTGTGCATGGTCAGGGCGAACGACACGGTCGTGGCCCGGCCGAACCGCTCGACCTCGGCCAGGGCGGCGCGCACGGTCTCGCGGGCCAGGTCGGCCGCGGGGCCGGTCAGGTCGTCCGCGGGCAGCGCCCAGATCTCCACCTCGATGCAGGTGCGCTGTGACCAGCTCACCAGGTCGTACTCCAGCAAACCGGAGAAGGTCCGCGGTTGCTCGCTGCCGATTGTCACGGTCCGGCCTTTCTTCAGCGCTCCGCAACGGTGCGGACCACGACGGGACCGCACCGTTGCATGGTGAACAGACGCAGACCACCGGCCCCACCCGGCGAACCACCCCCGTGAGCAGCCCAGGCTCGCGCTCCACCCCGTGCGATTCCTGGCTCTCCGTGGATGATTATGAGACCCGGTGCCCGCGCCCGCAAGATGCCGCTATGGGCACTCCTGCGCGGCCGTGGTGGCCAGCGCGTTGCACAGATTGACCCGGCCGTGCCCGAAGGCGTTGTCGCGTCCCGGAATGCCCAGGTCATCGACGGTGGCGACGAGCCGGTTGAAGGCTCCCTGCGCGCTGAAGGCCGGGAAACGGGAGCGGATGGCGGCGATTACGCCCGTGGCGATGGGGGCAGACATCGAGGTCCCGTCGAACTCGTCGTAGGCGTCGCCGACGATGGACGACAGCACGTCGTCGCCGGGAGCCGCCACGTCGACGAACGTCCCGGTGTTGGAGACCTGGCCGCTGCCGAAGACCGCGAGGTTGTCGCGGTCGTTGGTGGCCGAGACGGCGATCACCTGCGAATAGGCCGCGGGGAACACCTGGGTGCCCTGCTGGCCGGGCAGCACGTTGCCCGCCGAGGCCACCAGGGTCGCGCCCTGGACGAGGCCGAGCTGGAAGACGTTCTCGACGGCCTGGCGCAGCGTGGCGGAGTCGGCGCCGAAGCCGAAGCTCATGTTGATCACTTTGGCGCCCTGCTGCCAGGTCCACAGCAGGCAGTCGGAGACGTCGGCCACGGTGCCGTTGCCGTTGTTGTCGAAGGCCTTGCAGATGATGAGGCGGGCGTTGAAGGCCACCCCGGCGCCACCCTGGCCGTTGCCGGCGCGGGCGGCGACGATGCCGGCCACGTGGGTGCCGTGGTTGTTGCCGTCCTTGCAGCTGCCCTCGTTGATACCGCCGTTGAACAGCCCCGTGGAACGGGCGCAGCCGATCACGTTGACCGCCAGGTCCTCGTGGCCGATGTCGATGCCGGTGTCGACGATGCCGACCTTGACGGGCGCGCCGGGGATGCCGGCCTGGGCCAGGGTGAAGTAGCCCTCGGGCGCGTCGATGTCGGCGTCGGCGATGCCGCCGGTCTGGCCGGTGTTGTGGAGGTGGTACTGGTCGGAGAAGTCGGGATCGGTGGGGAAGATCGGCGGCGGGACCGAGCCGACCCGGATCAGGTAGTTGGGCTCGGCGTACTCCACCGCGGGGTCGCGGCTGAGCCTGGCGGCCACCTGGGCCGGGTCCTGGTCGGTGCGGAGCAGGTCGGCGCCGGTGCGCAGGGCCCGCAGCCGGCTGACCCCCGAGCGCCGCTCGACGTCGCGGCGCCTGGTGTCGGGGACGTCGGCGCGATACTTGACGATGACGGAGGCGGCGTCGTACGGCGGCGCGACCTGCGCTCCGGCCGGGGCGGGAGCCACCACGAACGTGGCCACGAGCAGCCCAATGACGAATCTCATGGGTCGTCCTCTCGGGACATGAGGGATCGGACTGAGGCGGCACCGGCCAATGTGCGCCCGTTACGCGAGCCCTTCTATGCACAAGTGCACAGAGCTCATGGCAACCTTCGCCGCCCCTGGGGAGTCCAGTAGCCTGACCCTGTGATCCGGGTAGGAGTGCTTGGCGCCAGAGGGCGCGTTGGTCAGGAAGTCTGCAAGGCCGTCGAGGCTGCCGCCGACACCGAGCTGGTGGCGGCGATCGACAAGGACGACCCCATCGAGGGGCTGCAAGGCGCGCAGGTGGTGGTCGACTTCACCCATCCCGACGTCGTCATGGGCAACCTCGAGTGGGCCCTGTCCCACGGCGTCCACGCCGTGGTCGGCACCACCGGATTCGACGAGGCCCGGCTGGAGCAGGTGCGGGGCTGGACCTCCGGCGGCGCCAACTGCCTGATCGCGCCCAACTTCGGCATCGCCGCGGTGCTGATGATGCACTTCGCGCAGCAGGCGGCGCGCTACTTCGACTCGGTGGAGATCGTCGAGCTGCACCACCCGAACAAGGCCGACGCCCCGTCCGGCACCGCTCGCCGTACGGCCGAGCTGGTGGCGCAGGCGCGCTCGAAGGCGGGCGTGGGGCCGATGCCCGACGCGACCAGCACCGAGCTCGACGGCGCCAGGGGCGCGAACGTGCAGGGTGTGCACGTGCACGCGGTGCGCCTGGCCGGGCTGATCGCGCACCAGGAGGTCATCCTGGGCGGCGACGGCGAGATCCTGACGATCCGCCACGACACGATGAACCGCGCCAGCTTCACGCCGGGCGTGCTGCTGGGCGTGCGCAGGATCGCCGAGCTGCCGGGGCTGACCGTGGGCCTGGAGCACCTGCTCGACCTCTGAAAAGGGAGTTGCCCACGGCACCCGACCGTGGGCAGACTCAACCACAAAGAGGAGGGTTGCCCGGCTCCGCACAGCCAGGCTCTCGATCATCACCTTACGCTACGAGGGGCCAATGGTTCGGTGGGCTGAGCTGGGCGAGTTGCCGGAGCTGGCGGAGATCGAACGGGCGGCCGACGGGCTGTTCGCCGAGGTGGGCATCGTCTTCCCGCCGGGCACGACCATGATCGAGGAGACCGACGACCCGGCGCGGGTGCTCGTGGAGGGCGATCCGCCGGCCGGGTTCGCGATGCTCGGGTGGATCGACGGTCACGTCCATCTCGACCAGCTGGCCGTGCATCCCGCGCGCATGCGGCAGGGCATCGGCGGGCGGCTGATGGCCGCGGTGCTCGACCACGCGGCGGCCGTGGGCGCGCCGGGCGTGACGCTGACGACCTTCCGCGACGTGCCGTGGAACGCGCCCTGGTATGCCAGGCACGGCTTCGCCGTCGTGCCCGAGCCCGCGTGGGGCCCGGAGCTGCGCGCCCTGGTGGAGCACGAGCGCGCGCTGGGCATCGAGCTGGCGCCCCGCGTGGTCATGCGCGCCTCGACAACTCCATGATCCAGTTGTCGTGCCAGGTGGCGCCGCCGTCGGTCGAGAAGGCCTGCCGGAAACGCGCCGACGCCGCGGTGACGCGGTCCCAGGTGTGGCGCATGCGCAGGCCGTCGAGCTCCCGGTAGAACGTGCCGACCCCGTCCTCGAACCTGCCCACGTGAAGGCTCCAGTCGGGGGAGTGGCCACGGGCGTGGATGGCGTTGCTCCACCGACCGGTGCCCGGGTCGTGGGCGTGCACGTCGACGAAGGCCACCTCGCGTCCGCCGGGCAGCACCGCGGCGTACTCATCCACGACCACCTGCCCGCCGAGGAAGGCGGTGCCGGTGTTGACCGCGGGGAACTCCTCCCAGCCCGCCGCCAGGGTGGCCGCCGGGTCGGCGATCAGCGAGGCCACGGCCTTGCGCCGGTTGCGGACGTCGAAGACGCCGACGAGGAAGTCGAACTCTGCCATGCCGACCAGCATCGGTGATCTCGGGTGGCCCGCCCAGGATTAGGCTGGGGCTTGTGATCGAGTACCGGCTCGGCCCGCACGACGTCGCGCGCGTGCGTTTCGGCCGCTCCCCGATGCTGGAACTCCTGGCCAGCGTGCGGCTGCTGCTCGGCGCGGGCGACCGTCACGTGCACCGTCCCTGGCTGCAGTCGCTGGCCCCGCACGGCAGGCGCGTGCTGGACCGGCTGCCCGTGCTCCTGGCCGACCTGCGTCACGTACCGGAGGAGCTGCTGACGGAGCCGGCGGAGGACTTCGAGAAGGAGCTCGAGGGACTCGGCGCGAGCCTGCGCGACGAGGTGGCGGCCTACTGGGCGGCGGCGATCGAGCCGGTCTGGCCCAGGTTGCGGGCCGTCCACGACGACGACCTGGGCTACCGGACGACCGCGCTGGCCACCGGCGGCCTGGCCGCGGTGCTGACCGGCCTGCATCCCGACGTGGAGTACCACGACGGGATGCTGCGCATCAACAAGCCGCAGGTCGACGAGTGCCTGCCGGCCAGGGGCGTGGGCGTGCTGCTCATCCCGTGCGTGTTCGGCTACCCCGGCCTGCTGGCCGCGCACGGCGACTGCGAGCCCACGCTGGTGTACGCGCCCCGCGGGGTCGCCCTGACCTGGCAGGCGACGCAGGTCTCCGAGCCGCTGGTGAGGCTGATGGGCCGTAACCGGGCGGCCATCCTGTCCCTGCTCGATCTGCCGCACACCACCACGGAGCTGGCCGTACGGCTCGGCATCACGGCGGCCGCGGTGAGCGAGCATCTGACGGTGCTGCGGGAGGCCAGGCTGGTCAGCCGCAGGAGGAACGGCCGCTCGGTGCTCTACCAGCAGACCGGCCTGGCGGCGGAGCTGGGTGCCGGTAGCATCTGTCAGTGATTCGCGCAGAGTTGTGGCAGGTCATCGAGCCGGTCTACCGTGACATCGTCGCGCACCCGTTCCTGACCGGGCTGACCGACGGGTCGCTGCCACGCGAGGCCTTCCGCCACTACGTGGTGCAGGAGGCGCACTTCCTGCCCGACTACGCCCGCGCCCTGGCCGCCTGCGGTTCGCGTGCTCCCGGCCCGGCCGCGATCCACCGCTTCGCCACAGACGCGGCCCGCACCGTCGAGGTCGAGCACAGCCTGGTCGTGGAGCTGCTGCAGGCCTTCGGCCTGGCCGAGGCCGACGCCCGCAAGCAGGGGCCGGGGCCGACCACGGTCGGCTACGCCTCCTACCTGGTGCGCACCTGCTCGCTGGGCACCTTTCCCGAGGCGCTGGCGGCGATCGTGCCCTGCTACTGGATCTACGCCAGGGTGGGGGAGCGGCTGCTGGCCTCGTCCTCGCCCGACCCGCTGTACGCCTGGTGGATCGAGACCTACGGCGGCGAGGAGTACCAGGAGACGGTCTCCGGCGTGCTCGACCTGCTCGACTCGCTGGAGCCCGATCCCGCCCTGCTCGACGTCGCCCTGACCACCGCCCGCTTCGAGTGGATGTACTGGGACGCCGCCTGGCGCCAGGAGGGCTGGCCATGCGGCTGAGGGAGCTGCTGCAGGCCGACCACCTGGCGCTGAAGGTGCTGACCGGGCACGACCTGCTCGACCGGCAGGTGCGCGGCGTCTCGACGACCGACCTGATCGAGCCGGGCCGCTTCGTCAAACCGGGCGAGCTGGTGATGACCGAGCTGACCTGGCACACCGGGCCGGCCTCCGCGCAGCGGTTCGTGGCGGCGCTCGGCGACGTGGCCGCCCTGGTCTCGGGCACAGCGCTGAAGGGCGTGCCCGACGACCTCATCGACGCCTGCGCGGCCGCCGGGCTCCCGCTCCTGACCCTCCCGGTCGACGTGCCCTTCAGCACGGTCACCGAGCACGTCCTGCGTGCGCTGATCGCCGAGCTCGGCACCCCTCCCAAGCCCAGGTACGGCTCGCGGCGCCGGCTGGCCAGCACCCTGGTCGACGGCGGCAGCCTGTCGAAGCTGGTCACCGCCGTCGCCGACGAGCTGGAGGTGGGCTGCTGGGTGGTCTCGCCCACCGGCCGCATCGTGGTCGGCTCCCGGCCGCTGCCGGGCGAGGAGGCCGTACGGCTCGCGCAGACCTTCCTGGCCGCCCGCTTCCTGCCCGGCATGGCCGACGGCCTGTCGATCTTCCCGATCAGCCGGGGCGCGCCCCACCGCATCGCCAACTGGTTCCTCGCCTACCAGGGCACGCCGGGCGAGCACGAAGACCTCATCGTCGAGCTGGCCGCCCTGGTGGCGCTGGAACGTTCGCGCCTGGAGGCGGCCCACCGCATCGAGCGGCGTGTCCTCGACCAGCTCCTGGAGCTCCTGGAGTCGGGCGACGCCGCGCTGCCCTCGGTCGTCTCGCGCCTGCACACCCTGCACGTGGAGACCGAGCACGGCCTGCTCGCCGTGGTGGCCACCGCCGGGCCCTCGCCGGAGGTCAGCGTCGCCGTCCTCGACGAGCTGCTGCGGCCGCTGGCGCCGGGCGTGGTCACCGCCTCCGACGGGGTGGCCGTGGCGCTGGTGCCGCTGGCGGGCAACTCCGCCGAGGACCTGACCGCCCACCTGCTGCGCGGCGCCCGCACGCTGGAGGCCGGGCTGGAGCGCATCACCCTCGGGCTGAGCGGCGTGACCACCAGCCCGGCCGCGCTGAGCGGGCTGCTGGAGGAGGCCAGGAACGCCCACGCGCTGGCGGCGCTCGGCGGCTCGCCGGTCAGCCTGGTCACCGGCGACGACGCGGGTTCGCACCGCACCCTGCTCGCGGCCATCCCCGGCGAGTTGCGGCGCTCCTTCCGCGACCGGCTGCTCGGGCCGCTGGAAGACTACGACGCCGCCCACCAGACCGATCTGCTGGCGACGCTGGAGGCGTTCCTGGAGGAGTCGGGCAACTGGGCTGCGACGGCGGCGGGGCTGCACGTCCATGTCAACACGCTGCGATACCGGCTGCGGCGGATCGAGGAGCTGACGGGCCGCTCGCTCAGTTCATGGGACGGCCGGGTGGATTTCATTATCGCGCTGGGCATGAGGTGAGAAATGCACGCCGGCCGATGACGAATGGCTCGGCGGCGTGACAACGGCGAATGTCATTCTTTCTGGGAGTCGGCAACCTCGAAGGGAAAAGAAATGACGATCGCCAAAGCAGCGGCGGTTCTCGCGGGCGCGGCCATGCTCGCCGGGACGATGCAGAGCGCGGGCCTGGCGGCGCAGGCCTGCGGGCCGCGGCTGGAGAAGACCTACCGCACCTACTCCGGCTGCGCCAAGGCGGGAGACGACGGCAAGCGGTCGGGACGGTGGCGGCAGTGGGAGTGCCTGGCGGTGGCGATCGACCCGCCGCCACCCGGGCACGGGGGCGATCTGTACGAACTGTGGGTCTACACCTGCAGGTGAGTGCCGAGGCCGCGCTCTTTGGCCAGGACCACCGCCTCCTCCTTGTTGCGCACTCCCAGGGTGTGCACGAGTTGCGTGACGAGGTTGCGGACCGTTCCCGGCGCCAGGTGCAGGGTGTCGGCGATGCGTGAGTAGCCGTATCCAGCGGCCAGCAACTCCAGGACCTGGTGCAGGCGGTCGGACAGCTCGGGGAAGGGCCTCGGCGGCTGCCCGAAAGCCTCTCGGAAGTGGTCGCCGAGGCTCGGATCGAGCACGTGGATCCCCTCCGCCACGGCTCTGATCGCCTGCACCAGCACGCTGCGGCTGCTCTCCTTGTGGAGGAAGCCGCAGGCCCCGGCGGTGACGGCGGCGGCGATCTTGCTGCGCCCTCGGTACTGACTGAGCACGACGAACCTGGTCTGCGGCAGCTCCGCCGACAGGCGGCCGATGAGGTCGACGCCGGCGCCGGGGTCGCTGTGCAGTTCCAGATCGACCAGGACGATGTCGGGACGGCTTTCCCGGCACAATTCGACGGTCGCGGCGACGGTGTCGGCGTCACCGATGACCTCGATGTCGGAAATATCGGAAAGTGCGGTTTTCACCCCCGTGACATAGAGCGGGTAATCGTCCACGATCACCACCCGAATATTCATGCCTTCATTTAACTGATCCCGGAGCTCACATGAGATCGATCCGCCAGATCGATGCGGGCGGCCCGGCCACCGTCGTCAGCTGCGTGCTGATCCTGGTGTTGTCGGGCTGGGCGGCGATGGTCCTCACCCCGGGCCTCGACTACCCGCCGGAGCGCCTGGAGCGGGCGGCCGTCTGGCTCCTGCTCGGCCTGCCGCTCTACACGGCCGGGTTCCTGCTGCTGGCCGGCCGCGTCCGGCCCCGGCTGGGCGGCTGGCTGATGCTCGTCGGGGTGGCCTACGTCGCCGAGGAGCCGCTGCGCGTGCTGGTGGGGCTGGCCGAGCTGCCCGTCGATCCCTGGATCCACCTGGTGGCCGCGATCGTCCGCGGCACGTTCGTGCTGACCGCTCCGCTCTGGCTGCCCGGCATCACGGCACGCAGGTCCCTCGCCTGGGCGGTCTGCGCGACCGTGGCCGCCTTCCAGGTGGTCGAGCAGGGGCTCGGGGCGCAGCGGGCGCTCGCGGCGGCCGCCGCGCGCTCGTCCGGGCTGATGCCGCAACCCGCCGGCCCGCTGTACGGCTGGCTGCTGGAACACCAGCGCGAGCTCTACGGCGCGCTCGGGCTGCTGGTCACGGCGACGATCCTCATCGGCGCGGCCGGCGCCCCGGCCAGGCGGCTGCGGCTGACCGGCGCCTACGTCGTGTGGAGCTCGCTGTTCATCTCCGAGATCTGGGGCGAGAGCCTCGCTTTCCCCGCCGCGCTGGCCGGAGCCCTGCTCGGCTTCGGGCTCACCGCCTGGACCGTGGGCAGGGCCCGGCTGTGGCACCTCGAACGCGGCACCAGGCGCATGCTCGTGGTGTACACGACGGTCGCCGTGCTCGCCCTGCTCGACCTGCTCTTCCTCGGGGTCACCGCCTACTACGTGGAGGGGGTGCGCGCCGAGATCCTGGGCGCGGCCGTCCTGACCGTCGGGATGGGCGTCAGGCCCGTGGGCGGCTGGGCCGTACGCAAGCTCGAAGGGCTGTTCTTCGGAGCGGGCGTGCGCCCGCACGAGGCGGTGCGGGCGCTGGCCGAGCGGCTGGACCGGGCGCCCGAGCCGCAGGAGGTGCCGGGGGCCGTCTGCCGCAGCGTCGTCGAGGACCTGGGCATGCCGGGAGCGCGGCTGGAGGTGGAGGCCAGGCCGTCGGAATCCGTGACGCTCGCCTCCGCGGGCGAGCCGGTCGAGCTCGGCGAGTGCTTCGAGCTCAGCTACCAGGAACGGGTGATCGGCAGGCTGCGCGTGCTCGGACCCGACGAGGGACGGCTGCCGGCGCGCGAGGCCGAGCTGATCACGCTGCTGGCCGGGCAGGCCACTCCCGCCCTGGCGGCGCTGCAACTGCTGGAGGAGGTCAGGGCCGCCCGCGAGCAGCTGATCCGCTCGTGGGAGATGGAGCGGCGGCGCCTCTACCGCGACCTGCACGACGGCCTCGGCCCGCACATCTCGGCGCTGCGGCTGCTGTGCGACACGCTCCGCTCGGGCGACTGCGCTTCGCCCGAGCGGGTGATCGAGCAACTGGCGGGCGGCATCAACGAGATGTCGGTGCTGACCAGGCGGCTCATCGACCGGCTCATCCCCACGGAGCTGGAGGAACGCGGCCTGTACGGAGCGGTGACGTGGCTGGCCGGGCGGCTGGGCGTCGGGCCGCTGCGCATCGAGGTCAGGGCCGACCAGGCGGCGCTGCGCGGGTTGCCGCTGCAGGTGGGGACGGTCGCCTACCAGATCGTCGGCGAGGCGCTCACGAACGTGGTCAAGCACGCCCACGCCACGCGCGCCGTGGTGGGCCTGGAACTGGGCGCCGGCGAGCTGGTGGTGACCGTGGAGGACAACGGCCTCACGGGGGCCTCGCCGGTGCCCGGCCCCCGCCGGGGGACCGGGCTGGGCTCGATCGCCGACCGGGCCGCCGCGCTGGGCGGCTGGTCGGAGGTCAAACGCGAGGCGGGCGGCACCCGCGTCCGCGTCGGCCTGCGCCTGCAGGCCTGCTCGGGCTAGCGGGCGGCGTACTCCTCCAGCTCGGCCAGGAAGGCGTCCTTGAGGTGGCGCGGCAGCCAGGTGATCTCGAAGGCGTTGCGCTGCACCTGGACCAGCTCCTCCTGGGTGAAGCCCATCTCCGCCAGGTTCTCGGCCACGTAGCCGGGGAAGTAGGCGGGGTCGTCGGAGTTGATCGTCACGCGCACGCCCTGGCCGAGCAGCTTCTTGATCTCGGCGGCCTTGGTCGAGCGGGTGACGATGCCGTTGGAGATCGGGCAGCAGGTCAGGCCGATGCCCCTGTCGATGACCTTCTCGACGAGCGTGGGGTCCTCCAGGATGTTGACGCCGTGGTCGATGCGGTCGACGCCGATGTCCTCGATGGCCTGGCGGATGTGCTCGACGGAGTTCTCCTGGTCGACGTCGCAGTGCATCGTCAGCAGGTAACCCTCCTGGCGGGCGCGCTCGTAGACGGCGGCGAACTTGGCGGGCGGGTTGCCCTTCTCGTCGGAGTCGAGGCCGACGCCGACGATCCACTCCTTGTACGGCAGGCTCTCCAGCAGCGTCGCCATGGCGTACTCCGCCTGGAAGTCTCGCAGGAAGCACATGATCAGCTGCGCCCTGATCCCGAGCTGCTTCTCGGCGTCGAGAATCGCCCGGCGCAGGCCGCGGATGACGATGTCGAACGGCACGCCGCGCGAGGTGTGCGCCTGCGGGTCGAAGAAGATCTCGGCGTAGCGCACGTTCTGCGAGGCGGCCTTGCGCAGGTAGGCGAAGGCCAGGTCGTAGAAGTCGGGCTCGGTGCGCAGCACGCCCATGCCCTCGTAGTAGATCTTCAGGAAGCTGGGCAGGTCGTCGAAGTCGTAGGCCGCGCGCAGCTCCTCGATCGTGGCGTACGGCAGGACGATCCCGTTGCGCCCGGCCAGCTCGAACTTGAGCTCGGGCTCCAGCGTGCCCTCGATGTGCAGGTGCAGCTCGGCCTTGGGCAGGCCCTTGATGAAGTCGTTCACTGGATGACCTCCACGACGTCCAGGTTGACGCAGTCGACCAGACCGAGGTCGGTGACGGCGTAGTCGGGAATGGCGGTGATGGACAGGAAGAACAGGTACATCAGCGGCGCGGGCAGCGGGCAGCCCAGCTCGCGGGCCAGCTCGTCGAGGCGGGTTTCGGCGGCGGCCATCTCGTGGGCGGGCAGGTCGGAGACGATGCCGCCGATCGGCAGCGGCAGGCGCTCGCGCACCTCGCCGCCGACCACGACGACCTGGCCGCCGCCCATGCGGACGACCTCGTTGACGGCGACCGCCATGTCGTCGCGGGAGGCGCCGACGCAGATGACGTTGTTGTCGTCGGGGGCGGCGCTGGTGGCGATGGCGCCCTCGCGCAGCCCCATGCCGCTGACCATCGCGACGGCCGCGTTGGGCCCGTCCGTCTTGCCGTACCTCTCCACGACGGTCACCAGCAGCGCGTCGTGCTCGACGCTCGGCTCGACGACGCCGTCCACGACCGGCAGGCGCAGGTCGCGCCGCCTGCGGACGAAGACCTGGTCGGTGAACTCGATCGCGAGCACGTCCACCTCGGCTGAGTCTGACCGCAGCACGAAGTCGGCGGCGGTGAGCTGCCTGACCGGGAAGGGCGTGACCTCGCCGCGGGCGGGCGGGGCCGTCGGGGCGATCATCGCGCCGTCGCGGGCGACGACCGACCCGCCGGCGACGACCTCGCGGACCCGGAAGTCCTCCAGCGAGTCGACGATCAGCACGTCGGCCAGGCGGCCAGGGGAGATGCTGCCGACCTCGTGGTCGATGCGGTACATCTCCGCGCAGTTGATCGTGGCCATCTGGATCGCGGTGACCGGGTCGACGCCCGCCTTGATCGCCATGCGGACGAGCTTGTCGACGTGGCCGCCGGCCAGCACGTCGGCGGCGTGCACGTCGTCGGTGCAGAAGGCGATGCGCCGCGCGCCAGCCTTCTCCACGACCTTGATGTTCTCCTCCAGGAAGAAGGCGACCGACGACTCGCGGATGATGCCGTAGATGCCCTGGCGCAGCTTCTCCAGCATCTCCTCGTGGGAGTACGACTCGTGGTCGAGGCGGATGCCGGCGGCGGCCAGCCCGGCGATGCGGCGGGCGTCGGACAGCGGGGCGCAGCCGAACACCGGCAGCCGGTTCCTCCTGGCCAGCTCCAGCGCCTCGTGCACGGCGGGGTCGCCGTGCTCGACCATCTCCTGGACGGTCTCCCAGATGCCGACGCACTCCGGCCAGGTGTGCGCCTCGCGGTGCTCGTCGGGGCCGAAGGTGAAGCCGACGTTCGACTGGGGCACGGTGTAGGGGGCCTTGGCGGGCGCGCCCCACCAGATGCGCATGCCCGTCCGCTTCGACTCGTCGAGGAAACGCCGCACGCCGGGCAGGCCCTCGACCACGAGGATCTGGTCCAGGCCCGAGACCACGCTGGTGGTGCCGAACGGCACGACCAGGTCGGCGAAGCTGGTGACGGAGAGCTTGCTGCACTCGATGTGCAGGTGGCCGTCGATGAGGCCGGGCACCAGGTGGCCGCCGCGGGCGTCGATGACCTTCGTGTCCGGGCCGTGCTCGCGGGCCTGGCCCACGTAGGCGACGCGGCCCTCGAAGATCCCGACCTCGGCCGGGTAGAGCTCACCGGTCAGGACGTTGACCAGGGTGCCGTTGACGATGACCGTGTCAGCGGGCCGCCTGCCGTACGCGACGTCGAGCAGGGTCATGCCGCCACCTCCAGAACGCGGACGGGCCTGCGGTCGAGGGCGGCGTACAGGCCGCCGGCGACCAGGAGGCCGAGGAAGATCGAGACGTCGGCGCCGCCGAGCAGCGTGGCGATCGGCCCGACGTAAAGCGTCGAGTTGATCGACAGCGCGGCCACGACCATGCCGGCGGCCTGCGCGATCAGGGCGGGCCAGCGGTACGGCTCGGCGGCGGAGAACAGCGCGCCGGTGTCGTAGACGCCCCCGCGCCGCAGCCAGTCGGTCACGTACACCCCCGCCCACGGCGCCAGCCAGATGATCAGCAGGCCGAGGAAGGTGTTGAGCATGGAGTTGAAGTTCTCCGACATCACCGCCACATACGTGATGATGACGCAGATCACCAGGTCGAGCACGACCGCCGTCGAACGCTTCAGCCTGATGCCCGCCGCCTGCAGGTTCAGGCCCGAGGAGTACAGGTCGGTGGTGTTGACCGCGAACAGCGTGACGATCGCCAGCACCAGGTACGGCACGACGAACCAGCCGGGCAGCGCGCTCGGCAGCCCCGAGATCGGGTCGCCCGCCTCGGCCACCACCGTGGCCACGGCCGCGCCCAGCGTCATGAGCAGCACGTACGGCAGGAAGCCGCCCAGGAAGGCCCAGCCGAAGACGGCCTTCTTGCTGCTGGAGGCGGGCAGGTAGCGCGAGTAGTCGCCGCCCAGCGGGCCCCACGACAGGCCGCCCGCCGACATGACCAGCGCCACCGCCATCGTGAACGTCGCGAAGTCGGCGCCGCCGGACGCCTGGAGCGTCACCTTCGGGGTGACGATGACCGCCATGACGGCGAACAGGGCGACGAAGACCCAGGTGAAGTACTTCTGCGCCTTCATGACCGCCGCGTGCCCGATGAGCGGCAGCACCAGCTGGATCGCCGCCGCGACCAGGATCACCACGATCTTCACGGCGGTGGAGGTGGCCACCCCGGCCTGCTCCAGCAGCGTGAGCGACGCGAACGTGATCAGCACCATGCCGCCGGCCTCGAAGCCGACCATGTTGAGCCAGCCGAAGAAGCTCAGCGCCCGCGCGCCCTTGGTGCCGTACGCGGCCCGGGAGACGGCCATGGTCGCGGTGCCGGTGGCCGGGCCCTGCAGGCTCGTCAGGCCGACGAGCGGGAAGGCCAGCAGGTTGCCGACGACGATGGCGGCCACGGCCTGGGGGAAGGAGAGCCCGAAGGCGATGAGGACGGTGCCGTAGACGAGGGTGAAGATGCCCATCGTGGTGCCGGTCCAGAGGAAGAACAGGTCACGCGGCCTGCCGTACCTCTCTCCGGCCGGTACCGGCTCGATTCCGCGTTGTTCCATGGCCACAGTGAACCAACCCGCGCTGACCAGGGAGGTTATCTGGATCTACGAGCCTCGGGAGGGACGGTTGTATCCGTCTACAAGGTGATCGCGAGGCCGATCGTGAACAGGGCGCCGAAGAGCAGCTGGAGCTTGCCGGTCTGCTGCAGGACCTTGATCAGGTCGCGGCCCTGCGCGTGGTGGAGCACCGCGTGGATCGCCGGGATGGCCAGCGGCAGCGCGCCGATCGTGAGGACCGTCAGCGGGCGGGCGAAGCCGAGGCCGAGCGAGACCAGGAAGGCGACGCCGATGCACACGGTGTACAGCGTGCGGGTGCGCCGGTCACCGAGGACCACGGCCAGCGTGCGCTTGCCCGAGGCGGTGTCGGTGGGGATGTCGCGCAGGTTGTTGACCACCAGCATCGAGCACGACAGCAGGCCGACCGGGACCGAGGCGACCAGGGCGAGCCACGACAACTGCTCGGTCTGCACGTAGGCCGTGCCGACCACCGGCACCACGCCGAAGAAGACGAAGACCGCCAGCTCGCCCAGCGCGCGGTAGCCGTACGGGGTCCGGCCGCCGGTGTAGAACCAGGCAGCGGCGATCGCCGCGGCGCCCACGGCGAGGATCCACCACGCCTGCGTGAGCAGCACCAGCACCAGGCCCGCGACCGCGGCCAGCGCGAAGCAGGCCAGCGCGGCGGTGAGCACCTGCCTGGGGGTGGCGAGCTTGGAGCCCACCAGGCGCAGCGGGCCGACACGCTCGTCGTCGGTGCCCCGGATGCCGTCGCTGTAGTCGTTGGCGTAGTTGACCCCGATCTGCAGCAGCAGCGCCACGAGCAGGGCGAGCAGCGCACGGAGCGGGTTGACGTCGGGAACGGCCAGACCGGTGCCGACCGCGACAGGGACTACGGCGCTGGGAAGCGTTCGAGGGCGTGCGCCGGCCACCCATTGACTCAGTGTGGCCATGGGTCAGCTGATATCGGTGGTGAGCCTGAGCATGCGCACCGGGCGGCCCATGTCGAGCACCCGCTCGGCCATGTCCTCGCCCCAGCCTGCCGACTCGAGAAAGCCGAGCACCGCGTAGTTTTCCGCGAAGGCCCAGGTCACGACCCGCTGGTAGCCGTCTTCGCGAAGGTAGTCGACGGTCGCGTTGAGCAGGCGGCTGCCGTGGCCGCGCCGGACGAAGTCGGGGTCGACCAGCAGGGTGAGCATCTCCGCCACCCGGGTCGGGTCGAGGTCGGGGTCCTCCGCGGGAGCGTGCGAGGCCAGGCCGACCACCTTCTCGCCGCCGCGCGGCGTGGCGGGCGCCTGCGCGCCGCCGAGCCCGAGCGCCGGAAAGCCCTCGGTGTCGAGGATGGTCTCAACGGCCACCAGCACCCGATGGCGAGCGCTGGGCGGCGAGACGATCGCCTCGTCCCACTGGCGCAGCCACATCTTCTCGGCCGCCGGGCCGGTCATCTGCTCCAACGGCCCCTCGGGCAGGAAATCCCGATAGCCGTAACGCCAGGCGCGAATCTGAGTGTTCGCCACCTGGAGCACATCCTCGCGCCGGGCCGCCCGGACGCCTACGTCTGCCATCTCGGCCCGCTCCTTCGCCTGCCGTCGTGCGCGCGAACCGGAGGATCTCCCGCGCACGTGTTACACCGTATCGGTCATTGGGCCCTCCCGTTGACGCGAACCCGCCTTCCTAGCCCGGTAGGCGCGGGTTTTCGTGCGATTACCGCACACTCTCATGTCACACCAGGCTCGCGATCTGTTCTTCGAAGCGTCGATGAACGCCCATTGACATGTGGGCTCCGCGCACACCTTCAGCCTCTCCCATCCCGCCTGCATCGTGGCGGCGGCGATCCTGGCCAGCCCCGCCGGCACCCCCTGCGCGATCGGGACGAGCGTGCCCGGCGTGTCGACCCTCAGCGGGAGCTCCGGGAGCCCGCGGTCCTGGCCGTGCAGGACCGCGCGCAGGCTCTCCCTGAGCGTGACCGCCAGGGCCAGATCCTCCTCGGTGGCCCGGTCCCCGTCGCCGACCAGGCCGCGCTCGCGCAACCACAGCGCGAGGTCGGCGGGAGACGACAGCTCTTCCGCCTCCGAGTCCACCGTGTAGGTGTTCAGGAAATCCCGGATGAGTGCCACCATGTCACCACTGTAGGACGTTCGGAGGTTGCTGTGATCGTGCGCACCTGGCGAGGCTGGACCCGTCCCGAGGACGCTCCGGCCTATGAGGCCTACCTGATGAAGACCGGGTTCACCGGGTACACCACGACGCCGGGGAATCTCGGCGTGCACTTCACCCGGCGGGAGGTCGACGGGCGGGCGGAGTTCTTCCTGCTGTCGTACTGGGAGTCGATGGAGGCGGTGCGCGCCTTCGCGGGTGACGACCCCTCGGTCGCGGTGTTCTACGACGAGGACGACGACTTCCTGATCGACCGGGAGCGGACGGTCGACCACTACGAGGTGTTCGCCAGCGCTTGACGCTGTTTCGGCGTGTTGGCCGGGCGGCTACTTCGGCGTGTTGGCCAGGGCTTGGGCCAGGCGGTCGACGCCCTCGGAGAGTTCGGCGGCGTGGGCGGCCTGGTTGTGGCTGAGCCTGAGGTGGGGGCCCGGCGGCTCGGCCGGGTAGTAGATCCTGCCCGGGCTCACCAGCACGCCGCACCTCCTGGCCTCCTCGACCAGCGCGCCCTCGTCGGTCTCCGGCGGCAGCCGTACCCACAGGTGGTGGCCGCCGATCGGCAGCAGGTGCAGCTCCACACCGCCCAGGCGGCCCGCGATCGCGGCGGCCAGCGTGTCGCGGCGCTGCACCAGGTCGGCGTGCACCGCCCTGAGATGCCTGGGCCACGCGCCCGACGTGACGAACTCCAGGGCCGTCTCCTGCAGCGGGCGGGCGACGAAGAACGACTCCACGAGCTGGCTGGAGCGCAACCGTCGCCCGGCGGGACCGCGGGCGATCACCGCGGCCAGGCGCAGGCTCGGTGAGAGCACCTTGGTCAGCGAGTTGATGTAGACGACGGTCCCGTGATGGTCCATCGACACCATCGGCGCGGGCGCGTGCGGGGTGAGATAGCGGGCGTAATCGTCCTCGATGACGAAGGCGCCGTTGGCGCGGGCGATGTCGAGCACCTGCCGCCGGCGCTCCGCGCTCAGCGTCGCGCCCGTCGGGTTGTGCAGGGTCGGCTGGCAGTAGAACACCCGCGCCCCCGTCAGCGCGAACGCCTCGGCCAGCAGTTCCGGGCGCACCCCCTCGGCGTCGGTCGGCACCGCCGTCGCCCGCAGGCCCGCCGCCTTCGCCGCGGCCAGGGCGCCCGGATAGGTCGGCGTCTCCATCAGCAGCGGGGTGCCCGGCGCGGCCAGCGACCTGAACGCGTGCGTCAGCGCGGCCTGGCCGCCGCTCACCACCAGCGCGTCCGCCGCCGTCACCTCCCCGCCCGCCTGGTCGGCGAACCACCGCCGCAGCTCCGCCAGCCCATTGAGCGGCGGCATCGCCCATGCGTCGGGACGGCGTACGGCGCGCGCCGCCGCCTGGGCGAGGTGCTTGTCGGGCCGGACGCGGGGGTTGAGATAGCCGCCGGTGAGGGGGATCACCCCCTCGGGGGGCGGGGTCAGGAGCGCGGCGACACCCGATTCGTCCACGACCCTGTCGCCGAGGGCGACGGTCTGCCATGACAGGTCGGCGCTCTCGGTGGTCCTGGTGACCGGATGGGCCACGTAGGCGCCGCTGCCCGGCCTGGTGACCACCTTGCCCTCGGCGGCGAGGCGGCCGATCGCCCGGGAGACGGTGACGGGGCTGACGTTGTGGCGCCTGATCAGCTCGCGACTGGAGGGCAGGCGGTCGCCGGGGGCCAGGGCGGCGGCCTCCGCCCGCAGTATCGCGGCCAGGTGGGCGATACTGCTATCGTCGTTCATGAATAATGATGATAGCGCTACTGATGGGTGGACAGTAGCGGTTCCGCTGGCCATCCGCAGTGACGAGCTCGACACCGCCGGCGGCGCGCGGTCGGCCAGGCCGGCGGCTTCGGCGGCTTCGACTGCTTCGACTGCTTCTGCTGGGGCTGGGGCGGAGCGGCGTGGCACTGTTCTGGCCTTTCTGGGCGTGCTCGCCTTCTCCGGTTCCTTCCCCGCGACCGTGTTCGCCATGGAGGGCTTCGACCCCTGGCTGGTGGCCATCGGCCGGGCGCTCCTGGCCGGTGTGATCGCCGCGGTGTGCCTCAAGGTGGCCCGTCTCCCGCTGATCCCGCCGCGCGCCCTGTGGCCCTCCTACGCCCTGATCTCCGCCGGGGTGGTCTTCGGCTTCCCGGTGTTCAGCGGGCTCGCGCTGCACCTGGGGGCGAGCACCTCCCACTCGGCGGTCGTCATCGGCCTGCTGCCCGCCGCGACGGCCGCCTTCGCCGTCCTGCGCGCAGGGGAGCGACCCAAGCCGCTGTTCTGGGTGGCGTGCGCGGCCGGAGCGGCGGCGATCACGGTGTTCACCGTCGCGCAGGGCGGCGGCAGCCTGACCTGGCCCGACCTGCTGCTGGTAGGGGCGCTGCTGTCGGCGGCCATCGGGTACACCGAGGGGGCGCGCCTGACCAGGAACGAGCCGGGGTGGCGGGTGATCTCCTACACGCTCGTCCTGTCGTTGCCCATCACCGCGCCCGTGACGGCCGTGCTGGCGTCGACCACGGAGATCACCTTCAGCTGGACGGCTGTCGCCGGGTTCGCCTACGTGGGGGCGATCTCGATGTTCCTGGGCTTCGTGCCCTGGTACAAGGGCCTGGCCATGGGCGGCATCGCCAGGGCCGGGCAGACCCAGCTGACCCAGCCGCTGCTCACGCTGGTGTGGGCGTGGTCGCTCATGGGGGAGGAGTTCGGCCTGGAGACGGTGGCGGGCGCGCTGGCCGTACTCGTGTGCGTCGCCGTGACGCAGCGCAGCCGCAATTGAACGGCCCTGGCGGGGCAGGGGGCTGGCATGGCAGACCTCAATGTCCCCGACGGCGGCTTCTGGCCCGCGCCTGAGGTGCCGCAGCCGAACATCTACCCGATGGAGTGGCGGGTCGAGACCGAGAAGCTCGCGCAGATCTACGAGAAGTCCAAACGGCAGGTGTGGAACCCCGCCGACCTGCCGTGGGACGGGCTGCGCGCCGAGGACTTCAGCCGCGAGCAGCGGCTGGGGATCATGTACTGGTTCTCGGTGCTGGCCAACTTCGACGCGTCAGGACCGGCGGTGTTCGCCCGCGCGACGATCCAGGCCTTCGAGAAGCACGAGGAGGATCCGGTCCGCAAGTGCTTCTTCTCCATCACGCGCGACGAGATGAACCACGAGGAGTGCTGCCAGCGCACGATCGCCCGGTTGTGGCCGGGCGGGCCGCTGAACTGGACACCCGGGGACGATCTGGAGCGGGCGGCGCACAACAACGTCGGGTGGCTCTACCACAACGGCGGGCGGTACTGGCACGGGTACAACGCCGCCGTCGGCAGGTACAGCCTGCCGGTGCTCTTCACGAGCTTCATGATGGGGGAGATGGCTGCTTCGACCCTGTTCAGGGGGATGGCGTCGGGGACGTCGCATCCGGTGTTCTCGGAGATGTTCCAGAAGATCGGGCGGGACGAGTCCAGGCATCTGCAGATCTGCATGACGATTCTCGAGAACGAGTGGCCGGGGCTGACCGACGACGTGCGGTCGCTGATCACCCGGCAGTTGCGGGCGGGGTTCGTGTTCCTGTCGATGATCCTCTGGGAGCCGCCCGGCGGGTTCTGGGAGCTGCCGCCGTACTTCCTGGACAACCATCGAGTGCTCATGAACCACGCGCGTGAGGGCGGGCTCGGGGTGTTGTCGTACGAGGAGCAGGCGGAGAACTGGCGGGTGGCGATGGCCCGGGTGCGGACGATCGTGGAGAGGTGGGGGATCGCGTTTCCGGCGATTCCCGAGCTGGATCTCGATGGGGTCGAGGTGGATGTGATCGATCCGGAGGACATCATTCCGGTGTTCTGAGGAGCGGGCGCCTCTGCCGCCGGGCTTCGTCCGTTGCCGGGGTTCATCGGTAGCCGATTCTGGCGTTCCGACATATCCGTATTTGTACGGACGATAGGCTGCCGGGCGGTCATCTGCCAGGCGTCTTAGCCGACATGCAACCGGGCTGCAAGTCCGATGTGGGTGGATGATCCGCAACCGCATCGAATGGAGTTCCGATGGCACACCGTCTCACGCGCGTCACCGCCGTGACCGGCAGCTTCTTCCTCGCCCTGACCCTCGCCCCGGCCGCGGCCGGCGCCACCACCGGCGCCACCGCAGCGCCCGTGGCGTCCGCCGCTTTCAGCGCCCCCACGGTCACGGCAGCAGTGGCACCGGTCCTCAAGGTCGGAGGCGCCTCACTGGACACCGCTCGGGTGAAGGTCAACTATCCGACCCGGCAGAGCGCGTACCAGCCGATCAGCTACACCTACACCGTGTGGAAGTCGTACGTGTTCGAGGGCCAGGTGCTGGTCCTGTACACCGACATCAACCGGGGCAACGTCTCCAAGATCCGCATCACCCGCCGTGCCCCCAACGCCAAGTGCGGCGTGCGCAAGGAGGGCCGCGACTACAACGCCTACTGCATCATCACGCGGCCGGAGAAGTGGAAGCGCTTCACCATGACCGTCAAGGTCTGGCCGCGCCGCCTCTCGTCGGTCATCGCCGACCACTACTGGGGCGGCGGCGACTACGGCGTCAGCACCGACAGCATCGCCCAGGCCGACAAGTTCGCCCGCACGCGTACGCGCCTGCTCTACTAACACACGTTTCTCCCCTTGGGGCGTTCCCGGCTGCCGCCGGGGGCGCCCTTTTCGTTTAGGTTTGCTCTCATGCTCCGCCTCGAAGAGATCACCCCCGAGAACCTGCCGGACGCCGTCAACGTGAAGGTCGCCCCCCACCAGGAACGGTTCGTCGCCCCGGTGCTCAACTCCCTCGCCGAGGCGTACGCGTCCAGGCAGACGGCATGGCCGCGGCTCGTGTTCGACGGCGAGCGGGCGGTGGCGTTCATCATGGGCAACTTCGACCCCGGCCACGAGATCGAGGCGTTCAGGTGCGGGATCTGGCGCCTCAACGTCGCCGGCGACGCCCAGGGCAAGGGGTACGGCAAGTTCGCGGTCGACGCGTTCCTGGAGGAGGCGCGCAAGCGGGGACACGCGTGGGCGACCGTGCTGTGGGAGCAGGGCGGACCGGAGGGCTTCTACCTGCGGCTCGGCTTCCAGCCCACGGGCGAGGTACTGTTCGGCGAGACGGTCGGGGCCATCGACCTCTGAGCTTTCGGCGCAGTACGGCAGGCGTACGCGGCGACCTTTTCGGGCTCGGGACGGTCACCGCTTCGGTACGGTCACCCCTTCCACACGGCCAAGCTTTCCGCGTACGGTCACCGCTTCGGGACGGTCACCGCTTCGGGACGGTCACCGCTTCGGGACGGTGGCCCCATCCGCGCAGCCACGCTTTTCCGCGCACGGTCACGCTTTCCGCGCGGTCAACGCGAACCGCCACGCGGTCGCCCGCAGCGGCATCTCCTCGTGCACCCGCCGCAGCCGCTCGTCATACCGCTCCACGGAGAACCCCGGCACCTGCCAGTCAGCGATGCGCAGGAACAACACCAGCGCCCCCACATCCCGGAACACCGCTTCCGAGGCCCGCTCCTCCTTCCACGTCACCTCGAACCCCGCCTCCACCAACCCTCTGGCAGCAGACCCCAGGTCCCACTCGTACACCTCATGCCGGGGCCCGCCCAGCGCCAGGTTGACCTCCTCCAGATCCCGCCCCCCGACCTGCTGCGTGACGAACACCCCACCCGGTTTCAACACCCGATGCACCTCGCGCGGATCGAACGACTCGTGCCGGTTGATCACCAGCTCGAACGACCCGTCCGCGAACCCCAGCGCGTCATCCTCGTCCACCTCCACCACCTCGACCCCCAGCGGCTCCAGTCGATCCCGCGCAACGGGCACATTCGGCGCATACCCCTCGGTCGCCGCCGTCCGCACCGGCAGCGGCGCCAGCGCGGCCAGGAACTCCCCGCCGCCGGTGCCCATGTCGAGCATGGACGAGACGTCGGCCATGCTGTCGCGGACAAGCTGCTCGTAGTTCCAGGGGAGCCGGTCGGTCTGCTCTTCGTAGCGGTCCTTGAAGACGCCGAAGTCCCAGCCTTCGAAGGGGGTCGCCAGTGCTTCGGAGATCAGACGGTCGTAGTCCATGTGATCATTGTCCGGGGGCAGGCCACTCATTTTCCGGGCTGACATAGCTCCCGCGGTACGGAACGGTGAACACCCAGCCTTGGTGGCGAAGCGCGGCCACGACCTGGCGTGCGGTGGCCTTGGCGATGCCGTACTGCTGCATCAGGGTCTTCTCGCTGGGAATCGGCCGGTTCGGCTGAAGTTCGCCTTGGCGGATGCGCTGGGCTACTTCCGCCGCGAGCCTCATGTAGAGCGGGCGTCTCCCCTGATTCCTGGGGGTGCCTTCACAGCCAACGAAGCTGCCCTCGCCCTGAACGGTTGTGACGAGCCCTCTCACGCGCAACTCTCTGACCACTCTGCGGGCCGTCGTTCTCGAGACGTGGTAGGTCGATTCGATAGACGCCTCGCTCGGGATCGGGTCGCCGAGTCGAAGCTCGCCTCGGGTGATCATCTCGTCGAGATGCTGCGCGATCTGCTTGTAGATGGGCACGGGGCCCTCTCTATCGAGCATGAGCACTAGTCTACATGTGCGTAGACAAGTAGTCGAGTTCGTCTAGCTGGGCCACGAGTCCATGGGTGACACGTAGCTGCCCCGCTGCGGAACGGTGTAAATCCATCCCTGCTCGCGCAGTAGGGCCATGGCTCGCCGTACCGTCTCCCTGGCAACGTCATACCGCTGCTGGAGCGTCGACTCCCCGGGAACGGGCCTGGTCGGCTGGTACTTGCCCGTCCTTATATCGCCTGCCAGGTCCGCGGCGATCTGCTGATAGATCGGTACCTTTCGCGGCCTACGTGGAGCGTCGTCGGCAGTGCCAACGAACGTGCCCTGGCCTTGCACGGTGTAGATCGATCCCTCTTCGCGTAGGACGTGGATCGCCTTGCGTGCCGTTGCCCGTGCGACACCGAACTCCCGCTGGATGTCGGCTTCGCTGGGGACCGGGTGCCCGGAACTCAACCCCTCGATCCGCTCGCGCAGGATGGCGGCGATCTGAAGGTAGATGTGGGTGTCTCCGTCGTGGTCGAGCACGTACGCAAGATAGGCGAACGGCTACGACCCCTCTCAAATCGTCTCGTCTATATGGGCGATCATTGAATTAGCTGTGGACGAGAATAGACAACCAGACGTATAGTTCGAGCGTGAGCAAAGATCGGCCGGACCGCGGCGTTGAAGACATCGATTGGAGTGTGCCCGTGCCTCGCGCCAATCGGATTCGTGTCTGCGACTTCACGTCAGATATGCAACCCGTCTTCTACGAGCTCTGCATGGCTGCCGGGCTCATGTTCATCCGCCGCTTCTGCCGACGGGAGACCGGCATGGTCGTCCACGAATCGCCCTGGATGCGAACCGAAGAGGCGCGGAATCTCTGGGCACGTCTTTTGAATGGAGAGTGCAGGTGATCATGATGTGGGCGCGAACGAAGAATCGCGTATGGCGATGCTGGCTCGTTCGGCGACGCAGGTCGACATGCCCCTGTTGTCTGGCCCTCTGTCGTAGATCTTCATGGTGATTTGATTCGAGCTCCCGGTCGGCCGCGTGCCTTCACTCACCACGCGGCGGCTGGGCGGCGGCTCCGCGTGGACTGGGGAATACCGCGGAGCCGCCTCGAAACATGCGCGAGGCCCTCCTCTCGCGCAGATGACCCCAGGAGGCACTCGGTCGCGTCTCCTGAGGACCCTGCTTGTCGAGCACCCATGGACACATGTGGTGATGTCCATGGGTGCTGCCGGAGCGGGTTGCTGGTAGGAGGGCCCGATGATCATCCCCTAAGCAGTTAGAGCATCGGGCCCTCCGCGTAACTGGTGCTGATCGTTCGCCGGCGGTAGGCGGATCGTGCGGCAGTTCCCTGGATCGCGGTGCGCTCATGACTGTTCTGAGCGCTGGGCGATCGGATGACCACCCCGATGAGCTGGTTCTTGGCGCAGCAAGGATGCTGGCAACGGGGTCGCCGCGGTCCAGCGACTGCCCGGGAGGCGCTGGACCGCTCCCCGGCCTGCGGTAGAAGCTGATACGTCGAGGCCAGAATCAGGCAAGCGAGCAGGCTGGCTGTCAACGACTCTGCCCATCGCGATCACCAGCGGCGGTAGTTTCTGCACGTTTCCATGTGGCGTCATGGTGGAGCCCTCGTCGTGGCTGTGACCTTGGACACCGGCGATCACGAGGGCGCCTGACCATGGGGTGCGCGGCGAAGCCGCGCCTGGGGAGGGCGCGCGAGCCGGAGGCGAGCACCGCTGACCCGGGTGGGATCCAATCGGGCAACCCCGGAAGCGCGTCACGGGTGGGCCGGGTCACGGTTCGAGGGCTGTTGCGCCGGAGGTGGCGGGTGGCGAGGGGCTCGAGGTGGGGATGCGGCGCCAGGCGGTGTCGGTGACGATCAGGTGGTCGAGGAAGCGGAGCCCCACGGTCTCCGCCGCCAGGCACAGGTGGTCGGTGGCGGCGAGGTCGGCGGGGCTGGGGGTGAGGGAGCCGCTGGGGTGGTTGTGGGCGATGCCGAACGACGCTCCGCCCGAGGTGAGCACCGAGGTGATGACCTCGCGGATGGGGACGAGGGTGTGGTCAGTGCCGCCCTCGGTGAGGATCGTACGGCGGAGCACGGCGCCTCGGGCGTCGCACACGATGACGGCCAGGCGTTCGCGGGAGTGGCCGCGCAGCAGGGGAGCGGCGACCGAGGCGAGGTCCGAGCTGCTGGTGATGCGGGTGCGGGAGGGTTCGGCTGCTGCTCGCCGTACGAGGTCGAAGGCTGCGGCGACGCGGGCGGCCTTGGCAGGGCCGATGCCGGGGACGGCCAGCAGGCGGTGGGCTTCCGAGCGGGACAGGGAGGTGAGGTCGCCGCAGTGGGAGATCACCTGGGCGGCCAGGTCGACGGCGCTGGTGCCGTGGAAGCCGGAGCCGAGGAGGATGGCGAGGAGTTCGCGGTCGGCCAGGGCTGAGGGGCCGCGCGACAGCAGGCGTTCGCGGGGGCGTTCGGTGGTGGGCAGGTCTTTGACGCGCATCAGTACACCTCCGGTTGGGCACCGGGACGGTTGTACCAGCGGGCGCCGACAATCCCCGGGGGATGGGGATCCTCCGGAGGTGGAGGGGTCCCTGCTGGGAGAGGGGCCTCCGGAGGAAGCTGCGAAGCCGTTCCCCAACACCCGGCCCGCCCCGGTGCGAAGGCGGGCCGAGGGGTGTCAGACGGGCAGGCTGTAGACCACCTGGAAACGATCACCGGGGATGACGATGTCGCTGGTCTCGACGGGCCGATCGCCGGCCCAGTGGGTGCGTTCGACGTGAAGCACGTGGACGCCGGCGGGAAGGTCGAGGGCGTCGCTCTCGCTGGGCTGGGGGACGCGGGTGTGGACTCGCTCCACGATCTCGGTGATCTTGATGCCGTGAGCGTACATCCGGGCGATCAGGCTGCGCCTGTCGTCGTCGGAGGCCAGCTCAAGGGGCTCATAGGAGGTGGCGAGTTGGAGGGCTCTGCCGTCGTCGCGGTAGATGTAGTGCGTTTTCGCCACCGGGGCGGCCTCGTCGAGGCGGAGGCGCTGGGCGATCGCAGGCCCGGCTTCCGACTGCTCGCTGTGCCGGTCGAGGGTGACGCGGCGGCCCTGGCTCTGCAGGTCTGCGGCAAAGGGGGAGGAGTGTTCGAGATGTCGCCATCGGTGGAGGGGGATGAGGTCGGGACGTTCCCTCACGTAGTGACCCGAGCCGACACGACCCACGATGAGGCCTTCGTTCGCCAGGACGCGGAGGGCGTGCCGGGCGGCTGTCTCGCCGACTTGGTATTTACGGGTCAACTGCGCCCGGGAGGGGATGGGCGCGCCAGGAGGGAGTGAACCGTCGTTGATCTGCCGTCGAATGTCTTCGACGACGCGCAGGTAGACCGGATCGGAGGTGGCCACGAGACCGTCCTTGTAGTGGAGGCCCTGTTAGGGCATTGGGCCCCATGTTGCCGTATTCGGCAGGTAACCTACCGTCATCGAGCGGAGATGGAGTGCCAACTTTGGGCAGGTGAAAAATTCTCCGCGAATCTCTGTAACACCCCCGTAAGGGCCACCGATTGTCCGGTAGAGGTCGTCGATGTGTGTACCCCCGAGCACATATCGACGGCCTCTTCCCAATGAGGCGCCCCTACCTGGTTCGTGGAGCGGGTCGAGGTTTTCCACAGATGAGGGGTGCCGGGGTCCAAGCGTTTTGCGAATCCGGGTACCGTTCGCTCTATGGCATCGCCTTCTCGTTCCACCGGAGCCCCCTTCGGCCGCATGCTGACCGCCATGGTCACCCCGTTCACCGCCGACGGCGGCGTCGACTACGCCCGCGCCCAGTCGCTGGCCGCCTACCTGGTCGACGTGCAGCGCAACGACGGCCTGATCGTGAGCGGTACCACCGGTGAGTCGCCGACCACGAGCGACGCGGAGAAGGAGCGGTTGCTGAAAGCGGTGGTCGAGGCGGTCGGCGATCGGGCGACGGTGGTCGCGGGCGCCGGCACCAACGACACCCTTCACAGCGTGGAGCTGGCCAGGTCCGCCGAGCGGGCGGGCGCCGACGGCCTGCTCGTGGTGACGCCGTATTACAACAAGCCCCCGCAGGAGGGGCTCTACCGGCATTTCACCACCGTTGCCGACGCCACGGGCCTGCCCGTGATGCTCTATGACATTCCGGGCCGCAGCGGCGTCCCGATCGCGACGACCACGCTGATCAGGCTGGCGCAGCACGAGCGCATCGTGGCGGTCAAGGACGCCAAGGGCGACCTGTTCGCCGGCTCGCAGGTGATGCTCGCCACCGACCTGGTCTTCTACTCCGGTGACGACGCGCTCAACCTGGCCTGGCTCGCGTACGGCGGAGCCGGATTCGTCAGCGTCGTCGGCCACGTGGTCGGGGCGGAACTGGCCAGGATGATCGCCGATCACGGCGCGGGACGTGCCGACGAGGCGCGCGCGACGCATCAGCAGCTGATTCCGGTCATCGATGGGATCATGAATCGTGCCGGTGGGGCGATCATGGTCAAGGCGGCACTCAAGCTGGTTGGCCAGCCCGTGGGCGGGCACAGACTCCCCTTGGTGGCCGCCGACGAAGCGCAGATCGCCGAGCTGCGGGCATGCCTGGTGGCCGGCGGAGTGAAGTTGACAGACGTGTAAGGACTGGCGCGAAACGTGGTCACACGACTACCTGTAAAGCGACGAGCCGGTGACTCGTCCGGAGGGCGGTCCGACGACCGTGTTTCGTGTCAGCAGACGGGGAGGAAAGGACATGCATGAGTCACCCGCATCCTGAACTGGGCTCGCCACCGCCGCTGCCGCAGGGCGGGCTGCGCATCATCGCGCTCGGCGGCCTGGGGGAGATCGGCAGGAACATGGCCGTCTTCGAGTACGACGGCCGGTTGCTGATCGTCGACTGCGGTGTGTTGTTCCCCGATCCCGAACAGCCCGGGGTCGACCTGATTTTGCCCGACTTCGACTACATCAGAGACCGGCTCGACGACGTCGAGGCGGTCGTGCTGACGCACGCCCACGAAGACCACATCGGGGCCGTGCCGTACCTCCTGCGTGAGCGGCGCGACATCCCGCTCGTCGGGTCGAGGCTGACGCTGGCCTTCATCGAGGCCAAGCTCACCGAACACCGCATTCAGCCGGTCAAGCACCAGGTCGTCGAGGGGGAGAGGCACACCTTCGGGCCGTTCGACCTCGAGTTCTTCGCGGTCAACCACTCGATTCCCGACGCGGTGGCGGTGGCCATCCGCACTCCGGCGGGCATCGTGCTGCACACCGGCGACTTCCGCATGGACCAGTTGCCCAGCGACGGGCGGCTGACCGACCTGGGCGGATTCGCGCGGCTCGGCACCGAGGGCGTCGACCTGCTGATGTCCGACTCGACCAACGCCGAGGTGCCGGGCTTCGTCACCAGCGAGCGCGAGATCGGGCCGGTCATCGACGAGGTCATCCGCACCTCGGCCAAGCGCGTGATCGTGGCCAGCTTCGCCTCCCACGTGCACCGCGTGCAGCAGGTGATGGACGCCGCCGCCCGGCACGGCCGCAAGGTCGCGCTGATCGGCCGGTCGATGGTGCGCAACATGGGTGTCGCCCGCGACCTGGGCTACCTCCACGTGCCGCCGGACCTGATCGTCGACGGCCGCGAGATCGAGGGCTGGCCGCCGGAGGACGTGGTGCTGATCTGCACCGGGTCCCAGGGCGAGCCGATGGCGGCGCTGTCGCGCATGGCCAACCGCGACCACCCGATCCGGGTGGCCGACGGCGACACCGTGCTGCTCGCGTCCAGCCTGGTGCCGGGCAACGAGACCGCGGTCAACAAGGTCATCAACGGCCTGACCAGGTGGGGCGCCCGCGTCGTGCACAAGGGCAACGCAAAGGTGCACGTCTCGGGCCACGCCGCCGCCGGCGAGCTCCTGTACGTCCTCAACCTGGTGCGGCCGTCCAACTTCATGCCGGTGCACGGCGAATGGCGCCACCTGCGCGCCCACGCCAAGCTGGCCGCGCTCACCGGCGTGCCCGACGAGAACATCGTCATCGCCGAGGACGGCGTCGTCGTCGACCTCGTCGACGGGCAGGCCAAGATCACGGGTGCGGTTCAGGCGGGCTACGTCTACGTCGACGGCAGCAGCGTGGGCGAGATCACCGACGTGTCCCTGAAGGACCGTCGCATCCTCGGCGACGAGGGGTTCGTCTCGGTTGTCGTGGTGGTCGACTCGACCACCGGCAAGGTGACCGCCGGGCCGGAGATCCACGCGCGGGGGTCGGGCATAGACCCGACGGCGTTCGAGGACATCATCCCGCAGATCGAGAAGGCGCTGCAGGACCGGGCCGCCGACGGGGTGGTCGACATGCAGCAGATCCGCCAGGTGGTGCGCCGCACGGTGGGACGCTGGGTGAGCGACACCTATCGGCGACGTCCGATGATCATCCCGGTGGTGGTCGAGGTCTGACACGACCTGCGTGACGTACGGCGGGGGGGGGGGGGGGGGGGGGGGGGGGGGGGGGGCGGGGGGGGGCGGGGGGGGGCGCGCGGGGGGGGGCGCGGGGCCGGCGGGCTACCAAACGCCGCCCCCCCCCCCCACCCGGGGGCCCCCCCGCCCCCCGCCCGATGCCACCCACCCAAACTCTAACCGTGGGGAAACACCCCCGCGCGGCCCACCCCGGCCGCGCGGTCGCGTTTTCTGGAGGGCCAGGCGGCCCTTGAAAAG